>NZ_JBIVYI010000015.1:0-112220 GCF_044769665.1 Rhizobium sp. NPDC090279 | reverse complement strand
GGCGGAAAGCGGTGGTTCTTGTAACTGATCGTCGGCGAGCTCATCCTCGCCTAGTTATCCGCCAACCGTTAAGCTGCAGACAACGTGACATCGCCCTATCCACCCTTCCATCGTCCGGTGGCGGTAACGTCGAGATCGAACAGGTCGAGGACGCGGGCAGCCGTATAGGAGACGATATCTTCGATGGTCTGCGGTTTCGGATAGAAAGCCGGCACCGGCGGCATGACGATACCACCCATCTCGGTGAGCCGGAGCATATTGTGGCAATGGCCAAGATGCAGCGGCGTCTCGCGAAACAGCACGACAAGCCGACGGCGCTCCTTCAACACGACGTCGGCGGCGCGGGTGACAAGATTGCCGCCGGTTCCCATGGCTATCTCCGCCAGGCTTTTGGCAGAGCAGGGGGCAACGATCATGCCGGCCGTGCGGAAGGAGCCGCTCGCAATCGGCGCACCGATATCGCGATTGTCGTGGCAGTGGTCGGCCAGTTGCTTGACTTTTGCGACGGTCATGTCGGTTTCATGCGACATGGCGGTCATGGCTGCGCGGGAAATGACCAGATGCGTCTCGATGGATTCGGAGCGCAACATTTCGAGGATTCGGATTCCGTAGTCGAAGCCGGAGGCCCCGGTGATGGCGACGATGATGCGTTTGGGGCCGGCCATGTGATCTGTCCTCAATAGTCTTCAATATGCGCGCGCACCTTGCGCATCACGTCTTCGGGCGGCCGGCAGAATTCCGACAAGGTCCCGCGTTCGCCGTCGCCAGGTCGGGTGCAGGCAACCATGCCGATCTTGGTAATTGTCAGGTTTTCATGGACAGGGTCGCAGCGATCGGCCTTCATGCCCGGCAGGACGACCAGATCCTCGTCGCCCCGGAACCGCGCGGCAAGCGACCATTCCACCTGAGCGGGATCTTCCGGATCGATATCGTCTTCGACGACGATGACGTGCTTCAGGAGATTGATCTGTCCCATTGCGAGGATGATCGCTCGCTTGCCCTCGCCGAGACGTGGCCGGTGCATGACGATGATCGCATGCAGCCGTCCCATGCCGCCATCCGTCACCAGAACCCGGCGGACTGCAGGGATGACCCGCTTCAGCGCCTGACAGCAGACTGCCTCGATAGCGATAGCTCCAAGCAGGCAGTGCTCCGAAGCATAGCCCGGCAGGATCGCTTGATAGACGGCATCGCTGCGGTGGGTAACGCAGGTGATCCGGCCGCCTGTCCCCGGGCCGTAACTGACGTAAAAGCCGTGGAACTCCGAGACCGAGCCTTCCTCGATCAGATCGCCAGCATCAATCTCTCCCTCGAGGACGATTTCCGCGCCGGCGGGAATTTCCAGAGGCACCGTCAGGCAGCGCGTCAGCTGCAGCGGTTCGCCGAGCATCCCGCCAACGACATCGTATTCGTCGTCACCGAGGCCGAGGTACATCTGTGAACCGAGCAGCACCGCGGGATGATTGCCGATGGCGACGGCGATCGGCAGCTTCCGCCCCAGCCCCCTGGCCTTTTCCGCCAGAAGATTGAGATGATGATTCTTGGCGATCCCGACCATGATGCGCCCGCCGCCGTCGAGCCGCAGCCGTGCGATGGAGACATTGCGGCGCCCGGTTTCCGGGTCCTTGGCGACAATAACGCCGGCGGTGATATAGGCTCCGCTTTCGTGCTCGAACCAGGTCGGAACGGGCAAAAGGTGGGCAAGATCGAAGAGATCTTTATGCACGACTTCGTGCAAGGGAGCATTTTCAACCATCACCGGAGAGATCGGCGAGGCGAGCGCCTTCAGGACCATCTGTTGGAGATCCGCCTTTTCGACGCCGAGAAGTGCCGCGACCCTTTCCCTGGAGTTCATGATGTTGCCGACGACCGGCATGGTGTGGCCCATAACATTGGAAAACAATTGAGCCGGGCCACGATCCCGTAATGCGAGGACGGCGCCGATTTCGAAGCGGGTGTCGACGGGGCGCTCGACCCGGTGTAATTGGCCGGCTGCCTTCAGATATTCCAGGGCCGCGCGGAAACTCTGATCGAATGAAGGGTGGGACATTGCCATCTCCTAGTCGAAAACCGATCGGCTGATGCCGAAGGCAGATTTCACCACATTGACGATCGGCGAGAGATCGAAGACCTGCTGGCCCTCGGTCCCGATCGGAAGCATGGGCAGGATCTGCTCGACCAGCGGCCGCACGCCGTCGCCGAGCGTGTGGATCGGCAGGGCGCGCCGATGGATCGCCCAGACCGCGCAGGCCATCTCGATGGCAACCACATTCCAGGCCGGCACCAGCATCCGCACCGTTTCCGCAACGGATTGCGGCGCATTGCCGGCGACATCCTCGACACCATCGTCGAGCTGGCCGGAATAGTTCAGCATTGCGGGATGGGCCGCTTGCCGAACCGCGCCGACATTCGCGCCGGCTATGTGACCGAAATTGAGGAACTGGACGCCGCCGATTGCGCCCGGCTCGACGGCAAGGCTGGTCGGCAATCCGGTGAACCCCGGCCACTGTATCTTATGGATACGCTGACCTGACGCCTCGATCACCTTGGCGAGTGCCTGACGCAACGTGTCCATGGCAAGCGCGCAGGCCGTCGTTTCCATGTTACCATGTGAGATGAAATCGCCGGAGGCGGTGTCGATGAGCGGATTGTCGCAAGCCGCCGACAGCTCGCTTTCAAATATGCCGGTCGCGAAATCGAAAGCGGCCTCGGCCGCGCCGTGGATCTGCGGGATGCAGCGGAAACTGAGGGGGTCCTGCAGGAAGCGGGCCTCACCGGCTTGCCACAGCCGGCTCTTGGCAAGCCGCGCGCGCAGGGCGACGCCGACACGGGTCTGGCCGGCCTGTCCGCGTGCGGCATCCACTCGGGCGCCCCATGATTGAACATTGCCGCGAAAGCCTTCCATCGACATCGCGCCTGCGGCTGTCGCCGCATCGAGAAGCGCTCTTACCTCCATGATCGCAAGGCTGGCTTCCGCCAGCATCAGGCTGTTGGAATTGAGCAGCGATACGGCCTCCTTGGCTGCGAGGCTTCCGACAGGCGAGGGACCTGCGCCGCCGTTCCCGATCGCCGCATTGCCGATCAGCGGCGCTGCAAGCTGGCTCATCGCCACGATATCCGATGCACCGACGGACGATCCAAGCCGCGCGCCGGGAAGATCGTCGGTCTGCAGCCGCGCAAGCAGGCTTTCGACCAATTCGAGGCGGACGCCGGAGCGCCCGCGCGCAAACAGCGAAAGCTGGATCGCAAGCGCGGCACGGACGACCTCTGGCGGCGCATCGCGTCCAGGCGCAAGCGTCGCATGGGCCGTGATCATCAGATTGTTGTAGCGAGCAATGGCTTCGGTGCTGATGCCGAAGTCCTTCTGGCTGCCGACTCCGGTCGTAATCCCGTAAGCGGGTGTGCCGCTCTCGACCAGCCTGTCGACAATGGCGCGCGCCGCGGCGACCGTCGCGCGTCCCTGTTGTGAGAGATCGACAGTTACGCGCTGTCTCGCGATCGCTTCGACCGCCTGCAGTGTCAGCGGCGTGTCGCCAAGAGTAACCGTGGACGGTGTCGTATCATTCAACGGCATTGTGCTCCCCGTCTTCCCACTGTTCCCGATCTTGCCGGGTAACTTTATTGCGGATGTCCGATCCGGGCGATATGCTAAAATATGGACACTGGATGCGCGACGACATCGCCACGTCGGCATCGCTATGGGACGCGAACCGGATGAATATTGCCACCCTGGCTATGACGCTTGCGGTTATGCAGGAGGGCTCCGTTCGCGGCGCCGCCCGCTTGCTCCGGCGTCCGGTCTCAACTGTCGCTGCGGCTTTCGAGCGGTTCGAGGCAGCGCTTGTGCTGAAATTGGCCCTACGCATCGATGGGGTGCTGTCCTTTACATTGGCCGGCGAGACCTTTGGACGGTCGATGGCAACCTTCGTCGAGAAGCTCGGGGCCATTGCCGAAATTGCAGAGCCAAAAGTCACCGTCGGTGGCAACGAAGTGCTGATCTGGGCGGCCGGCAGCACGATCTCCATTGGCTCGCTCTCCCATTTTAACCATGTCGTCCGCGCCGGCAGTGTCCGGCGGGCGGCGCGTCTGCTGGGGATAGGCCAGCCGAACCTGTCGCGCCAAATGCTGCATCTGGAAACGGTGCTAGGCTGCCCCCTGCTGGTGAGGGCCAGCGAAGGCTGCATGCCAACGGCGCAAGGGGCAGCCCTGAACGAGGCAGGGCTTGCCCTGGTCGCCCAGGTCGCAGAACTGACAGCCCCCGCCAAGATGCGGTTCGCTCAAGAAAGCAGGACAGTCAAGCTCGGCACGATCATCCCGATCAGTCACGAAGGCCGCCTTGCCGCGCGGTTGGCAAGGCTGGTCGCCCAATGGCGGGAGGACGACGCTCGACCGGATCTTCTTGTCAGCAGCACGACGGCGGAAGATCTGCTGGAAGGGCTGAAGTCCGGACGCTTCGATGTCGTGCTCCTCGATATTGCTACCCGGCACAAGCAGTTCGAAAGTCTGGAGATTTTCGCCGCGGAACTGGTGCTGGTCGCGCCATCTGAAGTCATGGCCGCAGCCGTCCCGCTCGAGTCCATGATTGCCGATAATTTGATGGCTGTCCCCAGTATGCGAAGTGGATTGCGGCAACAGATCAGCGAGGCACTGGGGTCGCTGATGGATAACAGCGGGAACGGGGATGTCTCGTCGCTGGTCGAGGTCGACGCGCTGTCGATCATTATCCGGCTCGTCAGCGATCATGGCTATTTGTCGATCCTTCCCATGGATACGGTGCCGTCGTCAGTGCGCGAAATCAGCATCGCCCGGTTGCCGGGAAATCCGCAGGTATGGTTTCATCTGGTGTGGCGACGGACACAGGCGGCAAGAAGGATTGCAATGCAGCTTGCCGATTCCCTGGCGCGGTCGGCTTAGCGCCGTTCGAGAGCAAGAATTGCCGGATCAAGTGTCAGCTGTCGCGCCCGCATAGCGTATTGCGATGAACGTCATGAGGCTCGCGACCGCGAAGGCATTGATGTTCAACAAGGCCGTAAGCTGATCGGAGTCCCAGGGAAAGAGCGGATCTCCCATTGTCTTCCAGGAGACGACGAAGCAGGCGAGGATGAAGCAGGCAAGACCCCGCTGCCACCATTTCTCACGCCCATAAAGGGACACCAGCACCAGTGCCATGCAGGGTGCGAGGAACAGGAGGGTCCCGGACGCTTTTCCGAATATGATGGTTTCGAAGACAGTGTCGAGCGTGCCGAAGAGCGGGAGAGCGAACCGGGCGAAGAAAGAGGATCGCCCCGCGACCAAGGGGATCACGAGGAGGAATGGAATAGAGGCAAGCGTTGCGGTGGACGTCCGGACACCGCTGCCGATAAGCCACCACACATAGAGCGGGTAGAAGGGCTTGTTGGCGATAATGACCCAGGCGATCGTCACGGTAGCCTGGGTCCGCTGATCCAGCGGCTGCCTCGTCATCCGGCGGGCCTTAGCAGATAGTGGCCGACACCCCAGACATCGCCCTTGTCATGTCCGAACAGGCCTGCCGTCGCCAGAAAGAAGAGCCGCCAGCGTCGCTGCCAAAGCGCGCTATCCCATCCATAGACCTTGTCGAAGAGCGGCTGGATGCGATCGATCTCGCGGTCGAAGTTCGCGAGCCAGTCGAGGGCGGTGCGCCGGTAGTGCTGGCCGGACCACCGCCATTCCCGTTCGACCGAAAACAGATCGGCGAAACGGCGCGTCAGATCGTGGGCTGGCATGATGCCGCCGGTGAAGAAATGATGTGCAATCCAATCGGCCGGATCGTCGCGATCGAATCTATAGGAGCGATCCCTGTGGGTGAACACATGCAGGAATAGCCTGCCATCGGGTTTCATCCAGCTGTGAACGCGCTCCAGCAATGTGCGCCAATTCGACATGTGCTCGAACATCTCAACCGAGACCACATGATCAAAACGTTCGCCGGTCTCGAAATCATTCATGTCTGCGGTGACGACGGTCAGATTGGTGAGGCCGCGCCGGGCCGCGATGTTGCGAATGTATGCGCGTTGAGAGGTGGAATTGGACACGGAGGTAATACGCGAGTTCGGGAACTGCTGTGCGAGATAAAGCGACAGCGAGCCCCAACCGCAACCGAGCTCCAGAACGCTCATGCCGTCTTCGATCCCCGCATGTTTGACCGTTTCGGCAAGGGCATGGACCTCGGCTTCCGCCAGCGTCGTGTCTGTGCTCGGATAGAGGCAGCAGGAGTATTTCCGCTGCGGCCCGAGAACCAGGCTGAAGAACTTCGCCGGCACCTCGTAATGCTGCCGATTGGCCTCGTCGGTATGGATTGCTATCGGAAAGCGATCCATCGTCTCGACAAAGGCATGTTCGGCAGCTTGCGGAGTTGCGGCCAATCGACGTCTTGTGCGTCCGCAAAGGAAATCGATGCCGGCAAGCGTCATGCCGTCGGGGAGCGGTACACGTTCGGCGGTATTGATGGCAAAGGCCAGCATGTTCATGATTATTCTCCTGAAGGGCGGGATTCGCGTTTGCGGGGGCCGGGGAAGAAGGCATTGACGCGTCGTTGCAGGGCACGGAACTTGTCGCCCCGCGAGTGCAGCATGTGTTCTTCCAGCGGTGGGATGCCTGAGACATGCGCGAGCAACCAGTACATCAGCGCCGGCGCGAGGAGCGATAACAGGCCCGACATCGATGTCGAGGCGGCAAATACGGGCCAACAGCACCAGAAGAGCCATTCGAAAAAGTAGTTGGGATGGCGGGAATATCGCCACAGGCCTACTTCGCAGACTTCGGTCTTTGCTTGCGGCGTCTTACGGAAACGGGAGAGCTGCCCGTCCGATATCGTCTCGCCGACAAGTGCCGCCGCCGCGATCAACATTGCAAGAAAATCCCGCCCGCCAGGATAGGCCTCGTCGTTCGTTGCTGCGAGATAGACGGCGAATACCAAAATGAAAGCCGCCAAAGCCTGAACCTGAAGGAAGAAGAACAGCCGCCGGCCGGCGCTGTCGCCCCAGACCTTGATGAGTTTGGCATAGCGTGGATCTTCGCCGGCGCCTTTGGTCCTTTTGCCTATATGCCAGCCGAGCCGCAGCGCCCAGACAGCGACAATGACAAGGACCGTCATACGACGCCCGAACGCGCCGTTGGCGAAGAAGGCTGCCGCAATACCGCCAATGCCGACGGCGAGGGACCAGATGGTATCGATCCAGCCGCTGCGGCCGGTCATGCGCTGCACCACCCAGGATGCGGCCATGGCCAGCGACAGACCGACCGCAATGAAAACCAGAAGAAACCAATCCATCCTTCCGCCCGCGTTCATGCACATCATCACACTGATGCCCTATTTACGGTCATCGTCCTGAACTGGTTTCGCTTCATTTTGAAAAAATCTCGCTATGCGCGAAACCAGCCACCGTCTCCTTCCGTATCTGTCTTGCGAGCCAAAAGCTGAGCATTGAGAGAAGAGAGGATTTGATGGGCCATTACGATCGGAACGGAGGCGGGCGGCGCCTGACTATCGCGGTGATCGGCAGCGGTATTTCAGGGCTTTCGGCTGCGTGGCTTCTGTCGAAGCGTCACGACGTGACCGTTTTCGAAGCGAGTGATCGGCTGGGCGGTCACAGCAATACGGTGGAGTTCAAGGGCGCGGCGGGCATCATCGCCGTTGATACCGGCTTCATCGTCTACAACGAGGTCACCTATCCCAACCTGACCGCGCTGTTTCGGACGCTCGACGTGCCGACTGCGGCTTCCGACATGTCTTTTGCGGTGTCGCTCGACGGCGGTGCCTACGAATATTCCGGCGGCACCGGTCTCGGTCTCTTCGCCCAGAAGTCCAATATCATCAGTCCGCGCTTCTGGTCGATGATGCGCGATCTCGTGCGTTTTTATCGCAACGCACCGCGGGACCTGGCTGACATGGCCGACATTTCGCTCGACGACTATCTTTCACGCAACGGTTACGGTCGCGCCTTCCGTGACGATCATCTCTATCCGATGGCGGCAGCGATCTGGTCGACGCCTGCCATGCAGGTCGGCGCCTATCCGGCGGCAAATTTCGTGCGGTTCTGCTGCAATCACGGCCTGCTTGAGTTTTTGGACCGACCGGTTTGGCGCACGGTGAAGGGCGGCAGCCGCAAATATGTGACGCGGATGACCAGTCGTTTCGCCGACCGTATCCGGTTGTCGACACCGGTGAAGGCCGTGCGCCGTGGGCTGCAGGGCATCGAGCTTGAGGATGCCCATGGCTGCAGGCATGTCTTCGACGATGTCGTCATCGCCACCCATGCCGATCAGGCACTGCGCATGCTGGTCGACGCCAGCACCGAGGAAAAACGTATTCTCGGCGCCTTCCGCTATTCGCGCAACGAGGCCGTTCTGCATGGTGACATCTCGTTGATGCCGAGGCGGCGGGCCGCCTGGTCGAGCTGGAACTATGTAGCCGAAAGGCCGGGCGAGCCGAACCAGCCTTCGATCACCTACTGGATGAACAAGCTTCAGCCGTTGGGCGACGCGCCGCCGACTTTCGTGACACTCAATCCGCAGCGGGCGCCGCGGGAAGAAACCGTAGTCTGCCGCGAGGTCTACGAACACCCGGTCTTCGATCTCGATACGGATCGGGCGCAGAAGGAGATCTGGTCGCTCCAGGGCGTGCGAAACACCTGGTTCTGTGGCGCTCATTTCGGATCGGGCTTCCATGAGGATGGCCTCCAGGCTGGGCTTGCGGTTGCGGAAGACCTCGGCGGCCTGCGCCGGCCTTGGCAGGTGGCGCGGGAAAGCGGACGTATCGTGCGAAAGCCGTTTGCAAGGCCGGTGGAGCTGCCTGATGACGTGGAGGTAAGCGCATGAGGGCTGGACTTCGCTCGGCGCTTTTTCCCGGATTGGTAACGCATGCGCGATCGAAGCCGAAACAGCACAGGCTCAGTTATCGCATCTATTCACTGCTGATCGATCTGGATGAGCTCGATGAAATCGATCGGCGACTGCGTCTTTTTTCGGTCGACCGGTTCAACCTCTTTTCGTTTTATCGCAAGGATCGGGGCGACGGTTCCGGTTCCGACCTCAAGAAGCAGGTTGAGCAATGCATGCGCAAAGCCGGCATCGAGCCGGATGGCGGGCCGATTCGGCTGCTCACCATGCCGCGCCTGCTCGGTTGGGCTTTCAATCCACTCAGCGTCTTCTTCTGCTACGCGACCGATGCATCTCTCAAAGCGATCTTGTGGGAGGTGGATAATACCTTCGGCGAGCGTCACGGTTATATGATCCCGGTCGAAGCGGATGGTGCTACGGAGATTGTCCAGCAATGCGACAAGGCTTTTCATGTGTCGCCTTTCATGGATATGGACCTTCGCTATCAATTCCGGGTCTCCCCGCCGACCGATATGCTTTCGATCCGGATCGACACCTTCGATCGCGAGGGACCTGTGTTGACTGCCAGGCATCTGGCGCATCGTACCGCCCTCACGGATAGAGCGTTGCTCAAAGCGTTTTTCACCATCCCCTTCCTGACGTTCCGCGTGATCGGCGGCATCTATTGGGAAGCGCTGAAGATCTGGTCGAAAGGCATTGGCTTGCGCGGCCATCCACTTCCGCCGGAGGAACCCATTACGTTCGTCCGCCCATCACCCGCTGAAGGGAAGACACCCCATTCGAAGGTCGATGTTCATGAGCCCGTTTGACGATTTTTCCCACGCTTCACTCCGTCTGTCCGACAGCACCGACAGGCTTTGCCTTGCCGGTCGTCTTTTGTTGAAATTGTTGCGCAACGTTCGCCATGGCCATCTGAAGATCATATTGCCGTCAGGCGCCGTGATCGAAAAATACGGTGTCGAGCCGGGTCCGCAGGCTGTGATCGTGATGCGGCGTTGGCGCATGTTGCGCCGCCTTGTCATCTCCGGGGATATCGGCTTTGCGGAAAGCTATCTCGACGAGGACTGGACGACACCGGATCTGACGGCGGTCATCCGTTTCGCCGCGAAAAACACCAAGGCGCTCGCGCCGACGGTCGAAGGGAGCCCGCTGATGCGCCTCTTCAACCGCGTGAAGCATTTGCTGAATGCGAATACGAAGCACGGTAGCCGGCGCAATATCGAGGCGCATTATGATCTCGGCAACGAGTTCTACAAGGAGTGGCTTGATCCCTCGATGCTCTATTCCTCGGGGATTTTTGACGATTCGACGCGCACATTGGAAGCCGCGCAGGAGAAGAAGCTTGGGCGCATTCTGGAAAGGCTCGATCTCGATGGCAGCGAAAGCGTGCTGGAGATCGGCTGCGGCTGGGGAGCGCTTGCCGTATTCCTGGCGGGCCGGGCAAAAGCGAAGGTGACGGGTGTCACCTTGTCACCTTCGCAGCTCGCCTGGGCAAAGGAAGCAGTCGCCGGTGCCGGCAAATCGGACCAGATCGACCTGCGCCTTCAGGATTATCGTGACCTCACCGGGCAATTCGACCGCATTGTCTCGATCGAGATGTTCGAGGCGGTTGGCGAAGCGTACTGGTCGAGTTATTTCGCAACGCTCAGGCGCTGCCTAAGACCTGGCGGTCGGGTCGTGCTGCAGGTCATCTCGATCGAAGAGGAACGCTTCAAGTCCTATCGCCGCGGTTCGGATTTTATCCAGAAGTACATCTTCCCGGGCGGCTTCCTGCCCTCGGATTCAGCCTTGTCGGCTGCAGCCTTGAAGGCTGGCTTCGTGCTTACAGCGAGAGAGCATTTCGGCACATCTTATGCACGGACGCTCGCCGACTGGCGCATGCGCTTTCACGCCCATTGGCCGGCGATCGCCGCGCTCGGCTTTGACGAGCGGTTCCGGCGCCTCTGGCACTACTACCTTTGCTATTGCGAAGCAGGCTTCGAGGAGGGGAGCATCGATGTCGGACTGTATACGCTCGAACACGCATGAGGGCGGGACGTTAAAGGGAGGCCTTCCTGTGGGACCGATGACCGGCGCGTTTGCGTGTCTGCTGATGACATTCGGAACGGTCGCGCAAGCCGCCGACATCGAGGGCCAATGGGCACGCGGAGACGGCAACGCCAAAGTCAGGATTGCGCCCTGCGGAGCCAACATCTGTGCGGTGAATACCTGGATAAAGCCAGGCACGCCGAGAGAAAAGGCGGGCGACAGGCTGGTGATGACGATCAAGGCTGGCGCAGATGGTGTCTACACCGGCAACGCCTTCGACCCTCAGCGCGATCTGACCTACAGGATCACAGTGACGGTGACCGGCGACCATATGGCAACGAAGGGTTGTGTGATTGCCGGGCTGATATGCAAGGGTGTCGATTGGATACGGACCCAATGATTGGCTGACGGCGTGTTACGAAGGAGATTGCGGTGAAGACCCATGTTGTCGCTTACCTCACCACCTTGATCGTGTTCGTCGCGATAGATTTCATCTGGCTGAGCAGCATGGCGGACCGGCTTTATCGGCCGCTGCTCGGAGACATGCTGGCAAGTGGCTTTCGACTGGCGCCCGCCATCGCGTTCTACCTGATCTACGCTCTAGGCCTCACAGCCCTTGCCGTGCGGCCTGGTCTGATAGCCGGATCAACCCAGACGGCGATCGTCTGCGGCGCGATGCTCGGCTTTACGGCCTATGCTACCTATGATCTGACCAACCAGGCGACGCTCAGAAATTGGTCGACCGTTCTGACTATAGCCGACCTTCTTTGGGGCACCTTCCTCTCTGGAATTGCCGCCGGGAGCGGCCAATGGATTACCGAGCGTCTGCTCGGGCCTGTCGGACCTAGCTGATAGGCCGCGCCCGTGCATGGGGCGACGCAGCCCGACCCCGGCGCTCAGCCATTCAGCCTCCAGATCTCGAAATTGAGTGCGAAGGCGAAAGCGACCCAGAATGCGAGAGGTAGCAGAGCGTAAGCCGCAGGTTGGTCAAGGCGATGGAAACTGCGGATGTCTCGAGGATCACGATCCATTGCGGGAGGATGTCCACGAGACCGAGCGCCGAACTATGAGAGCAAGGAATGCCCATGACCAAGCCGCATTGAAGGTGAGTTGCAAGTAGAAGCAAACGAGCGCTGGCGATTGCCCCCGAGCCTCAGTGGGAAACATCCATATGCGCCAGACCGCAAAGGTCACGAGTGTCTGAAGGCAATTCCAGACCGGTCCGAAGATCCGTTGGGCGGATTGAAAGTCGGCCACTGTCCAAGCAGAAGAACAATAATGATTGGTACGACTCCCATGCCGGCCTTCATCCAAGGTTCTTGTCGTTTCATTGCTTCATGCGGCATCGTGTTCTCTCTTCCGACCGCGCCCGCTTGCTAAGGCACTTTATTTCTTTCTACTCTTCAAATCTGATACGTGAATTTTCCCGGGCCGGATCACGGGATCCAAGTGGCACTGCCCGTCGTAGAAGGCGCATGAATGTTTCAGCACAGCCGATCGATAGTCATGGCAGACCGGACAGCATCTTTTCCTTTCACGGGAGACGAGCGGTGACGATGTTGTCCGATCGCGAGTTGCTATCGCGGGAAGCGATCAACCGGCTGGTTTTGGCGATCGCAACAAGACAGGATCGTCAGGCTTTCGCCGAGCTCTTCAATTTTGCAGCGCCCAGGATCAAGGCGTTCATGATGCGCTCGGGGTCCCCGCCTGAACTGGCGGAAGAAATTGCCCAGGAAGCGATGCTGCTCGTCTGGCGCAAGGCCTCTTATTTCGATCCTGCACGCGCCGGTGCCATGACATGGATCTTTACGATCGCACGGAATTTGCGCATCGACTTCCAGCGGAAGACCAAGACGGTCAAGCAGGCTCCCGGGGGCGAACCCGACGAATATCAGGTATCGGAACCGACGCCGGAGGAGATCCTCGTCGCCAGGGGAGATGAAGAAAGGGTTCGAGCCGCACTGCAGGCGCTCAGTTCGGAACAAGAGGAAATCATCAGATTGTCCTTTTTTCGTGATCGTCCTCATTCTGAAATCGCCAAGGAGCTGGATCTGCCGCTTGGGACCGTGAAATCTCGTATCAGACGTGCACTTGGCAGGCTGAGGGACATGCTGGAAGAAACACCATGACGATCAATCATCATCCCAGCGACCAAACACTCCTGCGCTTTGCCGCAGGCACGTTGCCTGCCGGTCCCGCGCTCGTGGTTGCCGCCCATCTGAGCGGTTGCCCATTTTGTCAAGGGCGGGTGGCGGCCTTCGAGGCCGTCGGCGGTGATATCCTGACACGGACGCGACCCGAGGCCCTGTCGTCGGATGCTCTCGAGCGCACCCTTGCCCGCTTGGACTCAAGCCATCGGGCGGCCACCATCAACCCCCGGCCGTCACCCATCTCCATCGATGGGCTTATCCTTCCAAGCGCATTGAGCGATTGCAAAGTGGGTCCCTGGCGCACCATCGGGGCAGGGGTCAAGCTTAGTCGCCTTGTCGTGCCGCATGCGCCAGCGGCAAACGTCATCCTGCTGAAAGTAAAAGCGAACAAACGCATGCCAGCGCATGGTCACACGGATCTGGAAGTAACGCAGGTTCTGAAGGGATCGTTCTCCGATGGCACTAATCGCTATCAGCCCGGAGACTTTGTCGAGGGCGACGACGAGACGGATCACCATCCGGTTATAGGCAGCGAAGGTGAATGTATTTCGTTGGCAGCCATCGAAGGACACGTCCGGTTTCATGGCTTCCTTGGAAGGCTGCTTCAACCTCTTGTTCGCATCTAAGTGAATTTTGCTTGGAACAAAGAGCGCCGAGATTATCCACCTCAATCCGCCAGAAGGCGATCGCTCTTGCAATGGACCGAACCGGAGAGCCCGCGACGGCAACCAACACCGGGACAGCTGCAGTTGCAGCGGTTTTCCTGTGCCGTTTAGTAGGAACTAAGCGTGATGGCGATGTTACGTTGTCGGTAGCTTAACGGTTGGCGGATAGTTGGGCGAGGATGAGCTGCCCGACGATCAGTTACAAGAATCGTCGCTTTCCATCGCAGATCATCTCGCATGCGGTGTGGCTGTATTTCCGATTCCCTTTGAGCCTGAGGCTGGTCGAGGAAATGTTTCTGGAGCGCGGCATTGTCGTGTCTTACAAAACGATCCGGCGATGGGGCTGCAAATTTGGGCGGCTTGCGCCAGGCAGTTGCGTAGAAAGAAGCCGTCACGCGAAGATATCTGGCATCTCAGTATGACGCGAGACGCGCTCAGTGCCTGCATCGACCCAAGAGTGTCCATACCAGCGCTCGTCAGGGGTGCACGGACGCAGCAGGACCTCGATCTTCGAGACCGTCGCCGGTCAAACGCTCCCAATTCTGAAAAGCAAGTTTCGATTTGCCGGCGTCGTCGAGTTCCAGACCGGCGACGAAACGCCGTGCATCGCCTCCAGGGCGATATTGGTACGGGTAGTCTGTCGAAAACAGGATGCGGTCAATTCCAACCGCGTCGACCGCCTGCCGCAGATAGGTGGGGCTGAACATGCCGCTTGCGGTTAGGTAAAGATTGCCGCGGATGTAATCCAAGAACGGCCGCTGGAGCTTGGAGACCCGATCAAGCATGACGAGCCGTTCGAGATAGAAAAGTACCAGCTCGCCCCAGTGGCCAAGGATTAACTGAAGCTTCGGGTAGCGGTCAAATACGCCTCCCAGGATCAGGCGCACAAACTGAATACCCGCCTCGAAATGCCATCCCAGCGCGAATGTGGACAAGGCGAGATCGACGGGAGCGCCGAAGCCCGCGTAATAGGAGTCGCGCACGCTCGTCCGTGGAATCTGCGGGTGGATCAGGAGCGGCACATTGAGCTCGGCCGCGCCAGCGAATGTCGGTTCAAAGATCGCATTATCCAGATTTTTGTCGCCGACCCGCCCAAAAAGAACGGCACCCTTGCAGCCGAGTTCCTCGACGGATCGTCGCAACTCCAGCGCCGCCGCGTCAGGCTCGGCGGATGGCAGAACCGCCATGGCCTGAAAACGAGACGGGTTGGCAGCGACGGCTTCGGCCAGCAAATCATTGGTACGACGCGCAAGATCGATGCCGTGGTGACCGAGGTGGTTGAGGCCTGGCGCCGTCAGGGAGAGAACCTGAACATCGACGCCCGTCTCGTCCATCAGAGCCAGCCGCTCTTCTCCAAGATTTGCAAGCCGCTCGCCAATCACACCCGGATTAAGGCCGAGCGTCCCGTCATCGGCGCCGGGGATGGTAGTCCACGCCTGCTTCACCTCATTGGGTAGGACATGTTCTTCGATCGCGATGATCTTCATCTCCCGGTCCTTAGGTTCGTGTCATCAGCGGCCCCAGACGACGCGCCACTTTTCATCATCCCGTGTGGATCTGAGGATGAGCTGACCATCCACGAAGCTGTATGCTCGTGGTAAATCCTGGCCCACAAGTTGTCGAACCAAGGCTCCTTCCACCCGATAGACGAAGATGCCGTTCGGGATATCGAGCGCAATCGTACCGTAGCTTGCTTCGTATCCGCCGCTGCTATACGGGCTGTCGACATGGTTGGGTTCAAGGTTGCAAACCTGAACTGCCATGTGGCCATCGTGCGTTACGACGAGGAGGCCTTCAGCGTCGGCCGTCCTCATCACTCCGTTCGCATCGGGCTGCTCGATCGCCACCAGCTGCCAAGCACCTGCCAATCGGGCAAGGATCTCAGCATCTGCGGTCGCCTGCTTGTACGTGGCAGCAACGGTCTTCATTTGGTTGAGTTCCTCTGTATTTTCGCCCTCGGTCGCTTCAGCTTTCGTGCAAACACTGCACGAGAGGCCGCCGCGCCGGAGCGAGACCGCCATCCATCTCTTCGCCCTGTCGCACCTCTCGCCGGGGCCGTCTTTCAGCGCTTCGTGGTCAGCTGATAGACGAGAGCCTGGCCGACGCCGTGCGCCGACGCCGGGTTCTGGCCCGTAATCAGGCGACCATCGGTCACGACATTTTCCGACCAATTGGGCGCAGGCTGATGCAGCGCGCCGCGCTGCTTGAGAGTGGTCGCAAGAAGGTAGGGCACCACTTTCGTGTAATTGACCTCGGCTTCCTCCTCGTCGGTAAAGGCGGCAAGCCTCTTGCCTGCCACGAGGTAGCTGCCATCGGATAGCGTCGCATTCACCAGCGCGGCCGGGCCATGGCAGACCGCCGAGACGATGCCGCCCGTCTCCCAGATCTCACGGATGACCTTCTGCACGGCCTCGCTGTCGGCAAAATCCCACATCGTGCCGTGGCCGCCGGCGAAGAAGACCGCCGAGTAGCGTGACGGGTCGAGATCCTTCAGGATCAACGAGTCAGCTAGCGCGCTGCGGAATTTCTTGTCCTTCCAGAAGCGATCGTTGACCGGGTCGGACAGGTCGAAGAAGTCGATCGGCGGATGGCCGCCGCGGATCGAGGCGACCTCCACCGGGATGCCGGCTGCCTCGAACACTTCCAGCGGATGGGTGAGTTCAACCATGGCGAAGCCGGTCGGCTCGCCGCTGTCGCCACGGATCGGATGGCTGGTCACCACGCACAGGATGGGCTTGATCGTGCTTGCCACGGTTCGGTCTCCTCAGGATTTAAGCGACGCCATGTCGATGACGAAGGATACTTCCCTTCGCTCTTCAACATGCGCTCATAGGCTTCGTTGATCTTCTGAATGGAAATGATCTCTGTGCCCGAGACGATGCCCTGGCGCGCGCCGCTCCAAGGCGAAACGTTCAATCGGCCCGAAGGCATACGCGAGATCAGACGTTGCCTGGGGCGAACAGCGATTCCCAGTTCGTGAAGGGACCGAGCGGGATCACGTCCCAGCCGATCAGGCCGGCCTTGGCGAGGGGAAATTCAGCAAGCGCTGCCTTGGCCGCCTCGACGGAGGCGGCTTCCGCGATGATGGCGACACCGGGACGGTCCTGCCGGAAGTAGATGTCACGGATGATGCCGCCCTTGTACATCTGCCAGGCGTGGCGAGCCTCATCCTGCATATGCGGCTGATACTTCTCCGGCGAGGCGCCGGGCTGTGGGACGTCGAGGCAAAGCAGTTTCATGGTCAAATTCCCTGGTTTGGTTTTGCGGTTAGGCAGGCTGAAACCGGCTGGTCGTCTCCGCCACGCGCCGGCCGAGATACTGAGCCGTCCTCAGATCGCTGCCGATCAGCGCCAAGTCGGGCGCCTGGTCCACGTTCGACTGGGTCATGACCCCGAGCCAGCTTCCCAGCCGATTGAGATCGTCCACGCTACCGGTGCTGCTGCTGTTGCCCGGCATCATATCGAGGCCCACCCAGATCATCCCGTGCTGGGCGGCGAACAGCGCCATGGACACCAGCGAATTCAGCTTGTCGCCGTGCTGGGCTCCGGAATTGGTAAAGCCGGCGGCGATCTTGTTGCGCCACGTCTGCTCCGACCAGGCGGCCTTGGTCGAATCTTCGAAGAACTGCTTGAGTTTGGCGCTGATCAGGCCGTTATAGGTCGGCGATCCGAAGATGATGGCATCGCTTCGCTCGAGTGTCTCCCAGTCCATCGGGCCGTCCGCGACGGCGATAAGTTTTGCCTCAGCTCCCGATACTTCGCCAATGCCGGCTGCCACTGCCTCAGCGACGCGCGCGGTGTGACCGAAGCCACTGTCATATACGATTGAAATCAACAACTTGATCGTCTTTCTGTAGTGAGAATGCACATGACGGGAGGGCGATTTGGGTCGATTGACCCTGATCGCTCTGCAAATGTCATTTGCCTGATCTCATCAATATCGTAGAATAGAGTTCATCAGTGGCGATTGTTTTTCACTTGTTTATTTCCTTCAGTTCCGCAATCGCGTCATAAAAGCGTCTGAAAGGTTTCGCCATGCGCGACAGATTTGACGGGATAGAAGTTTTTGTGGAGGCGGTAGAAGCAGGCGGGTTCAAAAGAGCGGCCGATCGGCTCTCCCTCACCCCTTCGGCCGTCGGCAAGGCCATTGCGCGCCTGGAAGAGCGGCTTGGCGTCCGCCTGTTTCAACGAACGACCCGCACGCAATGTCTGACTGAAGATGGCCAGCAATATTACGAGCGATGCCTGCGGGCCATCGAGGAATTGCGCACGGGCGAATCCCTGTTGGAAACGGGGCGGCGGGAGGTCGTGGGCAAACTTCGCGTGTCGCTGCCCGTCTTGTTCGGCCGCTACTGCGTCGCGCCCATTCTGCGCGCCTATGCGCGCCAGCATCCGAAGCTTGAACTCGAACTCAGCTTCAATGACCGTCAGGTCGACATGATTGCCGATGGTTTCGACCTTGCCGTGCGCAACGGCGCACTCGGTAATGGAACTTCGTTGCGCGCACGGCGGCTCGTCAGCCAACGCAAGGTGCTGTGCGCCTCTCCGGCCTATCTGGCGGCACGCGGACAGCCGCACTCCCTTACCGATTTCGCCGATCACGACGTGCTCGTTTATTGGCGCAACGACTATGCGCTGCCGTGGCGCCTCCCTGATGTCTCCGGTAACCTTATTGATGTGCCTGTCACCTCCCGGCTGCGTTTCGATGACCTTGAGGCCATCACGGACGCCGCGGTCGAGGGCATGGGGCTTGCCTGGCTGCCTCACTGGCTCATCAGCGACCGCATAAGCGCAGGCGATCTGGTCGAACTCTGGGCCGACCGGCCAAGCGCTACGGTCGAAGCCTACGCAGTCTGGCCGGCGGCGCAGCATCTGCCGCTGCGCTCGAGGCTGGCGATCGACGCCCTGGCGAGCGAGCTGCCGAAACGTTTCGGCCAAGAAATCCATTAGTCCGCCAAGCCTCGACGATATGGGCGTTGGTGTGGCCGAACCCTGTCTGATCCGCGAATTCCGCTCATTAGCTTGAATGGCGCAGCGCGCTTACAAGAAGGGAAAAAGCAGGAGAGGATTGGCGGCGGCTCGGATAATAGAGGTGAAACCCCTCCCAATAGGGCGAATAGTCTTCGAGAAACCGACAAAGGCGCCCGGTTTCGAGATAGGGCTTGGCGATATCCTCCGGGACATAGGCGAAACCAAAGCCGTCGAGAGCCGCCTCGAGAACATTATAGATCGTGTTGAAAACGAGCTGCCCGTCCACCCTAACCTTAAGCTCTCGTCCGTTCTCCTCGAACTCCCAGGCATAGAGGCCGCCATGAGTTGGCAGGCGCAGGTTGATGCAGCGATGCTGGGTCAACTCCTTCGGGTGGATCGGAATATCCCGAGACGCAAAATAGGATTCCGCGGCGACGACTGCGAAGCGTACATCCGGCCCGATCCTGACGGAGATCATGTCCTTGGCGATCTGTTCGCCAAAACGCACGCCAGCATCATAACGATCGCGGACGATGTCCTGCAAACCGTAATTAACATCAAGCTCGAGCCTGATATCCGGGTATTGATGGAGGAAACTGCGAAGCTTCGGCCAAATATAGTGCTGGATCTGATAGTCCCCTGCGGTCAACCGGATGGTTCCGGCGGGCTTATCACGCAGTGTGTTGAGCTCATCGATCGCCGTTCCGATTTCGTCAAAGAGCGGACCAATGCTCGCAAGCATCCGCTCGCCGGCTTCGGTCGGCGAGACACTGCGCGTCGTTCTCGTCAGGAGCCGCACGCCCAACCGCTCCTCGAGCTGACGGATCGTGTGACTGAGTGCCGACTGCGAAACACCGAGCTTAGCGGCCGCTTTCGTGAAACTGCGTTCCCGTGCAATCATCAGGAACACCATCAGATCATTGATATCCTGCCGCTCCAATCATGATTCCTTTCATGGCCAGACGTAAATTATAAACGCCGGACCATGAAATAGCAGCAAGCGGCGACGTCGAGGCGATCACCTTTGCATTGGATGCGCGGGCATCTGGGCGGGGCTTACTTCGCCCTATTGCGAAACACCTCAGCAACGACGGACGAAGCAGAAAACGCGTTCGGCCAACCAGCGTAGAAGGCAGCCTGGGTGATAACCTCGCCTGCTTCATCCGCGGTCAGGCCGTTATCCATCGCCCTATTGAGATGATAGCCGATCTGCGCGCTTTGTCCCGACGCAATGAGCGAGCTTACCGTGACGAGGCTTCGGTCGCGCGGCGCAAGACCCGGGCGCTGCCAGAGGTCGAGAAATAGCGGCTTGGCGGTAAACTGCACCAGTCCCGGCGAGATCTGCCCGACATTTTTCTCGACCGCAGTGGCCCGCTGCTGCTCCGCGTCTTCATTCAAAGGCAGTAATTGCGGGGAAGCCGATGGAAGCCGCTCGACCGTGATGCCACGTTCCGCGAACACGTCCTTCGTAGCGGCGACGGCCGACATCGCGTTCGACCATCCCGAATAGAATGCGAGATGGGTGATGATCTCGGAGATTTCCGCCGGCGTAACGTCGTTTTCAAGAGCGAGGTTCAGATAGTGCTTCAGGTCGATCGCCTGGTTTCGGGCAATGAGGATGGACAGCGTAACAATGCTGCGATCGCGCCGCGAGAGCTGCGGTCGCTGCCACAGGTTTCCAATCACATCCTCCTGAGCGTATCGGCCAAGAGCCGGCGACACGGACTGGATGTCGCTGATCGACAATGACGAGGCACTTCTTGGCGTAGCTCCGCCGCCAGTTCCTTCCTGAGCGAAAACGGGCTCACCCATCGTCAGTGAGATCGCCGTAGCAGCGAGAATCTTCTTCATTGGTATCTCCTTGGCATTGTTCACTCAACGATGACCATCGCATCGTCGTGTGGCTCATGATCGGACTATTCCGTGAGAAGCCATCTTTCGGCTAGAGCCGCTTATGCAACGGGGATCAGTTCCGATACTGCCCCCGTAAGTGAGCAGCGAGATCAGAGCCCCGAGCGGCGCAGTACGGCCTCGGGGTAACGAGCACCCTGGATGACGATGTTGGCCTGCTCGATTTCATCGAGATCGCACCGATCCAAGGTGATATTCAATGCCCCGATGTTTTCCTCGAACCGCTCGAGCTTGCGCGTGCCGAACAGCGGAACGATCCAAGGCTTCTGCGCCAGCAGCCAGGCAAGTGCGACCTGCGCCGGCGTCGCACCGTGCTTCTCGCCAACCTTGCGGATCAGGTCGACCAGCTTCTGGTTGGCGATGCGAGCCTCTTCGGAGAAGCGTGGGGTGTCCGCCCGGATATCGGAACTGTCGAACTTGGTATTGATGTCGATCTTGCCAGTCAGAAATCCCTTGCCCAACGGGCTGTAAGGAACGAGCCCGATACCAAGTTCCTCGATCGTCGGGATGATTTCTATCTCCGGCTCGCGGGTCCATAGCGAATATTCGCTCTGCAACACGGCCACCGGCTGCACGGCATGTGCTCGGCGAATGGACTGGGCACCGGCTTCGGACAGTCCGAACCACAGCACCTTGCCTTCGGCAATCAGATCCTTCACCGTGCCGGCCACGTCTTCCATCGGCACGTCCGGGTCGACCCGATGCTGATAGTAGAGATCGATATGGTCGGTGCGCAACCGTTTGAGGCTCCCTTCGATAGAGCGGCGGATTTGCGCCGGTCTGCTATTCACTCCGCCGCGATGCTGGCCGGTCTCCTGGTCGATATCCCAGCCGAATTTCGTTGCGATCTTGACCTGATTGCGAACCGGGGCGAGCGCCTCGCCTACCATCTCCTCATTGGTCCACGGGCCATAGACCTCGGCCGTGTCGAAGAAATCCATGCCGCGTTCGGCTGCAGTGCGAAGAAGGGCAATCATCTCCGCCCGGTCGGGGAGCTCGCGCGCCTTGCCGTAGCCCATGGCGCCAAGCGACAAGGCGGAAACCTCAAGGCCCTGACCCAGTTTGCGCCTGATCATATTGTGCGTCCTTTTCTTTGGATTGCTGTTGGACAGGCGACATCATCGGGATGCGGATGACGCGCCGTGTCTCTGACCATTGAGCCCGTAAACGTTATGCGATCAGTATTGCTTGCGCGGAGTAATCCTCACGGTCGCCGCGCGTGCTCGATCACTGATCATGGGCGCCAGATACGGGCTTTTGCCGTATTTTGCGCGATAGGCGTCGTCGATGCGATCATTGATCAGCCCGTCAATCGGCTCGAAGGCAACCTCCCTCGTCATGCCTGCTGCAATGATCCGGCCAGCCTTCTGGCGGACTGCGGCCTGATACCAGCGGGACGCCTGACCATGATAGCCACGCACGTAAAGACCACTGTCGACCACGACCTCCCAGATCCAGGTCGGAGTGCCGTAAGTGATCCCGTCCTCGCGAAAAGGCGCAATCTTCAGATCGTCTGCTCGATCGATCTTCGAAAGCTCATCCTGTAACCAGTTCATTGCCATCCTTCATAAGGCGCTCGCCTGCAACCGCACGACGTCGCCGGCCCGGCTATCCTTCGATTGGTCCAGACTTCTGTGGTACGGAACATAGAGCGCTTGTCTCATGTCGATTAGATGCAACAATTTGCATGAGCTTATGAGCCTGGCTAATCAATGAGAGCTTCTGCCGTACAAACGTCCTTCGATTGAAGGAGGATCAGCGGCCAGACTGGGAGCAGGTTCGACGCGCGTTGCGCGACCGCGCAAGATGCGCATCACCTTTGCAAATCAAGACAGGACTACATCGGACCGAACCACATAGCCGAGCGATCGTCCAAATCGCAGGTCTTGAACCGATACGAACCTGAGAAACCTAAATCCCCTCCGCGATTATCGGAGCCAGGGATTAATCACTTTCAACCCAGCCGTCTCGAACGGGCTTGTGTCGCGAGTTGCGAGGCGATTCGCCGCTGCTGTGGTGGCAATATAGCCGTCAACCGTGCCGATCGTTTTTCCAGATACCCGAGCGCGTGCCATCAGTTCCAAGTAAAACTGCGAAGTTGCCAGATCGAACGAAGGAATGCGCTCGGAAAAGTGAGGCAGCACGTCACCCTCCAGACGGTCGCGGAGGATAGTTTGCCGTTTCCCCGAAGGCATGGCAGCGAGCCCGAAGCGAAGTTCCGCAATCGTCATTGCGGAAATAAACAGCGTTTTGACGGCTTGGTCGTCCAACCAGGCGACCACTACCCCATCAGGAACCGGCTTCCACGGCTCGGATATAACATTGATGCCCAGCAAGATCATTCGAAGGTCATCGGTTGAACAGGCGTCTTGTCGCGACTTTTCCGCAGGGCTTCAACGTCGCTGCCGGAAAGCTCAGCGTCGCGACCGATAGCCGCCAGTAAAGACCCGAGCTTAACACGTTCGGGCGGACGAACAGACGCCTCAATAATGTCACGGATCACTGTCTCCGTGCTTCGGCCGTGATGAGCCGCTCGCAAGCGCAGAGCACGATGTGTTTCGTCAGAAAGATTTCGAATGGTAACCGCTGGAATTGATATCACTTCTACGGAAACGATAGCTTTGATGTCAAAGTCTGCAGAATGATGCCAACTTTCAAGGGCTTCAATAATGAGGACAATACCATGTCCGTTTAGGCCTACCTGCTCTTGAAAGAGGTCGAACCAAGTTTCCCATTCGCCGGCGACGAGCGGCCAAAAAACATCAGTCCCATCAAATGCTACCACGCAATTTCACGTGAGGTCCGATCAGAAGATGTCTGGCGTCACGGCGGCCGTCAATCCTACTGAGCAGAACCTCCGCAGCCGTCCGTCCGAGCTGCGTTGCGTTCTGATCGACGCTCGTTAGGCCGACAAGCGGCACAGCGGCCATCGGAGAATTGTCGTAGCCGATGATGGCAAGATCTTCAGGCACCCGAACCGCGTTTATCCGCGCTGCATTGATCAAGGGCACGGCATCGAGATCGGACCACACGAAAACTGCGCGAGGGCGATCCTTTGAATCGAGAAAACCCCGGATCGCTTCCTGCCGGTCGACGGCGACCGGCGGCAGCCGGATGATTCGTCCCTTGAGGCCGGCCTGCCTCATGGCGTCGAGATAGCCCGCCTCGCGCTGTAGGACGACGATGGTCGCCGGCGAATCCAGGATATCATAGCTCAGCATGGCAATATCCTGATGGCCAGCCCGCAGGGCCGCCTCGACAGCCAGATATCCGCCCCGTAGATCGTCGGAATTGACGGTATCATAGGTCTCGGCATGCGGCTCATGATGCGCGATGACGACGATCGGAATCTGCCGTGCATAGCGCTCCAGAACCTTGCCGGATATGCGCGGAGCAATGATGACGACGCCATCCATCCGGTTGTCGATCATCGATTCGATCATTGACGCTTCGATAGAGCTTGCGGAGCGCCCAATGCCGATCAATGCCTTGAAGCCATTTTCCGAGAGGGCGGCATTGGCCTCTTCGATGACACCGGGAAGGAACGGGTTCGATAGTTCGATCACCAGAACGCCAACGGTCTGCGTTCGTCCACGCATCGCTCGCGCGGCAACCGATGGGCGATAGTGAAGCTTTTCGATCGAGGCTTCCACCCTTCCTCTCAGGCCGTCGCTGACGCCATAAGCATTACGCAAAACTTTCGAGACCGCCGCAACGGACACACCTGCGTCTTCTGCCACATGCCGGATGGTCACCCGTTCCTGCGTCACGTTAACAATCTGATTTTTCATCATAAACTATCTCAATCCCCGAACCAGGCAAATTATAGGCACAAAACCCTTGCGCTGCAATCGATTGTGTAGAATGATATACATAGAACGATACACAAAATCGTATCCCGCCGGAGGACAGGCGGCTGAGGAGGCATGCAATGACAATTCGCTCAGACCACGGCGCAGCCGTGGCCAAGACCCATGTCGATTCCGCATTCCAATTTGCTGCATCGATGATCGCGCCCGCTTGCGATGCCGGTCAGGGAACCGCGGGAACATTCGTCTCCCGGCAATTCACGCTGGAAAAACTGCCGACCGAAGCGACTTTGCGCATTTCCGCACTGGGGCTCTATCGTGCCTTCATCAACGGCAAGCGCGTGGGCGACGATCTGCTCACGCCGGGCTGGACCTGCTATGATGATCGGCTCGCGTACCAGACCTACGACGTTACCGAGTATCTGCGCTCCGGCGAGAACCGCATCGAGATCTGGCTCGGCGATGGATGGTATCGCAGCCAGCTGCTATGGGCGCTTAACCCAATCTTCAATTGCTGGGGCGAACGGGTGGCGGCGATTGCGGAGCTGAATGCCGACGACCTGTCGCTTTTGAAGACCGACGACAGCTGGAAGAGCGGTTTTACGCCGGTCATCCGCAACGGCATTTATTATGGAGAGGACTACGACGCCCGCATCACGCCGCGCGACAGCTATGGCGTAGAGCCTTTGACCTTTGACAAGAGGCTGCTCGTTCCGTATGAGACAAACGCCGTCAAGGAACTCCCTGAGCACGCGCCGATCGATAGCTGGATCGAGGACGACGGCAGCAGCGTCCATGATTTTGGCCAGAACGCCGGCGCCTATATTCGTATCCGCGTGAAGGGTGAGAAAGGCGCCACGCTTCGCATCGAACATTCCGAAGTGCTCGGCCCCAAGCGATTTTTCGACAATCGCAACTATCGCAGCGCGCGGGCGGAGCTGATCTACACGCTCGCCGGAGAAGGGGAAGAGGTTTACGCACCACTCTTCACCTTCATGGGCTTCCGCTATGCGCGCGTCAGCATCACCGGCCAGGCGGAGCTGGTCGCCATCGCCATGGTTCCGATATCATCCGTTCCGGTGAGCGCCGGCGGTTTCAATTGTGGCGTCGCAGCGGTCAATCGCCTGGTCGAAAACACTATCTGGTCGCAGCGCTCCAACTTTATCGAGGTGCCGACAGACTGCCCGCAGCGCGATGAACGACTGGGGTGGACCGGCGATGCGCAGGTCTTCGCCGGAACTGCCTGTTGGCTGGCGAACAGCCAATCCTTCCTGCGGAAATTCCTCCGCGACGTCATGCATGACCAACGCGCCAATGGAGCTATTTCGCATTTTTCGCCGGACCCGACGCGCCTGCATCCAATCGACAGTCGTGGCGACTGGGCGGGATCGACCGGTTGGGGAGATGCCATCGTCATCATTCCCTGGCAGCTCTATCTCCATTATGGCGATGCTGCCGTACTTGAGGAATGCTTCCCGGCCATGCAGCGCTGGCTCGACTATTTGTGGGGCATTTCAAACGGACCGATCATCCGCCCGCCGGCTGTCTGGGGAGCGCAGGGCTTTACGTTCGGCGACTGGCTGCAGCCCGTTGGCGACAATCGCAAGCCGCGCCCGACGGTGGCGGACGATTGCGCGGCGACCCTCTATCATTTCATCTCTACCCAGCTGACGGCAAAGATCGCCCGCATCCTCGGCGAGCATGGCGAGGCGGAGCGCCTGGAGATCCGGACGGCGGAGATCCGCGACGCCTTCCACATGGAGTTCTTTACGCCGTCCGGCCGTATCGCGCACAATGATCAGACTTCATGGGCCCTGGCGTTCCTGTATGGTCTTGTTCCGCCGGAATATGAGGAGGCTGCGCGTGCCTATTTTCGGCGCGTGTCCGAAGAAACCGATGGCGTTATCGGCACCGGCTTCATAGGAACCCCGGCGCTGCTTCCGGCCCTCACACGGCTCGGCATGCATGACCTTGCGGAAAAGATGTTCCTCAATCGCAAGGTGCCAGGCTGGCTATACCAGGTTGATCAAGGCGCGACGTCGATATGGGAGCGATGGGATGCGCTTGCCGAAGACGGCACGATCTACGATCCTGACATGAACAGCTATAATCACTATGCCTATGGAGCCGTATGCCAATGGCTTTTCGAGGATGTCGCCGGGATCAAGCCGCTGGAGGGCGCGCCAGGCTTCGAGGAAATCTCATTCGATCCCACCATACTGCCGGCGCTGTCGCCGGTCTCAGCCTGGCATGATACGCGGTTCGGACGCATCGAGACGGGATGGACGGTGAAGGGAGAAACCGTCACATGCCGTCTGCTGCTGCCGGAGGGCATAACGGCACACCTGAAAGCTAGGCAGGGTCGAAAGTCGCTTCGGGTGGATGGCGCCGAGATCGAACCAGGCAGGGAATTCAAACTGGGCGAGGGGGAATACACGATCACCTTTGCCATCTGACATGACAGCTTGCGGCACTTTGTTCCGCAGGCAGGCAGCTCAATTCATTCCGGTCTTCAGGAGGAGGAAATGACCATGAGAGTGATGAAGTGGGTCCTCGCGGCAATTTCGATGTCGCTGGCGGCTGGTGTCGCGCATGCCGACGTGACGCTCAGCGTACTGATTGACACCAATCCCGAATCTATCGCGTCGTTCGACGCCGTCTCCAAGGCCTATATGGCGAAGCATCCGGATGTGAGCTTCGATGTTGAACAGCGTGCCGGCGGATCGGAAGGTGACAACATCATCAAGACACGCCTTGCAACCGGAGAAATGGCCGATATTTTTCAATATAATGCCGGATCGCTGTTTCAGGCCTTGAAGCCGGAACGGACGATGGCTGATCTGAACGATCTTTCTTCAGAAGCCGGAATTCTCGACAGTTTCAAGAAGGTCGTCACGAGCCCGGACGGCCATGTTCGCGGCATCCCGTTCGGCCCGGCCATGGGTGGTGGCATCTTCTACAACCGCAAGATCTATGCCGAGCTTGGCCTTGCGCCACCCAAGACCTGGGTGGAATTCATGGCCAACAACCAGAAGATCAAGGCGGCCGGCAAGGTGGCGATCGCCCAGACCTACGGCACGACCTGGACGTCCCAGCTTTTCGTGCTTGCCGATTTCCACAATGTTCAAGCCGAAATCCCCGACTTTGCTGCCGACTACACCGCCAACAAGCGGAAATATGCAGATACACCCGCCGCCTTGCGAGGATTTGAACATTTGGAAGAGGTCGCCAAAGGTGGATTTTTCAACGCCGATTTCGGCGCGGCGACCTTCGACGACGGCATGCGCATGGTGGCGACTGGCGAAGCCGCCCACTATCCAAATCTCACTTTCGGTATCGGGAACATACAGCAGAATTTTCCCGATAATCTGAAGGACCTCGGCTTTTTTGCTCTTCCCGGAACCGACGCCGCCAGGAATGGCCTGACGGTCTGGATGCCCGCCGCACTCTATGTCTCCGCGAAATCGGACCATGTCGAGGAGGCCAAGAAATTCGTCGACTGGGTCGGCTCCAAGGAAGCCTGCGACCTGATGGCCAAGGCAGTTCCCTCCGGTCCCTATCTCGTGAGGGGATGCGAGCTGCCGAAGGACATTCCACCCGTCGTTTCCGACATGTTGCCGTATTTCGAGACAGAAGGGCACGCAACTCCGGCATTGGAGTTTCTGTCGCCGATCAAGGGGCCCGCCCTCGAGCAGATCACGGTTGAGGTCGGGACCGGAATTCGCTCCGCCAAGGATGCCGCGGCCCTCTATGATCAGGACGTCGAAAAGCAGGCCAAGCAACTTGGACTGCCCAACTGGTAAACTCCCAGCCGATCCCTTGCCCGGCACCTGTCCGGGTGGGGGCACAAGGTAGCTCCATGGCCACACGCAAATCACCCTATCCCTATTGGTTCGTCCTGCCGGCAGCCATGATATTCACGGTTCTCTTTCTGGTGCCGACTGTCGCTTCCTTCTGGTTCAGCCTGACACGCTGGGATCTCTTTACCACCCAGTTCATCGGCCTGGACAACTATCGCCAGTTCTTCCGGGAACCATTTCTGATCCAGGGTCTGGTCAACACGATCATCTATGCGGTCATGACCTCCGGCACGAAGACGATCCTGGGTCTGCTGCTGGCTGTTCTTTTGACCTCGGGCATCTGGGCGCAGGGCCTGTTGCGCACGGTGATCTTCTTTCCGGTTCTCGTCTCCACGATCGGTGTCGGCATCACATTCTCCGTGCTCATGCATCCGACCCGCGGCCTGATCAATGTCACGCTCGCCGCCATCGGCATTCACGGACCCGGCTGGCTGACCGACCCGGCATTGGCGCTCTATTCGATTGTCTTCGTCGACCTTTGGAAGGGTATTGGCCTGGCAACCGTCATATATATTGCCGGTCTCGCTTCGATCAGCCCCGACTACTACGAAGCCGCCAGGATCGACGGCGCGACACGCCGCCAGATGTTTTTCCGCGTCACCGTTCCTCTGGTGAAACCGGCGACGATCACCGTCGTCACCCTGTCGCTGATCGGTGGGCTGCGCAGCTTCGACCTCATCTGGGCAATGACGCGCGGTGGCCCCGGCTTTTCCTCGGATGTGCTGGCAAGCGTCATCTACAAGCAGTATCAGGCCGGATTCTACGGCTTGTCGACGGCTGGGAATGTCATCCTGTTCATCCTCATCGGTGCGATCATTCTACCGATAACGGCCTGGTTTAACCGCAGGGAGGTGGACCTTTGACCCGCCGTCAGCTCTATATCGGTATTATCGCGCTGGCTGTTTGTGGCCTGATATTCGTCCTGCCTTTCCTATTCATCTTCATAACTGCTGCCAAAACCAAGCAGGATGCCGCGTCATTGACCTTCACGCTGCCCCAGGAATGGAACCTGTGGCAGAATTTCATCGAGGTCATTCAAACGCGAAACTACATGCTTCTACTGGCATATTTCAATTCAACCATCATCACTGTTGCTGCCGTTTCACTGCTTGTTCTTCTTGGCGCCATGGTTGGTTATATTTTGCAGCGTCGCCCATCAGGCTGGAACAGACTTATCTACGGCTGCGTTCTCGCCGGCCTCATGATCCCGCCTGCCGTTGTGCCAACCATCTGGGTGCTTCAGTCGATCGGCCTGTTCAAGTCCATATCGGGAATGATACTGATACAGGTCGCCTATGGTCTTGCCTTCACCGTCCTCATGTTCCGCAGCTTTATCGCG
This sequence comes from Rhizobium sp. NPDC090279, assembly GCF_044769665.1. NCBI lineage: Bacteria > Pseudomonadati > Pseudomonadota > Alphaproteobacteria > Hyphomicrobiales > Rhizobiaceae > Rhizobium > Rhizobium sp. NPDC090279. The sequence goes on along the minus strand of NZ_JBIVYI010000015.1, from coordinate 82,629 downwards.
ACAATTCCCCGCGATCTCGATGAAGCGGCAATCATCGACGGGGCAAAGCCGCTGCAGATCTTCTTTCGCGTCGTGTTGCCGTTGCTCAAGCCGGTGACCGTGACCATCATCGTCGTGCAGTCGATCGCCATCTTCAACGACTTCACCAACCCTCTCTATTACCTGCCCGGCAGAGAAAACGTAACGGTGCAGCTGACGCTCTACAATTTTCAGGGGCAGTTTCAGACGCAGTACAATCTTCTGTTCATGAATATTCTACTGGTGACGATCCCGCCGCTCATCGTCTTCGTATTCTTCAACAGGCAGATCGTGGCAGGCATGACGGCCGGCGCGGTGAAAGGATAAACCATGGCAAGTGTCGTTCTTCAGAATATCCGCAAGGACTTCGGCAGCCTGAACGTGATGAATGGTGTCGATCTGACCGTCGAAGCCGGGGAATTCTGTGTCTTCGTCGGCCCATCCGGCTGTGGAAAGTCCACTCTTCTGCGCATGATCGCGGGATTGGAAACCTCAACCTCGGGCAGGATTTCCATCGATGGCAAGGACGTAACGGACGCCGAGCCTTCGGAGCGCGGCATCGCAATGGTGTTTCAATCCTACGCGCTCTATCCGCATCTGACGGTCAGCGAAAACATCGGCTTCGGTCTTTCGCTTGCCAGGCGCCCGAAGGTCGAGATCCAGGAAAAGGTTCGCCAGACCGCTGATATTCTCCAGCTCTCGCATCTGCTGGATCGAAAGCCGAGGGCATTGTCCGGTGGCCAACGGCAACGCGTCGCGATCGGTCGGGCAATCATTCGCAATCCAAAGGTTTTCCTGTTTGACGAACCGCTCTCCAATCTCGACGCCTCGCTGCGATCGCAGATGCGAATGGAGTTGACCGAACTTCATGCCAAGCTCGGAGCAACGATGATCTATGTTACCCATGACCAGGTCGAGGCGATGACGATGGCAGACAAGATCGTCGTGCTCAATGGTGGCCGGATCGAACAGATCGGAACGCCAATGACCCTTTACCACAACCCGGCCACGCCCTTCGTCGCAGGTTTTATCGGATCGCCGAAAATGAACCTGTTTGACGGCGAAGTTGCGGCCAAGGAGGGGTGCAGAACCTACGGGATACGTCCGGAACATATCTCGCTTTCTCCTGCGGAGGGAAAATGGCAAGGGCGAGTGCGCCATATCGAACGGCTCGGCGCGGATACGGTCGTCCATCTGGACGTCCCCGAACTGACTTCACTCGTCGCGCGTACCGACGGGGATCGGCCGATCCAGATTGGCGAGGCCTTGTTTGCCACACCTTTGACCGGCAAGGAGCACAGATTTTAACATTTGCTATTGAACGGATCAGGCCTCACGACCCTGTTATTGCAAAAAGTGCTCCACCTCAAATTTTTCAACAACATACATCGGCTTGATCTCGGTGGAATGGCTGATTTTGGGCCGACAGCGGGTAGTCCGATGCTCGGGTCAGTGGGCGGCCGCCAGGTAGGATGCCGTCGATCTCCGGCACTCCGAAGGTAAGACAGCCGGCCTCTTTGGCGGATGCCCCCAGGGTCGAGATCCGCTTGCGAAGATCGGAGATCGCCCTTTCACGGACAGCAATCATCGTTCACGGCTCCCTTCAAGGTCGTGTTGGCGTCGAGTTCAAGCCCACATCATGTCAGCCAGAATGCGAATGTTCTATTTTCGTTCTAGATGGTTTAGAGAGTCAAGTAACCGGAAAGATGGGAGTATTATCCTGAATGTTAGAAATTCCGAGAATTGCTATCGGAATCAGGCACATAGCGAGCGTAAGGATTTTTCCGGTCACGGAGTCGGGATCACTGTCCGCTTGGATAACGGGGATAGAGCTGAAATCGTCGCAGTGTTTTTAAGATTTCCCTGCTGACGACCTTCGATATCGATCTGCCCCCGAAACTGCCCGCAGATATTTATTATAGCTTATGGCAATGCCACCGATATCGCCGTGCCCTGAAAGGGAAGGTGCGGGGCCGATGAGGTCGATGAGGTCGATGACATCGTTAAGCTGAATGTGCGACGCCGCGGTGACTATGCTCATGTTCATGCAGTTGTTTTTCCTCTGGAGTCCCGTCTCTCTGTGAGGCGTGCCTGGAACTTCGAATAGGGTAGGGTCAAGCCGGATGGACCTTTTCACCGTGCATGTCGACTCGTAACAAGATAACGGGATTGTCAACAAGCGACCAACGCCACCAAAGACTCGAGTTGATTTCAAATAGCGATCCGCGCACCAATGCCGGGCATGACTCCACGACGCAGAGCCCGTATAGAACGTTTATTAGGGGGCGTGCGGCATATGCTGCTGACGTCATGCATTTCTGGATCGACGCATAGGTATGAAATTTCCAGGTCAGACGACCGTTCGGGTTCCATTCAATTTCATCGTGCGATCGGTGGTGGTCTTCGTTGCCGTAGTGCTTCCGCGCCTGGCGGTTTTGGGAAGTCCCCCTTCCACAGATGAAGGGGGTCTACGCATATTTTGCGCAGATCGCGCATGCGACGTTGGCCAAAGGGCAGGGATTACCCGATACCGGCGCCCTGATGCTCTACCCGGTGCTTTTGTCGTGGTCCTTTGCGCTTTCCTTCAATCATTTGATCTTTTTACGAATTCTCGACATGGCTGTTAGCCTTGCGGCCGGATGGATCCTCTATGGCGTTGTAAGAAGAGAAAGCAGAAGCGCGTTCGCCACCACCCTGATTTCCTTTATCTTTCTCTTCACCATGAACCAGCCGATCTTCATTCAGTCCGGCTTCAAGAACAGCTTCTTTGCGGCATATGTTCCCCTGTTTCTGGCTGTATATCTTGAGCAAGGCGCCTGCCCAAAGAGCGTAGCGTCAAGGACGTCCAGTAGACCTGATTTGCGCACCCGTACTTTATCCTGATTCTTGCGGTGACCGTGTTTCAGGTGGCGTTGCAGATCGGCGCGCCGTCAGCCGGCGCCGTTTGGCAGCGGCGCGGCTGGGTCGATCAGGCCTTCGTTGCGAAGGTCCGACCAGAGCCCTACCGGGATCGACCAATGCATATATTGCAGGTTTTGCTCGAGCTCGGCTACCGAACGCGCACCCGGTATCACGCTGACGACGAGCTTATGGACGAGCGGGAACTGAAGGGCCGCGGCCGCCAGAGGAACCTTGTGGCTCTCACACACGGCATTCAGCCGCGCAACGCGCTCAAGCACATCCTGCGGTGCGTTCCTGGTGTTGAAGGTCGCGCCCTGGACGGCGCCGGTTGCCAGAATGCCGGAATTGTAGGGGCCGCCGATCACAAGCCTCGTACCCTTTCGTTCACAGGCCGGGAAAAGCGTTGCGAGCGGCTCCTGTTCCAGAAGCGTGTAGCGCCCGGCCAGAAGAAAATAGTCGAACTGCCCAGCCTCGACGAAATCCGAAAGCATCTGCCACTGGTTGATGCCGACACCGATCGCCTTGATTACGCCCTGCGACCGCAACTCGTCCAGTACCGGATAGGCGCCGTCCATCGCCTCTTGGAAGCGACTGCGGGCATAGGGATCTTCTCCCTTTGCGAAATGGATCGCCTCATCGGGATCATGGATCGCCAGCATGTCGATATAGTCGGTTCCAAGCCGCCTTAGCGAGCTTTCGATCGAGCGCAGCACTGCATCGCGCGAATAGTCGAAGTCGGCACGAAAGGCAGGAGCGTCATCCCAGAGAACCGGCTTGACCTCGCTTTCAGGGATCGGAACCAGATCGTAACCGACCTTGGAGGAAATGACGATCTCGCGCCGCGGCAGCGCTCTGATCGCTTCACCGAGGCGCGTTTCGGCAAGGCCGAAGCCATAGACCGGCGCGGTATCAAAATAGCGCAGGCCGTTTGCGAAGGCGGCGTGGACCGTGTCGTGGGCGACCCTGGGGTCGGTGGCGCGGTACATATTGCCGAGCCCCGTTCCTCCCAAGCCCATTGTGGTGACCGCCAGCCCGCTTGTCGTGACGTTTCTTTCTTCCAACCTCGGCATTTGATTTTCCTGCCTGTTTTCGATTTCACCATTTTGTGACGCCAGCGAAGGCGCCGTTTTGCTACGCGTCACCAAATCATATTGACATAGAAGTTGTCGTACAACAATGTAACCGTACGATGGTAAGCGCACGGGAGGTGTGGCACCGATCGTCAAAGGGAGGTTGCAGTGGTGAATGACGGTCACGATGAGAATGACGAATTCCATGCACGGCGGCTGCTGAGCCGCAGACAAGCCTTCGGCCTTGCGGCGAAAACCGGTCTTGGTGCCGCGGCATTGGCCAGTGGCGCTGCCGCCCTGGTCTCGAATCCCGATTTCGCCATGGCCCAGGCGGCGGCGCAGGCAAGTGCTGGCTTGCCGAAGAAGCCTTTCAAGTTTTACTTCGTCTGCCATGTGACGCTTGATCAGTTCTTCACGCCCTGCATCTACGGTATCCAGGATGCCTGCGCGGCCTTCGGCGCCAGCTATCAGTGGACGGGCTCACAGAAGAACGTCGTCTCGGAAATGGTGAGCGCCATGCAGACGGCGATTGCTCAGAAGGCCGATGGTATCGCGGTCTGTCTCGTCGATCCGAAGGCTTTCGATGCCGCGACGGATATGGCGATGGCGGCCGGCATTCCGGTCATCGCCTTTAACGCCGATGTCCCCACGGGAAGCCCGAACAAACGCCTTTCCTACGTCGGCCAGCCGTTGTTCCAATCAGGCTACAACAGCGCGGTGAAATGGCTGAAGCTGCTTCCGCCCAAGGCGCATGTGTTGTTGACGATCGGTGTTCCCGGTTCGCTCAATACGCAACCTCGTCTCGACGGCTACATCCAGGCGATCAAGGATCTTGGCAACGGCGTCACCTATGATGTCGTCAATGCCGGCCCGGACCCGCAGACGGAAATCTCACGTGTCGAATCCTATTATCTGAGCCATCAGAATGTCGCGGGCATGTTCGGCACCGGCGGTTCCGATACCTATGCCTGCGGTTTCGTGTCGAACAAATATGGTCTGGCAAAAAAGGGTGGTGTGGTCGCCGGCTTCGATCTCTTCCCGCAGACCTTGACCTTCATCAAGAGTGGCGACGTGACTTTCACCACCGACCAGCAGGCCTATCTGCAGGGCTTCCTGCCGGTGCAGCAGATGTTCCTCTACAAGGTCTCCGGCGGCCTGGTCGGTCCGGCAAACAGTGACACTAGCCAGGCCTATGTGACGAAGGACAATGTCGACCAATATCTCGGCCAGACGCGCTTCGAAGGCCGCACGAGCGACGAGCCGAAGTGAGCAAGTCCGCTGAACCGGAGTGCACGGCCGATACCGGTCGTGCGCTTGCCTGCCGGCCATGGCACCGGCCATCAATAATGAGGTCGTTTATCCAATGAATGTGGAGCCAGGAGGCCTCGAAAAGGCCCATCATATCGTTGCTGTCCCGCCGCCCCGTCCGACGATGGGCAGCAGGGCGGCGACGATATTTTCCCGCTACAAGGAAGCAAGTGTTGCCGTTGTCGCCGTGCTGCTCGTCATCTATTTCCAGATCGGCAGCAATGGCGGCTTCCTGACGACCCCGTTGATGAGTGTCGTCCTACGCGACACGGGCCGGCTGGGCATGATCTCGGTCGCCGAAGTCATGCTGATGATAACAGGCGAGATCGACCTGTCGCTGAGCAGCACTTTCTCGCTCGCGTCCTATCTGATGGTGCTGATGTCGGTCACCTGGGGGTTGCCGCTTTTTGCCGGCGCCATCATCGGCATTGTTCTCGGCGTCGCCATCGGCTTCATCAATGGCTACATCACGGTCAGGATGCGTGTGCCGTCGCTGATTACCACGGTCGGCACGCTCTTCCTGCTGCAGGGCATTACCGTTTCGATCTACGACAGCCAGCCGATCGTCGCGCCCGTGGAAGAGCCGTTCAATTCGATCTTCGGCGAAAGCCTCTATGCGCCTGGCGACACACTGTTTTCATTGCATGGACTGACGGCATTCTCGCCGTTCCTGTGGGCGCTGCTCGTGGTCCTCGCCTTGGCGCTGGTGTTGACCAAGACACGCTTCGGCCTCCACACGGTCGCAACAGGCAGCAACATTACCGGCGCGCGCGAAATCGGCATCCGAACCGACTGGATAAAGATCTACAACTTCATGATTGCCGGCGGCATCGCGGCATTTGCCGGCATCATCAACACGGCCGAGTTTTCGTCCGCCGATCCGACGGCCGGCAGCCCGTTTCTGACGCTTCAGGCGATCGCCGCCGCCGTCATTGGCGGCACATCCCTGCTTGGCGGCTCCGGGACGGCAATCGGCTCGCTCATCGGCGCCTTCATGGTCGCCTCGCTCAACAACGGCCTCGTCATGGTCGGCGCGCAGGCGACGACTTCCGATATCTATCTCGGAGGTGCGATCGTTGCCGCCATGATCCTCAACGTTCAGGTCGACAGACTGCGCACACGGAGGCGCAAATGACAGACGAACCCATTCCCGCCCTGGCCGAAGACGCATCGGTCATTCTGGAGATGCAGCATATCAGCAAGAGTTTCGGGCCGGTGACGGCACTTGTCGATGTCAGCCTCAAGCTTCGCAAGGGGGAAGTCTTGGCGCTCGTCGGCGACAATGGCGCGGGAAAATCGACGCTGATCAAGATCATGTCGGGGTTCCACACGCCGGATCACGGCAAGATGCTTTTCGGCGGAGCCGAGGTCGGGTTCAAATCGCCGCGTGACGCGCGCGCGCTCGGCATCGAAACCGTCTATCAGGACCTCGCCCTCATCGGCGATCTCAGCGTCTATCACAACATGTTCCTCGGGCGCGAACAGCGCAAGCGCTTCCTTGGGCTCAACTTGCTCGACAATCAGCGTATGCGGCAGCTTTCACGCACCTATCTCGATACGCTTGGCATCTCGATCCCCAGTGTGAACAGCACGGTCGACATGTTGTCGGGCGGCCAGCGCCAGTGCATCGCGGTGGCGCGCTCCATCTATTCCTCGCCGACCGTGCTGATCCTCGACGAGCCTCTCGCGGCACTGGGTGTGCGCGAGAGTGCCCATGTGCTCGGGCTGATCCAGAATTTGCGGCGCCAGCGCGAGGTTTCGGTCGTGCTGATCGTTCACAACTACAATCAGATCTTCGAGGTCTGCGATCGGATCAACTTCCTGCATGCCGGCGAGATCGTGCTTGACGCCTCGACATCGGAGACCAGCGAGGAGGAGCTGATCCACATCGTCAAATCAGGTCTTGGCAAGCGTGCGATTGCTGCTGCGGGGTAGGGAAGCCGCATTCCGCCCATTTTCATACGTAATCGTGCTGAGGTCGGGTCTGCCTGATACCTTTTAGAATATCCGCGGCCTTTTCCGCGATCATGACGGTTGCGGCATTGGTATTCGACGAAATCAGCCGGGGCATGATCGAGCTGTCACAAACCCTTAGTCGATCGATGCCCCAAACCTGGAGTTCGGGGTCGACGACCGCATCGCCCGCGCCGCCCATGCGGCATGTCCCGACAGGGTGATAGGCGGAGCGTGCATATTGCCGTGCAAACTCCCGGTATTCAGCCTGAGTACGAATATTTCCATCCGGCAGATGCAGCTTTTTGATGAAAGGCGTGAAGGCTGCTTGCGAAAGGATTTCCTGGCTGATCTTGATGCCGTCGACGGCGCGTTCGAGATCATAGGGTTCGGCAAAGGCATTGGGGTCGATGGCCGGCGCGGCACGCGGGTCCTTGGAGCGTAGGCTCACCTGTCCGCGCGAGCGCGGGCGCACATGGTAGGAATTCAGCGTGCAGCCGTTGCCGCCGGGAACACCGCCAATACCTTCCTCGACACCGGCGCCGGGAAGGAAATGGAACTGGATGTCAGGGGTCTTCTCGTTACGATCGCCCCACCAGAAGCCGCCCGCTTCGACGATATTGGATGCGACCGGTCCCTTGCGGAACAAGGCATACTCGATGCCAGCGGCAATCTGCCAGCGGCGCTTCTTGTAGCGGTCAATTCCGTAAGGTCCGCTCAGTTCGGCCAGCACATCGACATCCATGTGATCCTGCAGGTTCTTGCCGACCTGCGGGAGGTCTCTGATGACGTCGATATCAAGCGCGCGCAATTCATCGGCTGGTCCGAGGCCCGAAAGCATCAGCATCTTCGGCGAGCCGATGGCGCCCGCCGTCAGGATGACTTCGCGCTCCGCCCTCAGCAGCACCGGACGACCATCCTCGATGATTTCGATGCCGACGGCGCAGCCATTTTCGATGACGATGCGGTTGACGGCGGTGTCTGTCCGCACCGTCAGGTTCTTGCGTCCCAAGGCCGGCCTCAGATAGCCGACGGCCGTACTACTGCGCCGTCCGTTGCGCGTCGTCGTCTGGTAGAAGCCGGCTCCAGCCTGCGATCCGGCGTTAAAGTCGGGATTGAAGGGAAGGCCTGCTTCCTGTGCCGCGCGCACGAACGTGCGTGTCAGTGGGTGAGGGCTCTGCGAGCTCACGCCGAGCGGACCTTCAGTGCCATGATGAGCGCCGCCGAACGTGTCGTTGCCTTCGGATTTGCGGAAATAAGGCCGCACATCCTCATAGCCCCAGCCTTGGCAGCCTTCGAGATCGCGCCAGGCGTCATAATCCTCGGGGCACCCGCGAGTGAAGACCTGGGCGTTGATCGAGCTGCCGCCGCCGAGCACGCGGGCCTGGGGATAGACCATCGTGCGGCCTGCGATCTCGCGACCGGCGATCGTCTCGTAACCCCAGATCAACGGGCCTGCGGTCATCTTGAAGAAACCGACCGGGAGGTGAATATACATATTCGTGTCGCGCGGACCGGCCTCCAGCAAGGTGACGGAAACATCCGGATCTTCGCTCAGGCGTGCAGCCAGCACGCATCCCGCCGAGCCGCCACCGACGATGATATAATCGGGCATTCTCTCCTCCGCAGATGCCGGGAATTCCTCTTCGTCCGGCCATCAGTTCGGCTGCACAATCTCAAGTCTCTTGTCCCTCGTCAAGAGAAAGGGTACGGTTATAGTCTTGAAGGGTTGTCGTACAAATGCTACGACTGTCGTGCTTCAGATCTGGATGTCGCGGGAAGAAGGACGGCATCCGATCCTCGTCATTCAAAGGGAGGTTTTCGAATGACTGACAGGACAAATTCGCGTTTCGCCAGCATGAACCGCCGATCGTTTCTCGCCACCGTGGCGGCAGGCGCCACGGTCGCCGCACTGCCAAGACAACTCTTCGCCGCGGACAAGCCGACGCTCGTCACCTCGATCCGCTCGCTGTCCAATCCCTATCATGCGGTCTGGAAGACGGGGGCAGAGGCCTTTGCGTCGGCCGTCGGGCTCGACCACGTCACGCTGGTTTCCGAGGGCAACAGCGAAAAGGGCATTGCCGATATCAAGGCCATGCTCGCCAAGACCGGCGGCAACATGGTCTTGAATTCCGACCCGAACGATACGCCCGACGCACGGCCGATCGTGGAGGCCTGCGCCAAGGCCGGCGCCTACGTCGTGACGCAGTGGAACAAGCCCGACGACCTTCACCCGAAGGATTTCAATCCCTTCTACGTCTCGCACATCGAGTTCGACGGCATTTCCAGCGGCAAGCAGATTGCCGAAATCCTGTTCAAGTCGATCGGCGGCTCCGGCGGCATCATCGCCCTTGGCGGACAGATTTCGAATACGGCGGCGATCGAGCGCAAGAAGGGCCTGGAAGAGGCGCTGGCCGCAAATCCCAATATCAAGCTGCTGGATTTCCAGGTCGCCAACTGGAAATCATCGGAAGCCTACGACCTGACGGGCAATCTGCTGACGCGCTTCGGCGACGACGTGAAGGCTGTCTGGGCCGCCAATGACGATATGGGCACGGGCGCTCTGGAAGCGCTGCGCGCCGAAAATCTCGCCGGCAAGGTTCCGGTCGTCGGAGTCGATGGCATCAAGGCGACAGTCGATGCGGTCCGCAAGGGCGAGTTTGCCTGCACCGTGACATCAGATCCGTTCTGGCAGGGCGGCATGGGGCTCGCCATCGGCCTCGCTGCATTGCAGAAGAAGTTCGACCCCGCCAAGGAGCCGCCCGAGCATCGCGAGTTCTACGGCAAGGCCGTGCTGATCGCCAAGGACAATGTCGAGGACTACTACAAGAACAACATCGACTCGCATCCGACGCTCGACTGGAACGATCTCTGGGGCCGCGTCACGGGCGCCATTCGCGCCTAGCCCGGCAGTAGTCTCCCTTTGCAGCTTGCGGCTCCTCCCGTGGCTGCCTCGTGGCTGGCAGATGTTGCGACACCTGCCAGCCCTCTCCGGATGACGCAGCGAGGTATGTCCGTTGACCATCAACGTCGAGAACATCAAAACTATCACGAAAAGCAAGCGGGCAGGTGCCATGCCGACGTCTGGAAGCCGCCTGGTGGACAAGCTTAATCTGAAGCGCTGGCGTTCCCATGCCCCGGCGCTGGTGCTGATTGCGCTTTGCATTCTCATCACCATAGCAAATCCGAATTTCATCGAACTCCGCAATCTCGTGCGTGTCGCGAATTCCGCCGCTGTGCCGCTGACGCTTGCCATGGGGCTGACCTTCATCATCATGCTCGGTAGCATCGATCTGTCGGTCGAAGGGTCGCTGTCGGTCGCTGCGATGGTCACCGTGCTTCTGGCGACCAATGATGTCAATGCCAACTCCTATGGCTGGTTCGCGGTCATCGCGGCGATCGCCGCCAGCACGCTGATGGGATTTGCGACCGGCATCATCCAGACGTTCCTGAGAATACCATCCTTCATGGCAACGCTCGGTGTCTGGTTCATCGGGCTTGGCATCTCCGTCTATATGCTCGGCGGTTCGGCCGTGCGCCTGATGGACCCATCTATCCGTGATCTCGCCCTGATGCGCGTGCTCGGCCTGCCGCTCGCGGTATGGGTGGCATTTGCGGCCTTCCTGCTTGCCTGCACGGTCCAATATTATACGCGTCTTGGGCGACACATCGTGGCGATCGGAGGTGGCGAGGACGTGGCCGAGCTTTCGGGCATCAATCTGCGCCGGGTGCGCATCATGGCCTTCGGGTTGGCGGGCTTCTTCTTCGGCGTGGCCGGTGTGCTTGCCGCCGCCCAGCTTGGTCGGTCCGACGCGGTCATTGCGGACGGTCGGCTGTTTGCGGCCGTCACCGCTGTTGTCGTCGGTGGCACGGCGCTGACTGGCGGGGAAGGAGGCGTCGTCAATACGCTGATCGGCGTGCTCATCGTGACCGTGCTCAGCAATGGCATGATCCTGCTCGGCGTCTCTCCCTATGTGCAGCAGACCGTGCAAGGGCTGATGATCATCGCCGCCGTCGCGCTTTCCCTCGACCGCCTGCGCCTCCAGATCGTGAAGTGACCGCCATGTTGTCAGCCAAAGAAATCAGCAAATCCTTCGCGGGTGTTCACGCACTGAAAGACGTTTCGCTCGAAATCAGGCCGAACGAGGTCGTCGGGCTGATCGGTGAAAACGGAGCGGGCAAGTCGACGCTGATGCGCGTCCTCGCTGGAACCCACCAGCCCGACAGTGGAACGCTCATGCTCGACGGCCAGCCGCTCAGGTTGCGCAATGCGCGCGATGGCGCCATGCACGGCATCGGCATGGTCTTTCAGGAGCAGTCGCTGCTGCTCAATCTCTCCGTGGCGGAAAACATTTATCTCGGCCAGGAAGACCGGTTCGTTCGCTTCGGCATCATGGATTGGAAAGGCATGCGGGCGGCGGCCAGGCGGCAGCTGGAAAAGATCGGCGTCGATATCGACGTAACAGCGCGAACCTCGGAGTTGACATTCGCCGCTCGCCAGATGGTCGAACTCGCCAAGGCGCTGACACTTGAGGAAAGCGTATCACGCCCGCTGGTAATTCTGCTCGATGAGCCGACATCCGTGCTGAGTGGCAGCGATATCGACGTGCTGTTCAAGCGCGTGCGGTCGCTGAAGTCCCGGGCGAGCTTCGTCTTCGTTTCGCACCGCCTGGACGAGGTCCTGCGCATCTCGGACCGCGTCTACACCATGAAGGATGGGCAGGTGGTTGCCGAGCACAGGGCGGCCGATGTCTCCGGGCCGCAGCTGCACGAAATCATGGTCGGCCGCGGCCTGCAGGCAACCTACTATAAAGAGGACAAGCAGATCCCACCACGGAGCGAGATCGTCGTCGATGCCAGCCGGCTGGCGATCGAAGGCGCATTCCATGACGTCGATCTGCAGATCCGCGCCGGCGAGATCGTCGGTATCGCCGGTGTCGTCGGATCAGGACGTGAAGAAGTCACCCGCGCCATCGGCGGCTTCCTGACGCATACCGGCGGCACCTTGAAGATCAATGGAGAAGCCGTGCATTTTCGATCGCCCGAACAGGCGGTCCGCAAGAGCGTTGGATATGTCCCGCGCGAAAGACGCGTCGAAGGCCTGGTGATGTTTCTCTCCATTGCCGAAAACATCACGCTTGCCGATCTCTCTTCCGTCATGCGCAAGGGCGCGATCGATTACGGCCGCGAACGCCGTCTTGCCAGCGACTGGATCAAGCGCCTGCGTATCAAGGCTCCGGGTCCCGACATCGCCTGCCGCAAGCTTTCCGGCGGCAATCAGCAGAAGGTGGTGCTGGCCCGCTGGATGACGGCCGGTTCGCGCATCCTGGTGCTCGACCATCCGACGCGCGGGCTGGATGTCGGCGCGAAGGAGGAGGTCTACGAGCTGGTTCGCGAATTGTCGTCGCAAGGCATCGCGATCCTGCTGATCTCCGACACGCTCGAGGAGACGATCGGGCTTTCGCACCGCGTGCTTGTCATGCGCGACGGCGCGGTGACCGCGCATTTTGATGCGGCGCCGGGAAACAAGCCGGATCAGGTCGATCTGGTTCGGGCGATGGTTTGAGGAGAGCATCGTGAACAGCTTCAAAGATATTAAAGCGCTCATCGCCGCAGGCTGGGTCCAAGGGGCGATACCACCCGCGTTGCTGGTCGTGCTGGTGCTTGTCATCGAGGTGGCAGCACCCGGCTTTCTCTCCGGCGACACGCTGCTTCTTCTGTTGTCGAACACGGCGGTCGTCTTCATCTTGGCAGCCGGCGTGACCTTCGTCATTCTCATCGGCGGCATCGATCTATCGATCCAGTCGGTCGCATCACTTTCAAGCGTCATCCTCGCTCAGCTGCTACCGCAGATCGGCATCCTGGCCTTTCCGGCAGCCATTCTTTCGGGTCTCATCTTCGGTGTCCTCAGCGGCTACGTCCATGTCCGGCTGAAGGTTCCGTCCTTCGTCGCAACGCTTGCAACCGGCGGCGTCGTCGCCGGCATCGCGCTTTGGGCCGCCGCCGGCCGCGCCATTACCATCGAAGAAGGCGGCCGCGAGAAGACCGCGTGGATCAATGGAACGTTTGCCGGCTTGCCGACCGTCATCTGGATAGCAGCCGTCATCGGCATCCTGGCCTATATCGGCCTGCGTTATACGCGCTTCGGGCGCCACAGCCTGGCCGTCGGCGCCGGTGAACCGGCGGCGATTGCGGCCGGGATCAATGTCGAGCGGACGAAGATCGTCGCCTTTGCAATTTCGGGAATGCTGGCGGCCATTGCCGGCGTCATCCTCGCCGCGCGTCTGTCGAGCGGCTCGCCCAATCTTGCCAACCAGCTCCTGCTGCCTGCCATTGCCGCCGTCATCGTCGGCGGCACGGCGATCACGGGAGGCCTTGGTGGCGTGGCGCGCACGGCCGTCGGCGCGCTGATCATCTCGATCGTCCGCATCGGCATGACCTTCGTCGGGATCAATATCTTCGCGGAGAACGTCGTCTTCGGTGCCGTCCTCATCCTAGCTGTTGCGGTCACCATCGATCGCAGCAAGATCGCGATCATCAAATGACAGGGCGTTCGGGGGCGGCATTTGCGCATGAAAAAGGCCGCGTCGACCGACGCGGCCCCAGGACGGTGCAGCGACGGTTACATCGTGTCGAGGCCGATCAGCTCAATCTTGTAGCCATCCGGATCTTCGATGAAGGCGATATGGGTCGTGCCGTGCAGCATAGGGCCGGGCGGGCGCGGTATCTTCGCTCCCTGCTTCTCCAGAGCGGCGCAGACGGCATAGATGTCGTTGACGCCGAGCGCAAGGTGGCCGAAGGCGGTGCCGAGATCGTAGGGCTCTTCACGACCCCAATTGTAGGTCAGCTCGACGACCGTATCCGTTTCCTCTGGACCGTAGCCGACAAAGGCGTTGGTGAATTTTCCGCCGGGATAGTCGTCCTTGCGCAGAAGCTTCATGCCGAGGAGCTCGGTATAGAACTTGATCGACCTGTCGAGGTCGAAAACGCGGATCATGGTGTGCATCATTCGAAATTGGCCGGACGCTGCGGTCATAGTACGGGTCCTCCTGCAAGTTATCGTTTTCACACCGGTTTTTAGCGAAAGGGGAGCAGCGGAAAGGTCCCTGCACTTGATGTTCAAAACCGATGTTGTATGATAACCATGTAAGTGACCCAATTGTCCAGATGTTTTCCCGCTGAACCGGAGCAACAGAATGAATGCCCTCCCGCCCCTTCAGGAAAGAGCGCTTGCCGCCCTCGTCACTGCCATGCCGGCAGACATGTTCCTGACGGATGCGAAGGCCATGGAACGCTATAGCCGTGACTGGTCAGGCGACCATTATGGCCGGCCATTGGCGGTCGCTCGGCCGCGATCGACGGACGAGCTCAGCCGGTTGATGCGCCGCTGCCACGAAGAGCAGATCCATGTCGTGCCGCAGGGTGGGCTGACGGGGCTCGTCGGAGCGGCCGTGCCGAGCTATCCCGGCGGCGAGATCGTCGTGTCGCTGGAACGGATGAACAAGGTGCGCTCCGTAAACCCGATCGATTTCGCCATGGTCGTGGAAGCCGGCTGTATTCTCGAGGATGCCAAGCGCCACGCCGAGGCGGCCGACTGCATCCTGCCGATCACCTTCGGCGCGCAGGGCACTTGCCGGATCGGCGGCAACGTCTCCACCAATGCCGGCGGTTTCAACGTCCTGCGCTACGGCATGACGCGCGATCTCGTGCTCGGCCTTGAGGTGGTGCTCGCCGACGGCCGCATCTGGAACGGCCTGCGCACGCTGCGAAAGGACAATCGCGGCTATGACCTGAAGCAACTGTTCATCGGCAGCGAAGGTACGCTCGGCATCGTGACCGCTGTCGCGCTCAAGGTCTTTCCGAAGCCGGAGCAGGTGGAGACGGCGCTGGTCGGCCTGCAATCGGTCGAAGCCGCCATGCAGCTCTATGCACGGGCGCGGCGCCAATGCAGCGATCTGCTAACCGCTTTCGAGCTCATCCTGCGCGGCGGCATCGAAATCGCCATCAATTCCCGGGACGATCTGCCCGATCCGCTCGGCGAAGCCTATCCCGTCTATGTGCTGATCGAGGCCTCGGCCGCCGGCCGCGTCGACCTCAGGGCATTGCTGGAAGGCTTTCTCGCCGACGCCTCCGATCTCGTTCTCGATGGCGTCCTTGCCGGCAGCAAGGCGCAAAGCGAGCGGCTCTGGCTGCTGCGCGAGATGATGGTCGAGGCGCAGGGCCGCGGCGGGCGTTACCTTCGTACCGATGTGTCGGTCTCGATATCCAGCCTGGCCTCCTTCGTGTCCGACACGCTCGATGCCCTCTCGAAAAAACACCCCGAGGCGATTGCCGTAACCTACGGTCATGTCGGTGACGGCAATATCCATCTGAACATCGTTCCTCCCGAAGACATGCCGGCTGACCGATTCGACGAACTGTTCCACGCGACGGAGGAGGTGATCTTCGATGTCGTGGACCGGCACGGCGGCTCGATTAGCGCCGAGCACGGCATCGGCCGCGTCAAGCAGGCGGCGTTCCTCAAACGCGCCGACCCCTTGACGCTCGAGCTTTCCCGCCGGATCAAGGATGCGTTCGATCCCAGGCATCTATTGAGCGAGGGCCGAATATTGGCAGGCATGGAACGTAAGGCACAGGGGTAGGGGATGACGCTGAAACTCGATAAGGTCAATCGCGGGCCACATCTGTCGACGCTGGTCGCAAGTTCGATCTCGCGCGAGATCGCCCAAGGGCGGCTGAGGCCCGGCGACCAGCTGCCGACCGAACAGCAACTGGCCCAGACGTTCGGCGTCAGCCGTAACGTGGTTCGCGAGGCGATCGCCCGGCTGCGTTCCGAAGGCCGGATCTGGTCGCAGCAGGGCCGCGGCGCCTTTGTCGCCGACGAGCCCAATCCGACGGTGCTGACGATCGATTTCGAGGCGCTGCAGCAGGCAAGCGCTTTCAAATCGCTCTTCGAACTGCGCGGTATCCTTGAAGTCCAGGCAGCCGCTTTGGCCGCAAGGCGCCGCACGAGGAACGATCTTCTCGCCATGAAGGATGCGCTGGCAACGATGCGGGCGGCTCCTTACGGCAGTGTCATGTGGCTGAAGACCGACCTCGAATTTCATAAGACGCTCGCCGCGGCGACCGACAATGTCTACATGGTCCAGTTTCTGATGTTCGTCTCGGAAAAGGTGCGCGAAAGCATTCTCGCGTCAGGCAATCAGCAGCGATCAGAAGATCTCGCCGCCGTCACGCTCGGCGAGCACCAGCGCATTCTCGATGCCATCGAAGCGGGGGATGCCGAGGAAGCTCAGGAAGCGATGCGTGCCCACCTCCATGGCGCAGCAAGCCGCGTCGGCCTTGCCGAGGAGCAATCCGAATAAACTGTTGAGGATTTCAAATGACAGGAAGACTTGAGGGAAAGACGGCAGTCGTGACGGCGGCCGGGCAGGGGATGGGGTGTGCCACCGTGCTGGCCTTCCTCAGGGAAGGTGCCCGGGTCTGGGCGACGGACATCGATGCGACGAAGCTCGATGCGCTTCGCGATCATGCCGGCGTTACGGTGCGAAGGCTTGACGTTTTAAAAGCGGAGGAAATCAAGGATTTCTCGGCCGAAATCGCTGCGCCTGATATTCTTTTCAATTGCGCTGGTTTTGTCCATAACGGCTCGATCCTCGACTGCGACGAGGATGCTTTCGACTTTTCCGTCAATCTGAACATCCGCGCCATGTACCGGATGATCCGCGCCTTCCTGCCGGGCATGATTGCCCGCGGCGGCGGATCGATCGTCAACATGGCGTCGGTGGCGTCGAGCGTCATCGCAGCGCCGAACCGTTTCATCTACGGCACTACCAAGGCTGCGGTGATCGGGCTGACGAAATCGGTTGCGCTCGATTATGTCGGTCACGGCATCCGCGCCAATGCGATCTGCCCCGGCACGGTGGAAAGCCCCTCGCTGCAGGATCGTATGCGGGCACTTGGCGACTACGATCAGGCGAGAGCCGGCTTCATCGCGCGTCAGCCGATGGGAAGACTTGGAACGGCCGAGGAAGTCGCCGAACTCGTCGTGTACCTCGCCAGCAACGAGTCGGCCTTCATGACCGGCAACGCCATCGTCATTGATGGTGGCTGGGCGAACGCCTGAAGAACCAACTCAAAATAGCGGACAATCGACATGAAGCTTCTACGATACGGCCAGCGCGGCCTTGAAAAGCCCGGCATCCTCGACACGACTGGAAAGGTCCGAGATCTGAGCGGTGAGATCGACGATATTGCCGGCAATAACCTGACTACGGCCGGCCTGGCAAAGATCGCCGCGCTCGATGTCGAAAGCCTCCCCGTGGTGGCCGAGCCCGGCCGCCTCGGCCCATGCGTCGCGCGAACCGGCAAGTTCATCTGCGTTGGCTTGAACTATGCCGACCATGCCGCCGAGACGGGTGCGGCCATTCCCGAAGAGCCGATCCTTTTCATGAAGGCGACGAGCGCCATCACGGGGCCAAACGACAACGTCATCATCCCGCGCAAGTCGAAGAAGACGGACTGGGAAGTCGAGCTCGGCATCGTGATTGGCGATGAGGCACGCTACGTCTCCGAGGCCGACGCCATGAAGCATGTCGCCGGCTATTGCCTGATCAACGACGTTTCAGAGCGCGAATTCCAGGCCGAACGCGGGGGACAATGGACCAAGGGCAAGTCGGCCGACAGTTTTGGGCCGATCGGCCCGTGGGTGGTCACGCGCGACGAGATTGCCGATCCGCAGAACCTGAAGATGTGGCTGTCGGTTGACGGCACGATGCGCCAGAACGGTTCCACGAAGACGATGATCTTCGGCGTCGCCTTCCTCGTCCACTATATCTCGCAATTCATGAGCCTGCAGCCGGGCGATATCATTTCCACCGGCACGCCGCCCGGCGTTGGCCTCGGCATGAAGCCGCCGGTCTTTCTGACCGCGGGCCAGACGATCAAGCTTGGCATCGAGGGCCTCGGCGAACAGACCCAAGTGACCGTCGAGGCGGCCTGATCTGTGCAAGGAGGCGCTGCCAGCGCCTCCTCCTTCAGGGCAACTGGCGTTTATCCATGATGCCCATGATCCTCAGCGCTGCAGAGGCAGCGCCATAACCATTGTCGATATTGCAGACGGTTATGCCGGACGCGCAACTGGCCAGCATGGCGTTCAAAGCCGTGCGGCCGCCCTCGGCTGCTCCATAGCCGACGGAGGTCGGTACGGCGATGAGGACACCGCCAACAAGACCGCCGAGCACGCTGGCGAGTGCCGCATCCATACCGGCGACAGCAATGACGATCGGATGACGACGGATCTCCTCGATCCTGTCCATCAGCCGCCAGAGGCCCGCGACGCCAACATCGGTGATGAGATTGGCTTCGACGCCCGCATGACGGAGCGTCCGCGCGGCTTCCCGCGCCACGCCGGCATCCGACGTACCGGCAGCGACGATCGCAACCTTGCCAGTGACGACGACCGGCCGCAGCGGCCCGAAAAACGCGGTACGGGAGAGGGGGCAGTAGTCGATATCGGCAGCAAGCTCAGACGGCAGGCTTGAGAGCTTCTCAGCATCCAGGCGCGTCAGGAGTACACCGACTTTCCGCTCACCGGCATCTTCAAGGATCGATGCGATCTGCCCGACGCTCTTGCCCTCGCTGAATACAGCCTCATCAAGCCCGATGCGGGCGGAACGACCAAAATCGAAGACGACATCCGGGCCGCTCACTACTTTGCTCCAACGAAAGCACTGCCATTGCGATAGGCTTCGAAGCCTATCGGACGGGCGGCGAGTGCCGCAGGCAACAGTGCGACGATCGCGTCAGAGAGATAAGGCCGTCTGTCGGGTGCAATCCGAGCGAGGCTTTGTGGGTCGAGTTCGATGATAACGCCAGTGCGCCGCACGCGGCAGCGCACCGTCTGAGGTGTCAGTTCGTCGCCGACCAGGCGTTCGATGGCATGGATCGCCTTCAGCATCTCGGGATCGATGGCAATCGCCGTCTCGACGCGGCTGGAAAGGCAAGGCGAGGCCGGCAGCTCAGAAAGGTCGCCAAGGCCAAGTTCGCGGGCAAGCGCGCGTACACCTTGCTTGTCGATCCCCGTTTCAAGATAGGGATGGCGGACCTGATGGTTGCGGGCAGCTTCAAGCCCCGGCCGATATTCCCCGAGATCGTCGGTATTGGCGCCGGACAGAACCTGCCGGTCACATATGCGAGTGATGGCGCCATAGAGGTTGCCCTTGCAGAAGAAGCAGCGGTTCACCGGGTTGCTCAGGTAGTTCTCGTCGGCAAACTCACCCGCGTCGAGAATGCGAAGATCCCAGCCCTCACATTCGGCAAAATGGCGCACGCGTTCGGTCGCTTCGCCCGGCACGGCGGGAGAAACGGCGTGCATCATCGTGACCCGGTCTCTGCCGAGCAGGCGGTGAGCGATGACACCAAGCGTCATGGAATCGACGCCACCGCTGACCGCGATGGCCGATGTCTCCAACGACGAGAGCATGTCTTCCAGTCTCTGCCTCATTGCTCGTCCTCTGTGACGCTGGCCTCGGCTCGCCGCCGCAGTCGGGTCCGCGCGGCACTTCCTGCGATATCGGTGAGGTCATCGGCCTCCAGTTTGGCGGTGCGGCCGGCGGGACGGTCGACGAGTTTGAGGCGAAGAGACCGGCCATCCAGTTCGGTATGTCTCGTTTCGCGCGGCAGCACGCTCCGGTCGGCGAGCGAATGCCGGACACCGATCGTCGTTGTCTCATCGAAAATGGCGGTGACGATATCGTCGCGGGCGGCAGGATCGGCAAGGATGCGAAGATGGGTCATCATCCGGCCTTTCTTTCCGAAGACAGGCATCTGCACGACATCGAGCACGCCATCGCGGGCGCGCAGATTGTCGATCGCCTGCGCTAGGTCCTCGCCGGTCTGATCGTCGATCTCGCATTCGAGAACGGCCACCTGATCCTGGACAATGGATGTCTCGAGCGTCTCGAAAGTGAGCACACGGAGGCAGTTGCTGACATCAGGTAGGCGCTTCGTGCCGAAACCATGGCCGGAGGCGGTCAGCCGTCGGGGCCTGCGGGTGGTGTCGGCGCGATTGCAGAGGTAGCGCAGGATCGCCGCGCCGGTCGGCGTCACCCGCTCACCGACCACACCGTCGTCGATGGTCACGAAGCCTTTCATGAGAAGTGCCGTCGCCGGGGCAGGCACAGGCAGTAGCCCGTGGGCGCTTTGCACGCGGCCCGAGCCGAGCGACAGAGCGCCCACGGTCCACTTTACAGCACCGACGCGAGCAATCAGCCAACCGGCGGCAACGATATCGGCAATGGAATCCCAGGCACCGACCTCGTGGAAGCGTACCTGCTCGGGAGTAACCCCATGCACTTGCGCCTCCGCCTCGGCCAGATGAGAGAAGATGCCGACCGTATGCTTCACGGATTCCCGATCGAGCTTTGAAGTCAGTAGAGCCTCGCGGATCAAATGCCAGTCGGCGTGATGGTGGTGTCCTGCATGGTCTTCATGGACCTCTGCGCGCCGACCGTTGCGCCGAACGACGAAACGCCGACCCGTGAGGATACCATCATTGTGATCCAACAGCTCAAACACGACTTTATCGAGCAGCGGGCAGAGCGACAGGGCCTCCATCAGCCCTGCCTCGAGATCCGGCCTTACGTCCAGGAGTGCCGCGACGAACATGTCGCCGGCAATGCCTCCGATCGGATCGAGATGCACTTCAAGCATGGTCGATCCTCACCTATTCCGCTGGCCCGTTCTTTTCCGTCAGCGAGACACCGTTCAAAGCTGCAATGACGTCTGACAGGGCCGGCACGAAGGCTTCACCCCGGCCGGAGGCCACTGCCGCTGCAAAACTGTTGCGAACCGCTGCCCCGACCGGATTGGCGGCCTGGACGGATTGCGCGAAGGAGGCGAGGTAGCTCATATCCTTCAGGGCATTGACCATGGCGAAGCGCTGGGCATTCTCGTTGCGGTTCAGGACGAATTCGAAGAAGGCCTGATAGAAGCCGCAGTCCATGCGGCTGCCGCGCAATACGCTGTCGAAAACCTGCGGCGTCAGGCCGGCCTTGGCCGCCAGCATCAACGCTTCGGAATAGATCGCCGAATAGCCCATCGATACGAAATTGTTGAGCAGCTTCATCGTATGGCCGGTGCCGACGCCTCCCGTCGACACGATGCGGGCGGCGAAGGCCTCAAGGATCGGTCGAGCACGGGCGACCGCTTCCGGCGAGCCGCCGACCATCACATCCAGCTTGCCCTCGGCAGCTTCCTTCGGGGTCCGTGCCAGCGGCGCGTCGACGAGGGTGATTCCCGATTGCGCAAGCTCTTCCGCCAATTTTATCGTTTCGGCCGGATTGGACGTCGAGCAGTCGATGAGAAGCAATGGCTTTCCCGCCGCAACAATCCCGTCCCGCCCGGATACCAGCTCGCGAACCTGCTCGGAACCGGTGACGCAGAGCACGATGACATCCGACACCTCGGCCAGTTCTCTTGCCGTTGCAACCTCTGCCGCACCGCGTGTTTTCAGTTGATCGACCGCCTCACGCTTCCGGTAGGCTACAACGGTCACCGGCCATCCCTTGGCAAGCAGGTTTGCCGCCATGCCGGAGCCCATGGCGCCGATACCGATGAATCCGATTTTCTCTTTCATTCTTTCCTCCCGGTTGGTTTCGGTTGTACCGTCACGCGCTTTTGCTTTTTCCACTCGTATGGGTTAGCAACGACATCATTGGCTGGCCGCCAAATAGCGAGAATGGGCTTAAAGACAGCATGAAGGACAGGGACAACGCCGTTTTCAACACGATCCCGCAGACGCCCAATCTGCGCAGCGGGCTCGCGGACAGCCTGATTACCCAGATCGAGTCCGGCGACCTGAAGCCGGGTCAGCGGCTGCCGACGGAACAGGCGATCATGGAGGCAACTGGCGTTAGCAGAACCATCGTTCGCGAAGCGCTGGCGACGCTCCGCGCAAAGGGGCTGATCACCACGCGGCAGGGCCTCGGCGCCTTCGTCTCCAACGACCCGATGCCGCGATCCTTCTCGATCATCCCGAATGATCTGGAATCCATTGACGAAGTCCTTCGGGTGCTGGAACTGCGTCTCGGCATCGAATATGAAGCCGCCGGCCTGGCGGCATTGCGGCGTACCCCGGAAGACCTGATCCGCATGCAGGACCGTCTCGATGCCCTGGACCGCGCCATCGAAGAGGGCGGCTATGGTGCGGAGGAGGACTTTGCCTTCCACCGCACGATATTGGTCGCGACGCAAAATTCCTACTACAGCCGGCTTTTCGATACGTTCGGCACCGCCATGGTGCCGCGCCAATGGGCACGTCTCGACAGGATGACTGCTTCCGAGCGCCAGCGCCATGCTGCCGGCATGCGTCGGGAACACCATGCCATCTTCAACGCGATCCGCGACGGCAACGAAGCGGCGGCCCGCAAGGCGCTGCGCAATCACCTGTCGAAGAGCACGGCCCGCTTTGAAGAGCTTCGCGACGCCAGCCTGCACCGGTAGTCGCTCAGACCGAATAACGAGGCACGACATAAGGTCCCTCCGGAATGATGGCGACGGCGGGATCACCGCTTCTCGCAATGCTGCGTTCGATGGCGCTTGTGAGGTCGTCGATCACTTCCACACCTGTCAGACGGCGATCCTCGCCGGCAAGGCCCGTGGTGTAGAGCTCGACCTTGCCGAGCCGCATGGGCTTCAGCTGCATCTCCGTCTGCCATTCGTCGATCTCGGCGAGGCTCTTGGCCGTCAGTGTCGCCAGGAAGCGCTCTGGTCCCAGTTCGACAAGCCGTGCCTGCGCCTCGCGGAACTCCGGCGATCCGAAGCCTTCGGAGCATTCCGAAGCGATGATCAGCGTGCCGCCGGGCTTTAAAATGTCGAGCGGCGTCACCATGCCCTTGATCGTCTGATAGTAAGTCTTGTCGAGCGGATAGCCGGCCGACGAGGTGACGACGGTGGAGAACTTGCGGGGCAGGGGAATGCTGGTGGCAGCGCTGACGAAATCGACCGCCGCCTGATGACTGGCGATGATCTCGCCGAAGGTGACGCAGACAAGATCGCGCTCCTCGTCCAGTACGGTATTCAGCGCATAGACGTCGCCCAGCATGCGGACAATCTCCAGCTGCTCCTCATGCAGCGGATTGCCGACGAGATTGCACTGGACGGCGAGCGGGTCTTCCATGAAGCGGGCGGAATGGAAGGTACGGATGGTCTCGTGATGGGCGACGCCCGGCGCGATCACCTTGCGTCCGCCGGACCAGCCGGCCATGAAATGAGGTTCGACCAATCCGGTCGCGATGCGCAGATCGGCCTCCACGAAGAGCCGATCGAGCTTCACCGGCGTTTGGCGGGTGTTCGTGAAGCCGAGATCGACATGGGCGGCCTCATCCCGGGCATAATGGTTCTCCACACGCACGGTCTCCAGCACCCATGGATCGCCGATGAGCTCGGCCAGTTCCTCGCCGAGGTTCGGGCGGTGCAGACCGGTCGCGACCAGCACGGAAATCCCGTCGAGCGGAATGCCGGCGGCAACCATGGTTTCGATCATCGGACGCAGGAAAAGCCGGTTCGGAACGGGGCGGGTGATATCGCAGATCAGAATGCAGGCGCTTGTCCTACCCTTTGCCAGATCGCCAAGTGGTGCCGAGCCGATCGGGTTTTCCAAGGCGGAGATAATCGAAGTGACGGGATCGGCCAGCTTCGGTAATGCCTGCTTGCGGATCACGGTCGGCCGCGCATTCTGCGGCAGGGTGATGTCGATATGACCGCGACCGTAGGAAAGGGTGATTTCACTCATGATGATACCTGTTCCGTGACGCCGCCGAGATAGAGCTCGCGCATCAGCGACATGTTCTTCAGCTCGGAGATCGGGCCTGAGGTTGCGATGCGGCCGTTCTGCATGAGATAGCCGCGCGATGCGACGGAAAGGGCAAGCCCTGCATTCTGCTCGACAAGTAGCACCGATGCGCCGAAGGTCCTGCCGATATCGAGGATGATCGCCTGGATTTCCTTGACGAGCAGCGGCGAAAGCCCGAGCGACGGCTCATCGAGCAGCAGGACGCGCGGCCTTGCCATCAAGCCGCGCGCGATCGCCAGCATCTGCTGTTGACCGCCGCTCAGCGAGCCGCCCTTCTGCTGACGCTTCGAGGCAAGGATGGGGAAAAATCCCTCCATCGTCTTCACGTCGATGTCTACCGCATCGGCATCGCGGCGTGTGTAGGCGCCAAGGCGAAGATTTTCCTCGACCGTCATGTCGGCGAAGATGCGCCGGCCCTCGGGCACCAGGACGACGCCGCGTTTGGCCATGACATCGGGTGTGCGACCCGTCAGGTCTTCGCCGGCGAAAGTGACGCTTCCGGCGCGCGGCTTGACGAGGCCGACGATCGTGCGCAGCAGCGTCGACTTTCCCGCGCCGTTCGGCCCGAGGATGGTGATTACCTCGCCCTCGTCAAGCGTCAGCGAAACCTCACGGTTGACGACCGTCGCGCCATAACCCGTCGTGATATTCGATAGGCTGAGCAGGCTCACAACGCGCCTCCCAGATAGACTTCGAGGACTTTCGGGTCGGCAAGAACGGCCTGCGTCGGCCCGTCGGCGATCTTCGAACCGAAGTCGAGCACCACGAGGCGCTTGCAGAGCATCTGCATTAGCTTCATGTCGTGATCGATGACGCAGACGCTGATGCCATGACCGGGAAACTGCTTGACGAGACCGACAAGCGTTGCGGTTTCCTTGTCGTTGAGGCCAGCCGCCGGCTCGTCGAGCAGGATCAGCGATGGGCGTGTCGCCAGTGCCAGAGCGATACCGAGAAGACGCAGGTTGCCGAAGGGCAGCACCCCGGCTCTTTCTGTTGCCAATGCCAGGAGGCCGACGAAATCGAGCAAGGCGGCCGGTGTCGTCCATGGATAGGGGCGGCCGGTATTGCGGGCGTGCTCGCAGGCGATCTGGACGTTTTCCCATACGGATAGGCCTGGAAAGGCCATGGCCTGCTGGAAGGTGTAGCCGATCCCCGCGCCGGATATTTCATGGGCGGCGAGACTGGTGATGTCGCGGCCGCGCCAGCTGACCTTGCCGTCCGTCGGCTTGTAGACGCCGGTGATGACGTTGAAGAGCGTCGTCTTGCCGGAGCCGTTCGGGCCGACGATCCCAAGGATCTCGCCTTCCTCGATCGAGATATCGACGCCGGAGAGCGCGGTGAGGCCACCGAACTGCTTCTTCAGCCCGTTGATTTCGAGAATGGCGTTCATCGGCCAGCCTCCGAGGCTTGATGGCCGTTGGCGGCCCGGTTCGCCGCCTGCTTTCGCATCGAACCGCGTAAAAGCCGCTGCCAACCGTCGATCAGGCCGGCAATCAGCCCGTTCGGAAGCAGCAGGATCACCGCGATGAGGCACACCCCGTAAAGGATACGGGATTCGACCGGATCGAGGTTCAGGACTTCAGGTAGAAACGAGACGAGGATGCCGCCCGCGATCGGTCCGAGCAGCAGCCTTGCGCCGCCGATCATGACCATGAGCGCCAGATAGATGCTCGGGAAGGAGGCGAACTGCGTAGGTGAGATGTGGCGCAGGAAATAGGCAAGCAGGACGCCCGACACACCGGCGAAGACGCCGCTGACGACGAAGGCGCCAATCTTGTGGCGGCCGACATTGATACCGAGCGAGGCGGCAAGCTTCTCGTTCTCGCGGATTGCCCGCAGCGTGCGTCCATAGCGCGAGTTGATGATCGCCCAGCTTGCCACGGCGCTTAGCGTGACGAAGGCCAGCACGATGAAGTAATAGGGCAGGAGATCGTCGGCACGTTCGCCGAAGACGTTGACCGGAAGCTGCAGGTCGAGGCCGGTTGCGGCACCCGTATAGTCGCCGCCATTGGTGAGGACGATCGTCAGCAACTGCCCGAAGGCGAAGGTCATGATGACGAAATGGTGGCCGCTGACGCGCAAGGACGGGATACCGATGACGACGGCGGCGATCGCGGCGAAAATGCCGCCGAGCGGCAGCGCCACCCAGAAGCCGACGCCGCTGTCACGGGCAAGAATTGCAGCGGTATAGGCTCCGACCCCGACGAGCGCTGCGTGGCCCATGGAGAGAATGCCGGTCTGTCCGAAGAGGACCGAAAGGCCATAAAGGGCCACGATATTGATACCGGCGGAAATCGCCAGCGACAGCATTCGGTTGCTGGGGCCAAGCGCCGGCATCAGTGCCAACAGTGCGAGCACGACGAGAGCGGGGATCAGGGAACGAAAGGGCGAAAGCGAATTCTTCATGATCTTGTCTTTCGTGCCTCAGGCCATCTTGGGTCCGCTCGTGCCGCCGAAGAGACCGTTCGGACGGAAGAGCAGCACCAGGATCATCAAGGCGAAGGAATAAGCGTCAGTCCATTCGGAGAAACCGTAGCCGGCGCTGAAGCCTTCGACGATGCCGAGGATGAGACCAGCGACGACGGCGCCTGTCAGGTTTCCAAGGCCGCCGATAAGCGCAACGGCAAAGCCCTTCATGACCATCGTGCCGCCGGTGAACGGCGTGATGGGGAAGAGCGCGATCAACAGTGCGCCGCCGAGACCGGCAAGCGCGCTGCCGAGAACGAAAACGCCGGTGATGTAACGACGGACGGGAATGCCCATAAGTGCGGCCGTGTCGCGATCATCGACGGCGGCGCGAAGCGCGCGGCCATAGCGGCTGCGGGTCACCATGGCGAAGGTCAGCGCGACCACAGCGATAGTCACGAAAATGACCATCAGGCGGACAGACGCAATACGGACGCCCCCGACGTTCCAGATGCCTGCCAGCGGGCGCGGAATGCTTTTCTGGTTCGGGTCGTAGAAGAAAATGACGATGTGCTGCAGCACGACGATCAGACCAAGCGAGACGATGAAGCCGTTGGTCGGCCGCGTCAGCGTGAAACGGAACAGGCCGCGTTCGAGAACGAAGCCCATGGCTCCAACGGCGACGACGGCAAGGACAAGCGCGATGAAAAAGCCGAGCCCGGCCTGCACCGCAAGCCACGTCACGATGCTGCCGACCATCAGGAATTCGCCATGCGCGAAATTGATGATCCCGGTCAGCCCGAAGATCAAAGTAACCCCGACGGCGATCAGCGTGATGACGCTTGCGATCGATAGACCGTTGAGGATTTGCTGAAAGAGAATATCCACAGCCCTGTCCCGCTGTTGCGCAGGCCTTGTATGCCCGTCCGTTTCTGTGACGAAACTCCCGCCGGCAAGAGATCGCCGGCGGGAGCGCATTGGCAATTTACTCGGCAGGCGCCTCGGCGGGCGGCTGCTGCATGGCGCAGGAGATGTCGCCGCCGGGCGCTGCCGCGCAGACTTCCGTGGCGTGGGTCACCTGATGGCTCTTGTTGAAGGAAAGATCGTCGGAGACGACCCCCTTGTGATGCAGCGATTCCATCGCCGCGACGGTCTTGTCCGGATCAAGCGAGCCGGCCTTCTCCCAGGCCTCGGCCAGCATGTGCACGTAGTCGTAGTAGAGCAGGGAGACCGACGAGGTCACGCCCTTCGGGGCGCCGGCTGCGAAGTAATCCTTGAAGTAGGTCTTCGCGTTGGCATTCGAGGACTCGCCCCAGCAGATCGGAACGCAGCTCATGGCGACTGGAACATCGGCGCTGAGGCCGCGCTCCTTCCAGATGCCGGGGTCGACGCCGAACAGGAAGTAGCTTGGCGCAACGCCGAGTTCCAGCGCCTGCGGCAGGGCTGCCAGCGTCGAGTCGCCGTTGTACCAGAAGTGCACCACATCCGGATTGAGGCTCTTCGCCCGGGTCAGGAACGGCGAGAAGTCGGTGGTATCGGGCGGATAGGAAATGACCTCGGGCACTTCCTGGCCCTCTGCCTTCAGCGCCTTGACGTAATAGGAGGTCAGGAACTGTCCTGTCGCGTCATTGCCGACGATGACGACGGATTTCTTCAGCGGATGGCCGACAAGCGGCGTCAAAAGGCTGAGCACGCCGCGGGCGGTCGAGCCGGAACGCTGGAATTCCTGCGGCTCCGACTGGAAAAGATAATGGTCCTCGCCGCCGGGGGCCACGGATTGCGGGTTCAGGATTTTCGCAAGCGTGCTGTTGCCGGCGATCTGGATCACCTTCGCAGGCTGGGTGATCTTGGTCATGGCAAGGGTGAAATCATGCGTTTCGGAGCCAAAGATAGCCGCGACCTTGTCGTCGCGCACCAGCTCCTGCGTTGCTGCAATTGCCGTTGAAATGTCGGTGCGGTCGTCGCGCTTCAAAAGCTCGATCTTGTAGGTCTTGTCGCCGACCTTGACGCCTCCGGCGTCGTTGATTTCCTTGACCGCCAAGCCGACGCCTGCGGGCAGAGTGTGGCCAGCCGAGACGAAGGCTCCGGATTCGGCGGCAACGACGCCGATCTTGATGGTGTCTTCCGCCAGCGCCAGATGCGCAGATGCGCTGAGGCCGAGTGCAAGAGAAATGCCTCCCAATACCGATGATCGCACGATCCCATCCTCCCAATGCAGATTTTGCGTACTTACCGGGTTGTCGTACAACCCTGTTTTCTGATAATTGGATCGACTGTGAATGTCAAGCAAGTCCAACCAGACGGAAGCCGGCCTTGCCGGCGACCACAGACGAGGGAGAGAGAGATGCGAACGAGGGAATTTGGCCGGACGGGTCGCAAGGTCAGCGACATCGGCTTCGGCGCCTGGGCCATCGGCGCCGCCTGGGGTGAAGTCAACGACGAGGAGGCACTTGCGGCACTTCATACGGCGCTCGATACGGGTGTTACCTTCATCGATACGGCAGATGTTTATGGCGACGGCCATTCAGAACGCCTGATTGCGAAGGTCATGCGCGAGCGCGGCGGCGAGCGCCCGTTCATCGCGACCAAGGCGGGTCGACGTCTTCCCGCGCAATCGGTGGAGGGTTACAGCAGCGAGAACCTGACCTCCTGGATCGACCACAGCCTCAAGAATCTCGAGACCGATTGCCTGGACCTCGTGCAGTTGCATTGCCCGCCGACCGATCTCTATTACCATCCGGAAGTGTTCGAGCGGCTGGATCGCCTGGTGCAGCAGGGCAAGATCCGCAATTACGGCGTCAGCGTCGAACGTGTCGAGGAAGCGCTGAAGGCGATCGAATATCCCGACGTCGTCAGCGTGCAGATCATCTTCAATGCCTTCCGCCAGCGCCCGATCGAACATTTCTTCAAGCAGGCCGAGGACAAGAAGGTCGCGATCATAGCCCGCGTGCCGCTCGCAAGCGGGCTTCTCTCCGGCAAGTTCAGGAAGGACACCAAGTTCGAGGCCAATGACCATCGCCTCTTCAACCGCAATGGCGAGGCCTTCGATGTCGGCGAGACCTTCTCCGGCGTGCCCTACGAAGTTGGTCTGGAAGCCGTCGAGAAAGTACGGCCGCTGGTGTCGGGCGATACCACCATGGCGAAGTTTGCCCTGCGCTGGATCTTGATGTTCGACGCCGTCACCGTCGCCATTCCCGGCGCCCGCAATCCGCAGCAGGCACAATCAAACGCGGAAGCGGCTGACCTTCCGGCAATTTCCTCGGATGCGATGCAGGAGATAAGGTCGATCTACGACACCTACATCAAGCAGTATGTCCATCAGCGCTGGTAGGGGAGTGCGATCCATGACGAGCCCAATCATCGATTCCCATCATCATTTCTGGGACCCGGCCGGCGGCGGCGATTATGGCTGGCTGAGCGGCCCCTTCGAGCCGCTCAACAGGACCTTCGAGCCGGCCGATCTGCGGCCAAGCCTCGAAAGGAACGGTGTCGCGGGTACCGTCCTCGTCCAGACCTGGAACGATCTCGGCGAGACCTGGGATTTCATAAAGACTGCCGAAGAAACGGATTTCGTTGCAGGCGTCGTCGGCTGGGTCGATCTGACCGATGGCAAGCTTCCTGAGACGCTTTCCGAACTGCGGGTATCATCTTATGGGAAATGGCTCGTCGGTGTCCGGCATCTGATCCAGACGGAAAACGATCCCAACTGGCTGCTGCGCGAGGACGTCAAACACGGTCTGGCAGCCGTCCAGGCAGCTGGCCTCGTCTATGATCTCGTCCCGAACCTGCCGCAGCTGCCATCCTCAATCAAAACAGTCGAAGCGTTTCCCGACATGCGTTTCGTGCTTGATCACATTTCGAAGCCGGAGATCCGCAATCGCGGCTTTGACGAGTGGGCCGTTCTGATCCGCCAGTTCCGCAGCCAGCGTCATCATGTCTGGTGCAAGCTTTCGGGCATGGTCACGGAAGCCGATTGGCAAAGCTGGACGGCCGAAGACCTGAAACCCTATGTTCACGAAGTGCTTGACGTATTCGGGACCGATCGCTGTATGTTCGGCACCGATTGGCCGGTCTGCCTTGTCGCGGCGAGCTATGACAGGGTGGTCGACGCCCTGCAGGAATGCATCAAGGATCTCTCCGAAAACGACAGGAAGAAGATCTTCGGCCTGAATGCCATCGAGGCCTATCGGCTGCCGGAATTCCAGGAGCGGGGTGCATGACCGGCAATCCATCCCGAAGCCGCATCGGCTTTGCCTCGCGCCTCGGCTTCGGCGCGAGCGGCATTGGCACCCTCTACCGCGACGTGACCGAGGCCCAGGCGGCCGATGTGCTCAACGCGGCCTATGAAGGCGGACTGCGTTACTTTGATACCGCTCCGCTTTACGGGCATGGCCTCAGCGAACTGCGCCTCGGCCGCTTCCTGCGCACCATCGACCGGAAGACCGTCACGGTCTCCACCAAGGTTGGCCGCTACATGGTGCCGCCATACGGAGAGACGGTCGACTATGGGCTCTGGGCGTCGCCGCTTCGCCTGAAACCGGTGTTCGACTATAGCTATGCCGGCACCATGCGCTCGCTGGAGCAATCCGCGAGCCGGCTCGGCATTGCCGACTTCGATCTCGTCTATATCCATGATGTGGATCGCTTCACGCATGGCGACGCCTATGAGCGGCACTTCAACGAGGCCATCGAAGGCTGCTACCGCGCGCTCGATGATCTCCGTAAGGCCGGCCACATCAGGGCGATCGGCGTTGGCGTCAACGAGAGCGATGTCGCGACGCGCTTCATCAGAGCCTGTTCTCTGGACGCGGTGATGATGGCCGGCCGCTACACGCTCCTCGACCGCGCCGCCGAGGCGGATCTGTTGCCGGAAGCGGAGAGGCAGGGCGTCGAGATCGTGGTTGCGGGCGTATTCAATTCCGGCATTCTGGCAACGGGCGCCAGCGGCGCTGCAGCGACCTATGACTACGGCACGCCTCCGCCTGATATCGTCGAACGAGTGAAGAGGATCGAGGAGGCGTGCAAACGCCACGACGTTCCGCTTCAGGCTGCGGCAATCCAGTATCCGTTGCGCAATTCCCTCGTTTCCGCAGCCGTGCTTGGCATGAGCAATGTCGAACGCATCGGTCAGAATCTCGCTTGGTCGAAGATGGTCATCCCGGAGAGCTTCTGGAGCGAATTGGATGCGGCGTTATAGGAGAGATCGTCGGCTCCACAGTGTGAAGCCGGCCAAGGCCAGGAGGCGAATCCAATTACCAGATACGCCATCGTACATGCTCGATTTGGACGATGGTGGCTGCAATTTAGGCTGCCTCCTTCAAAGCATTGCGAAAATTGCATAGCTGCACTGCAGCATAAACGCTGGCGATCCGCGGCGGATGGGATAGTCTTGTTTCCAACGAAGCGATGCACCTCCTCCCGCAAAGCTTCGTGTTTCAGATGGTCCGCTCCTCCTCCCAAGGGCCATCTGTAGGAACGGCGGCACTCCTCCTCCCAGTCGCTGTTCGGTTCTTTTTGAAAAGCCTGCCGCACCTCCTCCCGCGGCAGGCTTTTTCAATTTCGGGCGCCGACGTTCAAAGACCGACACCGTGCCGGGATCGCGATTGACCATCTCCAGCATCTTCGTTCGTCAGGGACATCATCGGCACCGTTGATCATCATCACGGCTGTCGAGTGAAACTAAATCGACTCCATTCGCCAAATCCGACCGTTTTCCGGCATCCGCCATCGACAATTCGCTAGTTCTCGCGCCCTGAGTGTCAGCAATCTCATCGGCAACTGGCTCTCAAAGAAGTGATGTGGCGCATGTGAATGTGATGGGCGCGCAAATTGTTCGCTCGGTGCGAAAAAGATAGCTGTCGGGAGTACGGTTGGAGGCTCACGTGAAGATTTGCTCTTTGTTTCTCGTATTGATCTGTCTTTTGGCGCCCCATGCAGCCAGTGCATCGGCTTTGACTGCATGCGGCGGCTCCATTCCCTGTGCAGTCGAGGGCGGAGACTACAGGATCGAGCTTCCGGCCGATGGGGACGTGCGCGGCGTCTACGTATTCTTCCATGGTTTCAAGAGTTCGGCCGAACTTCAGATGCAGCAGCACTACCTGGTTGACGCCACGCTTGCGCATCATCTTGCCTATGCCGCGGTCGACGGTTTGGCCGGCAGCTGGTCCTTTCCCAATGGCCCCGGCAAAAGCCGGAACGACGATGCCTTCGTCACCAATGTATTGGCTGACCTTCGGAGCCGATATGGCTTTACCGCAGACAGGACCATTATCGGCGGCTTTTCGATCGGCGCGTCGATGGCCTATTACACGGCATGCCGGCATGGAGATCTTGCGGCTGCCATGTTGACCTTTTCCGGCGTCTTTTGGAATCCCTTGCCGAAACCGTCGGACTGCATCGCGAACCTTCCGCCGATGGTTCACTTTCATGGCACCGCCGATGAGACGTTCCCGCTTTCCGGCCGGCAGGTCGGCCCCACATCTCATCAAGGGGATGCCTACAAAAGCATTGCGATCCTGCGGGAACGGGCGAAATGCGACACACGGCAAGCCAAGACCATAACGCTTGACGGGATCGCCTGTGACGACGTGCCCTCCTGCATACGCGGAGACAGCATTTTGTGCATCCACAATGGCGGCCACGAGGCCCGTGCCGATTTTCTCGATGCCGGGCTGACCGCGCTCGGTTACGCGAAATAGGCGTCGGTCTTCGGCACGCAAACAATCAGATCCTCCACTGTAACGATCCGGTCATGCGCTGCGTATCAATCGATAGCCCACTGTTCGACGGGCATAGGACAATTCCGAAAACGGAGCTCTCGATGTTACACACAATCATTGCACCCAATGCGGGTCATCCCGTGGTCCATCATATCGGGGAAGGAGCCTCGGTGTGGGGGCATGCGATTACGGCAAGCATTGCTCATCTGATCCAGCTCAATCATGAGATCGAACTCGATTACTCGCTTATTGGCGCCGGAGTCGTGTTTCAGCGCACGTCGGGTGCTGCGATGCTGCCGCATGTGCTCGGCGAAAATGCCGTCCGCCTGCAGGTCGAGAAGGCCACGTTCCGCCGGGCGGCCGGCAATCCGCAGATCGGGACGGGTGCCATCGCCTGCGTCAGTATCGGTGACAGCTGCATCCTGAAACTGTGGGGGCATATCGCCGTCGACGATTCATCGATGCGCTGGGATCATCCGATGGGTAGCGACCGGGGCATTACGGTTCCCGCGATTTTCACGGTTTCCTTTTGGGAGGTGTCGCGGACGGCGGAGACGCGTCTGTCGACGCTGCTGCGCGAGACCGCCGAGAAGGACCGCAGGATCAGGGATTTGGAAGCCATTGTCGCGCTGACGGTGTGCTCGCAATAGCCGCGCGCTTTAACACGCCTGCGCAATGCACGAAGTCGTGAACATCGCTGCTGTAACTTTCGCTCTCTCTCAAACGAAAACAGCGCGTTCGTTCACAAAGGAAAGGATAGGATTGTCATGGTTTCGTTTCAACGCGCTGCGGCGCTTGCAATTGCCTTGACCGCTGCCGGGATCTCGACTGCAGGCGCTGATGAGATCTTTTCTAAAAATGGCATCGCCATCAATGGTTATGATCCGGTGGCCTATTTCACCGATCACAAGCCGGTGAAGGGAAGCCAGAAATATACGGCGAAGTACGAGGGTGCCACCTTCTACTTTGCGTCGGCGGATCACCGCGACATGTTCGCAAGCGATCCGACCCTCTACGCGCCGCAATTTGGTGGCTATTGTGCCTATGGTGCCGCCGAAGGACACAAGGCTCCGACAGAGCCCCAGGCATATACGGTGGTCGATGGAAAGCTTTATCTGAATTACAATGATGACGTCCTCAAAACCTGGCGTCAGGATGTGCCCGGCTACATTGCCAAGGCCAACGCCAATTGGGGCACAGTGAAAACGCAGCCGGCGCCCTAAGCCGGCTTTCCGCCGCGCCGGTCCGCCCACACAGCAACGCCCTTTGCCAACTCAGGAGCAAAACCCCATGATTACGGGTCCCCGCTTTCCCCGAAAGCATCCATCACGGCTTCGTGACTGCCAAAGAGCGATCGTCAACGATTTAAACGAGTTGCTCGATCGGGCGGACCGGGCGGGCTGGAATCGAAGCGAAGTGCTTGTCGCGCTCGCCGATTTGCTCGACGCCGAAACCGGCGAGGACGATCAGTTGCTGCGCGCCATGGCCGATTATGTAAGGCATGGCGGAACGGCAGCGGCATGAGATCGACAATTTAGGACCGGATAGCTGATGCGGCTGCTACTTTCTTTGCTCTTTTACTTCCTGACCTTCGCCGTCACCCTTGCCGCGGAAACGCCATTGGCGATGAATGATGCCTTTCGGTTTTCGGTGACCCGGGGTGCACCCGGCACAATCGAACTGCATTGGCGGATGCCGCCGGGCTACTATCTTTATCGAGAGCACCTGTCGGCCAAAAACGCGGACGGCTCGCCGATCAATCTCGAAACCGCGCCAGGAGTCGAGAAAACCGACGATAATTTTGGAACGACCGAGGTCTATTTCGGATCGGCCGATGCCGTTGTGAGATCGGCAACGCAGAAAATTACCGTCACCTACCGGGGCTGCCAGGAGCATGGATTGTGCTATCCGCCGGCAAGCCGCATCGTGGACCCTGCTACGCTCGCGATTTCCGATCAGCCGGCCTTTGCTTTGCCGATCGGCGGCAAGTCGGCATGGTCTCCCCAGGCGATCGCGTCTCCTCAGGCGACGGCGCCCCTGTCGGAAGATGCAGGTCCTGCAGTCGAGATCGCAAAGCCGGCTCCCCCTGCCGACACGATCGTCGATCGCTTCTTGTCGCGTGGCGGCATAGCGCTTGCCTTGGCGGCCTTTGTCGGCTTCGGCGTCCTTCTCGCGTTCACCCCTTGCGTATTCCCGCTCTATCCCATTCTTGCCGCAACCCTTGCTCGGGAGGGCGGGCAACTGAACGCGGGGAGGGGTTTCCTGCTGTCGGCCGGTTATGCGGTCGGGCTCGCATCCGCCTTCGCGATCTTCGGCGCGGTCGCGGCATGGACGGGCGAAAACCTGCAGATTGCGCTGCAATCGCCCGTCATGGTTGCAATTCTTGCGGCGATCTTTGCCATCCTGGCGCTGTCGATGTTCGGCCTTTTTGAACTCCAGCTTCCAGCCGCTCTTGTCACCCGTCTCAGCCGCCAAGGCGGAACGCAGCGCAGCTCGGTCGGCTCGGCGGTCGTCCTTGGCTTTTCCTCCGCATTTGTTATCGGCCCGTGCGTGACCGCACCGCTGGCCGGAGCGCTGCTTTACGTGGCGCGAACGGGCGACGCTTTGATCGGCGCAGCATTGTTGTTTGCTCTCGGTCTCGGCAAGGGCATTCCGCTGGTCGTGTTCGGTACGGCCGGTTCCAAGGTGCTGCCGCGCGCAGGTGCCTGGATGGAATCGGTGAAGCACATCTTTGGCTTCATTTTCTTCGCGGTTGCCATCTGGCTGGCGGAACCGGTTCTCCCCACATGGCTGCCGCTCGTTCTTTGGGCGATCCTGGCAATGACGGTTGCCATATTCTTCGGCGCTTTCGACGTCACCAAGGGGCGCGTCCAGCCGCTGCGCATGTGCGCGCAGGCAATCGGCCTTCTTTCGGCCGTTTATGCCGTGGTACTGCTTGTCGGCGCCGCAGCCGGATCGGTGGACCCGCTGCGACCGCTCGATGGCCTTTCTATCGCTCGAGCCGGGGCAGGGGGACGGGATGAGATAGTGCAACGGATGGCGGCGGTCGATTCACGCGAAGATTTCAATCGCCAGCTGGCTAAGGCTGGCGCGGAAGGCAAGGCAAGTCTCGTCTATTTCACGGCCGACTGGTGCGTCTCCTGCCGCTCGATCGATCGCTCGGTACTGTCGAAGCCCGATGTCATCGATGCATTGAAGCCGCTGCAAGCGATAAAAGTCGATCTGACTGACATCGGGCCGGCGCAGCGGGAGTTGATGCGCGATATGAACGTCGTTGGCCCACCCACGATGATCTTCATTCGACCGGATCAGCGGGAAGCAAAAAATGCTCGCCTTATCGGCGAGTTCGGTGCCGATGATGTCCTGGAGGCAGCCAAGGCTGCGCAGGCCGGGAACATCGGCGGGTAGGACCAACATGGTATCGGATAGGAAAACAGGTATGTTGAATCGTAGACACTTTCTCTCGGTGGCAGCGGGTGGGGTTGCGCTTGCCGGATTGGCTCCGCGCCTTGGCTTTGCACAGCAATTGACGCAGCAGGAGGTCTTTCATGATCCCGATGCTCCGGTGCTCGGCAACCCAAAAGGCGACGTGACGGTCGTGGAGTTTTTCGACTACCAGTGCCCATACTGCAAGAAGAGCCATCCGGACGTCGAGGCCGCCGTCTCTGAAGATGGAAATGTTCGCCTTATCATGAAGGACTGGCCGGTGTTCGGCGATGTCTCGGTATTCGCGGCGCAAGCCGTTCTCGGCGCCAATGAAATCGGCCTCTACAAGCCGGCCATGGAAGCTCTCATGGCGACGCAGGGGTCGCTGAGCGAAGACAAGGTGAGGTCGGTACTGTCGACCGCCGGCATCGACATGGGCAAAGTTACGACAGCGCTGCAGCAAAACAACCAGAAGATCTCGGATCTTCTGACGCGCAATTACAAGCAGGCCGTTGCCTTCAATTTTCGCGGCACGCCGTCCTTCGTGATCGGCAGAGGCACCTATTCCGGAGTCCTGAGCAAGGACCAGCTGCGCGAGGCCATCAATCAGGCCCGCGCAGCTTAAGCGATCAATCAAGCGTCTTCGGTCGGCCTTGCTGGGAGCCGAACAACGCTGGCGCAAAGGGCGATGTCACGAAGGGAGCGGGCGAACGATGTATCGTCCGCTCGTTGTTTTGGAAGGATAACGCCGAAGCCCTGCAGCCTGAAGCCCTCAACCGCTGATCTCCTGATCGGAGAGGAGTCCGAGGATCGCATCGCGATCCTGATCCACATGCGGGGGCGGCCCATCAAAGCGAACCGGTGTCGCCGACATCTTCAACGGATTTCCCAATAGCCGCACGCTCTGGCCGTCATCGGTCTGCATCTCGACCACCATGTCCCTTGCGATCGTGTGGGGGTTGGAAACCACCTGATCGACGGTGGCGACGCGGCCGGCGGGAATTTCGGCTGCGACGAGCCGTTGCTCCCAACGCTCCGCCGTGTCTGCTTTCAAGGCTTCTGTTACCAGCGGGTCCAGCACGTCGATATTGAGCACACGGTCGCGGTTTCGGCGAAAGCGCTCGTCGTCGGAGAGTTCTGGGAGCCCGATCGCCATAGAGAAGCGGACAAATTGCTGATCATTGCCGACGGCAATCGCGATCTCGCCCTCTGCCGTCTGAAACGTCTGATAGGGAGCTATGTTGGGATGTCGATTGCCGATCCGTGTGGGGATCTTTCCCGAAACAAGGTGGTTGGTGGCGGCGTTGACCAGCCAGGAGACCTGCGTGTCATAGAGCGAAAGATCGATATGCTGGCCTTCGCCGGTTCGATCCCGGTGACGAAGTGCCGCGAGGATTCCGACGGTCGCATACATGCCGCACATCACATCGGCGATGCCGACGCCGGCTTTGAGCGGTCTTCCGCCGTTGGCGTCGCTTTCGCCGGTAATGCTCATGATGCCGCCCATGGCCTGGATCAGGAAATCATAGCCGGTCCGATTTGCATAAGGGCCGGTTTGACCGAATCCTGATATCGAGCACCAGACGATATCGGGCCTTGTCTCGCGGATCGCTTGATATCCAAGCCCACGCCGGTCGAGGTCGCCGGGCTTGTAGTTCTCGATCACGACATCGCAGATCGCCGCCAAACGTCTGACGAGCGCGATCCCGTCTTCCGTGGCAAGGTCGATGGCAATCGATCGTTTGTTGCGGTTGGCAGCCAGGAAATAGGCACTGAGATCGCTATCGCTGCCATCGGCTGATGGAACGAAGGGCGGTCCCCAGCTCCGTGTATCGTCGCCAAAACCCGGCCGCTCGACCTTGATGACATCGGCACCGAGATCGGCAAGTAGCTGCGTGCAGGTTGGCCCCGCCAGGATACGTGAGAGGTCGAGAATACGCAGGCCGTGCAGGCTGCTCTTTTGCTGATGCTCGGTCATTCCTGCCTCATGATTTCCAGGGAGAGCTTTTGAACCACCGCACCAGATAGGCGGCCACGATCAGTACCGCGAAGCCGAAGAGGTTGCCGATCACTTCCGCACCAGTGGTGCGGCCGGCATGGTCAAGCGCAATCCCGATCGGCTGGGCAATCACCATTCCCGTGATAAAGACGGCAAGCGACTGCTGGCCGACCACGGTCACGACACGAACAGCACGGCCGCGCAGGCGCGATCCCTTCTCTCCGACAAGATGGATGGCTATGTAGCAGAGCGCCAGGAAATGAACGAAACGCAGGACGCCGAAATCCGTCTTGTCGGTAAACGGCATAAGCCTATTGGCAACCATCTCGAAAAACGGATGAACCTCCTGAAATCGCACCCAGGCAAAAGGTATCGTTATCACGACCATTGCAATGGCAAGGGCCATTAGCTTCCGGTTAAGGCGTGGTACAGGCAGATGACCACGCATGATGAAGAACCCAGTGAAAAATAGCAGCTGCCATCCGAATGGATTGAAGAACCATGGTCGATATGACCATGGTTCCGCCGGTAGGTTCGTTAAGCCGAACTGAGTCAGAAACCATAATACCGCCATGATTGCGAAAGGTAGAAGGCGATGGATACGGACAGCAAGTATCATCGGCGGAAGTAGCGCCAGAATGACGATATACATCGGTAGGATGTCAAAGTAGTTCGGCACGTAGGTAAGGGTGAGGAGTCCGACAAGAAGATGTCCCGGATCTTTCATGAAAGGCACGAGGTTCAGGCTGTCGACATAGGTCACTCCATCATAGCGCGTCCCGGCCACGACCATGATAGCGGCGACAACGACAAAGACGGCGATATGAGCCCAGAAGATCTGCCAGATACGCTGCGCGATGCGGGCGACAAGGGCAACCGGACCGTTCCTATCAAAGGTCGAGCCGAATGCGATCGCCGACGCCATCCCCGACTGGAAGACGAACATCTCGGTTGCGTCGGAAAAGCCGAAGCGTGCGGGAATCCAGAGCGCCCAGCCGTCGCTTGGAATGTGGGCGAGCAGGATGATCAACATTCCGACGCCCCGAAAGAAATCCAGACGCGGATCGCGCGGCCGCTTGGCTTCGCGCGAGACGACGCCTGCCGCCGGGACGGGTTCAGAAGGCGCCGTCGTAGGCGCTGGCATCGAACCGGCAGGCGATAAGGGTGAAGCCGCCGCGCTTGCCTGCAGCTTCAAGCTCATTACGGAAGTCATTGGAATTCTCCACATTGACACCATGGCCGCCGAAGCCTCGGGCAACGACGGCAAAATCGGTTTCGCCGAGCGTGACTCCGGCAGAAGCGAGGCCAGCGGCCGTTTGTTTGAGTGCGATCAGCGCAAGGCTGCGGTCCTGAAAGACAATGATCGTCAGCGGTAGATTGAGGTCGCGAACCGTTGCGAGTTCACCGACACCCATCTCAAGCCCGCCGTCGCCCATCACGGCGAACAACCGGCGCGATGGGTTCGCGACCTGGGCGCCGATCGCGAGGGGCAGCGCCGCATTCATCGTGCAAAAGCCTGCCGATTGAAGGAGTGAAAAAGGCCTGGTCGCCGCCCACTTCTGCGAAAGAAGGATTCGATGGGCGCCGCTGTCGACCGTTACCAGGCCGTCGTGTCCGGCGGCATGATTGAGGACATCGACGATCGCATGAGGGCCCCAGGCCGAGCGGGTCGCAAAGATTTCCTTGAGTTCGCGTTTTACGGCGGCAGGCTCGCCATCCGCCCAGCCTCTGTGGGGAATAGCGGAGCGGCCAAGAACCTCTACGACGGATTTTGGGTCAGCGATGAAGCTCGTGGCGGCGTGATGCATGGCATGATCCGGCCGCGCGCGGGAAATTTCGACGAGCCGGGATGGGTCATCCATGAAGTCGAGCCAGCCGAGGCGCATCTCGATCGGATCGTAGCCGACCGAGATGACGAGATCCGCCCTTTGGATCAGGGCCAGCAACACGCGATCCGCACGCGGCGACAGGCCCGCTCCGCCCAAGGCCAGCGGATGGTTTTCGGGAAGGATGCCCTTCGCCTTATATGTCGTGACAACAGGTGCGACGATCGCCTCGGCCAGATGCTGAATGCCCGGTCCGGCGCCACTGCGCGCGGCTTCAAGGCCGGCAAGGATCAACGGCCGCTTGGCAGCGCCTACTCGTTCCAGCAGCCGTTTTATGGCGGGGTCGGATTCGGCGACGGATGCCCGCAATTGCTGTGGCGCGCGTACGATTGCAGCGCTTGGGCTGGCGGCGGCTGCAACAGCCGGTGAGAGATCGAGATGGACCGGTCCCATTGGCTCGGCGGTGGCGATCGCCAAGGCACGCGCGATCGTCGATGCGGCGCTTTCCGGCTCGATCTCGAACGAGGCTTTGACGATTGGGCGCAACAGTTGCGCGTGATCGATGACCTGATGGGTATAGCGGGCGCGCGTGGCACGATCGACGACGCCCGAGATGACAATCAGGGGGATACGTTCCTGAAGCGCATCGGCAATACCGTTGACGGCATTGGCAAGCCCTGGCCCGACCGTCGTCACCAGAAGCTCCGGATGTCCGGTGATGGTGCTCGCGCCGGCGGCCATGATCGCCGCAGACGTTTCGTGCCGCGCCAGATGGAAGACGATGCCGGCCGCCTGTAATGCGTCGATCAACGTCACCACTTCGCCGCCCGGCACACCGAAGGCGTTGCGAACCTGATGAGCGTGAAGCGTCCTCGCAAGAATGTCGGCGACGCGATTGGAAACGGGCTCTTGGGTCATTGGATCATATTTCGCAAGGAAAAGAGTGTTGAGTTCGAAGCCTGCCCGGCAGAGGGCGGAGGGCCGGGCAGGCCTCCTCCATGAAGCGCCTCAGTGCTCCAGGAAACGGACGAGGAAGGCGACGACGGTTCCAAACAGCATATGGCCGATCAGCGATGCCCAGGTCAGCGTAATGAACCCGAGGAACGGCGGCAGGCCGGCAAAGAGATGGGCCATGACGTAGAGCGCGAAGACCCACAGTCCCGTTCCAAAGCCGATGCCCGTCAGAAGCAGTGGCAGCTTCGGAAGGATCAGCCGCTGCAACGGCCGGGCAACGAACAGGTAGCCGATCGGATAGAAGACAATACCGACAACCGCATGGATGGCTTCGGCCAGAAGCAGGTTGTTGAAGCCGAACACCGATTGGATCAGGGCGGCCGGTTCGAGCGGTCCTCCGACCCAGAGCGGAGTAATGAGCCGCGCCCATATCTCCCAGGTTATATCGGCTGCAAGACCGGAAAAGATGATCGTGCGTACGAGGTTGGGTTGGATTTCCGGAAAGACGCTGGTCTTGTTCATATCCATCATCGACATTGTGGTAATCCTTTCAAGGGGTTGAGTCAGGCGGCCGACAGGCGTCTGTCGGTGGAGTGTTCGATCGAATGAAAAAGCTGGTCCTCGGCCTTCAGCCGCTGGCGGAGCTGGCCAATCCGGGCAACGCCTGTGGTGTCGCCGGTCGATCCGACTGCCTTTGCCAGCGCAAGGACGAAGAAATCGCGCTGCGCATTGCTGCCACCGATTTTCGGAAGGTGCGCCACCATGGCATCGAGGACGCGCCGGTCGGCGGGGGTGTCGAGGCCGGCGAGGACGCGCGACATCGGTACACCGACCTCCGCGGCTACGCGCGCCTGATCGTCGAGCCCGAGTGCCTTGGCATCGATATGTGCGACGAGTTCGGCAACGCCCGCCCGGTCACCGACCGCGACCATGGCGGCCAGATTGTGCAGGGCCGCGAAGATCAGCGTCGTGTCGGTCCGGCGGCGGTGGGCGATGTCGGCGAGGTCGCTCCAGCGGGCGCCGACATCGACGCCGGATTGCTCCATGCGCCAAAGCAATGAGACGGCGTTGGCCATATCCCGGAAATCATCGGTCTGCTGGGGACGGACCTCTTCGTCATAGATCCTGAGCACGCGGTCGTAATCGCCGCGCTCCAGATGCAGGAGGCCGAGATGCCAGGCCATGTGGAACGAGAAGTTGTTGCAGCGAGACCAGGCCGTTCGGCTGCCTTCCAGCCAGTCGACGCCTTCGGCTGTATCGCCGCGCATCTCAAAGACATGCGAGACGGCGTGAAGCCCCCAGGAATCGTCGGGTTGCATGGCGACTGCGCGCTGGCCGATCCGCAGTGCGTCGTCATAATGGCCATGCTCCTCAAGCGAGAAGGCGTGGCACCCGAGGATGAAGCCGGCGGTCGAGCTTTCCGGATCGAGAGCCATGATGGCACGCGTACTTGCCTGAAGCATGCCGGCGGCATCGCCGAGCATGAAACGCAGGGCATGGGAGATCTTGAAAGGCAGAAAGGTCGCTGGCCTGTGCCGAAAGCCTTCGTCGAGCATGTTTGCCGCCCGCGCGAACAGGCCCTGCTCGGCGGCTTCAAGCGCGGCGACAAGGATGCGTTCGTCCGAAGTGCCGCCGCCATTGAAGGCGAGCGCGCGCTCGGCATCCCCCAGGGCCAGACTTGCCGTTGCGCCGAGCTCCTCGCGGGCGAGGATGAGGTTGGCGAAGCCTTTCAGCGCATGGGCGGCGACATGATCAGGGTCAGCCGCAAGTGTCGCCTGGAGGGCGGCACCCGTGTTCGGCCTGTGCGTTGCCAGGCCGAAGACCGCACCTTCGAAGGCGCGATTGGCCTCATCGCTACCGGTGCTCGTTAGCAGATCGTATGCATCGCGTTTCATCTGTTCACTCCTTGAGGAGGGGCGCTCGTCTGAAATCCGTGAGGCTTCAGTGACCGTCCGACAGATGCCTTTACGTTTGCGCCGGACATGTCGTTACAACGCCGCGTGCATTTTTTGCGCGCAGCGCTGCAATTCGATCTGCGGCACGTTTTCGATGAGAGGTGGAAGGCTTGGGCTGAAGGCGGCAGTGGTTCTTTGAACCATCCGCGAAAATTTTTCTGCTTCCGGTCGTAACAAAAGGACCGGGCGATGCGTAGGGCCGAGCGGAGACCAATTTTGCCATGTGAGGGCACCGCAATGACGATCGCAGAAGGGGACGTGTCCGCAACAAGAGCGAGGGAAGCGTTAAACCAGGCAATGCAGGCTCACATGGCGGGAGAGCTCGACCTCGCGCGGGAACGCTATTGCGAGGTGCTCGGCCACCGATATCGTGTCGCCGACGTCCTCCCGCTACTGGCCGGAATTGCTGCATTGAAGGGCGATACGGAGGCGGCCATGTCCTGGTGGACAGAGCTGTTGCTGCTCAAGCCGGACCACGTTCTTGCCCTTCTGGAAAAGGGCGCCCTGCTGCTCAAGACTGGCGAACGTGCCGAAGCAATTGCCTGTTTCGAAATGGCGGCGACCGTCTCCCCCGACAATCCGCTTGCCCTCAACAATCTCGCCGTCGCCCTGGCCCAGGCTGACCGGCATCATGAGGCGCTGAACGGCTTTCGGCGGCTCGCAAGACTCCAGCCGGAGAACGTCATGCCACAGCATCAGGTGCGGCGCATGACGTCGAGGATCGTTCCTTTCTGGCATATACCGATGCTCAACGATGTGCGCCGCAATGATGCTTTCGAAGCGGCGATCGTCAGG
Organism: Rhizobium sp. NPDC090279; assembly: GCF_044769665.1. Taxonomy (NCBI): domain Bacteria; kingdom Pseudomonadati; phylum Pseudomonadota; class Alphaproteobacteria; order Hyphomicrobiales; family Rhizobiaceae; genus Rhizobium; species Rhizobium sp. NPDC090279. The sequence continues at coordinate 38,444 of NZ_JBIVYI010000015.1, read as the reverse complement.
GCTGTCGCCGCGCGTGGTCCGGATGCCCAGGTTCTCGACATCGGAGCGGGTAGCGGATTGTTGTCGATGATGGCGGCTCGAGCGGGCGCCAGGCGCATCGTGACCTGCGAGGCCGTGCCGGTGATTGCAGAGGCAGCCGGGCGGATCATCGAAAAGAACGGCTTTGCCGATCGCATCGATGTCATCAACAAAGTGTCGACGGAACTTGCAGTTGGCCATGATCTGATGTCCCGCGCCGATATTCTGATCTCGGAAATCCTCTCCAGCGATCTGCTTGCCGAAGACGTGCTCAGCACGTTTGAAGATGCCCATGCGCGATTGATCAAGGAGGATGCGCTCGTCATCCCGAGGGCGGCGACTGCCGTCGGTTGCCTTGCCGAGAGCGATGTCCTGGGAGACTATTGCTTTGTCGGCGAGGTATCTGGTTTCGATGTTTCGGAATTTTCCGCGCTTTCGACCAACCGTCTGCCCGTTCACGGTAGCATGACCAACTGGAGAAGGTTGTCACTCGACGTTGATCTGCAAACGATCGATCTGACGCGCAAGAAGCACGCGGAAGAACTCCGCCGGCTTGAAATACCCGTCATGGCGGATGGCGTGGCGACCGGGATTATTCAATGGATGAAAATTGACCTCGCGGAGGGTGTCGAGTTCTCCAACCATCCAAGCAACTATTGCGACGGTGGTTGGCTGCAGGTCCTGCATCCTTTCCCAAAACCGGTGAAAGTCCGGCAGGGTTCAACCTTTTCGATCATGGTTGGTCACGACCGGAGCAGCTTGATCCTGATGCCCGCGACATTGGAAGAAGCTTGCGCGTGACAGTCGACGAAGGTGAGAGGAAGAGCCCATGCGAGACAATATAGAAGCGTTCGTGTTCGACGCCTATGGGACGCTTTTTGATACCCAGTCCGTCGAGACAACCGTCGAGGAGGCATTTCCCGGCTGGGGTAGCGTCATCAGCCACATCTGGCGGATGAAACAGCTTGAATATTCCTGGCTGTCGACCCTGATGGATCGCTACGAGGATTTTTGGTCGATTACCCAGCGCTCCCTCGATTACACGCTTCGTTCTCTTGAGCTCGCTTGCGATCGGCAGACACTTGAAGGGGTTGCGGCGGCGTATCTTGACCTGAAGCATTTTGAGGACGCGCCTGTTTGCCTCGACGCGCTTGCGCCGTATCGGCGCGCAATTCTGTCGAACGGCAGCAGCGCGATGCTGGCAAGTCTCGCGGAGCGCTCGAAACTGGTGCGGTCTCTCGATCATATCATCAGCGTTGACATGAATGGCGCCTACAAGCCGTCACCCCGGGCCTATATGCTGGTGGGCGACGTGCTCAAGCTGCCGCCGGAGCGTGTGGCCTTCGTGTCTTCCAACGGCTTCGACATATGCGGGGCAAAAAGCTTCGGCTTTACGGTCATTCGCGTCGCACGCAGCCCATCCGGACCATCGTTTGTACAGGCTGAGAAGCCGCAGATGGACGAGCGGCGGCTTTTTGCCCTGATGCGCGGTCAGCTGGAGACGTTCGACTATCCTCCCGACTTCACCGTGCAGTCGCTCGCGGAGATACCGGATTTGTTTGAGCGCAAAGTCCGCTGACGCCGATGTATCTCTATCTCAAGGCGCTTCATATCTTTTCCGTGGTCGTGTTTGTCGGCGGCACGCTGACGATGGGCCTGCTTTTGCGGTTTATCGTGCGTACTGATGACCGGGCGCAAGCACGTCGATTGACCGAAACCCTGCTTCATTGGGACGGGTTGGTGACGACGCCAGCACTCGGGTTCGTTTGGGCGGCCGGATTCACAATGGCCTTCGGCGCCGGCTGGTTCACGTCGCCCTGGCTCTTGCTGAAGATCGGGCCGGCCTTGCTCCTGAGCGGCGTGCACGGCCTGGGCGGAATGGCCCTGAGGCGCTTTCTTCGCGACGGCCGCCCTGTCAGCCCTCTGTTCGGGCTGATGCCGATGGTCGTCCTGGCTATTCTGGCCGTCATAGCCTGGCTTGCCGTCGTCAAGCCGTTCTAGCCGGCGCGCATTGAATTATAGAACAAGTGTATTAAAACTGAGTTGGTGAGATAACCGAAGGAGGCATGTGATGATCCGCTTTTATTTCCATCCGACCCCAAATCCGGCAAAAGTTGCCCTTTTCCTTGAGGAAGCCGGCCTTCCTCATGAGGTTATCCCGGTCGATACGAGCAAGGGCGAGCAGCACGATCCATCCTTTCGAGCAATCAACCCGAACGGCAAGGTCCCGGCCATCGTCGACACGGAAGGCCCGGGCGGCAAGGAGGCCCGCGTCTTTGATTCCACGGCAATTCTCCTCTATCTCGCGGAGAAGACCGGGAAATTCCTGGGTGAGGTCAGCGACCGGCCCGAATTGCTCTCCTGGTTGTTCTTCATTTCCTCCGGCCTTGGCCCGTTTTCAGGCCAGGCGGTACATTTCCAGTATGCCGCACCCGAGGGTCTCGACTATGCCGTCAATCGCTATCGGCGGGAGGCGGAGCGCCACTATCAGGTTCTGAACGATCATCTGCAAGACAGATCCTATATCGTTGGGGAAACCTACACGATCGCGGATATGTCGGCCTGGGGATGGGTCGATCGTGCCTCGCGGGTCATGAAAGGCGCCGAAGATCCTCTCGCGGCCTATCCGAATGTGAAGCGGCTGTTTGAAACCGTTGACGCGCGTCCTGCTGTTGCGCAGGCGCGCAAAGTCGGCAAGGACCATGATTTCAAGCGCATCAATGACGAGGAGACCAAACGCGCATTGTTCCCCTCGAATTATCCGCGTGTGGACAAGGTCAACCCTTGAGCTCATCCAATGAGCAAGAAATACCGGTGCGGCGTGCCTGCCTCGCTGATGGTGGAGGCAGGCCATGTCGAGATAGCGTATTGTTGAATGCGCCAGCGTTGAGTTTTAAATCATCTGTTATAAAATGCCGGCAATTTCGCCAAAGGCTGGCGGCGCAATCGACTTTACGAGACTGAATGCATGGCCCGACCAAGGGAATTTGACGAGGAAACGGTTCTTACTTTGGCTGTAGAGCATTTCTGGGAGCACGGTTACGAGGCGACATCGATCCGCGATCTTGCTCAAGCGATGGGCTTGACCACCGCCAGCATCTACAATGCGTTCGGAGACAAGCGCGCCATCTATCGGCGCGCGCTCGATTTCTACGTCGAGCGAAGTTTTGGCGATCGCGTCGGTCGCTTTGAAACCCGGCCGCCCCGGGAGGCCATCCGCGCCTTCTTCGAGGAAATCATCGAGCGATCTCTATCCGATGTGCAAAGGAAGGGATGCATGCTGGTGAATTCGGCTCTTGAAGTAGCCCCCCATGACGAAGAATTTCAACGCGTCGTCGCCGGAGTTCTCGTTCAGGTCGAGGCATTCTTCAGACGGTGCGTCCAGGCCGGCCAAAGCGACGGTTCGATCAATCGCGCACAGAATGCCTCGGAATTGGCGGGCATGCTGCTGAGCACGCTCTTGGGAATTCGCGTGCTTGCCCGCATGCGACCGGAAAGGAAGTTGCTGAAGGGTCTGATAAAACCGGTATTCGCATCGCTTCAGCCGCAAGCGGAAAGGCGGCTGGACCCATCCGTTCGTGATTGATGGCGTCCGTCGCCGGCAACCGACTCCAACGTGCAGTCAGTATTCTTTGGAAAATCCCATGATCGCCTGTAACAATTTGCCAAGGACTGCCGAAATAGGAGTTGTCGGATGAAAAATCCGGCGCTCGAAGAAGAATGGGCGTCCTGGATGCGCTCTGCGATTGAAGGCGACACTCGTTCTTATCACAAATTGCTGACCGCCATTACGCCGCGCCTGCGGGTCATGGCGAGGAGACGATGTGAGCTGTTCGGAGCGCCGGCGAGCGAGGCCGAGGACGTGGTGCAGGAAGTTCTATTAGCGATTCATCTGAAGCGGGGGACCTGGGATCAATCCCGTCCCCTGGGGCCATGGATGTCGGCAATTGTTCGCAACAAGCTCGTTGACAGTTTGCGGCGGCGGGGGCGGCAGATCAGCGTTCCATTGGAAGACGTGCTGGCAATGCTCGAAAGCGACGATCACGTCTCGCCATCCGACAGGATGGATGTCGAGCGAGTTTTACAACACCTCAAGGACCCGCAACGCACGATCGTGCAGTCGATTTCGATCGAAGGGTCGAGCGTCCGCGAGACGGCGGAACGGCTGAAAATGACCGAGGTTGCGGTGCGCGTGTCATTGCACCGGGCGCTGAGGGCGCTTGCGGCCCTCTATTCGGAGCGCGCGACATGAACACGCGCGATCTCATCACTCTCCTATCGCAGGACGCCTCGGTCCGGGAGGATCTTGGCCACTCGCTGAAACATGCAACCATCGCGGCGACCTTGATCGCCGGCATCGTATTCTTCAGCGCGATCGGCTTCAGGGTCGATATCGACACGGCGATCGAGACCGGTCGGTTTCTCTTCAAGTTCGTCATCACCATCGCCTTGGCCATGAGCGCCGGCGCCGTTCTCATTCGGATCGGGCGACCGGGTATTCCAACCGGCAGGCTCGCGTTGGGCCTTCTTCTCCCTGTCGTTCTGATGGTTGGCGCGGCGATATTCGAGCTGACGGTGATGCCGCCGGAGACCTGGGCGGTGCGCATGATCGGACACAATTCGAGGCTCTGCCTGACGATCATTCCATTTCTTTCGCTTGGCCCGCTCGCATGCTTCCTACTGGCACTTCGGCATGGAGCGCCAGAAAGACCGGCGCTTGCGGGCGCGATTGCGGGCCTGGCGGCGTCGGGGATTGCGGCAACCTTCTATGCCGCCAATTGCGACGACGATAGTCCGTTATTCGTCCTGCTCTGGTATCCGATCGCGATTTCGCTGGTTGCGGCAATCGGCGCCCTTATCGGGGACAGGATATTGCGTTGGTAGCTCTAAACACGGGAATGGGAGCCCGTTGCTGTCATCTTGCGCAGTGATCGGGTCGAGAGAGGGTGGTCGAGGCGCCACGCTGGCATCTGGCATGAACCGGATGAGATCGCTATGAGAGATGGAACGACGACATTCTTCTCGGATGACCGCCATGGATTGTTGCACAGGCATCCAGCCACGATAGCGGCGAATAGGGTATCGACCGACTGAAAGATATAGACTTGGAAATACCAGCGTGAAGACAGACGAGCTAATCACCCTGATTTCGCAGGATACGCATCCACCTGTGAATCTGTCGCGAGCAATTCTCCTCGCCATCGCCATCGGCAGTCTCTTCGCCGCTACGGCCTTCTTTCTGACGCTCGGATTACGGCCCGATATCGGCCAGGCGATAGATACCGTCCGGTTTCCTTTCAAGATCCTCGTCACATTCACGCTGTTTGTTGCGGCGACCGCTGCTGTTGGACGGGTCATACGGCCTGGGCAGGAGCTCGGGTTTCGGGGAAGGTTGCTGCTTGTTGTCCCGGCCCTGCTTCTCCTCGGGGTTGCTTTGGAACTCGGGATCACACCCTCGGCACTTTGGACCGCGAAGTTGATCGGACACAATGCGCTCCACTGCCTGACCATCGTTCCCGCCCTGTCGCTGCTTCCGGGCATTTTTCTATTGCTCGCCATGCGGCATGGGGCGCCAGAACGTCCGGGGGTTGCCGGAGCTCTCGCTGGTTTGGCGTCGGCGGGTATCGGGGCGACGTTCTATGGCCTGAATTGCCCGGATGACAGCCCGCTCTTCGTTGCGACCTGGTATCCGATTGCAACGACGGTCGTTGCGGCAATCGGCTTCTTTGCGGGACGACGTTTATTGCGGTGGTGATGTCAACGTGAAGGGTCTGCTCAACATCGCCGCTACCGTTCTGCCGCAGACGATTAAGCAGCATTCGGGCCATATCTTCGACATATCGTCGATCGCGGCACGAAGCAGCGATCATTGTCCGGTCGGTCTACACGTTTGTGTGACCCACTTTCCAATAGCCGGGGCCGAGGGTAAATTCGCTGGCATGAAGGGTGCCACGTTCATTCGTCGATTGTTGTTATTCGTCACCATGCTTGCGGTCGTCGTCGGCCCGATGAGCATTGGTCTGGCGGATAGCGCCATGGCCTCTTCGGCTCCAGCGATGATTGGAGATATGAGCGCCACGATGCCGGGCATGCAAATGGCGGAGAACATGCCCTGCTGCCCCGAACAGCGGCCTGTCGGAAAGATGGACTGCGGCAAGGGCTGCCTGTTGTCGCTCGTCTGCACAACGTCGATGTCGGCCCATGGGCCCGACGCCCACGGCTGGTCTGTTGCCATTTCCTGGTTGTCGCATCGCTACAATCTCATGCCGCCATCACAACTGACACCAGCGTTTGTCGAGCCCCCGGCCCGACCTCCGAAAGCCTGATCTCAATCAATCTTTGAAACATGCCGCGATTCCAATCGGACGCCTGAACGCGTTCGATGGGAGCCGATGGCCGTCAATTTTGACCCGAGGACGTGATCAGGAAGATCCGTCCCGATGAGATCGGAATCATGAACAAGACCTATCTTTCCGGAGCGATGCTCCTTGCCGGCGTGCTGATCGTCGGTTCCGCCACCATGTCGTTCGCAGCCGCACAAGACTACGAGTTCCAGCCGGTTTCCACCGACGTCAAGCAGGGCCAGGGATCGCTGGTCTCGGTGCGTCTCGTCGACAAACGGACCGGCAAGCCGGTTCCCGATGCCGTTATCTTCACGACGCGGATGGACATGGCGCCTGAAGGCATGGAGACGATGACGGTTCCAGTCGAGGCGACGGGCTCGACTGGCCCGGGCGTCTACGCCTTCAAGGCCGACTTCAGCATGGCCGGCAGCTGGCGTTTCAAGCTTGCCGCTAAGGTTCAGGGCGAGCCGGACACCGTCCAGGGCGAACTCTTGCTGAAGGCGACCCCTTGAACACGCCATCGCGTGTGGCAGCCACGCTCTCCCTCGCCGTATTGCTCGGCGGGGGAGGCTATTGGGCTGGCACGAACAACCTTGCCTCCATGGTCAGACTTGAAACCTCCGGAGCGGCCTTTGCCGCGCCTGCCGCCTCAGTGGCAACATCGACCGGCGCCGGCGCGGTGATTTACTACCGCCATCCCGATCGCCTGCCGCAGTTCTCGGCGGTGCCGAAGAATGCAGATGATGGACGCGCCTTCGTCGCCGTGCATGCAAGCGAGGACGTGAGTTTCGACGACAAGGCGAAGAAGACACAGCCCGTCAAGGGCAGCATCCTCTACTACCGAAATCCGATGGGCCTGGCCGACACGTCGAAAGTGCCGAAGAAGGATTCGATGGAAATGGACTATATTCCGGTCTACGAGGGGGAGCAGTCCGATGCCTCGACCGTCAAGGTCCCGCTCGGTAAGCTACAGCGCACCGGCGTGAGGACAGCGACGGCCGAGATGGCCAGCATCGGCCGCAAAGTCGAGGTGCCGGGGACCGTGACGCTCGACGAACGCCTCGTCAGCGTAATCTCGATGCGGACGGATTCCTTCGTCGACGACGTTGCCAACATCACCACCGGCGACCGTATCGGCCGGGGCGAGAAACTATTCCGCTTCTATTCCAAGGAAATCGCCGCGGCGGCTTCCGAATATGCCGCCGGCAGGGAGGGCTCGCGCGGCAATGATGATGCCGGCTCTGCACTGCGCCTCAAGAATCTCGGCGTACCGCAGGAAGTGATCGACACGATCGCACGAACGCGGCAGGTGCCGCCGAGCATGACCTATACGGCGCCGCGAGACGGCGTCATCCTCGAGCGCGCGGCCGTCGCAGGCATGATGGCAAAGTCCGGGGATACCCTGTTTCGCATCGCTGACATCTCCGACATGTGGGTGATCGCCGACCTCCCCGAATATGACCTTGCTGCCGTTCGTGTCGGAGCGAAGGCCGACATCACGATCCGCAGCCTTCCCGGAAAGACCTTCCACGGCACGGTCGATCTCATCTACCCGCAAGTGGACATGCAGACGCGCACGACCAAGGTCCGCATCGAGCTTGCCAATCCGGACGGTCTCTTGCTGGCCAACATGTATGCCGATGTCGCGATCGAGGCGGGCGTTCCGAGCCCCGTCGTCTCGGTTCCCAACAGTGCCATCGTCGACACAGGCGATCGTCAGGTGGTGTTCATCGACAAGGGCGACGGACGGTTCGAACCGAGGGATGTCAAGCTCGGTGTGCGTGGCGACGACAATACGGAGATCAGGCAGGGTGTGGCCGCCGGCGACAAGGTGGTCGTCTCCGCCAACTTCCTGCTCGACGCCGAAAGCAATCTCAACGCGGCGCTGAGCGCCATGACCCCTGAGGAAGCCAAGCCATGATCTCTCGCGTCATTTCCTGGTCCGCCCACAATCTCGTCCTGATCTTCGTCGGTGCCGCGCTTGCCGTGGCAGGCGGCATCTACGCGCTGCGCTCCCTGCCGCTTGACGCCATCCCCGACCTCTCCGACGTTCAGGTGATCGTCTACACCGAATATCCCGGCCAGGCGCCGCAGGTGGTCGAGGATCAGGTCACCTATCCGCTGACGACGTCGATGCTCACCGTGCCGAAGTCGAAGGTCGTACGCGGCTTTTCCTTCTTCGGCGTCTCCTTCGTCTACGTCATCTTTGACGACGGCACCGATCCTTATTGGGCGCGCAGCCGCGTCCTCGAATATCTGAACGCGGCGTCGAGCCGCCTGCCTCAGGGCGTCACTCCGACGCTCGGTCCCGACGCGACAGGCGTCGGCTGGGTCTATGAATACGCGCTGGTTGCCAAGGAACTTTCGCTTGCCGAACTGCGCTCGCTGCAGGATTGGGTCGTGCGTTTCGGCCTGTCGAAATCAGAGGGCGTGGCCGAGGTCGCAAGCGTCGGCGGCTTCGTCAAGCAATATTCCATCGTCGTCGATCCCGCCCGCCTCAAGGCGCAGGGCATATCGCTGCAAGACGTCGCCAATGCCGTGCGCGCCAGCAACACCGATGTTGGCGGCCGGACGATCGAGCTCTCCGAATTCGAATTCATGGTTCGCGGGCGAGGCTATCTCAAGGGCATTCCCGATATCGAGAACATCGTCCTGAAGAGCCAGAATGGCGTACCGTTGCGTCTTGGAGATGTCGCCCGGGTCGAGCTGGTTCCGGACGAACGCCGAGGCATCACCGAGCTCAATGGCGAGGGCGAAGTGGCGGGTGGCATCGTGCTGCAGCGGTTCGGCGCAAACGCCCTGACCGTGATCGACAATGTCAAGAAAAGCATGAACGATATCAAGGGCAGTCTGCCGCCGGGCACGGAGATCGTACCCGTCTATGACCGCTCCACCCTGATCGAGGCCGCGATCGAAACCCTGAAGGGGACACTGGTCGAGGAAACGATCGTCGTCGCCCTGGTGACGATCGCCTTCCTGCTGCATGTCCGCAGCGCGCTGGTCGCCATCGTCATGCTGCCCGTCGGCATCCTGATCGCCTTCATCGCCATGCGGCTTCTCGGCCTTGGCGCCAACATCATGAGCCTTGGCGGTATCGCGATTGCCATCGGCGCGATGATCGACGCTGCCATCGTCATGATCGAGAACGCCCACAAACACCTTGAACGCGCTCCCCCCGACAAGCCGCGGATCGACATCCTCGTCGAGGCAGCAAGCGAAGTCGGCCCGGCGCTGTTCTTCAGCCTGCTGATCATCACGGTCTCGTTCCTGCCGATCTTCACGCTGGAATCGCAGGAAGGCCGTCTGTTTGGACCGCTCGCCTTCACCAAGACCTTCTCGATGGCAGCGGCCGCGCTGCTGTCGGTGACATTGGTGCCGGCGCTGATGGTGCTCTTCGTCAGGGGACGCATCGTTCCCGAGCAGAAGAACCCGGTGAACCGTTTCCTGATCTGGATCTACCGGCCGGTTATTTCCGGCGTCCTCAAAGTAAAGACCCTGACCATCGTGGCCGCGCTCGCCATCCTGGCGGCGACCGTCTGGCCGGCTCAGCACATCGGCAGCGAGTTCATGCCCAATCTCGACGAGGGCACGCTGATGTACATGCCGACGACACTGCCCGGCATCTCGATCACCAAGGCGGCCGAACTGATGCAGACGCAGGATCGCATCATCAAATCCTTCCCGGAAGTTAAGACCGTGTTCGGCAAGGCCGGCCGCGCTCTGACGGCCACCGATCCGGCTCCGACCGAGATGTTCGAAACGATCATCCAGCTGAAACCGAAAGCCGAGTGGCGTCCGGGAGTGACCGTCGAAAGCCTCCGGCAGGAGATGGATGCGGCACTGCAGTTTCCCGGCGTGTCGAACGCCTGGACCATGCCGATCCGCGGCCGCATCGACATGCTCTCGACCGGCATCAGGACGCCCGTCGGCGTCAAGGTCTATGGCACCGATCTTGGCGAAATGGAGAAGGTCGCGCGGCAGATCGAAACGGTGCTGAAGACCATACCGGGAACGTCGAGCGCCTATGCCGAACGGGTGATCGGCGGCTACTATCTCGATATCGTTCCCGATCGCACCGCGCTTGGTCGCTACGGGCTGACCGTCAACGACGTGCAGGACGTGATCGGGATGGCGCTCGGCTCCGAGGTCGTGACCTCGACGGTCGAAGGCCGCGAGCGATACGGGGTGGCGGTGCGCTATCCCCGGGCCTTGCGCAGCGATCCGCAAGCGATCGCCCGCGATGTGCAGATATCGCTACCCGGCGGCGGAACGGTTCCGCTTGGCGAGGTGGCCGATGTCAAGCTGACGCGCGGCGCCACGACGATCCGCACCGAAAACGGCCAGCTTGCCGTCTATGTGTATGTCGATATCGCCGGCCGCGATCTCGGCGGCTACGTCGCCGAGGCACAACAGGCGGTGGCGAAGAGCGTCAAGCTGCAGCCGGGCTACTCCGTCGCCTGGAGCGGTCAGTTCGAGTATCTGCAACGGGCCGAGGCTCGGCTTGCTATCGTCGTTCCCCTGACCCTGGCGCTGATCTTCCTGCTGCTCTACCTGAATTTCAAGGAGCTGACGGAAACGATGATCGTCATGCTGTCGCTGCCCTTCGCGCTCGTCGGCGGCATCTGGCTGATGTGGTGGATGGGTTTCAACGCCTCGGTAGCGGTCGCCGTCGGCTTCATCGCCCTTGCCGGCGTCGCGACTGAGACAGGCGTGATCATGCTGATCTATCTCGACCACGCGATGAAAGAGCGGCGCGATGCCTGCGAGAAGGAAGGCCGCACGTTCTCGAAGCTCGACCTCAACCGGGCCATCATGGTCGGCGCGGTCGAACGCGTCCGGCCGAAGATGATGACGGTTGTTGCCATCATGGCCGGCCTCGTGCCCATCCTGTGGCGGACCGGCACGGGCTCCGAGATCATGCAGCGTATCGCGGTGCCGATGATCGGCGGCATGGTGTCTTCGACATTGCTGACGCTGATCGTCATCCCCGCGGTCTACGGGCTGGTCAAGGGATGGCGGCTGCCGGGAGCGGACGAACATCTGGCCTCTGCCATCGATGATAGACAAAAGCTCGAGGCTGCTGAATGACATCCCGGCCGGAGGCGGATATCGCCTCCGGCCGATCTGGTACGGAGTCATCCTGAGATACGACTTGTGCGTCGGTTCAGACTAACCGACAGGTCTCACCTGAGTGAGCAGCCTCTTACGGCACGTGGAATTCGATCCGAAAGCGCGGCATCGTGCTGGGGCTGCCGTGGAGAATAGTTCCCATGACGCATCTTCCTCCTGACGACTGACGATCAACAGTTCACCATCACACTCCGGGACTGCATATCCATTGTATATTTCCAGCCAGCATAGCTTTCCATCACTGATGGATTCTGAGTCCTCCGATTCCATCCTAACTGTCGAGAATCCGTCATAAAAATTATGAAAATTAGCTGCTGGTAAAAGAAATAAGCTTCTTTAGAAGTTCTTCGGAGATCTCAAACTGGCGCGCTGTTCCGCGGCCCATAGAATTCTTGACCATCGTTTCCGTGAGCATCCCGCGCCTGACAAGCAGATCAACCGTCTCCTTGGCGCCGCTCCGGGTCAGTTCTGTAATCTCTATTATATTTGAAAGGGTTAGCTTTTGATGGGCTTGGGTCATTGTGTAGAGAATCGTCATCATGCCAATCTCTTTCAGCCGAGCCTGCGGCGTCTCGTCCTCACGCGGATGATCAAGGATCTCATGGAGAATAAGTCCTGAGAAGGCAAGATTATGCCATTGCGTCTTGAGTGCTCTTGTCATGTCATTTAACTGTGTTATATACGCTAGTATAAAGGCGCGTTGATGGGGCTGATGTTCCCTTCTGCAATGGGGCGGCGCTGTTCCGGAGGGTCCTGTCCATGAAAAACCTTCTGCTGAATTCACGACTTGCGATCTGCTGCATATTATTACCCTACCTGATTTCGGGCAGTAAAGCGCTGGCTGACGATTGGGGATGCCGGGTTATCCTCTGCCTCTCAAATCCTGGCGGGGCGACCCAGTACGCGGAATGCCGACCTCCGATCCAGAAACTCTGGAACCAGCTTGCAAAAGGCCATTCGTTTCCAACCTGCAGCGGCGTAGGCTTTCAAAGCTCCCGACCGGGTTATGAGCCTTACTTTTGCGATGCCGGATATAGGCTGTTGGGGAGCTACGGTCCTCGCGGTGAGCGGACAACCTGCGTCTCGACATCCCACAAGCGTGTCAGCAATTTGCTTTGCTCCGATGATCGAGACAACTATGGCGACGGCTCCAACGCGGTTCTGTCACCACGCTGGCAACGGGAAGACGGACGTCTTCAATGCATGGGCTATGCAATCATGCGCCCAAATGAGCGAACGCAGCCACACTATCTCGACGTCACCATCGACGGCGTCGGCAAGCAGCGCGTGTGGTACTGACCGATGGCTGCTGTATTCGTCGATCTCGCCCAAGCCTGCGCACCCATGGTTCAGGTGGAAACACTCGCCTCAGTCGTAAGCCTCGAGAGCCGCTTCCAGCCCTTCGCAATCCGCATCAACAGCGGCTCGCCCCTTGCGGCACAGCCGACGACGAAAGCCGAGGCGATCGAAGTCGCCACATCGCTGATATCTGACCATCAGGATATCCAGCTCGGCCTTGGCGGGATCGGTGTCGAAGAGCTCCGGAAGCTGAAGCTGTCCGTATCGGATGCCTTCGATCCGTGCCTGAACCTCAAGGCCACAGCGACGCTTCTTGACGGCTACTACCGTCTCGCTGTGCGTGTCGGCGCCGATACCGCCCAGGCGGAGAAGGTGATGCTCCAATCCTATTATGGACGCGACGATCCGTCCGTCGGGGCGATGGTCAAATACGACGAGCAGGTGCGCCGTGAAGGAAAGCGGCTTTCCGCCAAACTTGCATTGCTCACTATTGCCGAACCGCATGATCAGGCCGCGTCTGCCGACCAACCACCTGATCAAGTGGCTCAGCCGCTCCCAAGGCAAATTTCCCAAACCGAAGAAGCCGCATCCTGGGATGTGTTCAATTCCAGACGCCGGTCTTCAATCCTCATTTTCCAGAATGATCGATCGGAGCAGAGTGAATGATCTCCAAAACCAGTTTTCGCCCCTTTGCCGCCTCGACGCTCATGGCGGCAGCAATCGTTGTATTCATGGTTGAACCCGCTTTTGCCCAATCCGCCGGTATCGAAAGCGTATTGCAGAACATCGTCACCATGCTCACCGGCAACATCGCCAAACTGCTGGCGGTCATAGCCGTGATCATCATCTGCATCGCCTGGATGTTCGGCTACATGGATCTGCGCCGAGCCGGCTTCTGGATCATCGGTATTGGTGGGATTTTTGGCGCTACCGAGCTGGTCAACACCATCGTTGGAGGCTGAACGCCATGGCGAACGCTCCGACCCTTGAAGAAGACACGCTGTTTCTCGCCTGCACGCGCCCGGCGATGATTGCCGGCGTGACCATGGAAGCGATGGGCATCAACATCATGCTGACGACGATCCTCTATATCACCGCCGGATCGATCGCTTACGCACTGGTCGGCGTCGCCTTCCATCTCGTGTTCCGGGCGTTCGTCAAGCACGACCACAACATGTTCCGGATCCTGCTTGCCTGGATCGAGACTCGCGGCCGCTCACGCAACGCCTCCTTCTGGGGCGGCGCGACGCTCTCGCCGCTTAAGCTTGTCCGACGCTATGACGAAAGGGATCTGAGCTTTGCCTAGTCTTGCGACGTTACGGTCCCGTGAGCTCGGGCCTGAGACCTTCATCCCCTATATCCGCCACCTCGACAAGACCACCATTGCGCTGGATTCCAGGGCGTTGATGACGATGATCGCGCTCGATGGCGTTTCCTTCGAGACTGCCGACGTTTTGGACTTGAACGCCCTGCACCGCAGCCTCAACACGCTTTACCGCAATATCGCCGACGAGCGCCTGGCGCTGTGGGCGCATGTCGTGCGCCGGCGTGACAATGACTACCCCGAAGGGCAGTTCGCCAATCACTTTTCCGATGGCCTCAATGTTAAATATCGGGAGCGCATGGTCCGCGAGGACCTGTTTCGAAACGATCTCTACCTCACGCTTGTCTGGCACCCAAGCCGGGATCCGGCCGAGAAAGCGGCCAATCTTCTCTCGCGCCTGCGCAAAGTGCGTCGATCCGGTATCGAGCTTGACGAGGCTGCCCTGAAGCATCTGCGTGACAAGGTGGCCGATGTCACCGCCGGCCTCAAACGCTTTGAACCGCGTATTCTGTCTCTGTACGGTCAGGACGGCACCCTGTTCTCAGAACCAAGCGAAGTTCTGCATCAGATCGTTGGAGGACGACGCGAGCCGGTCCCGTTGACCGAGGGGCGCATTTCCTCGGCGATCTATTCGGACCGGGTGATATTCGGGCGGGAGACCGTCGAGATCCGCCACGAGGCCGACAGCCGCTATGCCGGCCTGTTCGGTTTCAAGGAATATCCGGCAACGACACGCGGTGGCATGCTCGACGGCATCCTGACCGCGCCCTTTGAATTCGTCCTCACACAGTCCTTTGCTTTCGCCTCGAAGGCTGATGCCCGCACGATCATGGGCCGCAAGCAGAACCAGATGGTCAGCGCCGGTGACAAGGCAGCATCGCAGATCGAGGAGCTGGGCGAGGCGATGGACGATCTCGAATCCAATCGCTTCGTCATCGGAGAGCATCACCTGGCCCTTGCCGTCCTTGCGCCATCGGTCAAGGAATTAACCGATCATATGGCGAAGGCTCGCGCCCATCTCACCAGCGGCGGAGCGGTCGTCGCTCGCGAGGATCTCGGACTCGAGGCCGCATGGTGGGCGCAATTGCCAGGCAATTTCCGCTATCGGGCGCGCTCAGGCGCGATTACCTCGCGCAACTTTGCAGCCCTCTCTCCCTATCATTCCTATCCGACCGGCCAGAAGGACGGCAATGAATGGGGGCCGGCGGTCGCCATCCTGAAGACCGCATCGGGGTCACCCTTCTACTTCAATTTTCATCATGGGGATCTCGGCAATACCTTTGTCTGCGGCCCGTCGGGCGCCGGCAAGACGGTGCTCCTGAACTTCATGCTCTCGCAGCTCGAGAAGCACGATCCCCATATGGTGTTTTTCGACAAGGACCGTGGCGCTGATCTGTTCGTTCGTGCCGCCGGCGGTACCTATCTGCCGCTCAGGAACGGCGTGGCCACAGGCTGCGCGCCATTGAAAGCGCTGGAGCTGACAGCCGAAAACAAGGTGTTCCTCACGCGCTGGGTCGGCAAGCTGGTGGGAGCGAGAAGCCGAGAACTGACTGTCACCGAGCTGCGTGACATTGCCTCGGCCGTCGACGGTCTGGCGGACCTTCCTGTCGAGCGCCGCTCCATCGGCGCCTTGCGCACCTTCCTCGACAACTCCAACCTCGAAGGCATCGCCTCCAGGCTCAGACGCTGGGAGAGGGGAGGGTTGCTTGGCTGGGTCTTTGACAACGAGACCGACGACATCGGGATTGGCGCAAAGTTCATCGGCTACGACATGACAGACTTCCTCGACAATGAGGAGATCCGCACACCCTTGATGGCCTATCTCTTTTTCCGGATCGAGCAATTGATCGACGGGCGCCGCATCATCATCGTCATCGACGAGTTCTGGAAGGCTTTGCAGGACGAGGGTTTCCGGGACCTCGCTCAGGACAAGCTGAAGACGATCCGCAAGCAGAACGGCCTCATGCTGTTTGCGACCCAAAGCCCGCGCGACGCGATCGTCTCGCCGATTGCTCATACGATCGTCGAGCAGTGCCCGACACAGATTTTTTTGCCGAACCCACGCGGCGACCGCGCTGACTATATCGACGGTTTCAAGCTGACGGAACGCGAATTCGAGCTCATTTCCAGGGAGCTCTCCGTCGAGAGCCGCCGCTTCATAGTCAAGCAGGGCCATAACAGCATCGTTGCCGAACTGAACCTCAATGGTTTCGACGACGAGCTCGCGATTTTGTCGGGCCGCACAGCGAATGTCGAGTTGGCAGACGCCATCCGTTCCGAGATGGGCGAAGGATGCGAGGATTGGCTCGCCCTGTTTCAGGAAAGAAGGAAGACATCATGATCCGCAAAGGCAGGATACGGCGCTTTCTGGCAACCGCCACCTTTCTGGCATCAACGGGTCTTGCGACTGCGCAGGGCATCCCGGTCGTCGATCAGACGGCAATTGCCAAGCAGATCGAGAGTATCACGCAGCTCAAATCTCAACTCGATGCCTTGAACCAGCAGCTTCAGCAGGCCCAGCAGCTCTATGGATCGCTGAACAAGATGACCAACATGGCCGATGTCGCCGGTTTGCTGAACGATCCTTCGATCCGCAAGGCGTTGCCGCAGGACTTCGGCGCCATCGAAGGGCTGCTCAAGGGTTCCGGAACCGGCGCCTTCGGCAATGCCGCGTCGAAATTCCTTGATGACAATTCGACTTACCGTACGGATGCCAACGATTTTTACGCGCAGGAGCTTTCCCGCGCCCAGAACCATAACGCCGGGCAGATGAGCCTCGGCCAGCAGATCTATGATGCGGCAACCAAACGCATCGACGGCATCGACCAGCTGCGCCAGCAGATTTCGAGTGCTGCCGATGCCAAGGACATCGCCGATCTGCAGGCGCGCCTGCAGGCCGAGACCGCCTTCCTGCAAACCGACGTTCTGCGCATGCAGGGCCTGCAGATGGTGCAGCAAGCCCAGGTACAGGTCGATGATCAGCGCAAGGCCGAGGAGTGGCGCAAGCGAATGGACACGATGGGAGCGGCGCTCAAATGAGATGGTTCCTGACCGGTGCTGTGGTGCTTCTCCTATCGGCCTGCTCGCCTGAGAAGCAGAAGGTCTACACTGTCGACGAGCTGGTAGCAGACGATGCGCTGCTGGCGAAAATCATCGGCGAGTGCCGCAACAGTCCAGGTGAGCTCCACGATACACCCAACTGCCGCAATGCCGAGGCGGCCGATGGCAGGCTCCGTCTCGAGCGCATGCGCAAGTCGTTGGGAGGCTGACGGATGTATCAGGTGTTCAGTTTCGTCGACGGACAGTTCAAGACACCGCTCGAAAACTTCATTTCCTCCGGAACCTCGAACATCGCCAATTGGGTTAGCGGTCCGTTGACGGCGGCACTCACGCTTTATGTCGTGCTCTATGGTTATCTCGTGCTGCGCGGCTCGGTCCAGGAACCCATTCTCGAATTCGCCTTCAGGGTCATCAAGCTTGCGATCATCGTCATGCTGGTGAGGAACGCCAGCGACTATCAAACCTATGTCACCAACATCTTCTTCGACACGTTGCCGCGGGAGATATCGCAGGCTCTGAACTCCGGCACGACGCCGAGCGCCTCTACATTCGACAGCCTCTTGGATAAGGGCCAGAAATGCGCCTACGAGATATGGTCGCGGGCCTCCTGGCCGGTCGATATCGTGACGGGCGTCGGCGGCATGCTGGTTATCGGTGTAAGCTTTCTTGTCGCGGCGATCGGCTACATCGTGTCGCTCTATGCGCGTCTGGCGCTTGCCATCGTACTGGCGATAGGGCCGATCTTCATTGCGCTCGCGATGTTCCAACCAACCCGCCGTTTCACCGAATCCTGGATCGGCCAGCTTGTAAACTTCGTCATCCTGCAGGTGCTGGTCGTTGCGATCGGCTCGCTGCTGATCACTTGCATCGACACGACCTTCACCGCGATCGAAGGGTATAGCGATGTCCTGATGCGTCCGATTGCGCTCTGCGCGATCTGCATCGCTGCGCTCTACGTCTTCTACCAATTGCCCGGCATCGCCTCGGCACTCGCCGCAGGCGGAGCATCGCTGACCTACGGCTATGGCGCTGCTCGCGACGCGCACGAAAGCACGCTCGCCTGGGCTGTCTCCCACACGGTGAGGGCGGTCGGCCGCGGAGCGCGTGGCCTCGGTCGCCGGCTGACACCGAACCGGGCCGAATGACAGCCTCGATATCAATGGAATTGGACAGGTTATTACTAGATGATCCGTATCCTTTTGTTGCTTTCGCTGACCATGGGCCTCGCAGGCTGCGGCTCGATCTCCCATCCTCTGCCAAAATGTGACGGCTATTCCCGCCGGCCGCTCAACCGCTCCATGTGGCAGTGGGAGAACGATGGAAAAGTCGACAAGGCGGCGAGCCATGCCACCTCCTACGCGCAAGAGCCGATGTCGCCCACGCCAGCCGCCTTCGCGCACCTCGATGTCACAAGTTCCTATCGTCCATGTGAGGGAAAGTGACATGGTGAGCGAGGATAGTCTGAAGCGCTATTTCGACAGGGCTCGCCGGTTCGATCAGGATAGGCTGATCCAGGTGGAACGTTCTGCCCGTGTCGCCTGGTTTGTCGCCATCTCGGCCGGTATCGTCGCGGTTGTTTCCGTTTTCGCCATCGCCGGCCTCACGCCATTGAAAACCGTCGAACCCTTCGTCGTGCGGGTCGACAATTCCACGGGCATTGTCGATGTGGTGTCCGCGCTGACTTCGACTGCCGGCACTTACGATGAGGCGGTGACGAAGTATTTTGCGGCAAAATATGTTCGTGCCCGGGAAGGGTATGTCTCGAGCGAGGCCGAGGACAATTTCCGCACAGTGGCGCTGTTATCGTCGCAGCCCGAGCAGGCCCGCTTTGCCGCTGTTTACCGCGGCAGCAATCCGGATTCGCCGCAGAATATCTATGGCCGCGGCGCAACGGCACGGATCAACATCGCCTCCATCTCGCTGATCAACGCCCGTGTGACGTCTGTCCGTTACATGCGAACCGTCACGCGAGGCGACGATGTCCGCACCACGCATTGGGTGGCGACGCTGACCTTCTCCTATGCCAACGCCCCGATGTCCTCGACAGACCGCCTGGTCAATCCCTTGGGCTTCGCCGTCAGCGACTATCGCGCCGATCCGGAGGCCATCAATTGAGACTGCATTTCCTCGTCTCCCTCATGTTGGTGTTGGCTACTGGACTTTCTTCGAGGGCTCTCGCGCTCGATACACCGCGCAGTGCCCCGCTGGACAGCCGCGTCCGCTTTGTCGACTACCAGGCTTACAACATCACCAAGATCCTCGGCACGCTCAGATCGTCGGTACAGATCGAATTTGCCGCCGACGAGGAGATCGCCCACGTCGCGCTCGGCAACAGCGTCGCATGGGAGGTGGCGCCGGCCGGCAACATCCTGTTCCTGAAACCTCGGGAAAACCAGCCGGTGACGAACATCTCCGTCGTGACGACGCGGCGGGACGGCTCGACGCGCAGCTACCAGATGGAACTGACAGTTCGCGACGGCAGCGTCGAAGCCGGGCAAAACACTTACTTCTATGTGAAATATCGCTATCCGACCGACGAGGCGCAGCGCCGCAAGCAGGACGCCGCTGCTCGCGCGGAGGCCGCACAGGCCGGGCAAGCGGATCGCGTCCTTGGGCTGCATGAGGCCTATGGCCCCCGCAACTGGCGCTATTCCACCCAAGGGTCCCAGGCCCTTGAGCCGCAGGCGGTCTATGACAATGGCAAGGTCACCACCTTCGCCTTCGTCGGCAACCAGGAAATGCCCGCTATCTACATGGAGAATTCCGACGGCACCGAAAGCCTGGTGCCAAAATCCGTCGACGGCAATCTGGTGCTGGTCCACGCAATCAGCCGCAAGTTCATCCTGCGCAGGGGCAGCGACGTGCTCTGCATCTTCAACGAGGCCTACGATCGCGTCGGTATCAACCCCGATACCAACACGACGTCACCGTCGGTCGAGCGTGTCGTCAAGGCGCAACCGGATACAGGCCGATAGGAGATGTCATGGCCGAGGAAGAAATTACCCAGATCCCTGGCGAGCGGGCCGAAACATCGACCGGCGGCCGGCTCGACAACAATCCGGTCCTCAAACGCGGCGCCGTCGCCCTGGCGATCGTCGTTTTCGTCGCCTTCGCCCTCTGGTCGATGCGCGGACAGGAGAAGCGGTCAGATGGCACCCAGCCGGAACGGGTCGTCATCCGTCAGACATCGGACTTCGAGCCGGCCAAGGAACCGGTACAGCCGGTGAAGGCGCCGACCGAAGTTCAACTGCCAACCCCGGTCGTGACCGAACAGGCGCCTACCGACAACGACAAGCTGCTCGATGCGGCAAGGCGCGCGCCGGTGATCGCTTATGGTGGCGAGAAATCGCCGGCGACCCGGAGGGGAAATTCGGACCCAACCACGGATCAGCCGTCGAACTACGTATCCCCCGGCATCAATCCCGGCAGCTTCCAGTCGCAAGGCGAAAACGAGGACCAGCGCTTCAACCGCATGCTGGCGCCGACGCAATTGCAGGGATCTCGGGCCGGTACGCTCGGCAACCGCGATTTCATCGTCGCCATGGGCACGTCCGTCCCTTGCGTGCTGGAGACCGCACTTTCGTCCGATCAGCCGGGTTTCACCAGTTGCGTCATCAACCGTGATGTCCTGTCGGACAACGGCCGTGTCGTGCTGATGGAAAAGGGAACCCAGGTCGTCGGCGAATATCGCGGCGGCCTTCGTCGTGGGCAGAAGCGTCTCTTCGTCCTCTGGAACCGGGCGAAAACGCCGAAAGGCGTGATCGTCACCCTGGCATCGCCGGCAACCGATGCCCTCGGCCGGGCCGGCGTCGACGGTTATGTCGATACGCATTGGTGGGAGCGTTTTGGCAGCGCCATCCTCTTGTCGATCGTCGGCGATGCGAGCTCCTATGTCAGCAGCCGGCTGCAGGACAGTAATGTCGAGGCGCAGAATACCACCAGCGCCGGCCAGCAGGCAGCCGCGATCGCCGTCGAACAGTCGATCAACATCCCACCGACGCTTCTGAAACATCAGGGCGAGCTCGTTTCCATCTTCGTGGCACGTGATCTCGACTTTTCGAGCGTCTACAGGCTTCGCGTCACTGAGCCTCGCAATCGCATCTACGACCGCGCCGTGCTCGGCGACTTCAGCCCGGCCTCAAGTCTTGTCACGAAGTAGGTGCTCTGATGATGGAAGCTCCCGACGCCGGTGTCGTTCGTGAACTTCTGCTGCCGTTTTCACCGTTCCTGCGCGACAAGGCGCTCTATGAGGTCATCGTCAATGAGCCCGGAAAAGTCGTGACGGAGGGAGCGGACGGCTGGCGGACCCACGACGTGCCGGAATTGTCGTATGATCGGTTGATGCGTCTCGCGCGGGCAATCGCGAGTTTCTCCAATCAATCGATCGACGAGGCCCGTCCGATCCTGTCGGCGACGCTGCCGGACGACGAACGCATTCAGATCGTGATTCCGCCTGCCACCGCGAGAGGAACCATCAGCCTCACTATCCGCAAGCCCTCCTCGGTTTCGCTGAGCCTTGACGATCTCGATTGTGAAGGATTGTTCGCCGATCTCGTCCGAGCTGAAAGAGACAGAAGCCAATCGGGTGACAGGCTGTTGGAATACTACCGGATCGGCGCCTACAAGCAATTTCTTAAGGAAGCGGTACTTGCCCGGAAAAACATCATCATCTCCGGCGCGACTGGATCGGGCAAGACGACGCTATCCAAGGCACTGATCCGCTACATCCCCGAGACCGAACGGATCATATCCATCGAGGATACGCCAGAACTGGTCATCCCACAGCCAAACCATGTCCGGCTGTTCTATTCGAAGGGTGGCCAGGGAATGGCCAGGATCGGCGCCAAGGACCTTCTCGAATCCTGCCTGCGGATGCGGCCCGACCGGATCCTGCTGCAGGAGCTTCGCGACGGCACCGCTTTCTACTATATCCGCAACGTGAACTCCGGCCATCCCGGATCGATTACGACAGTCCATGCCGATTCCCCGCGCTTTGCCTTCGAACAATTGACGTTGCTGGTGAAGGAATCGGAAGGCGGCGGCGACCTCGAACGCCACGACATTCGTGAGATGCTGATGCTTGCGATCGACGTCATCGCTCAGTGCAAACGCATCGACGGGCAGTTTCGCGTCACCGAAATCTACTATCGCGATGCAGTCACCGCGCGTGGCCGAACGAGACAACCGATGCCGCCGTCATAGAGACTCTGAAATAGCTTAGTGACGCAATGAGCCAGGAGGCCGAGATCAGTGCGCCTATCGGCATCACGCGAAACCTGATGGCCGTCTGGCGGAGCAGACCGTTGCCCGCAGCCGGCGGCCAGGCGAATTCCGGCGGGAAACGGTGAGGATGGCGGATTGGGCTGGAGGGAGAGGGGGGAAGGGGCGTTCGTGGCGGGTCGCGGTTGTCGGAGAGAGGCTCCGGCCGGCCCGTCACGGAGAAAACGACATGGCACAGGCCGTCCAGAAAATCACGCTCAATGCCGGGCGTGACATCCCCTTCAATAAGCTCGTGCTTAGCCAGCAGAACGTCCGCAAGACCAAGGCGGGCGTCTCGATCGAGGAGCTCGCCGAAGACATCGCGCGACGCGGACTGCTGACCAGCCTCAATGTCCGCGCCGAGGTCGACGGCGATGGCAATGAAACCGGCATCTACCGTATCCCTGCGGGTGGCCGCCGCTACCGCGCGCTGGAGCTGCTGGTTGCCCAGAAGAAATTGGCGAAGACGGCGGCCATTCCCTGCATCGTCAGCAAGAGCGAAACCCTCGAATCCGAGGATTCTCTTGCCGAGAACATCAAGCGCGTCGACCTTCACCCGCTGGATGAGTTTCGGGCCATCATGACGCTGCGCGAACAGGGGCTCGACGAGGAAGAGATTGCCGCCCGCTTCCATATGTCGGTTGCAACGGTGAAGCAGCGTCTGCGGCTGGCCTCTGTCTCGCCGCGTCTGCTCGAGCTCTACGCCAACGACGAAATGAAGCTCGGCCAGGTCATGGCGTTCTCGATCACCAATGATCATGTTCGCCAGGAGCAGGTCTGGGACACGATCTCGCGGTCCCATAATCAGGATGCCTATTATATCCGGCGGATGCTGACAGAGACCGCTGTCCGGGCCTCCGATCGCCGCGCCGTTTATTTGGGCATTGACGTCTATGAGGCGGCCGGCGGTGTCGTGATGCGCGACCTGTTCGAACAGGACAATGGCGGATGGCTGCAGGATCCGGCGCTGCTCGAAAAACTCGTGCTCGAAAGGCTGACCGTCGACGTCGGGGCCCTGAAGGCTGATGAGGGCTGGAAATGGGTCGATGCGGCTTTCGATTTCCCCTATGGCCACACCTCCGGTCTTCGCCGTTTCTACGGCGAGCGGGCCGAATACACCGAGGAAGAGCTTGCGCGTTATGATGCGCTGAAAGCGGAATACGACAAGCTCGAGGCGGAATATGCCGAGGCGGAGGACTATTCCGAGGAAACCGAGGCGCGGCTCGAGCTACTAGGCAATGAGCTCGATACCCTCAACGATCGGCCCTACGTCTTCGATCCGGAGGACGTTGCCCGCGGTGGCGCTTTCATCTCGCTTGCCGCCAGCGGCGAGCTCAAGATCGAGCGCGGCTTCGTCCGGCCCGAAGACGAGGCCGCCACCGAGCCGGATGGCAGTGATGCCGTTGGCTCCAATAGCGGCGATAGCGATGAGGAAGGCAGTTATGCTATCGTTGCGGCCTCAGGGAACGGCGGCATCTCGATCAATGGCAAACCCGCCGGCGACGAGGAATCGGAGGACGACGACGGTAAGGCTCGTCCGCTCTCCGATCGCCTTATCGAGGATCTCACTGCCGCACGCACGGTCGCGCTTCGCAATGCTCTGGCCAGCAATCCGTCGATAGCTTTCATCGCCGCCCTGCATGTGGTGGTCCTGAAGATCTTTTACAGATATGGAGCAGATTCATGCCTGGAGATTATGCTGCAGCATACCGCGTTCAGCCAGACGCAGGGACTTGGCGATACGGTCTGGGCCAAGGAGATCGGCGAGCGGCAGGAAGCCTGGGGTTATGATCTTCCCGGGAATGCCGGCGAGGTTTGGGACTATCTGATCGCGCTCGACCAGGATAGCCGCATGGCGCTGTTTGCTCATTGCGTCTCGTTGTCGTTGAACGCCACGATCCAGGCGTGGAACAGGCGAACGAAGGAAAACGTCCACGCCAGGCAGCTTGCACGATCGCTCGGCTTTGGCATGGTCGATGCCGGCTGGGCGCCGACAGTCGACAACTATCTCGGCCGTGTCACCAAGGCGCATATCCTGCAGGCGGTGCGCGAAGCGAAGGGTGAGCAATCGGTGCAGCTCATCGATCATTTGAAGAAATCCGATATGGCGCGCGAGGCTGCCCGCCTGCTGGAAGGCAGCGAATGGCTCCCTGAGGTGTTGCGGTTCCCGGCCGATGAGAATGCTGGGGAACCCGAGGTCGTTGCTGCTGCTACGGACGCCATCGTTGAAGGCAAGGTCGTCGAGGGCACCGAAGTCGATCTACGGGCCTTCCTGGTGGAAGGCCAAGATGCGGAGGAGGCATCCGCCGATCCAGCCGATGACGATGGAGGATATCTCGACGCGGCGCAATAACTGCCGTCAGCCAACATCGAATGATCCAGAGCCCGGCCATTGCGCCGGACTCTGGTTTGAGGGGTCAGCCGCTTGCGGGGTGGCAAGAGTGGGGCCGGGGAGGGGCGAACCGGGCGGTGAGAGAGGGGTGCCTGGCCTCAATCTTGTTGCCTCTCTGGAGAAAGATCGATGTCAACATTCGAAGTTGCCGCCCAGCCCGCCGCCATTGTCCCTGACGAGCGTCGCCTCGCATTCTTGCCCAGCCTGTTCGGGCACTCGTCGCTGATTATCGGCGAGAACGCGGTGTATAATCTCATGGGGCGGCTAAGCCCCCTCGATTATGGCGGCGGGTTCTGGGACTTCTACGAGCATGGCGGCAAGCCGCTGTTCATGGCTCCGAGGTCCAAATCGCGCTTTCGGATCACCGGCGATATCACCGGGTTTCAGGGAGAGGTCTCGGCAGAGGCCGCAGGGATTATCGCCACACTCTTCGCGTTCTCACATATCTCGTTTCAGCATCAATCCGAGTATCTCTCCGAAGGCTACGGCCGGCTCTATGCCTACTCGGCGGATCACCCCGAAGCCGCCGAGATTTTTCAGGCGATCGATTGAGGCATCAAACCTGCGCGTCTCGATTGGCGCAGCTACCCAGCAATTTGGTCGGATCGATCCGGGCGGCAAGTTGTCCGGATGAGCCCTCCCGCAATCCGAAAAGATCGATACCAATGACGACATTGGAAAGCCGCATGTTCGTGACCATCTCATCAGGTCACGTGAGCACCGAAACCGCCTGGATGCTTGACAATACACCCTGTGCGGAATGGCCTTGCGTCGGAGGGGGGTATGCCGACTACGGCTGGTTCTTTTACGCTCATGACGAAAATACTGGGGAAGAGGATCAGCGCATTCCCGACGACCTCTTTGCCATCATGACATGGGCGCGCCTGAAAGGGTTCAGTCATATCCTGCTCGATCGCGACGCGGAGCAGGTTGATGATCTGGTCTGGCATGACTGGTAATACCGCTAAATCAACGACCTAGCTGTTCAACGCAACAGTCGCCGTTCGAGCAAGGATTGCATGTCTCGCCGACCGTCGGCGATGCAATAGATGATCACATCCCGTCCCATGATGCGGTAGATCATGCGCCATGGCTTGTGATGCAGTTCCCGATATTCGGTGATGCCGAGCCCAAGCAGTTCCTTCGGCACGTTTCCCCGGCCGGGGAAATCTTCAAGTCCCAGACAGGCTTGTTCGATTTCCCCGAGTAACCGTTCGGCGGTTTGGACGCCATCCCGACTGGCGAGGAAACGGTAGAGATCCTCAAGATCCTGTTCCGCGGCCTCTACGAACAGAACCTGATACGGCATCAGGTTTCAGAGTTCGACAAGCGTGTGCGAAGGCGTGCGAAGGTTTCTTTCGCAGGGCGGACTTTTCCCTCTTCGACCTGTTTGTTGGTCAGCGCCAGCACCTTTAAAAGCGCCAGCGTTTCCTGCGTCTCCTCATATTGCGTGACGTCCTGAAGCACGGCTTTTGCCTCGCCATGCAATGTGATCACGACGGGCTTGCGATCATCGCCAAGCTGGCGAATGACTTCCGGTGCATGAGCCTTGAGGTAGCTGATGGGCTTGACCTGTTCCGAGAATTTCATTCGATCCGGACTCCTTTTGACCAGAATATAGACCGTTAATGGTCTGATTGGAAGCCATCGTTGCCTGGCTGCAAGAGGGAGAGCTGGGCGGTTTGGAGGGGTGGTGGCCGCTGGAAGGCCAGAGAGAGGGCTTGCGGAACCGCCCGCATCGCTGCCCAGTCTTTCGGCGATATTATCCACTCTTCCCCTCACCCGCCCGGTAATCGCGACAGCGATCAGCCGGGTTCCTTCGTTTCAGGAGACCTCAACATGAACACCATGATTGCCAATCCGCAGTCGACGTCGTCCGGATTTAAGGTCGATATTTCCCGCGGTGAACGCATCGGTCGCGTTTCGTCCGAATGGTTTTCGCGTCCCGACGACGAGCGCTATCTATCGCTCTCCGATCTTCATCGTGCAGTCAGCACCAGAACCGAGCGTGCGCGCGTCCGGACGGTCGAGACCGCCGAAATCCACGTCGAGGCGACCCGCGACAATGCCGAACGCCTGTCGCTGATTGTTCCCGGCGGGCGCGAGCCACTGGCGCCGACACATTGGAGCTACGGCCAGCTATGCAGCCTGGTCGGCGCGCCCGCGAGCTACATGCGCCAACTGCCCGCGCCGCTAGCGGCGATCAATCTTCAGCACGGGCTCCTCAATCGCAATGCCGAAATGGTCAAGACCCTGGAGATGGACGATGGTCGCGTCGAGCTGCGAGCGGTGACTGGACCTGAATACGGGCGTATCTGGGATCAGGATCTTGTAGCGGCTGTGATTGGTATCGCCGGCAATGGCACTGGCGACACGATCTGGAAAGTGCCCGGAGTGCTGGATTGGTCGAACATGACCCACAACCCATTCGTTGATGTCACAAAAGACACCACCACGCTTTATGCCAGCGACCGCGACATCTTCCTGTTTCTCGTCGACGATACGCACCCGATCGAGGCAGGCCGATTGCAGAACGGTGAGCCGGATTTCTATTTTCGTGGCTTTTATGCCTGGAACAGCGAGGTCGGCTCCAAGACGCTTGGGATTGCAAGCTTTTACCTGCGGGCAGTGTGTGCCAACAGGAATCTCTGGGGAACCGAGAATTTCGAGGAGATCACCATCCGTCACTCGAAATTTGCGGCACAGCGTTTCGCCCAAGAGGTCGCGCCGGCATTGACGAATTTCGCCAATTCCTCGCCCGCGCCCTTCATCGCCGGCATTCGCGCCGCTCGGGAGCGTATCGTCGCCCGAAGCGACGACGATCGTTTGGACTTCCTGCGCAAGCGCGGTTTCTCGAAGCACGAAACCGGCAAGATCATCGAGACCGTTCTTTCCGAAGAAGGGAGACCCCCCGAGAGTATTTTTGACTTCGTGCAGGGCATCACCGCCCTTGCGCGCGGCAAGTCGCATCAGGACACGCGGCTCGAACTCGAAGGCAAAGCTCGAAAACTGCTCGAAAGTGCGGCCTGACACGCTTGCCCATTAGCAATCTTCATCCCTCCGAGCCCGGCCCCGCGCCGGGCTTTTCCGTTCAGGAGAACTGAAATGACGAACGATTTTTCCTTCCACGCTTACGTCGCGGCCGAGGCCATCGAAAAGGTTGGCCGTCTGTTCAATGCGTCGATCGACGATATTCTCAACGAACTGCTGCAAAACGCACGACGGGCAGGGGCGACAAAGGTCGTGATCGACCAGATTGTCCATCCCCGCTTTGGAGATGCCATCCGCATCGCCGACGACGGCGCCGGTCTCGACGACCCACGATCGCTTTTTTCTCTCGGATACAGCAACTGGTCGGAAACCCTGTCGCGCTCCGAGGACGCTGCCGGCATGGGCTTCTTCGCTCTCGCCAATCGAGGAGCCATCGTCCTCGCCCGGCAGAAAAACACCGAGAACGCATGGACGATCGAGGCGACGCCTGACGCCTTTCATGGCAGGCAACTGATCAATGCACAGCTCGGCCCGAAAGGTCATGCGGGAATGACCGTCATTTTCCCCGAAGGTACCAACGACAACCTTGCCGACGCCGTTTGTCGCGCCGCGCGGCACTTCCCCCTTCCAGTCGACTTCAACGGTGCGCCGATGGCTTCTGCCGATTTTCTCAACGGCGCGAGCCGTGTCGAGGAATGGCGTGGCATCCGGATCGGCGTGTTCGACCGTGACCTCGCCTATGGCTACGGCGACAACGCCAACTTCCACGGCGTAACCCTTAGAATTCTGCTGCCATGGCTCCGGCAATCCTGGCATTCCTCTTATTGCGCCCGGATTGACGTCGTCGACTGCGCCTATCTGAAGCTGGTGCTGCCTGCGCGCAAGGAGGTTGTGCGCGACGCGATGTATGAAGGCTTGGTGCTGGAGATCAATCGCGTGTATTTCCGCCTCGTTGCGGCGGGCGGTCCGCACAGCCTCGCCTTCAGTGACTATCAGCGCGCCTTGTCTCTCGGCGTCGAGCTGCAGGAGGCCGAACCATTCCTCAGGCCGTTTTTTCCAGCCTTTGCCGAATCCGACCGCAACGAAACCGTCGCTCCACGACCGGTGGGTCCGAACGCTCATATTTATGAGGGTGGCGGCCCCCTTGAAGAACAGAACGTTGCTCGTGCGTTTGCCGTTTGGAACGATGCTCCACCCATTTTTGAACCGAACCATGCCTATGCCGGCTATGTCTGGTACGACCGGTTGAGCTGGATCACCCTGAAAAACTACAGGATGATCATGGGCGACGTCGTCGAGGAGATCGATCCGGACGATTCATTCGAGACCGAGGGTCGGCCGGATCGGCTCGAAATGGCCCTTGAGGTGCTCGATACGCACGTGGCGGAGATCCGGCATCTCGAAACCGATCTGCTCGTCGCAGGTCCTGACTACGGTACCCTCGAGGAGGTGGACATCCGTGTCACGCGACAATCGACGATCACGCCGGCGAAACTGCAAACGTTCCTGATCGACGCGCTGTTTTCGCCTTCCGACGATGCGGAAGACGCATCCTACGAGCAGCAGCTGGAGTGGTTCACCGACGCTGCTGAGGACCGGAGCATCAATCTGCTGCAGTCAGAAGCTGATGCCGACCTCAACGCGATCGTTCGTGCCGTCGAGCGCGAACTTGTGTGGCGTGTCCCGAAGCATGGATCGATTGTGATCCGGATCGATGACGGAAAGGTCTCTGTCGAAGGGCTGCCGAGCATCGAGGGTGCCGCAGAGGCATCGCCTCGCCAGATCTGAGCATATCTGGATCAAGGCAGTCGCGGGATTTCGCCTTCCGCCACTCGCCAGACCCAGGGGGTGATCTCAGGTCTCGCCCCGATCATGTCGGCGAGGACGTGCTCATATTCCTCTCCGGCGCTCGCCGGCACGATGAACATGGCGACGGGAGCAGGCTTCTGCTCCGGCAACGTCACCGACACGATCGGTGCATCGCGGGCCAGATTGAAGCGCAATCCCTTGACGCTCTTTCGCTTGAGGTGGCCGAGTTTTTCCAGAAGCCGCAGTTCGTGAATGTCCTCGAACGGCAGCCAGTGCTCGTTGACCACCATCAGGGCAACCTCTTCGACCGATGCAATGCCGGCGACCGATATCCCAAAGGTGGCGATGACGATCAGGTGGAACGTCTCGCTCGATCGCCACAGTTCCAGTTCGGTTTCATGGCGTGTGGCCAGCCGTCGCCATACACTCTCCTCGATCATCAGTGGAAATGGCATGTGCCGCACGACAATCCTCTGCCCCTCACGCGCGGCGGAAAACTCCTTCACTTCGGCCACGATCATCATGAGTTTCCGAGGTCCCGGGCCGGTCGCCTGCACATCCTTCAGCGCGGCGACGCGCCGTGCGGCTATCCCGTCCTTGTCGTCGGGATGGAACACTTCCGGCACGAAGAGCATGTCACCCAGGGCATTTCCTCTTGCCGTCATCTGCGCGGCGGCGTTCAGAAGGCTGGCTCGCACCCGGCCCCAGCCGCGCCTGCCTGCCCAGGTCGAACGCCATTCCGTCAGCTCGCCCGTCGCCCAGAGATAATGCAGCATCGCTCGCAGTGACAATTTCCTGGGCTCGCTGCGGATGCCATGCTCGGACACGTTGGACGGGGCACTGGGCGCGGCGCGAGGCCCGCGTTTCGTCAGCGAAAAGTCCAGTTTCAGATCGGCCTTGCCGCCGGCGCCGATCTGGATCGCATTGCCGATCAACGGGCCAAGGCCGGAAAGCTCGTAGGGAGGCTCATAAGACGGGCATGAAGGATCGTGATCGCGACCTGAAAGGGGCATGCGTTTGACGAGATACTGATCCTCCAGGCGCACGATATACATCGGTACCGGCGGGTTCTTGCATTGGCATTGTGGTCGGATCTTTTGTTCGTAGGCGCGGGGAAGCAGCGCATGGAACTCGACGGTATCCTCCTCAAGTGACCTGTCATCAATCAGAAACCACCGCACCTTGCTCCTCCTGTTTTGATTCAGGAATCTTGCCGGACGAGGCCGTCCGATGACGATGTAGCACAAACTCGATCGATTATACTATCGTAAACAAAATAGTATGAGATAGCCGACAGCACGATCTGCCTATTGCCACAGGCAAGAAAGCGGCGCCGCGGCGAGCTTTTCGCCAAACGGTACGACATCGGTATTCTCATAAAGGACGATGCCGAATGCAAATTTCTCGCCGCACGCGTCCGCAAGCGTTTTCAGTCCCCCAAAATCACCCGCCTTCACCGTGGCGCTTGCCTTCACCTCTATTCCCACGATCATGCCATCGTCGCGTTCGAGCACGACATCCACCTCGCGCATCTGCTGGTCGCGAAAATGGTAGGGCGTGAGTCTCAGGTCCGAGCCCGACATGAGTTTCAGGATCTCGGAAAAGACAAAGGTTTCCACAAGTGCACCGAAGGCACCGCGATCGGCCTTGATCCGCTCGAAGGTCAGTCCTCTTGCTGTGGCCAGTATACCGGAGTCGAGGAAGTGCAGTTTTGGCGTCTTGGCAATCCGTTTCAGTGCATTTGTATACCAGGGCTGCACGGTGGCGATCAGGAAGACCTGTTCGAGCAGACCGACATACCGCTGTCCGGTCTTGTGGCTGACATTGATGCTCGATCCGAACTGCGAATAGTTCACCAATTGGCCAGAATGTTCGGCTAGGAGCCGCGCGAATTTCGGCAATTCAGTGAGTTTCTCCACGTCGGCTATGTCTCGCAGATCGCGAGTGAGGACCGATGTCAGATAGGATCGCGACCA
The DNA here is from genome assembly GCF_044769665.1 of Rhizobium sp. NPDC090279. NCBI lineage: Bacteria > Pseudomonadati > Pseudomonadota > Alphaproteobacteria > Hyphomicrobiales > Rhizobiaceae > Rhizobium > Rhizobium sp. NPDC090279. The sequence continues at coordinate 6,842 of NZ_JBIVYI010000015.1, read as the reverse complement.
ATCCTGTCGCCGCCGCTCGCTTTCACGCGCGATTGCTTCGGGAAAGCCGCCGAGCAAAACAAGCCGCAGAAGCTCATCTCCGACGATCGCTTGTCGATCGCCCTGCAGTTTTCCCTCGAACAGCCGGGGCAGGAAAGTCGGCAGTCCTCCTTCGATCTCGACCCGGGAAAGCGGCAACATGCGGAACGTCTCCATGCGACCGGCCAAGCTATCGGCGACACGAGGTAGGGTGAGGACATTGGCGGAGCCGGTCAGCAGAAAGCGGCCGGGACGATAATCCTCGTCCACTGTCTTCTTGATCGCCAGCAACAAGTCGGGCGCGCGCTGGATTTCGTCGATGATTGCCTTGTCAAGACCCCGTATGAAACCGGCGGGTCGGATTGTGCCGCCGCAAGCACCGTCTAATCGTCCAGGGTAACGTAGCGACGGTCATCTCCGTCTAGTTTCCGGACGAGCGTGGTTTTTCCGGCCAGGCGTGCGCCGACAATCAAGACGACCGGCGTATCCGAAAGCGCTTCCTCCACCCGATGTTCGACGAACCGATTGCACATGGTTGCTTTCGACTCTTTGAAAATTGGAAATATGAAACATGATAATTGGAAGCCAATAGGCCGCTTATTGAGAGATGACGACGAGGAATCTAGAAGTGGCCAATGATCTTTGCTCGAACCTGAACTGATAGTCGCCCTGTCTTTGAGATAGGTGTTACGTTCCGAAGGAGGGAGAGAGGGGCCGGAAGAGGGTTGCCTGCCCGGGTTTGGAGAGCGTCCTGGCGGGCCTATCCTTTCCCGCTCTCGACAGGGTTTGCCATGAACGTCATCACATCCGGCGCCGCAAGCGCGACCGTCGACTCGCTTGCCGGCGACATCACGCTCCGTCGCGTGCACGTTATGAACGACTATCGCATCGAGCTTGCCTGCTTTCGCGAGGGCATGTGCAACAGGTTACGATCCTTTGGCCTCTTTTCGGAAATGATCGCCTGGAAGGTCGGGTTTTTCATCCCCACCTCGGATGAGGGATCCGCGATCCTCTCGCATCTTCTCGAGCGCCATCGCGTCGTCGATGTCGCCGGTCGGACGTGAAGGAGGCCATAGCCATGCTTTCCGCCTCGGAATTGGCGGACCGTCTTGCGCACGATGCCGAGGCGGTCTGTCGTCACTATCTCTCCGCCGGCCGCCGGGCCGGCAATTACTGGATCGTCGGCGATGTCGCGAACAACAAGGGCAAGTCGCTCTATGTTCATCTTTCCGGTCCTCGCAAGGGCAGATGGGCGGATGCAGCGACAGCGCAACATGGCGACCTGCTCGATCTCGTGCGTGAAACCTGCGGATTTGCCGACTTCCGCGATGTCGCCGACGAGGCGAGGCGTTTCCTGAACGAACCCCGGTCCGGCCCAACCCAATCCACATCGGCATTGTCCAGCAGGAGCGTCGAGCTCGACAGCCCATTGGTCGAAAGTCCGGCTGTTGAACGCGCAAGGCGCCTGTTTCGCATGACGCAGCCGCTCTGCGGCACGCTGGCCGACAGCTATCTGCGCCGGCGCGGCATCCTGCGCGCGTCCTTGCATCCCGCCCTCCGCTTCCACCCGTGCTGCCACTATCGTGACCTCATGACCGGCAAGACCCGCAGCTATCCGGCGATGATCGCAGCCGTAACCGACCGCGCCGGCATGATCACCGGGGTGCACCGCACCTGGCTCGACCCGGATGGCGAGGGAAAGGCAAGGCTCGACGATCCCCGCCGGGCGCTTGGCCGCCTGCTCGGCAACGCCGTCCGGTTCCGCTTCCCGGTCCATGGCCTCGTGCCTGTCATGGCGGCGGGCGAGGGGCTCGAAAGCATTCTGTCGCTCTCGCAATTGATGTCCGGCATGCCGATGGTCTCGGCGCTATCGGCCAATCATCTCACCGCGTTTCGGCCACCAACAGGGTGCTTGCGCCTCTATGTGGCCGCGGACGCAGATGCTGCGGGCCGGCATGGCATTAAGGGATTGAGCCGCCGGGCGCAGGCGCACGGCATCCAGCCGCTCGTGCTCTCCCCGGAGCTCGGCGACTTCAACGAGGATCTGTGCCGGCTGGGACCCGACCGGCTCATCGCAAATCTCCGGGCTCAACTCACACCGGAAGACGCTTGTGCTTTTCTTCCCGCGTGACGCGGTCGCGCCGGGGACAACTGATCAGGGCGAGGCGTGGCTGGCGGGGTCGGTGCCTGCCGGTTTCCCTCTTGGTGAGGTGCGCGCCTGCGGGCCTGCCGAGATGCGACCCTTACCATGCGGCGGTCGGGCCTTCAGCGGATCGGTCAGGTTTCTTCCCTGCGCCGGCTCTTTCAGCGCATCGGCCGTTCCGAAAACCGGCCGCCACTTTTCGGGCCGATGCTGCAGCCGGCGCTCCTCGCGGGCCAAGAAACCTGGCCTCAACCGCCCGGCGCTGCGCTAAGCGGCTTCGCTTCGCTCGCGGTTCCGGCCCGGCCGCCACCTGAACAGGGATCGCCGTCAGGCCGCGAGAGGCGCGGCCCAAACCCGACGGAGATCAGCATGAACCTCATCCTTCCCACCGACGACGCCTTGGAACCCCATCACGTTTCGTCCCCGACCGACCGCTTCATCTACGAGATGCAGATTTACGGCCATCGCTCCTTTCAGGACGAGCCGGATCCGCGGCCGCTGCCGGAAGAACCGGTCGTCCAATCGGCGCTGACCGCGATGTTCGATGCCATGTTCGAGATGCTCGGCGACACGCGGCTGGAACCCGATCTCGAAGACCTGCTCTGGTCGACGGTCAATCTCTTTCACCGCGCCGGCGAGCGCATCCAGCGCGAGCTGCAGCGCAACGAGGACGCACAGCGCACTGGCCAGCATGAGCAGGACGGCTCGGAGGTGAAGTCGGTCGAGCTCGAACGACACGTCGTCGAAGGCATTTCGCTTCTGGAGCGCCGCAACGCCTTCGAGTTCATGCGCGATTATGCCGCCGACCTCTTCGAGGCGCAGACCGGATCGACATGGCGACCGCGGACCGGCTCGAAAGTCAGCCATGCCAATATGACGGCCGCGATGATCGATAGCCGCGACTTTCTTTCCGCTCGCCGCCGCACTGAGACCGAGGTGATGATCCCAGCCGGCACGAAGATCGCCTTCGGCGGCGGTATGGACTACAACGACCATGAGGCGATCTGGGATGCGCTCGATCGCGCGCATATGAAATTTCCGGACATGGCCTTGCTGCACGGCGGGTCGCCGAAGGGTGCCGAACGTATCGCGGCGTGCTGGGCAGAGAACCGCAAGGTAACGCAGATCGCCTTCAAGCCAAGCTGGACGAAACACGCAAAGGCGGCACCCTTCCGCCGCAACGACGATATGCTCTCCGTGATGCCGGCCGGCGTCATCGTTTTTCCGGGTTCAGGCATCACCAGCAATCTGGCCGACAAGGCCCGGCGTCTCGGTATACCGGTTTGGCGCTTCGGAGGAGGGGGTGCGTAAAAGCCCCAGTTGCTCCGAACGCAGACACAACGCTTGCATCTTTGTTGAATTGTGTACACATTTCCCATTGAAACGGAGCCTGGCCATGCCTCAATCCCGTCAACATACATCATCTCCCCGCCGTGTCGGTGTGCGGGAATTTCGCGGCAACCTGACGTCCTTCCTCAAACAGGTCGAAGACGGGCAGAGATTCGTCCTGACATCCCATCACAAGGTTGTTGCGGAAATCGGACCGCCGTCGTCGGACGTTGTCATGCGGAAACCCGGCGCGTTACGCGGAAAGATCAAAGTCGATAATAATTTTGACAGCCTGCCTGCGGATGTTCTGATGTCCATGGAAGACGGGACATGAGACTGCTGCTCGATACGCACGCCTTGTTGTGGTTGCTAAACTACGACGAGACGCTGGCACGGTATGCTATTCGAGCCGCCGAACTTGCTTCATGTCGCGATCCGTTTATCGCGTCCAATCCTCGATCCGTAGGCCCGCCACCCGGTTGAACTCACCGACATTATTGGTGACCAATATGAGCCCGCGCGCTTTTGCCTGTCCTGCAATTAGCACGTCATAAGGGCCGATCGGCATACCCTTTGCAGCGAGCGCCGCGCGAACTTCTCCGGCGACGAAGGCATCGTTCCGGTCGAAATCCAGTATAGAAAAATCGGCCAGAAGCAGCCTTAAGGTTTCGAGGTTGTGCTCGATCCGCGCGCTCTTGTGAGCCCCATAGTAAAGCTCATGAACGACGATCGCCGACAAGGCGATGCTGCCTTGTTCGCTCTCGAAAATCCGTGCGGCGAGTCTGTCGGATTTGCGGCCGATCAGCGCGATCACTGCATTCGTATCCAGCAGGTGAGAAATCACCGGAACACCGCATCAAGATCTGGCCGATTTTGCGGTTGGGGCTGCTCGCGACCGCTCAATAGGAAATCGTCGCTCATTCCGCGTGCCAACGCCGCTTTGAGCGATCCCCACGCCTCATCGTGCGCGACATGCGGGCGCAGGACTACTGCGTCACCCTCCTGGCTGACCTCGACGCGATCGACGTTGAAGCGAAACTCCTTGGGGAGGCGAACCGCCTGCGAATTGCCGGATTGAAATATCTTTGCGAAATGGGGCATGATCCCCTCCTAATTAACGTATATACGGCCTAGTATATACGTGTGTAATAAGTTCAACACAAGGGGAGGAGCAGATTAAACCCGCGTCTGAATTCTCCAGCCGACGACGGAAGTTGGTGCCCAGTACGTCGGCAAAGTTGGCTCCGATCGTCAGCGCAGGTTGTCAGTATCGGGTTCCTTGGTGAGCACTTGCGGTTCGGCGGCTGATCGAACTGCAGCGAGCTCACAAGGATTGCACCTCGGGCCGCTGTAACAAACTGCTTCGTTCGGTATTGCCGCAGGACTGGCATGGGGCATACCGATCTCACGGTCCAGCGAAAGCATGGCGAGGGTGCTTCATGTGCTTGAAGTGGCCGACAGGGGCGCGCGGCGATGGCGTAGAGCCGCATGGGGCGGAGCGTCAGATCGGTGCGAGGCTAATATCCGGCAGCGTTGAACCGGGCGGCTATGATGGTTTGTCGCGGCCCTCCGTTGCCCCGAACCAATCCCGTTTTATGTCGCTCGTTTAGACGACCGCCTGCTTTTGCGGTCAACCCCTGAAGGGGTAAGACTCGCCCGAAATTTTGCAAAATTCGATTTCGGTTCTTTCGTCCTGGCGGAAAATAGAATTTTGCAAAAATTTCAGCCGCGCTGACCGCAGCAGATCGGTCGTCTCTTCGGGCGCCATCGGGAATGGTCCCGAGCAACCGAAGGAGACTGAACCATGGCCACCACGATCGCAACCCTGACGCAGAAGACCGACGGCGTCCTCGAAGGCGTCTTCGCCACCATCCGGGTCAACGCCCCGATCGCCATCGTCCCAAACGTAAGCAAGGCGAGCGAAGAAGCCCCCGACTACCGTGTCATCCACCGCAAGACCGGCTTCGAAATCGGCGCCGCGTGGAACCGCATCGCTCGCCAGACCGGTGAGGAATACCTCTCGGTGAAGCTGGAGGCGCCGGAGATCGGTGTGATCTTCGGCAATCTCGCCCAGGCACCCGGCGGCGATCCGAGCAAGAAGGTGATCCTCTGGAACAACCCGAACTGAGTGGAATACAGCCGGCCCCGAGCGATCGGGGCCGGTTTCTCCGGCTTTTCTCCTGTGGTGGGAGAGAAAGAGGGCATCGAGCCCCTTTCCCTCCTTCTTCCGTGCCAAACGAGAGAAAGGTCTGTCTGCTCAGAAAGACAAATTTGCCATGAGGGGCTCGCGCCGCGTCAAGGACATCGCGGCCCCTCCAATTTTTTCGCCGAACTGCTGAAGCGGCTCGGCGAAAAAATCGGTTCCTCCGCTCGCCGCCTCCGGCGGTCGCTCCGCCATCCTTGACCCGGCCCGATCCTCACGACCCCGAGCGTCATCTTTCACATTTACAAGGAGATGACGACGATGACGAATGCACTCGAAATCCAGATCGAACTGTTGCGCGCCGAACTGAACAACGCCGATCCGGCCGAGCGCCGCCAGATCGAGGCGGAGCTGGAACAAGCCCGCGCGGAACTGGCGGCGGCAATCGCTGAACAGGATCGCACAAGTGGCGCTGAGCCTCCCCAGTGAGGGAGGCTTTCGTGTCGCCTACACGCCCACTGGGCCGGATCGACCCGCATGGCGAATCTGAGGCTCCGCGTGAACCTATGGTCCGGACGGGGTCGAGGGTCATAACTGGGGTCGGGTCTTATAGCCTCTTGCGCGCTTCGCCTTTAGGAGATCCAGAAACATCAACACCGCCTCGTCTTCTCGATCGAAGTGATGAACCAGCGATTGTCCGGTCGAGCCAATGCGGCCCCATCGCCGTGTCAGGCAGGGTGTGCCGAACAGTGTCGGCTCGATAGACAGCGCGTAGAAGCGTGCCATGTTCTTGGCCGCGTCCGTGCGCTCGACATAGAGGTGATAAGGCTGAGCGAGCATGGTGACAGAATCGCCCATCGGGAAATGCACGTCCAACGACACTTATGAATCGGTGGCTGCCCGACGATTCATTTTCGTGATGAAACATTTTCCCGACGGCGTGAGGCCTGGCTGCCCTGCCAACCCTTGCGGGACGCTCTCATTGCAATTAAACTATCGAAAATGCGTCAGTAAATCTCGCCGTAGCAGCCCGTCGGGCACTCGCACAGCGGCACGCAACGGAGCGTGGATTAATGACCACCGAACCTTCTCTTCGCCCTGCATTTGAGAAAACGGCGATGTCACGTTGTCTGCAGCTTAACGGTTGGCGGATAACTAGGCGAGGATGAGCTCGCCGACGATCAGTTACAAGAACCACCGCTTTCCGCC
>NZ_JBIVYI010000014.1:0-170863 GCF_044769665.1 Rhizobium sp. NPDC090279 | reverse complement strand
CGATGTTACAGCCCTGTCCGGCCAGATAGTTCGATATCGCCGCAACAATCCCGCGCGTCGACTGGCACGCAACGGTCAGTACATAGTTCTTCATGATGATCTTCCTCCGCCGTATCAGGCCAAAGCCGAGCGTGCCGATGAGTGATACACCGGCACGCGCTTATCCGGGCAATCGTCCGCTCCGCGCTCAGATATCGAGCGTGCTGTCGCGCTCCCACTGCGTGAAGTGCGAGCAGTAGGCATTCCACTCCTGATGCTTGAGCTTCAGATAGGCGGCGGAGAATTCCGAGCCGATGGCTTCCTTCAAGCCCTCATCCTCGTCATAGGCCCGAAGCGCATCAAGCAGATTGAGCGGCAGTCGCGGCGCGTTCTTCACCAAATGACCCTGCGCATACATGTCGATATCATGATGCGGGCCGGGATCGGCCTTGTTGCGCAAGCCGTCGAGGCCGGCGGCGATAATGATGGCCTGAAGCAGATAGGGGTTGACCGCACCGTCGGGGAGACGCAGCTCGAAGCGGCCCGGACCGGGGACGCGCACCATGTGAGTGCGGTTATTGCCGGTCCAGGTGACTGTATTCGGCGACCAGGTGGCGCCGGACGTCGTGCGCGGCGCGTTGATGCGCTTGTAGGAGTTGACGGTGGGATTGGTGATCGCCGCCAGCGACGAGGCGTGCTTCATGATGCCGCCGAGAAAGTGCCTGCCCTCGGCCGAAAGGCCGAATTCCGCTTCCCGGTCGGCAAACACGTTGGTCCTGCCGTCGTTGCTCCAGACGGAGATGTGGCAATGGCAGCCATTGCCAGTGAGGCCCTTGAAGGGCTTCGGCATGAAAGTTGCGCGCAAGCCATGCTTTTCGGCGATAGACTTGACCATGAACTTGAAGAACGAGTGCTTGTCCGCCGTCTGCAGGGCGTCGTCGAACTCCCAGTTCATTTCGAACTGGCCGTTCGCATCCTCGTGGTCGTTCTGATAGGCACCCCAGCCGAGTTCCAGCATGTAATCGCAGATCTCGGCGATGACATCGTAACGGCGCATCACGGCCTGCTGGTCGTAGCAGGGCTTTTCCGCCGTATCGTATTCATCCGAGATCTTCGCGCCATCGGCGGTGATCAGGAAAAACTCGGCTTCGACGCCGGTCTTGACCCGCTTGCCTTCAGCTTCGGCCTGCTTGACCAGCTTCTTCAGCACGTTGCGCGGCGCCTGGGCGACGATCTCGCCATCCATCATCAAATCGGCGGCGACCCAGGCAACCTCTTTCTTCCATGGGAGCTGGATGACAGAGGATGGGTCCGGCACGGCAAAGAGGTCGGGATGGGCAGGCGTCATGTCGAGCCAGGTCGCAAAACCGGCAAAGCCCGCGCCATCCTCCTGCATCCCGGCAATCGCCTGGGCAGGCACCAGCTTGGCGCGCTGACCGGAAAAAAGATCGGTGTAGCTGATCATGAAATATTTGATGCCTTTGTCTTTCGCAAAAGCAGCAAGATCCAGTGTCATTCTCGTTCCCCTTTGGATTTCTTCGAGACACTTCGATGATGCGTGATACGGCCGGGCCTGTCGGCCCGGCCGGAATGTCAAAAGCCTCCCTTGCCCGGATACCAGTTGGTGCCGGCGAGCGGGATCTGCGCCATGGCGGCAGCTTCCATCGTCAGCGCGCACAGATCCTCCGGTTCCAGGTTGTGCAGGTGATTCTTGCCACAAGCACGCGCAATCGTCTGTGCTTCCAGCGTCATGACCTTGAGATAATTGGCAAGACGTCGGCCAGCCGCAACGGGATCGAGCCGCGCGGCAAGTTCCGGGTCCTGCGTCGTGATGCCGGCTGGGTCCTTGCCCTCGTGCCAGTCGTCATAGGCGCCGGCCGTCGTGCCGAGCTTCTGGTACTCTTCTTCCCAGCGTGGATCATTGTCGCCAAGCGCAACCAATGCCGCCGTGCCGATGGCAACCGCATCAGCGCCGAGCGCCAGCGCTTTTGCAACGTCGGCGCCGGAACGAATGCCGCCGGAGATGATCAGCTGCACCTTGCGGTGCATGCCGAGATCCTGCAGGGCCTGGACGGCAGGACGGATGCAGGCGAGCGTCGGCATGCCGACATTTTCGATGAAGACGTCCTGGGTCGCGGCCGTGCCGCCCTGCATGCCGTCAAGCACGACGACGTCGGCACCGGCCTTGACGGCAAGCGCCGTATCGTAATAGGGGCGCGCACCGCCGACCTTCACGTAGATCGGCTTTTCCCAATCGGTTATCTCGCGCAACTCCATGATCTTGATTTCGAGATCATCCGGACCGGTCCAGTCCGGATGACGGCAGGCGGAGCGCTGGTCGATGCCTTTCGGCAGGTTGCGCATATGGGCGACACGATCGGAGATCTTCTGACCGAGTAGCATGCCGCCGCCGCCGGGCTTGGCGCCCTGCCCCACGACGACTTCGATCGCATCGGCGCGACGGAGGTCTTTCGGGTTCATGCCATAGCGCGAGGGGAGATACTGATAGACCAGCGTCTGCGAGTGACCGCGTTCCTCATCTGTCATGCCGCCGTCGCCTGTTGTCGTCGACGTGCCCGCAATCGTGGCACCGCGACCGAGTGCTTCCTTGGCATTGCCCGAGAGCGCGCCGAAGCTCATGCCGGCAATGGTGATCGGCGTCTTGAGCGTAATCGGTTTCTTGGCGAAACGGCTGCCGAGAACGACAGTCGTATCGCACTTCTCGCGATAGCCTTCAAGCGGATAGCGCGAGATCGACGCGCCGAGGAAGAGCAGATCGTCGAAATGCGGCACCTTGCGCTTCGTGCCGGCGCCGCGAATATCGTAGATGCCGGTTGCCGCCGCCCGGCGGATTTCAGCCAGCGTATGATCGTCGAAGGTGGCGGACTTGCGCGGCGGCGTCAGCGGGTTGTGATAGCTCATGTTGTCCCTTTTGCCTCAGTACGCGTCGGCATTGTCGATGTTGAAATTATAGAGCTTGCGCGCCGATCCGTAGCGCTTGAACTCTTCCGGCCTTACATCCTTGACGCCTGCCTTCTCAAGAAGTTCGGAGAGCTTGGCGATATGCTCCGGACGCATCTCCTTTTCGATGCAATCGGAACCGAGGCTTTGCACCGAGCCGCGGACGAAAAGCTTTGCCTCGTAAAGGCTGTCGCCCAAGGCATCGCCGGCATCGCCGAGCACAACCAGATGGCCCGACTGCCCCATGAAGGCGGACATATGGCCGATATTGCCATGAACGACGATGTCGATGCCCTTCATCGAGATACCGCAGCGCGAGGCGGCATTGCCCTTGATGACGAGCAGGCCGCCCTGCCCGGTCGCGCCGGCATACTGGCTGGCATCGCCTTCGATGACGACGCTGCCGGACATCATGTTTTCGGCAACGCCAGGCCCCGCGGAGCCATGCACCGTGACGTTGCCGCCATCGTTCATGCCAGCGCAATAATAGCCGACGGAACCTCTGATATCGACGGTGACGGGTGCGTCGATACCGGCGGCCACTGCATGATGGCCGCGCGGGTTGACGACTTCGAAGGCTAGATCGTTAGCGCCTGCGGGAAGGCCGTGAAGGGCGCTGTTGAGTTCGCGCAGCGGCGTGACGGATAGGTCGAAAACTGGCATATAAGATCTCTCTCGATTGCGGCGCTTCTGATCAGGCAGCCTTTTCGTGATCCCAGAAATAGACGGTCGCCGGCTCCGGCTCCCAGATACGGGCATTCTCGATGCCCGGGAGATTGACGAGCGCCCGATATTCGGAACCGAAGGCGACATATTGATCGGTTTCCGCCATGACCGCCGGCTTGCAGGCGATGGGATCGCGAACGACGCCGAAGCCCGACTTGGTGCCGACGACGAAGGTGAAGAAGCCGTCGAGATCGTCGACCGCGCTTTCCAGCGCCGCCCCGAGATCCTTGCCCTTCGCCATTTCGGCCGTGAGATAGGCGGCGGCGACTTCGGTATCGTTTTCCGTTTCGAAGACCATGCCCTCGCGCTTCAGCTCGCGACGCAGATTGTTGTGGTTCGACAACGAACCATTGTGAACCAGGCACTGGTCCGAACCGGTGGAGAAGGGATGCGCGCCGAGCGTGGTAACTGCCGATTCCGTCGCCATGCGTGTGTGCCCGATGCCGTGCGTGCCGGACATGCCGGTCACGCCAAAGCGCGAGATCACATCTTTCGGCAGGCCGACTTCCTTGTAGATCTCGACGGTATCACCGCTGCTCATGACGCGGATGTTCGGACGCAATGCCGTCACGGCAACCCTGCCCTCGTCCAGCTTGTCCTTTGCAAGGGTGATGACCGCATGCGTGCTCTTGACCGCCACTGACACAGGCACGTCGAGCGCCCGTCTCAGTTCATATTCCAGCCCTTCGAAATCCTTGGCCGGATCGGCCGACTGAACGGTTATCTTCGCCGTATTGCCGTTATCGTTGCCATAGATCGCAATGCCCGCGCTATCGGGTCCGCGATCGGTCATCGTGACAAGCATGGAGGACAGAAGCGCGCCGAGTTTCGGCTCAAGCGCCTTGTCCTTCAAGAAGAGACCCACAATTCCGCACATGCCCAAGCCCTCCGTTTTCGCATCTGCAAAAATGGCTATCAGGTCCATTGCGGTTTTTCAACTCAAAAGAATAAATTTTTCTTTTGAGGCAAGTCAGTCGGTCTTGCCTCGCTGCGGGTAGCTGATGATCGACAGATACTTGGCCGGCAGTTTCACAAGAACTTCCGGGCCGTGCCGCGCATCGGCATCGAAGAAGAGACTGTCGCCCGGCTGCATAGGGTAAAGCTGATCTCCGTGGCGGTACATGACCTCGCCTTCGAGCATATAGAGAAACTCCATGCCCTCATGCTGAAATGTCGGGAAGACGTCGGAATCGGCGGTCAGCGTGATGAGATAGGGCTCGACGATGACACCACTCGAATTGTTGTCGATATGACCGAGCAGATTATATTGGTGACCGGCACGCGTACCGCGCCGTTCCAGTTCGACACCCTGGCCGGCCTTGACGAAAACCGCGTTGCGCGGCTCTTCGTAACGACGAAAGAAGGCGGTCAGCGGCACGCCGAGCGCCCGCGACAGCGATTGCAGCGTCGTCAGCGACGGCGAGATATTGCCGTTCTCGATCTTCGACAGCATGCCGAGCGAGATACCCGTCGCAGCGGCAAGATCGGTCACCGTGATGCCGAGCTTCTTGCGATAGGCGCGAACCTCGTGGCCGATCGCCATTTCAAGATTGTTTTCCTTGGGCTCCCGCACCGCATGCGGGTTTTGCGAGAAAGCCGGCCGTCCGCCGTGAGATTGCTCGTCGGTCGATATTTTGTCTGCCTTGGTTTTCATTCGGTATCCTTTTGTCGGCAGGGGCTTGCTGGGAGCGACTCTATCCTCCCAGTGAAATTTTCTCAACTGCGACGAAAATTAGGTGCGGCGGGTATCGCCGGGTGCGATCCCGTAAAGAGAGCGATAGGCCCGGGAGAAATGCGCGCCGCTGGAGAAGCCGGTGGCAATGGCAATTTCGGAAATCGAAAGTGGGCTCTGCTCCAGAAGCCGCCGGGCATGCTGCAGCCTTATGCGCCGATATTGCTCGAGGAAGGTCGAGCCGAGATGAGCGGCGAACAGCCGGTCGAGGTGACGCGGCGTGACGCCGGCAATCCGGGCCATGGCGGCGCGATCGAGCGGCATCTCGATCGTCTCCTCCATTCTCTCGAGCACGCTCAGCAAGCCCGGATGGTGGACGCCATAACGCTCGGCGAGCGAGCCGCGTTGCGGAGCGGCGGGCTCGCCAACTTCGGTGTGCAGATACCAGTCGCTGACGCGCCGGGCGAAATCGGCGCCCATGCGTTCGGTAATCAGGACATGCATCATGTCGAGCGGCGCAATGCCGCCGCCGCAGGTGATGCGGTTGCCGTCGATGACGAAGCGCGCCTGGCGCGGCGACAGCGTCGGAAAGGCTTCGAGCAGGGCCGGGGCATGCTCCCAATGAATGGTGAAATCGCGCTCGGCCAGAAGCCCGGCAGCGGCGAGCAGATAGGGACCGCCGGAGATGCCGCCGATGCGCACGCCCTCGCGTGCGAGCTGGCGAAGGCAGGCAAGAACCGAAGGATAGTGCCAGTCTCGCGGCGACCCACCGGCGCAGACGAAAACCGTGCCGAGACCGGACCCGCGACCCGGAAGCGGCTCGGCCGGCGCCGGCACGCCGCCCGACGACACTGCCGGGGTGCCATCCGGCGAGAAAATCGACAATCGATAGATTTCGCGCCCGGCCAGCAGATTGGCGGCACGCAACGGCTCGCTTGCTGATGCGAACGACATCAGCGCGAATCCCGGGATCAGGATGAAGCCGATAGTCTGGATATTTCTTGCGTCGATTGAGGCCATGTCCCTTTTCTATCGAAATAGGTCCCAATTGGGCAAGTCTGCATTTTCCACTCTGTCATCATGGACGCAATTCAAAGCGGATCGAACCATGCGCTATTCGGCTTTCTCTGTTTTCCTCAATGGTCTTCGCGGCAATACCGGCTGGGCCCCCGCCTGGCGCCAGCCGCAACCGAAGCCGCATTATGACGTCATTATCGTCGGTGGCGGCGGCCATGGGCTGGCAACAGCCTACTATCTCGCCAAGACCTTCGGCATCACCAATGTTGCCGTCCTGGAGAAGAGCTATCTCGGCTCGGGCAATATCGGCCGCAACACCACGATCATCCGTTCTAACTATCTGCTGCCCGGCAACAACCCCTTTTACGAGCTCTCGATGAAGCTCTGGGAAGGGCTGGAGCAGGATTTCAACTTCAACGCCATGGTCTCGCAGCGCGGCGTGCTCAATCTCTTCCACTCGGATGCGCAACGCGACGCCTATACCCGCCGCGGCAATGCCATGCGCCTGCACGGCGTCGATGCCGAACTGCTCGACCGCGAAGCCGTCCGCAAAAAATTGCCGTTCCTCGATTTCGAAAACGCGCGCTTCCCGATCATGGGCGGCCTGTTGCAACAGCGCGGCGGCACGGTGCGTCACGATGCAGTCGCCTGGGGCTATGCCCGCGGCGCCGACAGCCGCGGCGTCGATATCATCACCGGCTGCGAAGTCACAGGCATCCGCACGGAAAACGGCCGTGTGACGGGCGTCGAAACCACGAAAGGCCTCATCGGCTGCGGCAAGCTGGCTCTCGCGGCGGCCGGCAACTCCACTGTTGTCGCCGATATGGCGGGCCTTCGCCTGCCGATCGAAAGCCATGTGCTGCAGGCCTTCGTCTCCGAGGGCTTGAAGCCGTTCATCGACTGCGTCGTCACCTTCGGCGCTGGGCATTTCTACGTCTCGCAATCCGACAAGGGCGGCCTCGTCTTCGGGGGTGATATCGACGGCTACAATTCCTATGCCCAGCGCGGCAATCTTGCGACCGTCGAGCATGTCGCCGAGGCGGGCGTTGCGATGATCCCGGCGCTGACGCGGGTGCGCTACCTGCGCAGCTGGGGCGGCGTCATGGACATGAGCATGGATGGCTCTCCGATCATCGACCGCACGCATATCGACAATCTCTACCTGAATGCCGGCTGGTGCTACGGCGGCTTCAAGGCGACGCCGGCATCGGGCTACTGCTACGCGCATCTGATCGCCCGCAACGAGCCGCATGAGACGGCAACACAATTGCGCCTCGACCGGTTCCAGCGCGGCTATCAGATCGATGAAAAGGGCGTCGGCGCCCAACCGAACCTGCATTGAGGACATGACGACATGGCAAGCCTGATTTCCTGCCCCCACTGCGGTGCGCGACCCAAGGAGGAGTTCACCATCAAGGGCGATGCGGGCCTTGGCCGCCCGGCAGCGGATGCCGGTGCGGAAGACTGGTATGGCTACGTCTATCTGCGCGACAACCCGAAGGGGCGACATAAGGAATATTGGCACCATTCCTCGGGTTGCCGGCGCTGGCTGATCGTCGAGCGCGACACCGTCACGCACAAGGTCCATGAGGTCAGCGATGCAGCCCTTGCCAAGCTGGGAGGCGGCGCATGAGCAGCTATCGTCTTTCCTCCGGCGGCCGCATCAACCGCTCGCGGACCATCCGCTTCAGCTTCGACGGGCGGGAATTGACCGGGCATCCCGGCGACACACTCGCCTCTGCCCTGCTCGCCAACGGCATCCAGCTCGTCGGGCGCAGCTTCAAATACCATAGGCCGCGCGGCATCCTGACAGCGGGTGCCGCCGAACCCAACGCACTCGTGACGACCGGCACGGGCGGGCGTACCGAGGCCAACAGCCGCGCCACGATGATCGAGCTCCATGACAGGCTGATCGCCCGCAGCCAGAACCGCTGGCCCTCGCTCGATTTCGACATCGGCGCCGTCAACGGTCTGCTCTCCCCCTTCCTGAGCGCCGGCTTCTACTACAAGACCTTCATGTGGCCGGCCGCCTTCTGGGAGAAGGTTTATGAACCGCTGATCCGCAAGGCAGCCGGTCTCGGCAAGGCATCCTATGAGGCCGATCCCGATTCCTATGAAAAGTGCTGGACGCATTGCGATTTGCTCGTCATTGGTGCCGGGCCGGCAGGCCTTTCTGCGGCACTGACAGCAGGACGCGCCGGGGCGCGCGTTCTTCTCGCGGATGAAGGCTTCGAGCTTGGCGGCGGTTTGCTGTCGGAACTAAGCTCGCCGCTAAAGCCCATGCTGGACGAGCTCGACAGCCTTTCGAACGTGCAATGCCTGCCGCGCACCACCGTCACCGGCTGGTACGACGACAATGTCTTCGGCGCGGTCGAGCGCGTCCAGAAGCATGTGGCAACGCCCGACCCGCGCCAACCCGTCGAACGCTTCTGGCGCATCATCGCCAAGCAGGCGATCCTTGCCACCGGAGCGGAGGAACGGCCGCTGGTGTTTGGCGGCAACGATATCCCCGGGGTCATGATGGCGAGCGCCATGCGCAGCTACCTGAACCGGCAGTCCGTCGCTCCCGGCAAGCGCACGGTGGTCTTCACGACGAGCCGCTCCGGCTACCAGACAGCCGCCGACCTCGAAGCAGCCGGCATCGATGTCGCCGCCATCGTCGATAGCGGCACCGATGGCGGCGAGCACTGGAATGGTAAAGCGCCGATATTGTCCGGCGCCCGGATCATCGACGCCTATGGCGGCAGGCAATTGCGCCGCGTGACGATCGCGACCTCCTCCGGCCCGCGCGACATCGATGCCGATGCGCTTGCCATGTCCGGCGGCTGGAGCCCGATCATCCACCTTGCCTGCCATCGTGGCGCCAAGCCGGTCTGGTCCGATCGGCACGCAGCCTTCCTGGCGCCTGAAAGGCAGGAGGGATTGTCGATCGCGGGGTCTGCGACCGGCCTTGTTTCAACGGTTGCCTGTCTCGGCGACGGGGCGATGAAAGCCGTCGAGGCGCTGGAAGCCATCGGCTTTGGAAGGGTTGATCCCGCCTTTGCGTCAACGGAGGAAGTATCGGCCGCTGCCACGCCGCTCTGGCAAATCAAGGGCAGCAAGGGCAAGGCCTTCGTCGATTATCAGAACGACGTGCATCTGAAAGACCTCGGTCTTGCCGTGCATGAGGGCTATGGCCATGTCGAGCTCGCCAAACGCTATACGACGAACGGCATGGCAACCGACCAGGGCAAGCTTTCCAATATCAACGCCATCGGCATCCTTGCCGAGGCCCGTGGAATCTCGCCGGCAGAAGTCGGAACCACGACGTTCAGGCCCTTTTATACCCCAGTTTCCTTCGGCGCGCTGACAGGTACTTCGCGGGCTAAGCATTTCCAGCCGGCGCGCAAATCCCCCTTGCATGAATGGGCGAAGAGAAACGGCGCGATCTTCGTGGAGACCGGCCTCTGGTATCGTTCCTCCTGGTTCCCGCGTCAGGGCGAAAGGAGCTGGCGCGAAAGTGTGGATCGCGAAGTCCTGAACATTCGAAAGAATGCCGGCATCTGCGACGTTTCCACGCTCGGCAAGATCGAGATTTTCGGCAAGGACGCCGCCACCTTCCTCGACCGCATCTATTGCAACGGCTTTGCCAAGCTGCCCGTCGGCAAGGCGCGCTACGGCATCATGCTGCGCGAAGACGGCATGATCTACGACGACGGCACCACCAGCCGGCTCGCCGAAGACCACTTCTTTATGACCACGACGACGGCGCTTGCAGCCGGCGTGCTGACGCATCTGGAATTCTGTGCCCAGACGCTGTGGCCCGAGCTGGAGGTCCATTTTGCGTCCTCAACCGACCAATGGGCGCAGATGGCGGTGGCAGGCCCGAAATCGCGGGAAATCCTCGCGACGATTGTCGATGACGACATTTCCGATGCGGCCTTCCCGTTCATGAGCGCGCGCACAGTCTCCCTGTTCGGCGGCAAGCTCAACGGCCGGCTCTTTCGCATCTCCTTTTCCGGCGAACTCGCCTATGAGCTTGGTGTGCCTGCAGCCTATGGCGAATCCATCGCCGACGCCATCATGCAGGCGGGTGAGACGCATGAGATCTGCGCCTATGGCGCGGAGGCGCTTGGCGTGCTGCGCATCGAGAAGGGCCACGTCACCCATGCGGAGATCAATGGCACGGTAACACCTGATGATCTTGGCTTTGCCCGCATGGTTTCGACGACGAAGCCCGATTTCATCGGCAAGGCGATGCTTCAGCGCGAAGGTCTGCAGGCGGCCGACCGGCCTCGCCTCGTCGGTGTCAAACCGGTGAATCCTGCGACCAGCTTCCGCACGGGCGCCCACATCCTGGCGGATGGTGCGGCCGCGACGCTCGAAAACGACCAGGGCTATGTCACATCGAGCGCCTTCTCGCCGAGCCTCGGCCACACGATCGGGCTCGCCCTCATCAAGAACGGACCGGAGCGCATCGGCGAGAAGGTCATCGTCTGGAATGGCCTTAGAGACGAATTCACGGATGCGGTGCTCTGCAGCCCCGTCTTCATCGACCCTCAGAACGAGAAACTCCATGCCTGATTTGCCGACATCGAAGCCCGTTCTTGCCGGCAAGGCCAGCTTGCGAGGCGAGACCATCTGCCTGGAAGCACTGCCCGAAGGCCACCTCCTGCATGTGATGGGCGCGACCACGAGCGAGGAGATTGCGACCCATCTTCAGGCAGTCGGCCTCGGGGAAAGCTCCGTGCGGCCGGCTGGATACCGGCAATGGTTCATTGCCGGCAATGATCGCCTCTCCGATACGCACATACGGTCCGTTGCCGACGCCCTTACGGGGCGCGCCTTCATCTGCGACCAAAGCCACGGTCGCATCCGTATCCGCGTTTCGGGCGCGAGTGCGACCCGGATGCTCAACAAGGGCACGGCCGTCGATCTGCATCCATCGAGTTTCCCGGTAGGAGGCAGCGCCATGACGCTTTTCGGTCATATCTCGGTGCAGCTCACGCGCACAGGTATGGAGGATTTCGAATTGACCGTGCTGCGCAGCTTCGCGGAATCACTCTATGAGGAACTCGAAACCCTGTCCCAGAGTGCTGAGCAACACTGATTGTCGTCGTTGGATATACGGCTTCGACCTTCAGCCTCTCGATGCGGCTTTGGGCCATCACATTGTCGCGCAGGTTGCTTCCGCGCCCCACGGAACTCATCTGTTTGCCTGCTCTAGCGAACGAACCCCTCTTCGCTCCGCGGCGTTGGTCGCATCACGTCCCTCCATGCGAACTGTGATCGCCCGCTCCGGCAATTTCATCGGATCTGCTAATCTCTTCCGGAGCCTGCGCCTATTTTAATTTGTAATATCATTTCGAATTTGCAATCCTTGATTTGCATTTAACAGATTGAATTATTTGATTAAATTTGTGTAATGTTCGAGATTGTTAATCGTTTTGTCAGACGTGTCTGGCTTCGTTACGATTGCAGCGCCAAATGCGACGAGCAGAATGCTCCCCGCCTGCAATGTTTCCGGTCTTCAGAGCAGGCAATGGCCGACTTGTATCGATCTTCCTCGCGCAGGCAGTCGCCAGCTCCTTTAGAGAGCGAACCGCTATGTCATTTCTTCAGAACGCCAAGATCCGCACGAAGGTGCTCTCCATCATCATACCGATCTGCCTGATCGGGATCGTAAGTGTCCTTGTCGTGTCGAGCCAGTATAGGGACACGGTTGCGACCTATTCGAACTTTATTGCGAAGGATGAGACGGCGGCGGTGGAAATGGCCAGGGCCAGCCAACGCGTGACCGCATTGAGCTACAACGCCTACCAGATCCTTATCTACAGCACGAAGGACCCGGAAATGGCGACGTTCTCTAAGCAATATGAGGAGAACAAGAAGGTGCTTCTCGAACGCTTCTCGACGGTGAGGCAGCTGATCCCTTCTGAAACGGACGCAGTCAACAAGCTCGCAGCAAAGGCCGACGATATCCTCGCTCTTACGGACCAGGCCGTAAAAGCTGGGCTGGTCGATGACAACGACACGGCCGCCAAACTCCTGAAGCAGGCAGACCCGCTCATCAATGACGAAGTCGTCGCAGTCCGCCAATGGATCGATGCGTTCAACAAGAACATCAATGACAAGAGCGACATGCTGGATGAGCATGCCAGCAGCACGATTATGAATGCCCTGATCGCACTCGGTGTTCTTTTCACCGCTGCAATCGGGATTGCCGTTCTTGTTTCTGCGCGCGGCATTGCCGCCCCCATCGAGCGCTTGAGGGCCCGCATGGTATCGCTGGCCGAGGGAAATACCGACGAGGTGATTTCAGGGATTGCACGCAAGGATGAAGTCGGTCAGATGGCTGGTGCTGTCTCCATTTTCCGCGACAATGCCATCGAACGCATACGGCTGGAGCAGGAAGCTAGTGCCAATCGCAGCCTCTCTGAAAGGGAAAGGCTGGAACGCGAAGCGCAGAAGGCCAAGGATGCGGCGGACACGCAATTTGCCGTCGATGGTCTCGCAAGCGGTTTGTCCGAGCTTTCAAACGGCAATCTGGTCTATCGCATCGAGCAGCCCTTTGTCGCTCATCTTGATCGCCTGAGGGCAGATTTCAACGCCTCCATGGCAAAGCTGGAGGAAACGCTGCGTTCGGTTGGTCAGGGCGGTCAGGCTATCGCCGCCGGCTCCAACCAGATCCGTTCCGCAGCTGATGATCTCTCCAAGCGTACCGAGCAGCAGGCGGCTTCCGTCGAGGAAACGGCGGCCGCCCTCGAGGAAATCACCACCACCGTCAAGGATGCCACCCGACGTGCGGAAGAGGCAAGCTCGTTGGTTGGCCGCGCTCGCATCGGCGCGGAGAAATCCGGCGAGGTCATGCAGGAGGCGATCGCTGCGATGGCGGCAATCTCGAAATCATCGGGCGAAATTTCCAACATCATCGGCGTCATCGACGACATAGCCTTCCAGACGAACCTGCTTGCCCTCAATGCGGGCGTTGAGGCTGCGCGGGCGGGCGACGCCGGCAAGGGCTTTGCCGTCGTCGCCCAGGAAGTGCGCGAGTTGGCGCAACGATCCGCCACCGCCGCCAAGGAGATCAAGGCACTGATTTCGACGTCCAGTCAGCAGGTCGACGGCGGTGTCCATCTCGTCACGAGAACCGGGCAATCGCTCCAGCAAATTGTCAAGGAAGTCGAGGAGATCGACCGCAACGTACGAGCAATCGTCGAAGCCGCCCGAGAGCAGGCAACCGGCCTGCAGGAGATCAACACAGCCGTCAACAGTATCGACCAGGGCACCCAACAGAATGCTGCCATGGTCGAAGAATCCACCGCTGCTAGCTATAGTCTTGCCAAGGAAGCGACGACCCTGAACGACCTCCTGGGACAATTCAATCTGCAAAACGCTCGCGGCCAAACGCGACCGGTCGCAGCAACGGAACGGTCCAGCCCGGCAGCGTCGCCGGCACGCGCGCTCCGATCCAAAATCGCTGGCGTGTTCGCCGGCTCCGGAGCGACCGCGGCAACGTCGGCATCCTGGGAGGAGTTTTGATCTAGGGGTCCCGGCCTGTTCTAGAAAGATTGTCGGGTTTCAAAAGCGAGGTCACGTTTCAAACGTGGGGGTCACGGTCGAGTTTGCCGCGATCCCTTCGATGACGCAGGGCGACAGCTAGGTTTTTTCCCCGCAACCATCAGCAATTCGCAGCCGACGCGCCGCGCTCGACGTATCGCGGGCAGCACGCCTGACACGAGCCACGCATTTGAACGCAACGTTAGTAAGAACGGCTTATGATTAGACTCCTGTTAACCATCTTGCGTTTAAAGATTGTTAATCGAGAGGCAAATCCGCCTTCCCAGTTTTGCGAATAAATCGTTCATGTCGATCATCCACGCCCTCAGCGCAAATAGCGGTCGCCTCATCAGGATCACCTTCGGCCCAGGGTGGCGCGAGCGCCCGCCGGTGCGGGCCTCAGGTCAGGCCAAGCTTGCAAAAGCCCGGATCATGATGCTCGCGGGCGGACTCGTCGTCTGCTACGCGGCGATCTTCGTCAGGCTTACCTATTTCGATCTGGAGCCGAGGACCGATACCTCCGCGATCCCGCCGGACCATGTAAGCGCCGCACGCCCTGACATCGTCGATAGAAACGGCGAACTGCTTGCGACCGACATCCGCACGGTCTCTATGTTTGCCGAGCCCAACCGCGTGGTCGATCCGGACGAGGCGGTGGAGAAAATCGCTTCGATCTTCCCCGATATCGATCGCAAGTCTCTGTATAAGAAGCTCGCGGACCACCGTTCGCATTTTGCCTGGCTGCGCCGGCAATTGACGCCGAAGGAGCAGAGCGAGATCCTGGCGCTCGGCATTCCGGCGATCGGATTTCGGCCGGAGGTCAAGCGCTTCTATCCGGGCGGGCGCACGGCTGCCCACATTCTCGGCTATGTCGATATCGACAATCACGGCGTCGCCGGCATGGAAAAATATCTGGATACGCAAGGCCTGTCGGATCTCGCCTCCACCGGTCTGACGAGCCGCGATACGCTGGAGCCGGTACGGCTTTCGATCGACCTGCGCGTCCAGAACATCGTCCATGACGTGGTCTCGGATGCGATCGGTCGCTACCAGAGCCAGGCGGCCGGCGCCGTCATCCTCGACATACACACCGGCGAAGTGCTGGCCATGGCCTCGGCCCCCGATTTCGATCCCAACGATCCGCAGGCGGACGGCGACAAGGGTTGGCTGAACCGCATGTCGAACGGCACCGACGAGATGGGCTCGGTCTTCAAGACCTTCTCGATCGCGCTGGCCATCGACACGGGTACGGTCAAGCTGTCGGACACCTTCGACGCCAGCGCTCCTCTGCATTACGGCGGCTTCACCATCCATGACGACCGCGACGTGCCACGGCGTGTCCTGTCGATCCCGGAAATCTTTCGCTATTCGTCCAACATCGGCACGGCCAAGATGATGGACAAGGTGGGCATGGCCAACCAGAAAGCCTATCTGACCCGCTTCGGACTGTTGTCGAAGATGCAGACGGAACTGCCTGAGGTGAAAGCGCCGAGTCAGCCAAGGGTTTGGAAGAAGCTCAACTCCATAACCATCGCGTTCGGCCACGGCGTCGCCACCACGCCGATGCAAACCGCCGTCGCCGGCGCAGCCCTCATCGATGGAGGCAAGCTGATCGAGCCTACCTTCCTTCCGCGCACGCAGGAAGAGGCGGAAAAAACGGAAACGATGATCGTCAAGAAGAGCACCAGCGACACCATCAGATATCTGTTCAAGCTGAACGGCGAGCAAGGTACCGGTAGGTCCGCCGACGTCCCCGGCTTTCATGTTGGCGGAAAGACGGGCACCGCAAACAAGGTCATTCACGGCGTTTACTCGCACAAGCTCAGCTTCAATTCGTTCCTGGCCGCCTTTCCTATGGATGACCCGAAATACGTCGTGCTGGCCTTCATCGACCAGCCGCTGACGGGCGTGAACCACCTGAACCTCGCTGCCGAAACGGCGGCACCCATGGTCCACGACATCATCAGCCGCGCCGCGCCGCTGCTCGGCGTCGAGCCCGACTTTGGATCGAGCTTGCTCGCCTCATATTGAGGGTTGGGCTCGCTCTGGCAGAGCCGCGAACGCAGCGGCAGCGACCATCAAACGGGGCTGTAACCGCAACCGCGCAGGAAAAAGGAGGCGGCCTCGCGTGCATGATCCTCCATCTGCGCCTTGATCGGCGCCAGATCGGCGTGGAACAGCGAGGACATCAGCATCGGCAGCAAGATCAGATCGATGAAGTATCGCGCCGTGGCTTCAAGATTAGCCGGCGCAAAGGCGGGAAGAGATCTGACTTCCTCGGCTTCCGCCAGCTCTGCCATCAGCGTCATTACGGTTGTTGTTCCATATGCACGCATGGCGTAGTGGATCGTGGTCGCCAAATCCGGATGGCGCGTCGCTTCACCGATCACGCTGCGGAGGAGCCCGATGGTCTCACCCCTGATCGCGCGCTGGACGATCAGGATGCCGGCGGATTGGAAGCGCTCGAGAATGCTGCCCGATGTGGTGGAGCCTGTCATTTCGCCTGATCTCTGCGCCCAGCGTAAGACCACCTCCCTGAACAAGGTCTCCTTGTTGGTGAAGCGCGCATAGATGCTCGGCTTTCCGGCTTTGGCCACCTCCGCGATCTCATCAATGCTGGCGCCCTCGTAACCACGGGCAATGAAGACCTGGAGGGCTGCCTGCAGGATTCGGTCTTCCACCTCGCCTGCCCGCTCTCTCGGCGGGCGACCACGTCGCGTTGTGCCGGCCTTCGGCATTGAAATTTCGGGTTTTACCATTTCGCGCGCCATGACGGGCCTCACTGTTTTTTGATTGGCTTGGGTGCCGGTCCACACCCTCTGCACCTCTTGACTAACACCTCGATCGGATCTAGGTCAATATTTAAATTGAACGTTTCGTTTCATTTAATTTCGATGACAGAAGAGGTAGAAGAACATGAGCGTGCCTCAGGATGAGACTCTCGGAAAGCTGATCGTGCTGGAGCCGAAGACCGGCAGCGCGAAGGCAAATGACAAGCAACATGACCCCGCGGCCAGGCAGGACCGGGCAGAAGCGCCACAGACGGGCGAACAAACCCGGATACATGAAGAAAGAATCGAGACCCCGGACGATCTGGACCAGAAGGACGCGACAGACGGCTCATCCCGACGCCTGAGGATGCTGCTGATCGGCGGGAGCGCGCTCGCAGTTGCCGCGGTGGCTACCTACGTCTACTGGGACAACGCCTCGCACTACGAGAGCACCGACGACGCATTCATCGCCGCACGACAATATGCGATCACCTCGCGAGTTGCCGGTTATATCTCCTCCGTTCCCGTCACCGACAACCAGCATGTCGTTGCCGGCGACGTAATCGCCCGGATCGACGACCGCGACTATCAAACAGCTTTAGAGCAGGCCCAGGCCCAGGTTGCTGCCGCAAACGCCAATATCCAGAACACAGAAGCGCAAAAGCGGGTTCAGGAAGCAAATGTCGATGAAGCAAAGGCCCAGGTCGCACAAGCTGAGGCTAATCTCGTCTTCGCCCAGCAACAGAACGACCGCTATCAGGCGCTGGTGAAGGGCGGCTCCGGCAGCCTTCAGGACGCCCAGCAATATACGTCGCAGCTGCATCAGCAGCAAGCGACCCTGAACACCGACCAGGCCTCTCTGGTAGCCGCCCAGCGTCAGCTTGACGCCTATGATTTCCAGATCGCCAACGTCCAGGCCACTCTCAAGCAGGATCAAGCCCAGCTCGACCAGGCCAAGCTCAATCTTTCCTATACGACGATGACCGCGGCAGAGCCCGGTCGCGTCGTGCAGTTGTCGGCCGGCAACGGCGAATATGTACAGACGGGCGCAAACCTGGCGATGTTCGTGCCGGACAAGCTTTGGGTGACCGCCAACTTCAAGGAAACGCAGCTTGACCATATGCGTCCCGGCCAGCCGGTAACGCTCTCGATCGACGCCTATGGCGGGCGCACCATCTATGGTCATGTCGCCAGCGTGCAGCCGGGCTCCGGAACGGCATTCTCGCTGCTTCCAGCGGAAAATGCGACCGGCAACTACGTGAAGATCGTCCAGCGCGTGCCTGTCAAGATCGACCTTGACGACGTGCCGAGCAACGTGGCGCTGGGGCCGGGCATGTCCGTCGTCCCGACGGTGCGGACCGATGCCAGCCCCTCCCTGTGGGAAAGCTTGAGGAACGTGTTGTGAGCACGACCGCTGCCGCCAGACCGGCGGTAAACCCTTGGATCATCGCGATCGTCGTCGCGCTTGCCAGTTTCATGGAAGTACTCGATACCACGATCGCCAACGTCGCCCTGAATTATATCTCCGGCGGCCTCGGCGTCAGCCAGGACGAGGCGTCCTGGGTGGTCACCACTTATCTCGTCTCCAATGCCGTGATCGTGACGGCAACGAGCTATCTCGTGCGCATTATGGGACGCCGGACTTTCTTTCTCGGCTGCCTGGCGCTCTTTACCATCAGTTCCGTCATGTGCGGCTTTGCGCCCAACCTACAATTCCTGCTTCTTGCGCGGATACTGCAGGGCATCGGCGGCGGCGGCATGGTGCCGGTCGCGCAGTCCATTCTGGCCGACAGCTTTCCGCCTGAAAAGCGCGGGCAGGGCTTTGCCCTGTTCGGCGTGGCGGTTGTGGTCGCTCCTGTCGTGGGTCCGACGTTGGGCGGATGGCTTTCCGACAATTTCTCATGGCACTGGTGCTTCCTGATCAATGGGCCGGTTGGTCTCCTGGCGCTTGCAGCCGTTGCCATACTGATCAAGGAGCCAGCCGGCACTGCGCAGGAGCGCGCCCAGAAGCGTAAACAAGATCCCGGTTTCGACTGGATCGGCTTCGGGCTCGTTGCCACCTTTCTCGGAATGCTGGAGCTCATGCTCGACCGAGGCCTGGAGGATGACTGGTTCGGCTCCAATTTCATCATCATGGCGGCCGTGATCTGCGCACTTGCCTTCCTGTTGATGATCCCCTGGGAATTGAAGCACAAGAACCCGGCCGTCGACATCAGAATGCTGGTCAGCCGCCAATTCGGCACCTGCTTCCTGGTGATGATGGCGACCGGCGCGTTGCTGCTCGCCACGACGCAGTATCTACCGCAACTGGTTCAGCAGAATCTCGGCTACACCGCAACCTGGGCCGGCCTGATGCTGTCACCCGGTGGCATGGTAACGCTGGTCATGATGTTCGTGGTCGGCTTCCTGTCATCCAAAGTGCAGCCGAAATACCTGATCGCGATCGGCGCCGGCTTCGTCGCCTTCTCCATGTACCAGGTGACCAGCGTCTATAGTGGCATCGGATTCTGGTATTTGGCCGAGGCTCGCATGTTGCAGGGTATCGGGCTGCCCTTCATCTTCCTGCCGATTACGTCGGCTTCCTATGACGGCATTCCATCAAGCAAGACGGACCAGGCATCGGCCCTGCTCAATGCCGCTCGCAACACGGGCGGATCGATCGGCGTATCGCTGATATCGAACATCATCACCCATCGTGAGCAGTTTCACCAGAGCCGGCTGGTCGAGAACGTCATCCCCTCGGGCGTTGCCTATCAGGATACCTACAACCAAGTGACCAGCTACTTCATGGCCCAGGGAAGCTCGCTCCTGACGGCCCAGCAGCAGGCGCTTGCCTGGATCAACCAGCAAGTACAGAGCCAGGCCTCGCTTCTCTCCTACGTCGATGCTTTCTGGGTCCTGATGCTGATTTCGCTCGCCGCCATCCCCCTCGCCCTGACGTTGCGCAACGTGACGCTCGGCAAGAAGGCTTCCATGGGGCATTGATCGACATTGCAGGCCGGAGCCTCCCTTCTGATGGAGGTTCCGGCCGCGAAGGAAGGTTTGGCCCCACCATTGTCGGCGCCCGTATCGGCCACGGGCGCCAAATTGTCGGCTCAATGACCAGAGACTCCCCCCGACGCACTGCCCGCCGTCGCAATCGAAGCGCTCCGCGACTGCTCTGTTGCAACAGAGCTTGCTATTCTAAAACCCTGACAGCTGTCAGGGTTTGGCTTGATCCCCTATCGAGAAAGAGCGCAGCACCTTTATCTTTCGTTCACCAGCAACCGAGCTAGGAATAGCATCCGGATCGGTCGCTCGGCCGCTTAGTCGAAACCCTGACAGCTGTCAGGGTTTTCAAGGCGAGCACTGGAAGCAAGCCAGGTCGATCGAAATCAGCCGTGTCCACCAGCCTGCCCGCGCTTGGGATCAGAACGCAACTTCTCCTCTCTCGCTACGCCTAAACACCGCCGATCCCCGTCCGCCCGCACAACCCCCTTCTGCTCGAGTAGCCCTGTCCCCGTCGTGGCTCGTGCCAAGCCCCAAGGAGCAACACCGCTGATGCACGCAAATTGCACCCCGCCCTCGACGCACAAAGGATCTCCACTTGCACATCGCGCCGATATCGCTACCGTCGACGGCAAGGAGCTCCGGCATGTCACTGGAATTGTACGCAGCTTTCATCGCGGCAACCGCTGCGCTCGTGATCCTGCCGGGTCCGAACGCCGCTCTGATTACCGCGAATTCCATTGCTTACGGCCGCAAGTTCGGACTGATCACAGTGCTTGGAACAAGCGCAGCAATGATTCCGCAATTGGTGCTGACTGTGCTCGGGATGAATGGTGCCCTCGCCTCAGCCGGGCAGTTCTTTGAATGGATACGCTGGGCAGGGGTTGCCTATCTGGCCTATCTCGGCCTCCAGACATGGTTTGCGCCAGCCGTGGATCTGACGAAAATCAGAGCTGAGCCTAGATCGGTGCGATCCACCTTCCTGCGCGGCTTCCTCGTCTCCGTCTCCAATCCGAAAACTCTCCTGTTCTATGGTGCATTCTTTCCGCAATTCGTTACGGCGCAAGGAAACATCATGCTCCAGCTCATCATGCTTTCGTTGACCTTTCTTGTCGTTGCCGCAACGCTTGATAGCTGCTGGGCCTTACTCGCCGACAAACTTCGGTACGTGCTGGCGGCACGGGGGACAATCCGCAATCGCCTTACCGGCGCGATGTATTTTGCCGCTGCGGCCGCCCTCGCCGGGGTCAGACGCACATCGTGACCGAATGGGCAACCCTGCCGCTTGCCCTTCGGAAAAGGTCTTCGAAAGGCGAGCCCGATTTCAGCTTCACGCGATCATGGCCGGCACGTCTATCATCCGGGTGAGAGCCAAGGGTAGCCGACGAATAATAGCGAGCACTGGGGTTGAGAATGAAGATCGCATCGCAGTTTCTCATAGCCGAGACCGATGAGTGGCATGTCAGTCACCGCGCAAATTCCGCGCTTCCCGGCTACCTCATCATTGCCTCCAAGAGAGCCGCCGACAATCTCTCGGATCTAGCCGACGATGCCTTGCGCGAAATCGGCCCGCTATTGGCATCGGCTCAAGCAGCCCTCAAGCGGGAGCTGTGCGCTCGACGCGTCTATATTGGCCGGTACGGCCATGTCGCCGGACTTGCCTTCCACTTCCATATCATCCCCATCTACGATTGGGTCGAGGCGTTGTTCTGGCAAGACGTCCGCTATCGGGTCCTAGGTCAATTTGCCGAAGGGGAGGGGGAGACAGAAACGGATGGCGCCGAACTGACGCTGTTCGTCTGGCGCGAATTCTGCGAACGTGTGCAGCCGCCACCGATCGAGGGGCCTGCCGTCCCCGAGGTCATCGAGCTGCTCCGCAAATCGCTGCGTCTCCGCCCGCCGATGGTCGGACTACCATCTTCCGATGCCTGAGAGGTCGCTCAGGCATCCGTCGGCAACCTTCGAAACAATCAACGAGCCGGCTTTCCCGCATGTCGCTGACATGGATCGCGGCGCGACTGTTCACTTCACGAAACGTCCCAAATCGCTCTTTCCTTCGACCTGGAAGAAATGTCCGAAATCGGGCTGCCCATCGCCGGGATCACCATGCCCGAAAACAACCAGGCGGGCAGATCATTGCGGTACCCCAAGACCTATCGTCGCGCCGGATCAAGCGGCTGCGAGCCGTTCCGAGACCGGGCGCGATCGCGGACGATCCTCCAACCGGGGAGAGGTGCAAAGGAATGGAATGGTTGCACCGAATATTTCTTCTAAGCTCATCCCTTCGTGCATCCCGACCCTTTTCAGTGGTCATCTGAAAGACGTTGTCGATCGACAATTTTCTTGACTAATCGGGCGGGCTGGCGTGCTATACTCCCTAAGACAGACGAAATGCTTCGCTCTTCATGCTCAGATTCGCAGCTGTCTAAATATCAGATTTTCCAAGAAAAATATTTGATTGTGAAGCTATCTCGCCATTAGCTTCCACCAGCCATACAGCCTGTTTTGAGGCTTCGAATGGCTAAGGAGGCACGTAGGCATAAACGGCGACTTTGCCTCCAGAACCAGCGAAAAGCAGCCGTTGAGGCGCGATTCACCCAACTTTTTGGGGTCAGTTTTCCGCCCGGATATGGCAATCGCGAGAAATCCAGAACGGATAGATCCTCGGCGGGATTGCCGGCCATTCGCTGATATCGTGGCGCCTATGGTTCGTTATGGGCCGGGGTGATCGCGTGAGGCACACTCGCGGCAAAAACGGAGCCAGGCGAAGTCTGCCCGATGCGAAACTAACCATCCGCGTCACGCAGCCCTTTACGAATTCGCCCACCGGACGAGCCGCGCGTCCAAGATTGCATTACAAAATTGTAAGGGTGCTATTCATTTTCGGTTAAGTCGGAATGGGCCATCAAAGTCATGCGTAAACACGCAGCATCAACCCCCAATGCTTACGAGGTTAACATGAAAAACCTGATTCTTTCTTCCGCTATCGCCCTGGCATCGGTTGTCGCCGTCAGCGCTCCGTCGCAGGCAGCTCCGTTTCACCGCCATCACCATGATTGCGCCGTGAAGACCGTGAAGCATAAGATTCATGGCCATTGGGTCGTCCGCAAGGAACGCGTCTGCCGTTAATCCGAGACGTGCATGTGTGCCGTCGGCAAGGTTCGACGGTCAATGGACGGCCATAGCTGAAGGATCGGCTGTGGCCGTGGCAATTCATGGCAACGAGAGGCCAGACTGTCTGCTTACGCAATGGACTATCCGAAGACTTGCCTCGATGGCATCTCTTCCTATCCTTTGGAAATCCAAGCGCTCCGGATAAACGATCCGAAGGGTCACGAAACCCTCGATGCGACGTGGCCGCCTCCACCGTTCGCCCGAAGCAGCGCCATAAGAGCCGGACCGAGTGAAAATTCACCGCGTTCGGCCTTGGCTGTGAGATCTCGCAGGTAAGCACCGGCGGAGTTGATATGTCCGGACCGCTCCAGAATGCAGGCCATCGTTGCGGCGGCATTTTCAGGTCCCATGACCTCGCAGGCCAGCTGATAGGCCGATGGGCTGACGCCCAGCATGGATCGAACCACAATGGCTGCGGACATCAGGTCCCGCCAGCTATCGATGACAGCCGATGGCCCGTAGGCGCGTATTTCCGGGCAGGCCTTCAAGACCAGGGCGAGCGGGAAGATACGCATCGGTCCTTCGTGTGGACTGTTCTTTTCCTCGGATATTGCCTTCAGCTCGGTTCGAGAGCCTGGTTCAAGTTCATTAAAGGATTCTGGATTCGAACTCTGTATGTGCCGCTCATTATGGGCATCATTGGTGCTACAATTTTCAACTTTTTCCTGCGTTTCCAGACGGTTGATGATCTCGCTGCGAAGAAGCTCCATTTCCTCCAGGATCGAGGTGACGTCGGACATGGTTGGAGAGCGGGGAATGCGCGCGACGAGGGCGCTATAGCTTTCTTCGATCAAAGCCCAATCGCCGCTGGCACCTTCCACGATCGCTGCTGTAATCAGCTTGCGCACGTCGCGCCGGCAGATGGTCAATCCTTCTTTGGCACGTCGGAAGGCAATCCGGTCCGCGGCCACCTGCTGCGCCAAGATGGCAAGCTCTTCGGCACGCAGCAGAAGCGGTGAAATATCGAAGCCGAATGCATTTTCGATTTCGCCCGCTCGTCCCTTTCTCGCATAACGCTTGCCATTGGCGCTATCCTTTCGAACGATCAGGCCGGCATCGACGAGAAGTGCCAGGTGCCTGCGAAGCGTAGCGCCTGCAATACCATGAGCACGCAAGGTCAGCTGCGCATTGGAGGGGAAGACAATAAGCTGCGCGTCTCTGCGGAGCTCGTTATCGGGATAAAAACTCAGCAGTGCGTCGAGCACAGCAAGGCTACGATCCTGCAATCCGAGCTTTTCCCTAGCCTCGGATGCGTCTCGAAAAACCTTCCATTTATCGACCGTCTTGCTTGGTTCGATCGCGGCTGTAGCGATCTGCCATTGTATCAAGGCAAGCGTCATCGGCCGCCGCCCAAAAGGCGTCGTTATACTTCCATTCTGCATTTTCCTCACCTTCAAGAGGCAAAAGAAACACGATCACCAAAAACGGTGCCAAAGACTCTTGACTGGGATTCGAGGAAATGCGATTCTTCAGTTGCTACATTGAAGAGAAGGCTTCCACGACGGCAACGTTTGGGGGCCTTTTTTCTTTTGCTGGTTTTCCTTTCCAATCAGAAAACCCTGACAGCTGTCAGGAGTTGTGGTTGTTTCTCGAACGAGTGAAGCGCTCGACCAGGTCAGGCAGCTCTTCCTCGATAAATTTTATGAATTCCGTTCCCTCTTTACCCTCGGCTGCGATTCGAACTTCGCGGGGCGATATGATGAACGCCGCCAGCCTGGTTCCGGATAGATCGGAAATCGGGATTGGTGCATTGCGGGGACCGGAGTTCGGCTTCACCGCTTTCAATGCCACCTGAAACCTATGATCCGAGGTGTCATTGATCTCATGCGTGCCCGACAGCGCAGCGCGCACCATCTGTAGCGCATTCGGCGCCGTGGATATTGTTTTAGCCAGATCCAGCCATCGGGGCCGGCCAATCTTCGGAGCCCTGCCGATGGTTTCGATGACATCTGCCGGTATTGCCCGATACACACTCCGCATTCGCGCAAGCTCGGCATCCTCGATCGAGAGAGCCGCATAGATATGGCGCGCCTTGATGCCCGCATCATCCATGCGCGAGGCAAACAAGGCGCGCTCGATCCATGTCAGGTCCTGCCTGCTGGCATTCTCGATGCCTTGCGCCAGAACGAGATCGAGATCGGAAATCTCGACTTCTATGGCGCGAACGGTCCGGCCAAGCTCGCGAGCGGCCCGCCATCTGCGATGACCATAGACGACCTGATATCGATCGCTCGAAGAAGGGTGCCGTCGAACCTGGATCGGAACTTTCTGGCCTTCTTCCTCGATGGAGCGCTTGAATCTCTCGAAATCATGGGGATCGTCGTCCGGTAGTCGATCCGGATATGGAGACGAATCGATAGCAAGAGGATCAAGATCCTGAATCCAGCCTTCGCCGGATTCGACGATCGCGCGCAGCCGGTCGCGCTCCGCGCGTATGTCACCGATTGCGCGATGCGCGGCGCCGATGACACCAGCGCCGACACGACCCGACTGCGCGGGGGCAGGGGCGGGCGGCGATGGATCTGCTGTCGCTTCGCTGTTTTCCAATTCGGCCGAAAGCAGGCCGAAACTGGCGACGATGGATTTTCTCGGGCTTTTGCTCATCCACGCCCCCAACTTGTATTGACGAGATGCACGATCGCCTCGTTGACGGCGTCTACGGCCTCCCGGGCACGCTTGTGCGTGTCCCGGCCGATCTGCCCCATTTCGAGTTCGTAGAGCGAGCGCTTGGCAAGCCCCGCAGCCTCGACCGCGGTGCTTTCTATCGCCGTCGGCAACAGGACATCGGTGCCGAAGAGATGGCGCAGCATCGCAACGACCTGCGACTGCGGCGCATCGTTCGGATCGTGGCGCGTGATCAGATAGCGGATGAAGTCCTGATCGAGCTGCGCGCCGCTTTCGTTGAGCACGCTGATCAGATCGCCCATCATCAGCAAAAACTGGCTCATCGATGCCACGTCAAGCATGGCGGGATGCACCGTGATGATCATGCTCGTGGCGGCGTAAATGGCGCTGAGGGTCAGAAATCCGAGCGAGGGGGGCGTATCCAGGATGACGATATCGTAATCGTCTTCGACCTCGGCAAGCGCCAGCTTGAGGCGTTCGAAAAAGATGACGCCGGAGCCGGACTTCTGGGCCAGAACGCGCGGCGTTTCGTGCTCGTACTCCATGACTTCCAGGTTGCCCGGAATGAGATCAATGCCGTCAAAATAGGTTTTGCGGATGATCTCGCGGATCGAGCGCCTCTCGGCCGCGTCATATCTGAGCGCCGCATAGATGGTTTCATTGGCGCCGACGTCGATTTCCGGCTGGGCGCCGAACATGGCCGAAAGCGATGCCTGCGGATCGAGATCGAGGGCGAGCACGCGATAGCCATGCAGCGCGAGATAATGCGCGAGATGGACGCAGGTGGTCGTCTTGGCGCTACCACCCTTGAAGTTGGAGATGGCCATCACCTGCAGGTGTTCGCCCGGCCGGCGCCGCGGCAGGAAGCGAAGCGCTTCGGACGGCTTCTGCTTGGCAAACAGTTCCCGCAATTCGTTGATCTGGGCAAGCGTGTAGACCCGGTGATTGTTCTCCAACCGGCTGGGAGCGGGGCCGCGCCCTTCGCTCGACATCAGCTTCAGGGTCGAATCCGGGATCGAGGTCAGCTTGGACACTTCGTTGGTCAGGAACTGGCGCAGCATCTTCTCGGATTTCGGCGGGTACATCCGCGTCCGGAGCTGCTGGAGCTGGCCCGACAGCACAGTTGCATGGCGCGCAATTTTGCTCGCTGCATTTTCCTTTAAAGGAGCTATCGTCTCCGTGCGGTTTGCTATCGCCATCTGTCCCTCTTGGCGGCTTATCGCCGGTTTGCCGACCTTTGCCCGCCAGAAGATAGAACACGATTCTGTCAGGTCGTCCAGAGATTAACGGTTAATGACCGGTTAACGTGTGACAGCCAAGACTCTCCACTGCAGTACTTAATACACTGCTTTTCCTGGATTTTCTGTAGGAGGTGGCCGAAAGTAGCCGCAGCGATGACTCACACTTTTGATTGTAGGGAGCTGTTGTCATCGAGCGCTCGACGTCTATCCGGCTAAGATTGTCGACGGTTGCGTAGCGAGAATCGCGGCATCGGACCATGTGAGTCGGTGCCAGCGCGGATAATCTCGGTCAAAATCCCGGGCTCTTTCCCCGAACCATCGCAGCCGCAACACATAGTATGAGAGCGGTCCGATTCGGTGTCTGGGAAGCATTGAGTCGACCAAGCCTCATCGCTCTTTTGCTACCTTCGGCGGGCCTTCGGGCATCGGCGAGGCCCATGTCGCAACACATTGACAATATCGGCTGTGGACGAATCGGTGCCTTCCCTTGCCGAAGGGCGGGTCAGCTCTAGTTTGCGAATCATTAATGATTTGTGAGGGTTAGTGATTTTGAATTATGATTGGAGCGGCGCCAGAACACGGCGTATCAAAGCGATCAAGATGGCAGTTTCGGTGATGATTGCGGTGGCGGTTCTGGGCACGCCGACAATGCTTTGGCTGCATGGTTCGTTTTGACCATCAGGCTGCCATGAGCCGTTCGGTCGGTGCCATTGCGCCGGCTGACGTTCAGCATCGCTCGGACAATGGGGTTGAAATGCACAATCCCATTGTCGGCAACGAGAACCATCGCCTTGCCTCGCAGGACGCCGAGGCGATCAGGTTTTCTCTCGATTGTCCCTTGGACCGCTTTTGGCCGAACGGCTCGGCAGGGCTTCGTCGAATTCAAGGTTCTCCGACACATGATCCACAAAGCGGGCCAACAGCGGGCTCGTCTGTTTCCGTTGCCAGCAAATTCCAACCGGCCAGGTTGATTCCGGTCCGGAAAGAGGCTGCTTGTGGCTGGAACCCTCCAATGCCTGCACCCCGCGCCAGGGCAGGAATGCCGCGCCCAGGCCGGCGGAGACGATGGAATGCACGGTCAGGATATCGTCAGCATACTGGACGATCCGAGGCTCGAAAGCAGCCAGCGAGCACCAGCGTCTAATCTGTTCGTCCAGCCCCGGTCCGCGCGGCGGCGAAAGCGCTACAAAGCCGAGCCGGTTCAGCTCAGTCAACCGGTTTGGAGCCGGCATCGTCGCCCCGCTCGGAAGCACGAGGGCCAGATGCTCTTCGATGACGGGCATGAAAGCCAGCTCGCTATCTTCCTCCGGCGCCCGGCAGAAGCCGATATCAAGCCGACCCTCGAGCAGGCGCCGATGCTGTTCCTGTGATGGCAGGTCGTTGAGCGTGATCCTGCAATCCGGCGTCGCGGCGCGAAAACTGGCGATCAATTGCGGCGCGACGGCGAGGGTCGATATCCCAAATCCAATATCGAGGTATCCGGTCAGGCCGGCGATGGCGCGATGCATCTTGCGGTCGATATCGTCGTTCAGTCGAAGAAGTGGGCGTGCTTCCCGCTGCAGGAGCTCTCCAAGTGGCGTCAGCTTCGCGCCATGGCGGCCACGTTCGAACAGTGGTCCGCCCATTGCCGTTTCCAGGGCCTGGATCTGCTTGGTCAAGGTCGACTGGGTGACGAACAGCTTTGCCGACGCCTTGCCGTAATGGCCGGTGTCGATCAGCTGAATGAAGGAGCGGAGGAGTTTTATTTCCATTCTATCTACGAATAATTTTAATCGATAAAGTCATTTTACGAAAGATAAGCTGCGTGGTCAAATTGCGCCAATGCAAAAAAGGAGCAATGGAAATGGCACTCAAGATATCATCCGTGCAGTTTCAACATCGGGCCAACGACAAGGCCTATAATCTCGCGCGCATATTGCATTTCACGGAGGAAGCAGCTGAGGCGGGCAACCAGCTAGTCGTATTTCCCGAGATGTGCATCTGCGGATACTGGCATGTTCCCAAACTCGAAGGTCCGGCCTTACAGGCGCTGGCCGAGCCGCTCTCGGGTCCGTCGATCAGTTCTGTCGCCGCCTTGGCGCGCGAGAAGGGCATCGCGATCGGCGCCGGCTTCCTGGAAGCGGGCGAGGATGGAAAACTCTACAACAGCTACGCGGTCTGCATGCCGGACGGTCGCATCCATTGCCATCGCAAGCTGCATGCCTGGGAGCATCGCCTCATTTCCAGCGGCGACGCCTTCACGGTCTTCGATACGCCCTGGGGAATTCGCGCCGGCATCCTGATCTGCTGGGACAACAATCTGATCGAGAATGCGCGCGCAACGGCGCTCCTCGGCGCGGAACTTTTGATCGCCCCTCATCAGGCGGGTGGTGGCCATTCGGTGAGCCCGCACGGGCTGAAGAGGATACCTGTCGAAAAGTGGATCAACCGCCATGAAAGTCCCGAGGCGATCGAAGCCGAGTTTCGCGGTCCGAACGGCCGGGAGTGGTTCATGCGCTGGCTGCCGTCACGCGCCCACGACAATGGAATGTTCCTGGTCTTCAGCAATGGTGTCGGCCAGGATGAAGACGAGGTGCGCACCGGCAACGCCATGATCCTTGATCCCTATGGACGCATTCTGGTCGAGACCTGGGCCGCCGCCGATGCGCGGGTGAGCACCGAAATCGATCTGTCTCTGCTCGATAAATGCACGGGCCAGCGCTGGATAAGAGGCCGCCGCCCGGAGCTTTACGGCGTCCTGACGCAACCCAACGCCAATGGCCTCTCGCCCATGGACGCACGCTACTCGGAAGCGCCAACCCGCACGAAATAGCGGGGAGGCCGATCCGGTCTGGGGCCTCTGACGCGGCGGTCTACTTTAGCCGCCACCCGATTGTCTCGGTGGTGTGTCTTCAATACGGTTGCTCCGTGAGATCCGGGCCGTTTTACCGAAGCGGTCATGCGTGGCGGTCTCGTCGAGATCACCATAGACCAGATAGCGAAGCGGGCCCGAGGTCACGGCGTCGAAAGGAAAGCATGTTGCCAGCACGAGATGGACGCCGGGCGCATTCGGGTCGATCTCCGCCTCGTCCCAGCGGGCAACGGCCACATGGGTCACGCGGAACGTAAAGGTCCGGCCATCGCGGCGCGTGATGCGGATGCGGTCGCTCTGCTTGATATTTCTCAGGAAGGTAAAGTGGGTATCGCGGTGCGCCGCATAGACTGCCGTGCCCTTTTCGCCCGCCTGCGGCGTGTTGTCGAGATGGCCGGGGCCGAAAGCAAGCGCCTGACCGCTCGCGCCATTCAGCGCTATGGCGGAAACGCCAAGGCGCGGAACCTCGATACGCGCCACCGGCCAGGTATCGGCCCAGCTCCAGGGCTTGACGGGCGCACCCGATGTCATGCTCTCGGCAAAGGCACGCTCGAGGAGGAGTTGTGCCAAAGCCGCCTTGGCATAGATCCATCCGCCCTGTGCCGCGAAGAAGAGCCCGGCTGCGATGAGGGTGCCGGCCGCAAAAGTCAGAAGGGAGCGCGCTGGCGCGCTCCCGATGGTTTTGATGCGAGTGGCGACGATCATGCCCTGCTCCTTCGCGATGCGAAGATCAGCATGGTCACTCCAAGCAGCAGGGCAAACAGCCCCTGAAGGATGAGAAGCGTTCCGGGCGTTGCCGTCTGCGGCAGCGGGACGCTTGCCGGAGCCGGTGCGGAGATTGGCGCAAGTTCCGCATCGCTGTCCGCACCCTGCGACTTGTCGAGTGCCTGCTGATGCCTGATGTCTGCCTTGGCATCCCGGGTTGCGCCGATGCCGAAGAGCTTGTCGTAGTCCCAGCCGGCGGGCAGCTGCAATGGAATGTCGGCTTGGGTCGGCGGCGTATTTACCGGGCGCAGCCGCTTGGTATCGACTGCGACAAGGCTGCTCAGGCGCGTGACCAGATGATGATCCAGCGCCAGTTGCAGGACGCGTTTGTCTGCGTCCGTCTGCGAGATCTTGCCGAGCGTGAGATTGACTTCGGCGTCGTCGATCTGGCGACGCGCCCAGATCTTCGATATGCCCTTGGCATTGCTGGCCTGATCGAGCGGTAGCGAGATCGTCCAGGGCCGATCGCCGACTTTGCCGCTGACAGTCAGAGTGCCTGTTGCTTTCCCCATCCGGGCAGCCAGAACCAGCGGCTCGCCGTGATAGATATCGGGCAGGAGGTTGGGCGTGATGTTGACGTTCTTTTCCGAAAACACCGCCGCGACATCGGTGACGGCCGGGTTCTCCAGCTTGTCGAAGAGGGCGCGCATGCGGTCGTTCACCTCGGCAACCGAACCGATATGGGTGAAGCTGCCGCGACCGAGCTCGGCGGCACGGCTCATCAGGTAGGTGTTCGGCGCGGAGCCGATGCCGACCATGAAAATGCGCGAGCGTCCGCGCGATTGAGCGATCGCATCGAGAAGCTGCCGCTCGTTGTTGACCTCACCGTCGGTCAGGAATACGACCTGACGCAATCCATCCGCCTGATGGCTGTCATCAAGGGCGGCATGAAGCGGCGGCAGCATTTCGGTTCCGCCGGCAGCCTCCAGGCTGGTGACGAAACGGCGGGCCGAAGCGATATTGTCAGCCGTTGCCATGACCGAGTCGGGGAAGAACTTGGTCATCGTATCGTCGAAGCGGATGACGTTGAAGCGGTCATTCGGTTCGAGCCGGGACAGGGCATAATCGAGGCTTGCCCGTGCCTGCTCGATCGACGTGCCGCCCATGGAGCCGGAATTGTCGATGACGAAGACTACTTCGCGGCCTGCCTTCTGCGGCGTCGCCACAGCGGGCGGCGTGACATAGGCAAGCACGTAGTCGTCCTTGCCGACATGCTCGCGGAAGAGACCGACGCTCGGGACATTGCTGGCAACAGCATTCCATTCGAGCACGAAGTCACGGTCAGCCGTCGCATCGCTGTCCAGAACGATCCGCCGCGCGCTATCGCTCATTTTGTCGATCTTGACCGTGTGATAGAGGCTTTTGACGTCGTCGAGCGGAAAGCCGGCATTCAGATTGACCGTCAGCGTGACAGGATTGGTGCGGTCGTTGTCCGGCGCCAACAGCGGCGCGGAGACGGGCTTGTCGCCGGCATTGCGCGATGGGCTGTTTTGGGTCTGTCCCCACCCCGCCTTCAGGTCGGCGTGCTGCGTGATCGGCGATGCGTCCTGAGGGGTGTAGCGAGGCGCGACGACCAGCGGAACCCGCAGGGAAAAACGGCCATCCGTCAGGCGGACCGCCTGCTGATATTCGATCTGGACGACGATCTTTTCATGCGGACCTATGTTTGCGACCGCATTGGTGAAGACGTTCGGTCGCTGCTGCTCGACGAGAGTGGCCTTCTTCCCTTGTCTGCGGGCCTGCTCGTAGAGGGCGCGGGCAGCCTGTTTTTCCTTGATGTCGGCGACGATGACCCGGTTGCCGACGATCATCTTCAGGGAATAGACGGCGCTGTCCTCCGGAAGAGGGAAGACGTAGAGGGCTTCGACCCATTTGTCGGTTGAGTTCTCGAAGGCCTGGGTCAGAACCGCTCGTGCCGTCGGGCCATTGACGTCGAGAGCGACATCGGTCGCGAGGCGGGGCGCCTCGATATATTTGCCGTCTTCCTTTGTCTGAAGAAGAAGGCTGCCTGCACCCATTTCGTTCGGCGTGACGAAGGCGGCCGGCTGCGCATGCGATTCCAATGGGTGAAGCAATGCGAAGATGACGGCAAGCACCGGCAGCAGGATGGCGTTGCTGAACCATAGTAACAGGCCGATTCTCATGAGGACGTTTTGCCGGTTTTGGCGGCGCGAGATGCTTGGCGAGGCTAACATGACAGGCTCCTTGTTGACTGCTGAATGACTGAAGCCATTGTCAACAAAGGCTATTTTCTCGCCAGCGTAAGCTTTGCCCTGTTTCGTCCGCATCTTGCCGCAAACGGTCTTGTCGCTGGCGGGCATGTGTGGAATTGTGAAGGAAATTACGCAATCAGGAAGCGAATGAATGGTCCAGGGCGACCCGTATTTGTCCGACAGTCAGAATAGCGCCGTGGCGGCGCGGGTTCGCGAAGAGATCGCCCGGCGGCGCATTTCCAGGCAGCGTCTCGCCAATGATGCGCGCATCAGCCTTTCGACATTGGAGAAGGCTCTTTCCGGCCACCGCCCTTTCACGCTTGCGACCCTCATTCGGCTGGAACAGGCAATGGGAGTCGTCCTGCGCGAAGCGGGCGGAACGCAATCACCTTCGATCAACGAAAAGCCCGGTCATGCTCCTGAGGAACTTGGCGCCTATTCCCGCGCCTCGGTTTCCTGGCTCGAGGGCACCTACCTGACGCTTCGTCCGTCCTTTGGCGATCCGAAGGCGATCTTCGCCTATTGCACCGAGATCGGCTGGGATGGGGACCGCACCTGTCTGAGTTTCCGGGAACGCGAGCGCAGCGACGCCTCGTTTTCGCAACAGGGTTCGGTGTCGGTGCCGCATCTGTCGGGGCATATCTATCTGGTGACGAACTCCTCCGGGCAGTATCGCATGGCGATCTTGTCGAGGCCCAGCATCACCGGCGAGATGTTCGGTCTGCTGACGACATTGCGCGCCGGACAGGGATCGCACCTCACACCCGTCTCGACGCCACTCGCGCTCCTGCCGATGTCGGCTTTCGCACAGCCGTCGCTGGGGCGCGTCCTGGCGGGCGATCATAATCACGAAGCCTATTCGGCGATCATGCACAGAATTACCGGGGAAAATTACGCCGGCTTCGTCGGATAGTCCGATCGACGCCAACAGGCCGCCCTGTGGCCGCCGGTTCCTCAGCCGCCGACAAATCGAAGGATGTCTGGCAGCATCGTCAGTTCGATCTGCTGGCGGATGACCAGGAACGCATGGCCCTTCAATATCGACTGTCACCATTGAAGTTTTGCAGTTGTCTTTGCGCTTGCGCGCTCTAAACGGCAAACGGACCCGAGGATCGGGTCATGCGCCTATGAGGGTCGCGCCGGTGCCGGCCATGCTGAAACCATCATCGGGCATCGTGAAAGATGATGCCGACGGTGTGACGCATGCCCGAGCGAACCCGGCTGACGCCGTGCCGGAGATTGACGCGGTAATTCCCCTTCGTCCCCCGCACCGGCCGATTGTGGACCGCGAAGGCGACGGCGTCGCCCTGTCGAAGCGGTACGACCTCGGCACGGCTTTGCATGCGCGGCCGTTGTTCCGTCAAAACAAACTCGCCGCCGGTGAAATCCCGACCTGGCTCGGAAAGTAGAATTGCCACCTGGATCGGAAAGGCAAGCTCGCCATAGAGGTCCTGATGCAGGCAATTGAAGTCTCCCGGCACATATTGCAGCAGCAGCGGCGTCGGACGCCTCTGACCGGCGTCGTGGCATTGCTTCAGGAAGGCTACGTGCTCATCGGGATAGCGCTCCTCAAGGCCCATGCGCTCATTCCATCCGTTCGCGATGCCGGCGAGACGAGGATAGAGCGCGGTGCGCAATCCACCGAGAAGGGCTGGCAGCGGATAGTTGAAATAGCGGTATTCGCCCTTCCCGAAGCCGTGACGCGCCATGACAACATGACTGCGGAAATGCCGTTCCTGCGGGTAAAGGCCAGAGATCGCACCACACTCCTCGGGTGCGAGAAGCCGCGGGAGAATGGCGCAGCCGAAGCCGTCCAGCTCTCCGGCCAGCGATTTCCAATCATAGGCATCGACTCGAGCTTCGACGGCGCTTTCCAGGGGAGCAGGAGCAAAGGTAGATGGCTGGGTGTTCATGTCATGTCCTCGGTTGTACGGATCGCAGCTGCCATTCGTTGCGCGCTGCGGATGCCGTGAGAACTTGAACCCTAACTTCCAAATCGGGATGCCGGCCACCCGATTTGCGATGTGCCGCGGACACAAGGATGAAGCTCCTGCTTTCGGGACGGTACACTGACATGGCGGGATGCTGAGAGCTTCACGCCGCGGCGGCGGTCGGCAATCAGTACCGCGCCTGCAGGAGCAATCGAAAGAGATGCGCGCGGTTTTCGGCGCCGAAGCTGCCGTTATAATCCAGCGCAAGCGAAATCTGCTGGCTGAGCGCGATGTCGAACCCGGCGTCGACCACCAGCGAGTCCCGATCGACGACGGTTCCGCCTTCGGTGAAAACGTCCCCGCCGGCAAAGGCCATTCGCGAGCTGATATCCAGATCGCCGAATGCGTGTTGCCAGCCCAGCGCGCCATAGAGTTTTGCGGGCATGTCCGACAGGCCGATGTCCCGCTCGGCCCGAACGCCAAATGTTGCGAAGGTCACCGCCGATTGATCGGCGCTCCCGCTCAGAGCCGCCGCACCCCCGCGCTCCGAAAAGGCACTGGCTCGGACATCTGTAAAGGTCACATTCGCATAGGGTTCAAGCTGGGTATCGCCCAGCGAGATATCATAGGCCAATTCGCCGAACACC
The DNA here is from genome assembly GCF_044769665.1 of Rhizobium sp. NPDC090279. NCBI lineage: Bacteria > Pseudomonadati > Pseudomonadota > Alphaproteobacteria > Hyphomicrobiales > Rhizobiaceae > Rhizobium > Rhizobium sp. NPDC090279. The sequence continues at coordinate 135,763 of NZ_JBIVYI010000014.1, read as the reverse complement.
TGTGCCGTATAGGCATGGTAGTCGGCACGCAGCGCATCGGCATAGCCGGAGAAATCGATGGTGCGAAGAGTGGAAATCGATTGCAGGCCGTAGGTGCCGCCGAGCCGCAGCGCCAGTGCGCCCCATTTCTTGCCGGCATAAAGCCCGACATCGTAGTTGTCCGCATCGGCATGGGCGGAGACGTCGGACTGCGAGAACTGGCTGCGGCCGTAACCGGCAAGCGCACCGATGCGCCAATCCGAGTCGCTAAGTGCGGTATCGAAGCCGAACAAGACGCCGCCGGTGCTGCTGCTGCCATTGTCCGACGATGTCCATCCGCCATAAGGCGCGCTCCAGAAGGACGGCAGGCCATTGGCTGGATCGGCGAGAATGCCGTCGATGGCTTTTTCTGGCGCGGTTGCTTGGTGCTGATCGCCATCCGCATAGGCAAGGCCCACATCGCCCGACACACGTGCCTGCTTGCCACTGGCCGCTACGCCACTCTGCAGTCTGCGGAGCCGATCGATGGCGGCGTCGCGGACGAAGCGGCTATTGTCGAAGGATATCCCTAGAACGGAGGTGTGAACTCCGCCGGCAAGCTGCTGCAGCGCTCCGGATGCTTCATTCATGCTCAAGACGACGACGGCATCGTAAAGGCTGTTCGAGGCGCCTAAGCTTTCGATGCCGCGCGCAGCTGCGCGCTGGTTTGCATTCGTGCCTGCAGCGGCGAAGGATGTGCCGTTGCGCTCCAGGGTGAGATCGAGCGTGCCGCCGGAGTAGTCGAGAACAGGCGTGACGAAAGCGTAGTTCGACTGAATAGTGTCGAAACCGCCGGAGACTCCGCCGGTTGCGGAGAGAATTGTGTAGTTCGCAAAGGCTTTCAGGCCGCTGCCAACCAGCGAGAGCGTTCCGCCATTCAGGCTGGCCGTCCCGGTTACATCGATGCGATCGGTCGATGTGCCGTTGCTTTCCACGAGCACGGTGGAGCCGCTTTGCGTGGTCAGATTGCCGTCGACCGTCAGCGTGCCGATGCCGTTATCGCCGGGAGATAGCGTCGCGCCGGCACCCACCACCGTCGAGCCGATAGTGCCTGTTCCGCCCAGCAGGCCGTAGCCGCTGAGATTGATCGACCCGCCAAGTGTCCCGTCAACGACGAGGCTACCGCCCGAGATCGAAGTCACGCCGCTGAAGGCGCCGGAATTGCCGGTCAAGGTCACGTTGCCCGATGCGACGTAAATCGAGCCGCTGCCGTCGATCGTTGCGCCCAGCGTCTGCGGTGTGCCGCCAAAATTGAAGACGAGCGAGCCGTTGCCGCTGCCGAAATGAATGGTGTCGACATCGAGCGTCGCGGCGCCCGTCGCGGTCTGCCCAAGGGCAGCGCCGATATTGACCGAAGCCGTTGAACCGGCCTGAGCCGCAATCGTCAGGCTCGATGCGGAAAGGGTTGAGCCTCCGCTCAAGGTGAGACTGGCATCGCCCGCATTTCCGACGGTCAGAGCATGGTCGACCGAAAGGCTCGATCCGTCTCCCGTCACCGTCACGGCGCCGTTGCCGCCCGCTGCATTGCCAATGGTGGCGTTTGCCGTCTTGACCATGCCGCCCTGGATGACGTCCAATGTGCCGGTTCCGGCATCGCCGACCGTCAGGTTGCCCTGATTGTCCCAGGTCGAGCCGGAGCCCGTCACGGTCGCAGAACCGGTGGCGCCGGAGGCCGTGCCGATGCTGGCGTTCTGGCTCGTCAGCGCGCCTTGCGATGACACCGCTAGGCTTCCCGAGCCTCCACTTGCGCTGCCGACATCGAGATCACCGTCGATCTTCCAGTGGCTGCCGGCGCCGCTGACAAGCGCCTGACCGGAACCGCCGGCGCTGGTGCCAAGCGAAGCATTGCCCGTCGAGAGGCCGGCTCCCGCTAAAACCTGTACCGATCCGCTCCCGGCGGCACCATCCTGCAACTCGCCGCTCATGTCGAAATGGCTGCCATTGCCGACGACGACAAGCGCGCCGCTCGACGAGATTTCCTTGCCGAGCGTCGCCGTTGCCGCGCTGGCGCTTGCCGATCCCGATACTGTGAGCGAGCCGGAGCCCTTATTGCCGACGGTCAGGTCGGCATTGATATCCCAATACGAGCCGGCGCCGTCGACGGTCACGGCGCCAATCGAATTCCTGCCATCGGCAATCGTGGCCGAGCTGCTCGTGACTTCACCGCCGGTGCTGATGTCGAGCTTGCCATCGGCGCCTGAACTGTCCGCATCATTTTGATCGCCACCGACCAGCAACGCGCCGGTGTCCCAAAGCGAACCGGTCCCGCCGACGGTGACGGAGCCGCCGGCGAAGCGGCCGATGATGGCCGAGCCGCTCGACACGGTCGCGCCGGAATAGATGGAGAGCGCGCCAGAACCGCTGGAGCCGACCGTTAAAACTCCGCTGGTGGTCCATTGCGAGCCCAGCCCGGAAACCGTCGCTGAGCTGGTGCCGCCGCTTCCAAGCCCGATCGTCGCATTGTCGTTCGAAACGGTGGCGCCGGTTGCCATGACCATCGTCCCGGTGCCGTCGCGGCCGATGACCAGATCTCCGTCGATCAGCCAGCTCGTTCCCGCGCCGGAAACTGATACATAGCCCGAACTTCCCGCACCGTAGCCAAGCACCGCATCGCCGGTGCTGGCCGCGGCGCCATCCGTCAGTTCGAACGAGCCTTGCCCCTCATAGCCGACGAAGAGAGGCTGACTGCCGGACAGTGTGAATGACGATTGCCCGCTGACGGCTAAGCCGCCGTTGCTCCCGGTGGCAGAACCAATATAGACGGCGCCGCTGCCCACATATTGAGCGCCGGCGTTTATTATAAACGCCGCGGTTCCCTGGTCGCCGACCAGAAGCGCTCCGCTGTTCTGCCAGATTGCAGCAGCACCCGTCAGATCGAACGAGCCGGTCGCGCCTGTTTGAGATCCGATGGAGGCGGAGGAGGTCTGAAGCGATCCAAAAGCTGCCAACGTCCCACTACTGGCAAGCCCGACGGTGAGGTCGCCGGTTGCGGCGGAGCCGCCGGCCAGGATTTCGGCGGGAAAATTGCCGCCGTCGATCACTACCGAGCTGACGGAGCTCGGAACGGCTGCCGTCGACCAGTTGCTCGCATTGTTCCAGTTGCTATCTGCTGCACCCGTCCACGACAATGACGCCGCGACGGCAACTACCGGGCTGAGGCAGGCCGAAACCGGGACGAGGAAGGTCGATATGCGCAAGGTGGCGCGCGCAGCAGCCAGCATTGAAAAAGCGTCCTACAACATGATGTTGCATCATCTGCAGAAACGGCATTCATGGTTAATATTGCGTAAATCTGGCTTGAGAGTTCGCCATTCTTGCATCAACAGCCGCGCGGATTGTCCGCCCCAAGCGCGAGACGACGGGCTTTGCGGCGTCCGTGCTCCATCCTATACGCTCGTGCTTCCGGGATCGACCTTTGGAAGCCGGCTCATCAATTGTGGTCAAAGACGATCTGAACGAGAGGGGCGGACGGCGAAAATCCTTACGCAAAAGCGCTGCGGCGCGTCGAAAGCGATCCAATGCCCATGAGCCCAGCCAGGATGACCGGGATGCACACGAGGTAGGCGGTGCGAATGCCGGCATGCTCGGCAATGAATCCAAGCAATGGCGGCGCCAGGAAGAAGACAACGAAGGACATCTGCCCGAGGGCCGCGACGTTGACATGCGCAGGGCGGTCAGTGCGTTGCGCGGCCGCAGAGACCACGAGTGGATAGACGGCGCTGCACCCGGCGCCCATGAAGGCGAAGCCGATGAGCGCTACATTCGGATGCGGTGCCAGCCAGACGGCACAAAGCCCGGCAGTGGCCAGTAACAGCAGGGAAAGTGCGACGGAGCGGGAACCGTAGCGATCGACGAACCGGTCGGCAAACAGTCTCGCCAGCGCCATGAAGAAGGTAAAAAGCGTCAGGCCGAGGCCGCCGACGAACGGCTCGACGTGGAAGACGTCGCGCATGTAGATCGCTGACCAGTCGATGCCCGCGCCCTCGACCAGGAAGGCCGCGATGCCGATGATGCAAAGCGGCAGCAGGCCAAGCGTCGGCAATGCGATGTGATGGGCCTCGGCGTGATCCTGCGCCGGACGCGCCGGCGCGTTGCGCATGCCGGCAATGGTTATCGAGCCGACGATGAGGACGAAGGCGAATGTCAGGCCGAGATGCAGGTGCATTGGCACGCCCGCCTGCCGGATCACGGACGATACGAGGGCTGTCACGAAGAAGCCGAGGCTCCAGAAACCGTGCGCGCGGCTCATCACGCCGCGGCCGAGCTGCGCCTCGATGCGATCGATCTCGACGTTGAGATTGATTTCTAGCGCTCCGGCCAGCAGTCCCTCGAAGAACAGGACGGCGAAGACCAGAGGCGCGGCCCCCATCCAGGGCACGAGCGCCAGGGATGCGGACGTTCCGAGCACGGTGATGAACGCGGTCTTGCGCGCGCCAAGGCGTGCGACGAGCGGGGAAGCGAAGGTGAGCGATATCAGAGCGCCGACAGCCGCGCCGATCAGCGTCAGCCCGAGTTCCGACTTGTCGATCTGCAAGGCATCTTGAAGGTCCGGGAGGCGCGACAGTAATGCGCCGATCGATACCGCAAAGAGAAAGAAGCAGACATAAATTCGCTGCTGCGGTTCAAGACGCATTTTGATGCTCCGGAGAATCTGACCACTGGTGAGATGAAAAGGGTCTATCCGAAAGCAACCAGCGCTGGCAAGACGAGGTCTCTTAAATCATCAGACAAATTGGGGCGCCTGCCAATTGGATGAGCTCGGAACAATCGGCCGGAAACAAAAACCTGCCGGCTGGACAGATGAGCCTACCGACCTAACTCCACGGTTCAGACACGCAGAAATGGCATCGCTTGTCGCCTACATCGACAGGACGATTTGCGAGATTCCAATTTCATCCTTCGTCAACGGATCAGAAACGGCAGATCAGATATGGGATTAGCACCGCTCACCAGACCAACGGGCCAGACGTCGCAAACGGATTTGGATCGCTACCGGCTTACCGCTTTCCAGCTGCCCCATTCTGGGGGGCGATACGACATCGGGGCTGCCATCCGGCGTACTTTTCTCCGGGCGATCGTTCGAGGCGGCAAGCGATAATTCCCTGTCCTGCTGCGGCCGCTACAATCTGAGGAACAGCCTGCATCAGGGCATTGCGGCGGTCGGAGATGACGGGCATCTGATCTTTGCCGTTAACAGCTGGGTGAGCGGCCGCCGCTGCACGGTCATGGGTGCGTTCGACCCGGCGGGCAAGCCCATCGCGCCGACGAAACCCCAGCAGGATTTGCTCGGAAAGTATTTTCAGTCGCCCGAACGGCCCATCGTGCTCGATTCAAGGGCCAAGAGCGACATCGTCTTCAAGACAAATGGGCTCAATCCGAATGTCGGCGTCTATGTCGGCAACAAGACGATCATTTTCGACGTCAACGCGCGGTCGTCAGATGGCAATATCGACGGCAGCACCACGATAACCACTGATTTCAACGGCAAGGTTCAGGATCAGCTCTATAAATTGTCAGCCAAGGATAAAAATTCTTCGCTGAGCGGCAGCTACGAGCGCAAGGGCACGGAGACAACCGAGAGCGTGGAAGCGTCATGGGAAAAATGGTCGTTGGCGGGCAAGCATTTCCGGGATGGTGCAAGCAGGAACCGCGAGCTCAATCTTTCCTACCGAGCCACGGACAAGATAACTATCAAGGCGTCCTGGAGGCCGGACGTGAAGCCACCGTCCACGCCTCCGCGCATAACCGACTATTCAATCTTCTCGGCCACCAACCATAACCCGCCGCCGGCAGCTCCCAACTACAGCAACTATATGATCACGCTCGAAATCAAGTTGCCTTGAGCATTGCCGTTTCAACTAGATCGAGCCGCCTGCGGCAATAGACCGTAGGCGGCTCGACCTTTGTGGATAGAGCATCAGGAAACTTTGATGCCTGTATTGGCGTCCGTGGTGATCAGGCGCTGCAATCTGCCGTCACCGACGACGATTTGCGCGTGCCAATCAGCACTAGCACCAGGCCGGCGGCTGCCAGCAAGCCCCCGGCAATCGAGACCGCCGCATAGCCGAAGCCGAGGCTGATCACGGCCGCACCGGTCGCGGCACCCAGGGCATTGCCGAGATTGAAGGCGCCGACATTGATGGAGGAGGCAAGCCCCGGAGCCTCTGCCGCAGCTTCCATGACGCGCATCTGCACGGGCGGGACGATGGCAAAGGCTGCGCCGCCCCACAGAAGCAGCCCGATAGCGGCTCCCGCATGGCTGGTCATGGCGAGCGGCAGCACGAACATGATAGCCGCAAGCAAGCCCAGGAAGATCTTGGTGGCACCGTCAAGCGACCAGTCGGCCAGTCGACCGCCGAGCCAATTGCCGATCGTGAAGCCGACGCCGATCAAAACCAGCCCGAGGGTTACGAAGCCGTTGGAGGCGCCGGTCAGTTCGGTGAGTGCCGGAGCGACATAGGTATAGAGGGCAAACATCGCGCCTGCCCCCATGACGGTGGTCGCCATCGCAAGCAGCACCGTCGGATGGGTAAGCACGGCAAGTTCACGCCTGACGTTGGGCGTCGTCCCGCGTTCGCCTTTCGGCAGGGCGACCCATAGCGCCGCAATGGCGACAATGCCGATCAGTGCCGTTCCCGCGAAAGCCATGCGCCAGCCGATTGCTTGGCCGACCCATGTCGCGGCCGGCACGCCGCCGATATTGGCGATCGTCAGCCCCATGAACATGGCGGCAACCGCACTTGCCTGCTTTTCCTTCGGCACAACACTTGCAGCCACCACCGCGCCGAGACCGAAGAAGGCGCCGTGATTGAGGCTGGTGACGAGCCGGGCCAGCAGCAGCGTGAAGTAGCCCGGCGCCATGGCCGACAGGAGATTGCCGATCGTGAAGATGCTCATCAGCAGCATCAGTGCCGTGCGCTTGCCGAAGCGGCTGAAAGCGAGCGTCATGAAGGGGGCGCCGACCATGACGCCGATCGCGTAGGCACTGATGAGAAGGCCGGCCGTCGGGATCGAGACGTCGACCCCCTTGGCGATAACAGGCAGCAGCCCCATCGGTGAAAATTCCGTCGTGCCGATGCCGAAGGCGCCGATCGCAAGGGCGAGAAGTGCCCATTGGGCGTGGGAGGATGTTTGGGCCTTTTCGGCCGTCGAAATCTGGGTGTTCATGTTGAAATCTCCTTAGAGCAATTCCAGGAAAAGTGCGGAGCGTTTTCCGTCCGGAATTGTGAGAAAACAAAGAGATAGAGCGGTTCAGAGATGCTGTGAAAAGCTGAGCCGCTCTAGGCGTCCCATGCCGGGGCAAGGCCGGGCGGGCTGACGATCCGGCCATCCGGGCGTGCGAGATTGGCAATGGCGGCCATGTCTGCGTCGTCGAGGACAAAGTCGAAGATCGCAATGTTCTCTTTGACGCGCTCCGGGTTGGCGGTCTTGGACAGGGCGATGTGGCCTTGCTGGATCAGCCAGCGTAAGCCGACCTGTGCGGCGCTCTTGCCGTATTTGGCGCCGATCTGCTGGAGCACTTGATCCTTCGGCACCGCGCCATCGGCCATGCCGTAATAGGCGGTGATCGCAAGACCGTTTGCTTTGGCGGCGGCAATGAGCGCGGGCTGCGGCAGATAGGGATGGATCTCGACCTGATTGGTCACGATCGGCGTGCTGGACAGCCTCACCGTCTCCCGCATCTGTGCGATATTCTGGTTGCTCACGCCGACGAACCGGGTCTTGCCGGCGGCTTTGACCGCGTTCAGCATCTCGATCTGGTCTGCGACAGACACCTTGTCGGCCGGCCAGTGCAGCAGAAGCAGATCGACGCGGTCGATCTTGAGCTTGTCGAGGCTCTCATCGACCGAAGCGGCGAACTTGCCGTGGCTGTAGTTGTCGACCCAGACCTTGGTGGTCAGGAACAGGTCATCGCGTCGCGCGCCGGCCGCCTGCAATGCCTGGCCGAGCGCTGCTTCGTTCTGATAGATCTGTGCGGTGTCGAAATGGCGGAACCCGGCCTCCAATGCGGCGGGGATGACGCGCTCCACTTCTGCGTCCGACATGCGGAAGACGCCGAAGCCGAGCGCGGGAATTGTTGCGCCATGGGCGGTAACAGTTAGCATCGAAAACTCCTTCTAAAAGTGTTGGCGGCTTTAGCCGCCTTGAACGGATCGAGCGCCGGGCTTGAGGGCGCAATATCTTCGGTCTATGAAATAGAGGGCGCGTTCACACTTGATAATTGGGTGAGTTTTCACATTATTTGTGAAACAAAATCAAAGATGGATATGCCATGGACAATCGTGCGGGCGAGATGCAGGTGTTTCTTCGCGTCGTGGAAGCCGGCAGCTTCTCGGAAGCCGCGCGGCTGCTGCGCATGACGCCATCGACCGTCAGCAAGCTGGTCTCGAGGATCGAGGCCCGGCTCGGCGTGCGGCTTGTCGAGCGCTCCACCCGGCGGCTGTCGCTGACCTTGGAGGGCCGGATCTATTATGAGCGCAGCCAGGCCCTGTTGCATGATCTCGACGAGGTCGAGCAGGAACTGACGCAGGGCGCGACGACAACGGGCGGCACGGTGCGCGTCAACATCTCCGTTGCGCTTGGCGTGCTTGGCCTTGAGCCGCTATTGCCGGAATTCTGGCGGATCTATCCCAATGTCGTGGTCGACCTTTCGCTATCGGATGAGATTGTCGACCTCTATCTCGACCGCACCGACATTGCTTTCCGGGTGGGGCCGTTGCCCGATTCGGGCATGATAGCGCGGCGCATCGGCATTGCCCGCCGCAAGATCGTGGCCTCGCCCGGCTATCTCGATCGCCACGGAATACCGCTGGCCGTCGATGATCTCTCCCGGCACAATTGCCTGGGGTTCAATTTCCGTCGCGTTGCGCCAGTCTGGCCGATCAGGGAGAGCGGCCGCATCGTCGATCGGGCCATGAGGAGTTCACTGCTCGCCAACAACGGCGAAACCGTCCGGCGGATGACCCTTGCAGGCGTGGGGCTTGCGCGCATGGGCGACTATCACGTGCGCGCCGATCTGGCGGCCGGTCGTCTCATCGAGGTGCTTGCCGATGTCGTCGAACCCGATGAGGAACAGATTCACGCGGTCTTCCTGGGCGGCGCCCGCATGCCGCAACGCGTGCGCGTCTTCCTCGATTTCGTCGTGCCGCGCCTGCAGCAATTTCTCGGCGGCGAAGCCTGAGCGCGTTGTCGCGATCAAGCCGCGTGTGAAAAGCGCGTGCCCGAGCGATCCGGCATCCTGTCCGGAGCGCGGGGCCGTCCGTTCCAAAGCCTCACTTTGCCGGCTTCTTCTTGAATTCCTCGTAATATTCGTCCGCCATCTTGCGAAGCGACCGGCCGATCGCGGCATACTCGTATTCGTTGAGATTGGCGAGCGAAGCACGTCCGGAAGGCTGCTGGGTGCCGAAGCCGCGGCCGGGCAAGAGCACGATACCGGTCTCATCGGCGATACGAAACAGGAGTTCGTTGGCGGAAAACTTCTTCTTCACCCATTTGGCGAAGTCGGCGCCGTAGAGCTTGAGGGCGATGTCCTCCAGATCGAGCAGCGTGTAATAGTCGACCGAGTTCGGATTGTCGGTGACGGGAATGCCGAGTTCCCGATAAAGAGTGGACTCGCGCTTGCGAATGACCTTTTTAAGGGTCGATTTGTAGACGTCGTTTTCATCCATGAGCGCAAACAGCGAGAAGAATACCAGCTGAACCTGTTGTGGCGTCGACAGGCCAGCGGTGTGATTGAGCGCGACGGTGCGGCTGTCGGCGACCAGACGATCGATGAACTTCAGCTTGCTGACATCAGGGAGCAGCGAACCATAGCGTCGGTCGAGCGCAGCCTTCGTCGCCTTAGGCAAGGAGCGCAGCCTGTCGTCCAGAATGTTCTTCTGATGCGTGGCAATGACGCCGAGACGCCAGCCGGTGGCGCCGAAATATTTCGAGAAGGAATAGACGAGGATCGTGTTGTTGGGGCAGGTCGCAAACAGCGAGCGGAAATCGTCGGCAAAAGTGCCGTAGACATCGTCGGTCAGGATAATCAGATCCGGCCGATGATTCCTCACGATATCGGCGATCCTGTTGAGGCTGCGATCGTCTAGCTTCACCGACGGCGGGTTGCTCGGATTGATGCAGAAGAAGATCTTGATCGCCGGGTCCTTCAGCTTGTCGAGTTCCTCGTCGCTATATTGCCAGCCGTTCTTCGGATCAGCGTTGATCGCGACCTCCGTAAGGCCGTATTCGTCGAGTTCAGGGATTTCGATATAGGGAGTGAAGACCGGCAAGCCGATCGCCACCTTGTCGCCCTTACTGACGATGCCGTTTTGCTTCAGTGTGTTGAAGATATAGGTCATGGCCGCTGTGCCGCCCTCGACCGCGAAGAGGTCGATACTGTCGCCCGTCAGCGAGCCGCCGATCATCTCCTTGACGATATATTCCCGGACGATCTGCTCGCTGATTTTCAGCATGCGCGGTGGCACCGGATAATTGCAGCCGAGGATGCCTTCGACCATCTCATGCAGAAATTGCGAGCCGGAAAGGCCCAGCTGGTCGCGGACATAGCTCAAGGCTCGTTGCAGGAAGGCGACGCCCGCCTGATCGCGGTTTTCGCTGGTGAAGCGCTCGAAACGTGCCTCGATACCGTCGATATTGGGCAGGCCGCCGATCCATTTCTGCATGTAGGAATAGGAAAGCTCGGCTTCGGCGGCGGCGAAGAGCCCGAGGCGGAAGAAGGCGCGGCGCGGCAGCGTCGCCATGAAGTTCGGATTGCCGCGGCCGGCATTCAGCATGGTGCGGTTTTCCCTGGCTGAGGCCAGTTTGATGAGCTCGTCCTTGAGTTCGAAAGGGCTCAGTTTCGCAAACTTGCTGTAGTCGGTCATGGTTCTCTCCTTGCTCGGTAGAGCATGTCAGACGAAGGCGACGACGAGGGGGCCAAGCAGCGTCAGGAAGACGTTGGCCAGCGCGTAGGTTATGGCGAAGGGGGTGGTGGGAACGCTGTTGCCGGCCTTGTCGAGGATTTCGCCAAAGGCCGGATTGGCGCTGCGCGAGCCGGAAAGCGCGCCGGCAAAGACGGCCGTGTTGTCATACCGCAGCACATAGCGGCCGAAGAGCATGGTGATGACGAGCGGCAGGATGGTAACGACAACGCCGATCAGGAATAGCGAAATTCCACTTTGCGCGATCGTCTGCACCGCCTGCTGCCCGGATTGCAGCCCGACGACGGCGACAAAGCCGGCAAGGCCAAGATCGCGCAGAAGCGTGGAAGCGCCGGTCGGCATGTTGCCGATTGCCATGTTGCGGCTGCGATACCAACCGAAGACGAGGCCGGCCAAAAGCGCGCCGCCGCCGCTGCCGAGCGTCAGCGGGATCGAGCCGATGCGCAGCACCAGAAGTCCGACGAGCAGGCCGACGACGATCCCGAGTCCGTGGAACACGAAATCCGTCTTGTCGCTTGCAACGATGACGGTGCCGACCTGCTTTGCGATGCGCTGCAGATCCTCGCGAAGCCCGTGGATCGTCACCACGTCGCCGGCGGCGATACGGGTATCTGCAAGCAGGTTGAGCGGATTTCCACCCCGCTTGACCTGAAGCACGAAGATGCCGTGGCGCAGATCCTTGGTGGCTTCGATGATTTCGGCGACCGTATGACCGGCAAAATCCTTGTTGGCGATCACGACGTCCTGCGTCGTGACAACCATATCCATCCCCTCCGAAGACTGTAGCTCCGGTCCTATGGATTCCGCCATTTCGACCACGCCGGCGCGCCGGCCGACGATGAGCACGATATCATCGGCTTGCAGCTTGAGGTTCGGTTCGACGCCGATGATCGTGCCGGCGCGTTTTACCCTTTCGACGGCAATCGTCGCACCGCCCGCGCCAGCTTCGACCTCCCCGATCGACTGGCCCGCCGCCTGGCGAACCTGAAACAGGCGGCCGACGAGATCGGGCAGCGCGGCGGCCTCACCAGGCCCATAAAGCTTGGCGCCGGCCAGGAGCGCCGCTTCGGCCTTGATCGCGTCGTCGCGGATGCTGCGACCCATGAACCAGGGGAGGATGTTGACGCAGACGATGATCGCGCCGAAGGAGCCGAAAATATAGGTGACGGCATAACCGATGGCGACATTTGCCTGCAAGCGCTGGGCCTCATCGGCAGCAAGGCCGAGCTTGCCGATGGCTGAACTCGCCGTGCCGATGATTGCCGATTGCGTCAGTCCGCCGGCGGCAACGCCTGCAGCCAGCCCCTTGTCGAGCCCGAACGTCTTGGAGAGCACGATGACGGTCAGAAGGCCGCTGATCGCCAGCACGGCCGCCATCAGTATTTCGCGGATCGACTGGCGGCCGAGCGAGCGGAAGAATTGCGGCCCGCTTTCGAAGCCGACGGCATAGATGAACAGCGCAAACAGCACCGTCTTGATGCCGTTGTCGATGGTGATACCGATTTGGCTGAGCACGACGGCAACCAGGAGTGAGCCGGCCACTCCGCCCAGTTGGAATTTTCCGAACTGGAACTTGCCGATCCAGTACCCGATAGCCAGCGAAAGAAACAGTGCGATCTCAGGAGCTTGGTGAAAAATAGACCCTAGAAACGCCATCTGTTCCCCCGTCTTCCAAGTCTTCGCTCGTGCGCCGCGATTAGAAGCAAGGGTTGCATTGCTGTCAAGAAAGACTTTTAGGAAAAGCTTAATGAGGATGTAATGAAGAAGACGGGCAGCTGCGGCAATCTAAGGATGACGCGCCGGTGAAAAGCCATGACCGCGCGGGCTTGGAAATGCGGTCGCGCCTTCAAAATTTTCTAGGAAGCATCAGCCATGCGAGCGGGCGAAATTGCCACGGAGATGAACGTGTCGGCTCCCGGCGGCCCATGGCACGTCAAAGCGGTATAGCGACGGGGTGCCCGGATGCGGGGTGATGCACGATGTGCATGTCGAGGCCATAGATAGCACGCAGTGCCTCGGAGGTGAGGATATCCTCCGGCGGGCCGTTGGCGATGATCCTGCCCGAATGCAGGGCGATGATGTGATCGCAGAAGCGGGCGGCCATATTGACGTCGTGCAACACGACGACGACCCCAAGACCCTTGGCATGGCTGAGGCTTTGGACGAGCGACAGCACCTCGATCTGATGCGCGACGTCAAGGGCGGATATCGGCTCGTCGAGCAATAGGCATTCGGCATCCTGCGCGACCAGCATGGCAAGCCAGACGCGCTGGCGCTCGCCGCCGGAAAGCGTGTCGACGAGGCGATCGGCCATGCCCTTGACGTCGGTAAGCTGCATGGCCTCTTCGACCTTGTCGCGATCTGTTTGACCGAAGCGGCCGAGCGCCCCATGCCAGGGATAGCGGCCGAGCGCCACGAGCTCGCGCACCAGCATGCCGGCGGCGGCCGGTGTCGACTGCGGCAGATAGGCGACCTTGCGGGCAAAGGCGCGGTCGCCCCATTCCGTCAGCGGCTTGCCTTCGAAGCGAATGGTGCCGCCGGCCGGCGGTTGCTGACGGGCAAGCAGTTTCAGCAGCGTCGACTTCCCGGAACCATTGTGCCCGATGAGCCCGACGGTGCGCCGCGGGGCGAGCGTCAGCGTCAGGGGCTGCAGCAGCGTGCGCCCGGATATGGCAAAGGAGACGGCTTCGAGCTGGAAGAGCGCCTCGTCACTCATTGCTGAAACGCCGGCTGGGGGTACAGGGCGTGCGTCGGAGGCAGTCATCTTCATCATTCGCATTCCTTCGTCTTCTCATCCCGTTCGGTCGGCAGGCGGCTGGTCGGGGTTGCGTTCCCGTCCTACCAATATACGGGCCTTCATCGCTATATGAATTCTTGAGTTCAATGCACTTGTTTTCGCATCAACCAAAGAAAATAGGGTCCGCCGATCAGTGTCGCGACGATGCCGACCGGCAATTGGTTTGGAAACAGTGCAACGCGCCCGATGAAGTCGGCGAGCGTCGTAAGGGCGGCGCCCGCCATGGCAGCCGCGAGCATATGGGGGAGCGCCCTTTGGAAGCCGAGTGTTCTGGCGATATGCGGCGCCATGAGGCCGACGAAGCTCAAAGGGCCGATCAGCAGGGTTGCCGCGGCGGCGGCAATGGCTGAGAGAAGGAGAAGCGCGGCCCGGCTGACCGATATGTTGAGGCCGAGGGCTTTTGAAGATGATGTACCCAGCGGCAGCAGATCGAGCCAGCGGCTGAAGAAGGGTGCGACCATCAGCACGACGATTGCCACCGCAACGGCGATTATCGCCTGCATCGGTGTCGTGCTGTATGTCGAGCCCGCCATCCACTGCAAGACGCCGAAGATTTTCGGCAGGCCCGTGCCGAGCAGGACCGCGATCAACGCGGCGAAGGCCGTGTTGATCGCAATACCGAAGAGAAGCACATGGTCCGGATTGTAGCGGCTGCGCCGCCCCATCAAAAGCACGGCGGCAAGGCTGACGATGGCGCCGGCAGCGGCTGCCCCCAGCTGTGTCAGGGGGGTGAAGGCCGGTGCCAGCAAGACAAGCAGGAGAATGCCGAGGGCGGCACCGGTGCTGACGCCGATGATTTCGGGACTTGCCATCGGATTGCCGGTCATGCGCTGAATGATGGTTCCCGAGACGGCGAAGAGGACGCCGGCGGCGGCCGCAGCAGCCAGGCGAGGCAGCCGCCAGATCAACAGCGATTGCAAATGGGAAGGCGAAGCGAAGGTCCATCCATCAAGCGAGGGGCCGAGCGACAGCGAAATCCAGATCAATGCCAGCAGCACGACCGCGGTCGCTGCAAGGTAGAGGAGGGGGCGGTGGTTGCGGTGCTCTGCCGCCGCAAGCGCGGGCGTTTCCACGACGGGCAGCCGCCCCAGGAAGATGGCGATGAGGGGTGCGCCGAGAAGCCCGGTCGCAGCGCCGGCGGGGATTTCCCGCATGAAGCGCGCGGCCTGCTGCAGGCCCTCATCGGCGGCGAGCAACAGGACCGCGCCGATGACGGTGCCTGCGATCATGCGCTGCGGCAGCCTGCGGGCGCCGCTGGCGCGGGCGATAAAGGGAGCGGCAAACCCAACGAAGCCGATGACGCCGACAGCGCTGACGGTGAAGGCGGCAAGCATGACGGCCAGCAGGATCGACAGCAGCCGCACGGAGGAAAGCGACAGGCCGAGCGACCTTGCTCCTTCGTCACTTAACGACAGCACGCCAAGCGGCCGCGTCAGAAGCGCCGCCCCGAGGCAACCCAACGCAGCGTAAGGCGCGAGGCGCGAGACAGCGGACCAGTCGTTCTGGGTCAATGAGCCGCTGGCCCAGACGAACAGCCCGTTCATTCCCATGCTGTAGGAGAGGCTGATCGCAGCTGAAATGGCGCCGCAGACGAAGGTGATGATGAGGCCGGCCAGGATCAGCGCTATCGGCGAGAGGCGATGCGGCCAGGCGATCAGGAAGACGAGTGCGAAAGCCGTCAGGCCGCCGCCGAGGGCAATCAGTTCGCGCGCTGACGATGCGAGCGCTGGCACCCAGAGGCCGGCCACAGCCAGGGCAAGATATGCGCCGGCCGAGACGCCGAGCGTCGAAGGATCGGCGAGCGGCGTGCGCAGCACCTGCTGGAAGATCGTGCCCGACAAGCCGAGCACGCCGCCTGCAACGAGAGCGATGACGAACCGCGGCAGGACGCTGTCGTGAACGAGTACCTGTGTGTAGGAGGCGAGATCGGGACTGGTGAGCACCTGCCACCAATCGCGGACGGGCAGCAGGTCGGAAAGCCGTGCTGCCGCCGAAACGAGGGTGGCTGCGAAGAGGAGGATGACAATGGAAGTCGGACCTAGGCGAAGCCTGTTGTGCGTCTGGATCATGGCGTATCTCCGCCTTTGCCGCCCAAGGCAGCGGTCAGCAGACGCGCGAAGCGGGATGCGGATGGAAGACCGCCGGAGCCGAGCACGGCGGGCAGGACATGCAGTCGTCCTTCGCGAACGAAGGAAAAGGTCTGCCACAAGCGATTTTCCGTCAGGCGGGCCGCCATTCCCGGTGCGACGGGACTATCGAGCAGGATCATGGTGGCATCGCCATAGGCTCCGAGCTTCTCCAGCCCGACGATGTTGAATTCCCCCCGGATCGTCATTTCGGCATTGGTCAGGCCGCATCGCCGCAGCACGCCGCCGTAGAGGCTGTCGGGGCCGAAGAGGCTGACGTGCCTATTGTCCAGCGGGCTCGCGACGAGCAGCGGCTTGCCCGCGTGACCGGATAGCCGCTCGGCCCTCACCGTCAATTCGTGACGCGTCGCGTCCACCAGACGCTCACCGGCTTCTCGGGCACCGATCCGGTCGGCAAGCCCCAATGTGCCTTGTTCGGCGATTTCCAGAACATCCGGTGTCGGCTGGAACAGCAGGTCGGCATAAACGGGCGCGATGCGCTGAAGCATCGGCGCAGCCTGCTGCAGCACGGGTGTCGCGACGATGAGCTGCGGGGCGAGCGCCTGCAGCAGCTCGAAATTCGGCGTAAAAAGGAGGCCGACATCGACGACAGAGCTTGGCAGGGAGGGATCAACGACGTAGCGGGCATACCATGCAGGCGCCGGTATGCCCACCGGCGCGACGCCGAGACTGACGAGCGTTGCGGCAATCCCCCAATCCAATGCCGCGATCCGGGAGACGGTGCCGGTTGGTGTCTCGGATAGGACGGCGGCTTTCAGGGGAAAGCCGCCGATGCAAGAGGTTGCAATGCCTGCCAGCAGCGCGCGGCGGCTGATACCGGCCATGGGCACGCCTGCGAGTTCCGTCACCACTTATACCCGAGCGTCGCAAAGACGGTGCGGCGCATGCCATACACGCAGCCCGCAGCGGTGCAATCGCTGATGAAGTGCTTGTCGAACAGGTTGGATACGTTCAAGGCAAATGTCGCTCCGCGCATCTCGTTCGAGAGCTTTCCGAGATCGTAGTTCAAGGCGGCATCGAATACTATATGGTCCGGTATCTTCGCGGTATCGGCATTGGTCGTGTAGCGGCTGCCGATGTAGCGGGCGCCAAGCCCAAGGCCGAGGCCGTCCGCGGCACCATCCTGGAATTTATAATCGGCCCACAGCGATGCGGTGTTGGCCGGCAAATTCGCAACCCGGTTGCCCGCCGTTCCGTCGCTCGCCTTCAGGATTTCGTTGTCGAGATAGGCGTAGGAGGCCGTGACGTTGAGCTCGTCGGTGAGGCTTGCGACGGCGGAAACCTGCGCACCCCTGCTTCTGATCTCGCCCACCTGCGTCTGAACGACCGGCGCAGTCAATGTGTAGGTCACATAGTTCTGCTGGGTCAAATCATAGAGTGACGCGGTTATGAAGCTGTCGAAACCCGTCGGCTGATATTTGAAGCCGACTTCGTATTGCTTGCCCGTCGTCGGCTTGAAGGGGTCGCCAGTCGGGCCGACGCCGATCGTCGGGCTGAAGGAGGTGGCGTAGCTCACATAGGGCGCAAAGCCATTGTCGAAGAGATAGGTGAGGCCGGCACGCCAGGTAAAGGCATGGTCATCCTGGTTGGTACTGGCGCCGGTCAGATAATTGTCGCTATTGGTCGAAGCCCAGTCCTGGCGGGCCGAAAGCAAGAGCGCCCATTGATCGAACTTCAGCTGATCCTGTGCATAGAGACCGACCTGGCTCTGCCTCTGTTTCGCGCTCTGGAAGACGGGCGGCGTCGTGACCGGCTGGGTATAGTCGGGATTGTCGAGATCGAGCGACGGTCCGGCGCCATAGCGGGTGAAGTTGTTCCAGTTCTTATACTGATAATCCAGACCGAACAGAGCCTTGTGGGCAACGGCGCCTGTGTCGAAATCCGCCTCGGCCTGGTTGTCGATCGCAAGCGTATTCAGCTGCTCCTGCGCCGTGTAGGCCGTCCGGTTCAGCGTGTGACCATTGGCAGCCAGCGAGGCAGGCTGCAGCTCCGCATAGTCGACGCTCATGTGCTGGAAACGCAGATTCTGCCTGATGGTCCAGACATCATCGAAACGATGTTCGAACTCGTAGCCGATGCTCTGCTGCTGGCGGCGCATATGGTCGAAATCCTTGTCTCCCGTGAACAGGTCGGTCGGGAAATAGGTGCCGCGGCTCGTCGGAACGAGTGTTCCCGTCGTCGGGAGGCGGCTCCAGAAGCCGCCCTTCGGGTCGTTGAGGTAGTCACCGAGGATCGTAAGCTTGGTGTCTTCGTCCGGCTTGATCGTGACGGCGGGCGCGATCTCGACGCGCTCTTCGCGCTGGTTTTCGACCTGCGTGCCCGTCGTGCGCCCGAGCCCGGTCAGGCGGTACAGCAGCGTGCCGTCGTCGTTCACCGGCCCGCTGAAGTCGAAGGCGGCCTGGGCGCGGTTGTAGCTGCCGCTTTGCAGCTGGATTTCGTGAAGCGGTTCGTCCGTCGGCTTCTTTCCGACCAGGTTGAGGATACCGCCTGGCGATCCCTGGCCGTAGAGGACCGAGGCTGGCCCTTGCAGGACTTCGATGCTGTCGAGGAAGAACGGATCGACCTTCGGCGCGCTCCAGGTTCCCTGCTGCAGCTTGAGGCCGTTGTAGTATTGATCGACCTGGAAGCCGCGAACCAGGAAGTTGTCCAACCGGTTATCCGGGCTGTCAGGTGTGGTGACGCCGGCGGAGTAGGCGATGGCCTGGCGCACCGTCTGCGGCTTTTGAACCTCGAGCTGCGCCTTTGTCACGACCTGCACGGATTGCGGCGTCTCCAGAAGCGGGATGTCCGACTTCGAGGCGACGCTGCCGTCGGTCGAGACGAAGCCGTTCTGCTTGCCCGCCTGTACGACGATGGGGGCAAGCGCGGTCGCGCCGTCGGCAGCCCCCGAACCGGTGGAGGCGCCTGTCGAGCCGGAGATCGTCACCGTCGTGGCATTGGTGAAGCGGTATGAGAGACCCGATCCGGCGAGGATCTTTGCCAATGCTTCCGTTCTGGTGAGCGATCCCCTGGCGCCCTTCGAGCTTATTCCCCGCGCCAGATCGGCGTTGAAGAACAGCTGGACGCCCGTCACCTTCGAGAATTGGACCAGGGCCTGTGACAGCGGCTGCGGTGCGATGTCGTAGGAAATACGGCCGGTCTTTTCGGCAGCCTGGGCAAATGCCGGCGCAGGTGCGAAAGCGACGGTGCCGAGCGCGGTCGTGACCAGGAGTGCCATTGCCAGGGAACGGCCTTGCCGCAAGCTGCCGCTGGTATCGTTCCGCCGTGATCCCTGATTTCCGTTAACGCCGTACCGCATCGCCCCACCTGCATCCTGTTCCCCGCCCATCGCGGGATTTCCGTTGGAAAGGGCCGCTGATCGATACCCTCGAAGCCTTAGACACCAGAAGGTCAGGAGCTAATGAATGAGTTGAGAAAAAAATTCATGTTTTGCGATTTCAGGCGGGGCGATAGACGAGGGTGACATAGTTGGCGGCATTGAGAAGGCGAACGCCAAGCGTGTCGGCGATCGTCTGCAAGGCGCTTTCGGTGTGCTTCGTTTCGAAGATCGCCGTGACGGGTATATCGCCGATACTCTCGCTCATCAGGATGATGCGGCCACGCCGATAGCGCTCCAGTTCGGCCAATACGCGCCGCAAGGGGACGTCCTGGAAGATGATGCGGTCGCTGCGCCATGCTTCCACGGTATCGAGGCTCGCCTTTGTCGGCTGGCCGAGCCTGCCGCCGCCGTAGCTGACCTGCCATCCCGCCTCCAGCCGCAGAGTGGAAAGGTCCCCCGTCTGTACCTGCACGGCATGCTCATTAACTGCGACGGTGACGATGTCGTCGACGAATTTCAGATCGAATTTCGTTCCCAGCGCCCGCGTCGTCCCACCGCCTGCGTGTACGAAAAACGCGCGCGCGGGATCGGGTGAAACATCGAAGAATCCTTCGCCGCGATAAAGCTCGATGCGTCGTTCGCTCTCGGTGAAGAAGGTGGAAAGCGCCGAATAGCTGCCAAGCTCGACGGAACTGCCGTCCTGCAGGCGGATCGTTCGGCGTTCACCGATATCGGTCGTATATTCCGCAAAAAGACCCGGTTGGCTGAGGGCGTAGAAGCTGCCCGATCCGCCGATGAGTGCGAGCGCGCCCAGCATGACGTTGCGCCGCGACAGCAGTGACCGGCCACGACGCAGCCGGTCGAATTCCGGCTGCATGATATCGAAGCGGTCCCAGAGGGCGGCTGCGTGCTTCCAGGCGGCGGCATGAGCGTCATCGGCCGCGAGCCAGGCTTCGAAGGCTTGCCGATCGGCGGCCGTGACCTTGTCGTCGCGCATGCGCACGAACCATTCCAGGGCCTCCATGACGATCGGATCAGTCGCGTCTTCGCTCATGTCGCTCCAAAGTCGAGAGGTTCTCCGCTCGACGTGCCATTGCTCCTAATCGTCATGACACTTTTACAGCGCGATCTAATGAACCAAAGGCCAGATTAATTGCTGCCGATCTTCCGATCGAGATCGGCCAGCGCAATAACGATGTGCGAAATGACGGTGTTGCGCGAAATGCCAAGGCGCGCCGCGATCTCGTCATAGCTCATGCCTTCGAATTTATTGAGGATAAAGGCCTCCCGCCTTTTCGGTGGAAGCGAGGCGACCACCTGGAGAACCCGGCGCAGCTCGCAGCGGTAGACCGTGGTCATTTCGGGAGACGGTTGCTGGTCGGGTATGGCATGAAGCTCGGCGTCGGAAACGCCGACGTCGCCATGCCGTTTGAGATCGCGCAAGTAATTGAGCGCCAGATTGCGCGCCGTCGCTCTCAGATAGGCCGGGCAATTGTCGATATTGCCGCCGTCTACGGCCGCCAGCAATTTGACGAAGGTCTGATGGACAAGGTCTTCCGTTGTCGCTCTGCTGCCGACAAGCCGCCTGACCAGCAGGCGCAGTCGCCCCTGCTCCGACGTATACAAGCCAGCAATGTCTAAGGTCTTGGAGTTCATCGACTGCGTCCGGACTGCAAGCGGGCAAAGCCCATTCCTCGGCAGTAGGGGATCGATAAATTCCTTGCAATCTCAATATTTTAGAGCGCTTCTAAAATTGACACGGCTTTTTGCCCGACCTTAACCGGCTTGATCGAATAAGTGTTTGCTTTCGTTCAATTTGCTCCATCTCAGTCGGAAGATTATCTTGACTGGAAATATCATGTTCTGGCGCAGCTGTTGCCATTCAGCAACGCCAAGGCATGGATCGTTGCTGTGTTGCCGGGCAGAGGTCATTGCAAGGGACGCGGGATCGCGCCGGTCCGAGGCCGGATCGCCAGGTTTTCGTCCTCCTGATCGCTCTCGAGCCGCTGCAGGATCGGGCAATGCGGGCGATGGTCGCCCTGGCAGGAGTTCACGAGCATGGTGAGCGTATGCTCCATATCCTGCAGGTCCTCGATCTTTTTCTTCAGCGCTTCGATATGGCCTTGAGCCAGGCGCTTGACCTCGACGCTCTGACGGGTTTCGTCGCGCCAGAGCCCAAGGAGTTCCCCAATCTCGGCGACCGCGAAGCCGAGATCTCGCGCGCGGCGGATGAAGCGCAGCATATGCACGTCGGTGTCGGAATAGTCGCGATAGCCTGACGCTGTTCTGCCGGCTGCGGGAATGAGGCCCGTCTCTTCGTAATAGCGGATCATCTTGGCCGAAACACCCGATGCCTTCGCTGCCTGTCCTATATTCATGAAACTTCTCCTGACATTAGGCAGTCGGCCCGGGAAGGGCCGGCTGCGTCCGATTGCTGGTTTATACCTTGAAGCGGCGCAGCCGCAGTGCATTGCCGAGAACGAAGACGCTCGACAAGGCCATGGCGCCGGCGGCAAAGACCGGGGAGAGCAAGACGCCGAAGGCCGGATAGAGCGCGCCGGCGGCGACCGGGATCAAAGCCGTGTTGTAGGCGAAGGCCCAGAACAGGTTTTGCCTGATATTGCCGATCGTCGCTTTGGACAGAGCGATGGCGTTCGGTACGCCCTGCAGGCTGCCCGACATGAGGACGACGTCGGCCGCCTCGATCGCGATATCCGTGCCCGTGCCGATGGCAAGACCCACATCGGCTTCCGCCAGCGCGGGGGCATCGTTGATGCCATCGCCGACGAAGGCCACCTTGCCGTACCCGCGCTTGAGCCGACGAACCGCCTCGACCTTGCCGTCGGGCAGTACTTCGGCCACGACTTCGTCGATGCCGAGCCGTGCTGCGATAGCCTTGGCCGTGCGGGCATTGTCGCCGGTGATCATCGCCACCTTGAGGCCCAGAGCGTGCAGTGCCCTAATCGCGGCCGGCGTCGTCTCCTTGACTGGATCGGCGACAGCAATGATCGCGGCGAGCTTGCCGTCGATCGCTGCATAGAGCGGCGACTTGCCCTCGTTACCGAGACGTTCGGCGGCATCGGAGAAGCCTGCGACGTCAAGCCCAAGCTCCACCATGAAGCGGTCGGCGCCGATCTCGATGCGCTTGTCGCCGGCCCTTGCCCTGACGCCGAACCCCGTCACTGATTCAAACTCCGAAACGCTTGGCAGCACCAGATTTTCCGAGGTGGCCGCTTCGACGATCGCGCGGGCAATCGGATGCTCGGATTTTGCTTCGACCGCCGCCACCAGGCTCAGTACGCCAGGACGATCGAAGCCCGCCGCCAGTTCCAGGTCGGTCAGAGCAGGTTTGCCTTCGGTCAGGGTGCCCGTCTTGTCGACGGCGACGACGCTTGCGTCCTTGAGCAGCTGCAGGGCTTCGCCCTTGCGGAAAAGTACGCCCAGTTCTGCGCCGCGGCCGGTGCCGACCATGATCGAGGTCGGGGTGGCAAGCCCCATGGCGCATGGGCAGGCGATGATCAGGACGGCGACCGCATTGACCAGCGCGAAAGTGAGAGCGGGCGACGGGCCAAAGTAGAGCCAGGCCGCGAAGGTGAGAGCCGCCACGATCATCACGGCCGGCACGAACCACATGGTCACCTTGTCGACCATGGCCTGGATCGGCAGCTTCGATCCTTGCGCTTCCTCGACCATGCGAATGATCTGCGACAGCACGGTGTTGCCGCCGACGGCGGTCGCCCGGAAGGCAAAGGCGCCCTTCTGGTTGACCGTGCCGCCAACGACGTCACTGCCGATCGTCTTCAGAACCGGGATAGGTTCGCCTGTAATCATCGATTCGTCGACATAGCTTTCGCCTTCGACGAGCTCGCCATCGACCGGAACACGTTCGCCGGGACGAACCTCGACGATGTCGCCGGAGCCGACCGCGCCGACTGGCAGGTCGACGACCTCGCCATCACGGCGGACACGCGCCGTCTTGGCCTGAAGGTTGACCAGGCGCTTGATCGCTTCGGACGTGCGTCCCTTGGCCCGGGCTTCGAGCAACCGCCCGAGCAGGATCAGCGTGACGATGACGGCGGCCGCCTCGAAATAGACGTTAATCGTGCCCGATGGCAGAAGGTGGGGCGCGAAGGTCGCGACCAGCGAATAGGCATAGGCCGCCAAAGAGCCTACGGCGACAAGCGAATTCATGTCGGGTGCAAGCCGCCAGAGGGCCGGAAGCCCCTTTTGATAGAAGCGGATGCCGGGAACGAAAAGGACGAGCGTCGTCAGCGCAAGCTGGATGTACCAACTCCACTGCATGCCGATCGTTTCCTCGATGATACCATGCACGCCGGGAATGAGGTGCGATCCCATCTCCATGAGAAAGACCGGCGCGGTCAGCACCGCCGCAATGGTGAAATCGCGGCTGAGCTCCCGGCGTTCGGCTTCCTTTTTCTCCGCACGCCCCGCTTCGTCGTCTTCGATCCCGCCGCTGAGTGCGGAGGCGCCGATTGCCGTCGCCTCGTAGCCGGCGTCTTCGATTGCGGCGATCAGGTTGGCTGCATCGGCAGATCCCTTGATCGTCGCCCGTTCGGTTGCGAGATTGACGGCAGCTTCCGTGACGCTAGGTACGGCTTTCAGGGCGCGTTCCACCCGGCCGACGCAGGACGCGCAGGTCATGCCCTCCACCGAGAGCTCTATGGTGCTGATGGGGGATGCGGCTTTCGCGGGCACCGAATAGCCGACGTTTTCGACAGCCTCGACGAGTTTGCCGCGGTCGACGGCCGCGTTTGCCATGATGCTTGCCCGCTCGGTGGCGAGGTTGACCGACACGGTCTCGACGCCGGGTACGGCTTTCAAGGCCCTTTCGACGCGGCCGACGCAGGATGCGCAGCTCATGCCCTCGATGGGGAGCGTTATTGCAGCAGATAGATCTGTCTTTCGAACGGGGGCATTCATAGCCGCCTCCTTTCTCGTTCCGAAATTCGAGTTCGAACGGAAGATGGGGCTTCCAACCATGGGAAGGTCAATAGCATTTTTTTCGTCGCGTGACACTTGACCTTCCCATGGTTGGAAACTCCACTTTGAAGGCCGTGAGATCAAAACCAAGGAGATTTCTCATGGAACTCAAAATCGAAAACATGACCTGCGGCGGCTGCGCCAGATCCGTCACCAAGGCGATCCAATCGGTCGATCCCGATGCAAAGGTGGAGGCCGATCCCGCCGCCCGCACGGTCAAGGTCGACACGACCGCACCGGGGATTGCCCTCCGCAGGGTTCTGGACGAGGCCGGCTACCCGGCGACCTCGGATCGGTAAGGGTCGCAATGATGACGACGCTCAATCCGAGCGTCGCCGCAAGCGCGCCGCGATGGCAAGGAATGCGGCCGATTTTGCCTTCGCCGGCGCGAGCGTGATGTTCGGGTCTTGCGCAAACATGAGGATGCGCTTTTATGTAAGCGCATCCTGTTGCAGCGAAAGCGCTCGCAGCGGCCACGGAGGAGGGCCGAATGCGATCTCGCAAGGGATGCCAGTTTGTGCTGGCAGTGGCATTCAAGGGGAGGACTCGATGGCCGCTAACTATCAGACGCAGTATCGCGAACGCGTGCGCTCTGCACATGAGGCCGTTGCCTTGATACCATCCGGCGCGAAGATCGCCATGCCGATCGCAGCCGGCCAGCCGCCTGCCATCCTTGCAGCGCTAGCCGAGCGCGCCCGGGCGGGGGCGGTGGAGAACCTCCGGCTCTACTACCTGCTCTGCACGGGGATTGCCGGCGCCAGCGTGTTCGACTTCGACCTGCGCGACCGCATCATTCCCATGAGTTATTTTCACGGAGCGGTGGATCGCACCCTCGACAAGAAGCGAATGGCGGAGATGTTGCCCGCAGGCGATCTCGTGCCGTGCCACTTCAGCCAGGTGCCGCGCTCGCTGGTCGAGCATGTCGGCGTCGACACGTTGGTGGCAACCGTCTCGCCCATGGACGCGGACGGAAATTTCAGTCTTGGCGCCAGTACGGATTATGCGCTTGCGGTTGCCCGAAAGCCGGGAACCCGGCTGATCCTCGAGGTCAATGCCAACATGCCCTATGTGCGCGGCAATTGCATGATACCCGTGTCGGATGTCGCCGCCTTTGTCGAGAATGACGCAAGCCTGCCGGCGCTGCCTGCCGCGCCCCGTTCGGAAGTCGATGATACCATCGGCGCCATCATTGCCGGGCTGGTCGATGATGGCGATTGCTTGCAGATGGGCATCGGTGCGCTACCCGACGCCGTTTGCGCCGGCCTCTCCCAGCATCGCCACGTCGGTATTCATACCGAAATGATGACATCGGGGCTTGCCGCTCTGGTCAGGGCAGGCGTGGTCGACAATAGCCGCAAGCAGATCCATGTCGGACGAACCGTCTTCACCTTCGCGCTGGGCGACAAGCCGCTCTACGACTTCCTGAACAACAATCCCGATGTCGAGGCGCATCCCGTCGAGTATGTGAACAATCCATTCGTCATTGCGCAAAATGACCGTATGGTGTCGGTCAATGCGACGATGCAGGTTGATCTCAACGGTGCGTGCAATTCCGAATTCGTCAATGGACGGCAGTTCAGCGGATCGGGCGGTCAGGTGGACTTCGTGCGCGGCGCCTATGCCTCGCGTGGTGGCCGCTCGATCATTGCTTGTCATGCGACGGCGGCCAAAGGGACGCTCTCGCGTATCGTTCCGACGCTGACAGGCCCGGTGACGACATCACGCAACGATATCCATATTGTCGTCACGGAATATGGTTGGGCCAATCTCAAGGGCAAGTCCGTGGCCGAACGTGCGAAGGCGCTGATTGCGCTGGCTCACCCCGATTTCCGCGAGGGATTGGACCGGGCGGCCCACCAGGCTGGATTCTACGCGCCGGATTGACGCCGTTCGGCATTCGATGAGCAGAAGACTGTCGATCTCTCCTGGACAACAAGAAGGACCCGGAGGGAAGCCAGATCCTCTATTCTGATCGGAAATCAATAGATCATTTTGAGAAGCCTGATGGATCGGTACATCAGGCTCCTCGTACCTGGTCCCAGGTAGACCAGGTAAATCGGTATTAGAAGCTACGCTGGAAGCGCAGGATACCAGCCCACTGATCCTGGTTCACAGAATCGAAGTTGGTGTAGGAGACTTCCGGCTCGATGAGCAGGTTCTTGACCGGGTTGAACTTGAGGTTCGTGGTCGCGGCGAAGATCTTCGAGTCGGTGTAGGCGAGCTGGAGGTTCCACTTCAGCTTTTCGTTGATCGGAACGCCAACGCCACCCCAAACTGCCCAGTCACCCCAGCCGCACTTCGATGCATCGTTAGCCGGGCAAGAAGAGCGAGCCAGGTTGGTGCCGGCGTACTTGTTCAGGTTGTCGCCATCGGTGTTCCAGCCGCCCATCAAGAAGGCCGAGAACACGCCGAAGTCTGCGTCTACACGAGCCTTGATCGCGCCTTCCGACTTGATCGAGTCGTAACCGCCGACGACCTTGAAGCCCCATGCACCGGACTTGAAGCCGGCACCGGCGACAACGTCAGGAGCGTAGTGGTTGGCCTTGTCGTCTGACGCCCAGCTTGCGCCATAGCCAGCGCCCGAGCCGCTGGAGTTGCTGTCTTCGAGCGAGACGACAGCGGTGAAGCCGTTGCCGGCGTCGTAGTTGTAGGTCAACTGGTTGAGTTCGTACGGGCCGTCATAGATCACGTCGTCGTTGATGACGTCGCCGGCATAACCTGTGTAGTAGTTGAACTGCGAATCGGCCTTACCGACGAGGAAACCGCCGAGGCTGATGTTGGCCCAGAGCAGCTTGGTGCTGGTGCTGTTGCCTTCCTGCCAATCCCAACGGATGACGGTGTTGGTCTTCAGAGGACCGTATTCGGTGTCGGTTGCGGTGTCGAGGGCCAGCTGAGCACGGGTATGCCAGAGAGTGCCGTTCCGGCTGTTGGCATTGTAGGCATCGTACCACTTCCCTTCGGTACGGACCATGCCGCCGATCTTGAGGCAGGTTTCCGTGCCCGGAATGAAGAAGTAGCCAGCACCGTATGCGTCGCAGATGCGAACGTATTCCAGCGGCTCGGGCTCAGCGGCAACGATTGCGTCGGCTGCATGGGCACCCGATACTGCTGCCAGCGCAGCAGCGGAGCCGAGAAGAAGGCTCTTGATGTTCATTATTAAACTCCTGGTTGTAGCTATTCGTACATAATCCAAGGAGCGAGCATAATAGGCCGGCCTGTACCTGCTCCCCCGCAAACAGGAAGCAAAAACCAGGCACTGCATCTGCAATAGATTGCCGGTACTATCCCCACCCCGCTGGAACCTCGTTAGCTGGCGGCTGAAACAACACCCCACCAGATCGCAAGCTAACTAAGCTCTGCTGACACAATTAGATACATTCAGATTGTTTGTAAATGGATTCCGGGAACGTTCGGAAACGGAAAAAATGGTTGTTGATTTCATGCAACACATGCCTGGCGAGAAAATTCAGACGGCAGGTTGTTACGAGGCAATCAGCGTGTCGACCGAATGCTGGGATGTTCTGTACCATCGCCTGCATCCCATGGATGACTTCAGTGCGCGATCGCAAACAGTTCCATTGCCTCGGCAAAGCCTTTCAGCTGCTGCCGGCCGACCGAGATTGCATCGGTGATACCAGCCTTTTGTTGGAACGAAGCCGACATCAGCAGCGCTTCGCCCCTTTCGCTGCAGGCACTCTGGATGCGGCTGACGATATTGACGTCAGGGCCGATCAAAGTGAAATCCAGGCGGTTGCCGGACCCGACATTGCCGTAGCTCACTTCGCCATAGTGCAATGCGATGCCGACCTTGACGTGAATGCCGTCATAGTCGAAGCCGCCTATTTCATCGAGGATTGTCTTTGCCGCCGTCAGCGCGGCATTGCAGGCGCCGGCCGCATCAATGCCAGGAAAGAATGCGAGAACCGCATCGCCCATGAACTTCAGCACTTCACCGCCTTCATGGGTAATCGCCGGCACGACCTTGTCGAAATAGGCGTTCAGAAGTCCGAGGACGGTTCCGCCGGGCAGTCGATTGGAGAGTTCGGTGAAGCCGCGCAGGTCGCACAACAGAAGTGCTGCCTCCATCGATTCGATTTCGCCGCGGCGGATGTGTCCGGCAAGGATGCGGCTCGCCGTCATCGGGCCAATATAAGTGTCGAGGAGGCTGAGTTCGCATTGTCTGAGAACGCGCAGCTCGCAGGTGTTGCGCAATGCCGGCAGAATGCGCTCGACCAGATCCAGTTCGGCTGATGTGAAGCCACCGGGTCGTCGCGTGCCGAAGACGGCAGTGCTGATCGGCCCGTCGGCGTTGCACAGCGGCGCTATTATCAGCTGAACCAACCCGCGGCCGGAAAAGATGTCGATGTGCTGCCAGGGCCCATAGGGGCTTTCGCCGGGTCCGACGATCAGCGGCTCGCGCATTTCCTGCACCCTGACGAGCGGTGTATTGGCCAACATCAGGCGTGAGCCATGTTCGCGGTCATGGATCTCGATCGGTTCGCCCGGCGCCCAGGCAAAAGTGCGGCCAATGAGTTCCGGATGCAGCGTCGTCAGATGCAGCGTCAGTCGATCGACGGGGAGACCAAGGGCCTGCAGGCGACGGCCAAGCCCGGCGACGAGGCCTGCCTCGTCGAGAGCGTGGCACTCGTCCCCCGTCAGCCATTCGATAAGGCTCAAGGTTGCCGCGGTATTGACGCCGCTGCGCGTCACCCTGGAGTTGGTGGTCGTCGTCTTCGGCATGTCGTGCAGCAAGGTCATGATTATCTCCTCCTCTTTGAGGTGCGGCATTCAGTGGGCGGCGCCGCCGGAAAGCTGACCGGGTTTCTTCAGAAGTAGGCTGGCGATGAGGGCGACGACCAGCGCGACGCCGAGCAGATAGAAGGTGTCGCTGAAGGCCATGATGTTGGCCTGCGTGCGCAGATCGGAGGCGATGGCGACGATGGCCTTGTGCGTGGCAAGCGCCTGATCGCTCACCCCATGGTTCATGAAGTAGCTGGTGAGATTGGCAATACGAGCGCGGGTAGCCTCTTCGAACATCGACACGGAATTCGTGAGAATATTCGAGTGGAATTGCTCGCGTTTGGTTAGGAAGGTTTGCAGTGCCGCAATACCGACCGCGCCGCCGAGATTGCGCATCATGTTGAAGAGCGCCGAGGCGGAGCCGGCATTTTCCTGTTCGATCCCGGCAGTCGCAATCGCGGTCAGTGGCGTGAAGGCGAGCGCCTGGCCGACCGCGCGCACGATGTTCGGCCAGAAGAGTTGGTCGCTGGCATAGTTGCTGGTCATGTAGACATTCATGAAGTTCGAAGCGGCAAAGAGCGCAAAACCGACGATGATCAGCAGACGCGAATCGATGCGTTTCATCAGTCGCGGCACCAGCGGGATCAGGATCAGCTGCGGAATGCCGGTCCAGGCAAGCACCATGCCAATCTGCTCGGAATTATAGCCCTGGATGCGTGTGAGGTAGATCGGCAGGATGAAGACCGAACCGTAGAGCGCGATGCCGAGCAGGAAGTTGGCAACGATGCCGAAGCCGAAATTGCGGCGCACCAGCAGGCGCAGGTTGAGGAGCGGATGGGCGGCGCGAAGCTCGATGATGAGAAAGAGCGTCAAGGAGACTGCGGCGATAACGGAGAGACGGACGATGAAGGGCGAACCGAACCAGTCATCCTTGTTGCCCTCTTCAAGCACGGTCTGCAGCGCGGCAAGGCCGACCGCCATGGTGATGATGCCTGGCCAGTCGCCCTTGGCAAGCAGCGAGAGGTTCATCGGCGCGCGGTCGAGCGAGGCCCAGAGCATGCCGATCATCAGAATGCCGGGTACGAGATTGACGTAGAAAATATACTCCCAGCCCCAGTTTTCCGTGAGGTAGCCGCCGATGGTCGGGCCGATCGCCGGCGCGAAGGTCGCCGAAAGGGCGAAAAGGGCAAGGCCTATCGGCTGCTTGGGCTTCGGCAGCATTGTGATGATGATGGTGAAGGCCATCGGGATCAGCACGCCGCCGGAGAAGCCCTGTATGGCGCGCAGCACGATCATCTGCTGCAGGTTTGCGGCAAAGGCGCAGGCCACCGAGAAGAGCAGGAAGAGGATGGCATTGGTCAGCAGATAGAGGCGGACCGAAAAGACGCGGGCAAGCCAGGCGCTGAGCGGAATGACGACGATTTCGGCGATCAGGTAGGAGGTCGAGATCCAGCCGCCGTCATCCGTTCCGGCGCCGATCGCACCCTGGATGTCGGCAAGCGAGGCGTTGACGATCTGGATGTTCAGAACCGCCATGAAGGCGCCGAGGGTGGAGCCAATGACGGCGGTCCACATCCGCAACGGGCTCATGGCGGGTCGGGCAGCGGGAGCGGGCGCAGCGCTTGCGGGTGCGGCGGAATTGTTGTTTGCGGCGATCTGAAGGGTGGTCACGATGCTTCTCCTTCCGGCCGAAGCCGAAATAATCTCATGCCGATAGCGAGACGAATGACGGGAGGGACTATCCGGCGTGGCCAGATGATCCTTCGGCGCTGGCAGTCGAGATCTGCGCTGCCTTGGTATCGATTTCGGGTTCGACGGACATGCCTGAGCGAAGTAGCCCCGCGAAGTGCTCGTCGTCGATGACGATCTTGACCGGGATGCGCTGGACGATCTTGGTGAAGTTACCGGTGGCGTTGTCAGGCGGCAGTAGCGAGAATTCGAGCCCGCTTGCCGGCGAGATGCTGTCGACATGGCCCTTGATGGTTTCGTCGGGGAAGCTGTCGACCTTGATCTCGACCGACTGGCCGGGGCGCACGAAGGTCAGCTGCGTTTCCTTGAAGTTGGCAACGACATAGACCGAGTGCAGCGGCACCACCGCCATCAGCTGTGTGCCCGAGGTGACGTATTGCCCGACGCGGATCGAACGGGCGCCGACCGTCCCGTCGACGGCGGCGATGATGTCGGTATAGGAAAGATTGAGTTCCGCCTGCTGGACGGCGGCGGCGGCGCGGTCACGCTGGGCGGCAGCCTGATCACGCTGGGTCTGCAGCACCGGTACCTTGTTCTGGGCGGCAACGACGGCGGCCTGGTCGCGCTGGAGCGCGGCAACGGCCTGATCGCGAGCCGACTGTGTCTGTTCAGCTTGTGATTGGCTGCCAACGCCGTTGGTCGTCAGGCGGGCCGCGCGGGCTGCGTCCGACACGGCCCAGTTCAGCGAGGCCTGTGAAGAATCAACCGTGGCCTTTGCCTGTGCGATCAGCGATTGCTGCAACTGGATCTGCGCGTCGATGTTGGAAATTGCCGCATCCGCGGACTTGAGATCGGCCTTCGCCTGGGAAAGCGCGGCCTGGAAGTCGCGGTCGTCTATGCGTGCGAGCACCTGGCCAGCCTTAACCTTCTCATTGTCGCTGACCAGCACGTCCCTGATGTAGCCGGCGACCTTCGGGGCGATGGTGGTGTAGTCGGCCTTCACATAGGCATCGTCCGTGGATTCGATGAAGCGTCCGACCGTCCAGTAGCGATAGCCGAAGTCTGCTGCGACCGCGACACCGGCCAGCAGCGCAGCAATCAGCACGCCGCGCTTGATGAGCTTTCTGTCTGGCTTGGGTGTGGCGGCAGCGACAGGCGCTTTGGCCGCTACGCCTTGCGGAGCCTCGGTAACGGGGGACTTGGCCACCTCGCTTGCTGGAGCAGCATCGGCCTGGCTTGCAGTTTTGAACGCCTCGTTGCGCGGTAGTTCGACCATTGTCCGTTTCCTTCGGTATCGCCACCCCTTTGCATGGGGTCATTTTTGATGCGATGAAGATGCGTCCGAACGGTCCTTCTGATAATCTCCTCAAATTTGGAAGGATCATCAAGTCACAGTGGATAATCCGAGGACAATATGGATCGGTTGACCAGCCTCGCAGTCTTTGGCCGGGTGGTGGAATGCGGCGGCTTTTCCGCGGCCGCCCGTCGGCTCAACATGTCGGTCACCATGGTGGGCAACCATGTGCAATCCCTGGAGGATCGCCTTGGCGTGCGGCTTTTGAACCGGACGACGCGCAGGGTCAGCCTGACGGAAACCGGCAAGTACTATTATGAGCGCTCTTCCCAGATCCTTGCCGATCTCGATGAGGCCGACCGGGCGGCGGGCGCGCTCAGCACCATGCCGCGCGGCACGCTGAAGATCTACACCAGCGGCGCTATCGTCCGCTTCCTGCTTCCGGTCATCGATGAGTTCATGACGCAGTACCCGGCGATCTCGCTCGATTTCAACGTCGGCGAACGGTCGATCGACATGGTTGAGGAGGGGTACGACCTGATGATCCGAACCTTGCCGGCGCCGGACTCGACGCTCGTCGCGCGCAAGCTGGCGCCCTGGCGCCATATGCTCGTCTGCTCACCCGAATATCGCGATACGCATTCCATGCCGAAGGTACCGGCCGATCTCGCGGAGCACAATTGCCTGCAATATACCTATTACCCTTACGGCGACGAATGGCGTTTCGAAGATGCCGGTGGCAAGCAGCTGGGTGTCAAGATTTCGGGCAATGTCGTCTCCAACAGCGCGGAGACGCTACGCTTTCTGCTGGCAAGCGGCCAGGGCATCTTTCTTGCCCCGAGCTTCATCGTTTTCGAAGATGTTGCCGCCGGTCGTCTGGTGCGCGCCATGCCCGACTATCGCGCCGTGGAATTCACGATCAGCGCAATCTATCCAAACCGCAGCCATCTGCCGAGCAAGGTGCGATTGTTCATCGACCTTCTGGCCGAGCGCTTTATTGAGCATCGCAAATGGATGACCTGAGCGGTCTGCGTCGACCCGGCTCAAGCGATCATCATGACTGCGGTTGCTCGGCAGGCTGGCGCGTCTCCGCCTGGCGCGCGGCCGACACCAGCCGCCGTTGCGCCCGGATGGCGCTCCATTGCTGGTCGATCAGCACGCCGATCAGGATGACGCCGCCCATGACGGCGAAGTTGAGCGAAGAGGGGATGCCGAGAAGATTGACGAGGTTCTGCAATTCCTGCAGCAGAATTGTCCCCAATATCACGCCAACCAGAGAGCCTTCGCCGCCGCGCAGCGAGAAGCCGCCGAGGACCGCAGCGGCAATCGCATAGAGTTCATAGAACTGCCCGTGGCTCGCCGGCGAGATGGAGCGCGTGTACATGGCGAAATAGATCGCCGAAAGCGCCGTCAGCACGCCGCAGATGATGTAGGCGACCGTGACCATCTTCGTCGTGCGTATGCCGGAATATTTCGCCGCCTCCTCATTCTTGCCGATCGCGTAGAGATAGCGGCCATAGACGGACCGGTGCAGGACGATCCACATGACGGCGGCAATGATCACGAGCGCGATGAAGGTGTTCGGCACGCCGTAGAAGCGGCCGGCGGTCAAGAATTCCAGAGTCGGAAAGTTCTGGCCAAAGGCGAAGCCGGCCGTACCATCAGCCGTGTAGAAGCGCGCCGCACCCCGATAGATCAAGAGGCCGCAGAGCGTGACGACGAAAGGCTGAAGATTGAGCCGGGTAATCAGCCAGCCATGGATCGCTCCCAGCACGCCGCCAAGGATCAGGATCAAGGGCAGTGCAATGGCCCAGGGCATATTCTGGACGGCGATGAAATCGATGAACAGGACGCCGAGCAGGGCAACGAGCGAGCCAACCGACAGTTCGATGCCGCCGGTGATGATGACGAAGGCCTGGCCGATCGACAATATTCCGAAAAGGCCGATGAGGTTCGACGTGTTGGCGAGGTTGATCGGCAAAAGGAAGCGCGGATTGATGATCGTCACGACAATGCCGACGACGACGATCAACAGCAGCAGGCCCAGATCTTTCTTACTCATCGATATCAATTCCCATCGGCCGCAGCCATTTGAGCAATTCCAGGAAAAGTGCGAAGCGGTTTTCCGGCCGGAATTGCGTAAAAACAATGAGATCGAGCGGTTCAAGATTCCATGAATAGCTGAACCACTCTAGTGTAGTGTCTTGCCGACGGCCAGCAAAAGCACGTTTTCCTGGCTGAACTGATCCTTTTCGAGGATGCCTGAGATCCGGCCTTCGTGCATGACGGCGATGCGGTCGGAGACGCCGATCACTTCCTCCATGTCGCTCGAGATCATCAGGATCGCCACGCCGGCATCGGCAAGCTTGCGCATCAGACTGTAGATTTCGCTTTTCGCGCCGATATCGATGCCGCGGGTGGGCTCGTCGAAGATCAACACCTTCGGCTTCATCGCCAGCCACTTGGCGAGAACGACCTTCTGCTGATTGCCGCCCGAAAGCGTTCCGGTGCGGGTCGAGATCGATGGGGCCTTGATGGCGAGCTGCCTGCGTTGCGCTTCGGCCGCGGCATTTTCGCGTTCCGGCGAAACCATGGAGCGGCGCGCGAAGGCCGGAAGGTTTGGCAGGGATATGTTCTGCGAAATCGGCATATCGAGGAGGATGCCGTTCAGCTTGCGATCCTCGGGGACAAGAAAAATGCCATTGGCGACGGCGTCCCTCGCGGATCGCAGTTTCAGGTCTTGCCCGCCAAGGGCAATGCCGCCGCCGTAGCTCTGGTCAACCCCGAAAAGGACGCGCGCAAGCTCCGTCCGGCCTGACCCGACAAGGCCGGCGAGGCCGAGGATCTCGCCATAGCGGATATCGAGATCGACCTGACGCGTCGGATAGGCGGCGGTGCGGATAGCCGAAACCCGCAAGGCGACATCGCCCGGCGGACGTGCCGCTTCCACGGAGCGCGCGGCCAATGCGCGGCCGATCATCAGTTTCACCATGCGATCGTGGTCGATCGAATCTTTCGGCAATGTGCCGACAAGCGTGCCGTCGCGCAGAACGATGACGCGGTCGGCCACACGCTCAACCTCATGCAGGCGGTGCGAAATGAAGATGACGCTGATGCCATCGGCCTTCAACGAGGAGATGACGGCCAGCAGTTTTTCGGTTTCGGCAAGCGGCAGGCTTGAGGTCGGCTCGTCGAGAATGACGAGGCGGGCATTGATGGAGAGCGCCTTGGCGATTTCGACCATCTGCTGCTGCGCGAGCGACAGCGACGCCACTGGCGTATCCGGCGAGAAATTCGCGCCGACGCGCTTCAAAAGCGGAGCAACCATCTCTCGCAGGCGCGCGCGGTCGACCAGTTTCAGAGCGCCACCGCGCAACGGCTCGCGGCCGAGGAAGATATTGGCGGCAACATCGAGATTTTCAAACAGGTTGAGCTCCTGATGGACGAAGGCTATTCCAGACGCGATGCTGCTTTCGACCGTGAAGGCGCCGTGCTCGGCGCCATCGAGCCGAATGCTGCCGCGATCCGGTTTGACGACGCCGCCAAGGATCTTCATGAGCGTCGATTTGCCGGCGCCGTTCTCGCCGACCAGGCCGATCACCTCGCCGGGGCTGACATCCATCGAGAAATTATCGAGCGCCACGACGCCGGGGTAGGTCTTGCCGATTCCCGAAAGGCTGAGAAAGGGCACGGTGGTTTCAGTCGATACCAATGTATCCGAGCTTTGGTTCATAACGAATATCATGCCTGTACGATGTGGCTTTGAAAGCCGCGGCGACGTGAGCAATTGCATTCGAGCAGCGCCGGTCCCCGCAACCGGCGCTGCTGCGGGCTGGCTTTAATTGCCGGCCATAGCCTTCAGATTGGCAGCATAGGCATCGACATCGTCCTTGCCGATGATCTTCGTCGGGATGATGATCAGCTTGCCGGCAGGAATTCCCGACTTGTCGCCCTTCAGATAGGCGGCCATCAGCTTCATGCCCTGGTAGGCCCAGAGATAGGGCTGCTGCACGACGGTTGCAGCGATCGTTCCTTCCTTGACGCCGCCAAGCGTGATCGGATCGTCATCGAAGCCGACGACGGTGATCTGGCCGAGCTTGCCGGCTTCTCGCAGCGCTTCGTAGATGCGCGGCGTGTTGTAGGAGTAGAAACCGACCATGCAGGTCACGTCAGGGCTTGCAACGAGCGCGTCCTCGACGTTCTTCTTTGCTCTCGTCTGGTCGATGTCGTCGCCGCGCACGTCGGTCAATTCGATCTTCGTGCCGGCCAGGCCGTCCTTCATGCCCTGGATGCGTTCCTTGGCATTGTCGGCGCCGAGAAGCCCCACGAAGCCGATGCACTTGCCCCCGTTCGGCATGGCTTTCTTGGCGATTTCGGCGGCTTGCTTGCCGGCGTCGACGTTCGATG
This sequence comes from Rhizobium sp. NPDC090279, assembly GCF_044769665.1. Classification (NCBI taxonomy): domain Bacteria; kingdom Pseudomonadati; phylum Pseudomonadota; class Alphaproteobacteria; order Hyphomicrobiales; family Rhizobiaceae; genus Rhizobium; species Rhizobium sp. NPDC090279. Next base: position 99,429 of record NZ_JBIVYI010000014.1, on the reverse strand, counting down.
AGCCGATATAGGCGACGCGGTTCGTATCCGGCGCGTCGCTATCGGTGGTGAACAGCGCGGTTTCCGAACCGATCTTGTTCAGCCCGTCGGTCGAGGTCTTGGGATCGACGGCGGAAACCATGATGCCTTTGACGCCGGCCGCCACCAGGTCTTCCATCAGTCGCTGCTGGATCGCGACCGAAGACTGTTCGGGATATTTCAGTTCCATATTGAAGTCCGGCAGCTCGGCCTGAGCCTTCTTGACGCCGGCTTCGGCCGCCTTCCAGAAGTCGGATGCGCCGTTGACCACAAATGCGAGTGTCGGCTTGTCGGCGGCATAGGTCGCCGTCGCATAGCTCAGCATCAGCCCTGCCGCAAAGGCAGCAGTGCCCCGTGTTAGGTACTTCATGATCATCCTCCCATAGACCCACTGTCGGGGTCTAGTTGCAACTTGCGGCAGACCGGTCCAGCACCCCCTCCTAGGGTTTCTCGCAAAGCGAGACACGGCACGTCCAGCCACGACAGCGACGGTATACGACTAATTTCAATTAGTAAATAGAATTAGTAATACAATTTCGCAGGCGTGAACCGCCAAAACACTGTAAATCTGGCTATTTGCTTCAATTGTAAGCGTTCTTGCGCTCGAAGATGTGGGCGGTGATTGCATTCGTGTCTGCGGGAGTTGCCGAGATCGCTGTATTGATGATAATAAATATTAGCGCGCGAAGACGGCGATGGGGATTGCCGCCGGTTTCGCTTTACGGGAGATGAGACGCAGTTATGAAGAAGATATCGGCCGCCAACGGCGATCAGCCGGCCGACGACGACAGGCTAGCGAAGCGAAACGGCCGCCGTCCCGGCAACAGGGTCACGATGACCGACATTGCCAAGGCGGCCGGATGTTCGCAGAGCGCGGTATCCTTCGTCCTCAACAATACGCCCGGCATGCGCCTGTCTCAGCAAACCCGCGAGAGGGTCATCGAGGCGGCCCGCCAGCTCGGCTATGTCGCGCCGGTGCTTGCCACACCGCCTGCGCTGCTGTTGCCTTCGAAACTGGATGGCGTCATCGGTTTTGCCGTCGACCAGCTCGCCACCAGTCCGGAGGCGGTCGTCGCGATCGAGGGCGCGCGCCAGGCATCCTGGAACGCCGGCAACGTTCTGCTCGTCGCGCAGACCATGAGCGACCCGATCATGGAGCCGCGAGCGTTGAAAGCGCTCAGCAGCAGCGGGATCTCGGCCCTCATCTACATGACGATTTTCACCCGCGAGGTGGAGGTGCCGGACTATCTCTACGATCTCAATATTCCGATCGTTCTTCTGAATTGCTACACGTCCGATTATGCGTTTCCGTCCGTCGTTCCGAGCGAGATCGCCGGCGGTCAGACCGCGACCCGGCATCTGATCTCGCACGGCCACCACCGGATCGCGACGATCACGGGCGAACCGTGGATGCAGGCGGCTCAGGATCGGCTGACCGGCTATCGCCGAGCGCTGGCGACGGCCGACATTCCTTTCGATCCGGAGCTTGTCATCGAAGGCGATTGGTCGGCGAGTGCCGGCTATTCCGGCACCATGAAGCTGCTTTCGCTCCGTGAGCGTCCCACCGCGATCTTCTGCCAGAACGACCGCACCGCCATCGGTTGCTACGAAGCGCTGAAGGAGGCGGGGCTCCACATTCCGCAGGACATGTCTGTCATGGGCTATGACGACGAAGATATCTGCCGCCATCTCGTGCCGCCGCTGACGACCTCGATCCTTCCCCACATGGCGATGGGCCAATGGGCGATCGAACATCTTGAAACCGCCGTCCTGCCGCGCCAGCGCCGCTATCAGATCACCAAGCTCGAATGCTCGCTTGTCAAACGCGCATCCGTTACTCCACCGGCCGGCGTCAATACCGGGCGCAAGGCGCGAAAGATCTGATGGGTTCGCATGGTGCTGCCGTTCTTCCGCCCAGCAAGGCCGCCATCAGGCCGGCAGGCCTGGGTAGAGGATGGCGCCGCCGCGCCTAATCGGGGCTAGGTTTGCAATTGCCTCGGCAATCCCTCCCGAAGCGCCTCCACTGGGTAGATAAATCGATTTGCAAAAGCATTTGCAAATCGATTTACAATGCCGTAGCGTGCCTGCATGACCACAATCGCCAAAGTTGCCAAACGCGCCGGAGTTTCGCCGACCACCGTGTCGCATGTGCTCAATCACGCCGATCGGGTGTCGGTTGATCTGCGCAAGCGCGTCCAGGAGGCGATCGCCGAACTGGGTTATGTGCCGAACCCGCTTGCACAGAGTCTCAGGACCGGCCGCACCAATCTCGTTGCCATGCTGATCCCCGATATCCGCAACCCCTTTTATCCGGAGATGGTGCAGGCGGCCCAGTCCGATCTCGAGGCCATCGGGGTCGATCTCCTCATCTTCAATACGGATGTTCCGGGCGGCCATTCGCAGGAGCACGGCGAGCACTATCTCCGCCAGATCCGCAGCCGGCGCATCGACGGCCTCATCGTCGGCGATTTCGCGCTGCACGGCATGCACGATGCGTTGCTTGAAGTCGATCTGCCGACAGTGTTCATCGGCGATCTGCCGAACCAGGCGGTCGATAGCGTCAAGATCGATGATTTCGGCGGCGGTTACCAGATGGGCGCCTATCTGGCCCGGAAGGGTCATCGCCGGATCGCGCATCTGACCGGCCCATCCTTCTTTGCCGAAGCGATGGCGCGCGCTGCCGGTTTCGAGCAGGGCCTGCGCGACAGTGGCGTCGAGCCGATTGCTGATCTGCGGCGCGAAGGCAGCTATCTCGGTCCGTCGGGCGAGGATGTGGTGGATTGGCTTCTGGCAAACCATGGTGCCGATCTGCCGTCGGTGATTTTCTTCGGAAACTATCTGATGGCGGCAGGCGCGCTCGCCGCCTTCTTCGATCGCGGCATCAACGTTCCCAAGGATATCGGCATTGCCGTCTTCGGCGATCAGCCGCAGCTCGAATATATCAGGCCGCGGATCACCAGGGTCGGCAATGCGCCGTCGCTGCTTGCGCATCGCGCAACCGAAATGCTGATGGCAAGGCTCTCTGGAGCTTATGCAGGGCCGCCGCGTTCGGAGATCATCCCCTGCAATCTGCACGCTTTCGATACCGCATGAAATGAGGTGCCGTCACCCGGGAGGAGCTGTGGTGACGACCAGGCAAAAGAGGGAGGAAATCATGACTGGTAAGGACAAATCCATTGCCGCGACCCGTCGCGGCGTGTTGAAAGGTGGCGCGATCCTCGCCGCCGGCGCTGCTGCCACCTTGAGCGGTTTTCCCTACGTGTCGCGCATGGCGGTGCGGGCTCAGGGCGCGCCGTTGAAATTCTGGCAATTCTACGCGCCGGGCGGCACAGTGCCGAGCCAGGTCGACTGGTTCGAAAAGGCGATTGCGGCCTGGAACGACAGTCATCCGCAAAAGGTCGAGCTCGAATATGTCCCGAACGCCGAATACATCAACGGTCCGAAGCTCGCCACCGCCTTCGCCTCGGGGGAGGGGCCGGATATCTTCCTCATCTCTCCGGGCGATTTCCTGCGTTATTACAATGGCGGCGTCTTGCAGGATCTGACGCCGCATATCGACGCCAAGGAGGATTTTCCGGAAAGCGTGATTGCCAGCCGGATGGTCGACGGCAAGATCTATGGCATCCCGATGGAAGTCGAACCGATGGCGATGTACTATTCCGTCAAGGCTTTCGAAGAGGCGAAACTGAACGAGAATGACGTTCCGAAGACCTGGGACGACCTGCTCGAACTCGCCAAGAAGCTCACGACGCCGAAGCGCTTCGGCGTATTGTTCGAGACCCAGCCGGGCTATTATCAGAATTTCACCTGGTATCCGTTCCTCTGGCAGGGCGGCGGCGAATTCCAGACGAAGGACGGCAAGAGCGCCTTCGATTCACCCGCAACGGTGCAGGCGCTAAAGTTCTGGCAAGATGCGGTCAACTCTGGGGCCGCCCCGCGTCAGGTGATGGGTAGCGGCGCCAACGACACCGTCGCCAATCTCGCATCGGGCTATTGCGCCATCCAGAATGTCGGTATCTGGGGCATCTCGCAATTGCAGAGCAACGCCAAGGCTTTCGAATATGGCGTCTTTCGCCTGCCGACGCCGCCGAACGGCAAATATGTGACCGTTGGCGGCGGCTGGGCCTTCGTCGCCAATGCCAAGAGCAAGAACCCGGATGCGGCCGCACAGTTCTGTGCCTGGGCACTTGCCTCCAAGGACAAGGGCTCCGTCCAGCGCGTCGCCGACTGGTGCACCAGGGGCAAGTCGGACATGCCGCCGCGCGAAAGCGCGCTTGCTGCCGGCGGCGATGCGTTCAAGACCGGCATGATCGGCAAATTCGCCACCGAGGTCTATCCGGGAGCGCGTGCCGAACCGCGCGTGCCGCCGGAGGTCTACAAGATCATCTCCGATGCGATCCAGCAGACGCAGCTCGGCGGCGCCGATCCTCAGGCGACGGCGACATCTGCCTCACAGCAGCTTGATGCGTTTCTTGGCTCCTACAGCGGCGCGCCCATTCTCTAGGAAAAATCGATGGCCGCTGCGTGATTTGCTCGAGCGGCCGTCTCCTTTCGGGACGAGATGATGACGACAATTACTGATGTGACGACAAGCCGTGCAAACAGCACGCGCAAAGGCCTTTCCGCCCGGCATCGCGAATGGATTGCGGGCTATCTCTTCGTATTGCCCGATGCGCTCGGCCTCTTTGTGTTTCTTGGCGTGCCGATGCTTCTGTCGCTGGTGCTGAGCGCCTATGAAGTCAACGGCTTCGGTGGCTACAATTTCGTTGGCGCCAAGAACTATATCCGCATATGGCATGATCCCTTGTTCTGGAAGGGGGCGAGGGTAACCGCGCTTTATGCCGTCATGCTGGTGCCGTCGCTCTATGTAACCGGCTTGGGCCTGGCACTTCTCGTGCAGCAGACCAATCGCTTCAATGCGGTCATCCGCTCGATGTTCTTCGCGCCGAACATGGTGAGCCTGGTGGTCGTGGCGCTCGTCTGGCAATTCATGGTCATCGACAAGATCGGTGTCGTCAGTCAGGCAATGGCAAGCCTCGGCCTTCCCGCGATCTCCTTCCTCGGCGATCCCAACTTTGCGCTGATCACCGTCGTCCTCGTCAGCGTCTGGTTTCTGATGGGCTTCTACATGCTGATCTTCCTGGGCGGCCTGCAAGACATCCCGAAGGAATATTACGAGGCGGCGATGATCGACGGCGCAGGCCCGGTCAAGCGTTTTCGATACATCACGTTGCCGCTTCTGAAGCCAACCAGCTTCTTCGTTCTCATGGTTTCGATGGTTGCTGCCGTTGCCGGCGCCCAGGCCTTCGACATCATCTATGTCATGACCAGGGGTGGTCCGGCCAATTCGACCGCCGTGCTGATCGTCTATATCTACCAGCAGGCCTTTTCCTTCGGTGCCTTCGGCTATGCGGCCGCGATGTCGTCGATCCTCGTCGTCGCCCTCATGGTCGTCACGGCCGTTTTCTTTGCCGTCACGCGCGGAGGGCGTTTCGATCATGCGGAATGATCCTTCCAACGCCTATTTCGCGCGGTCCCAGGTAACACTAGTGCGCTGCCTTTGGATGCTGATATCAGCCATACTCGCGCTGATGACGCTGTTTCCGCTGCTCTGGATGGTTTCTATCGCCTTCAAGCCGGCCGCCGAATCCTTTTCATCGGCGCTCGTACCGGAATCGCCGACGCTCGACAATTTCATCTATGTGCTGACCGGCGTGCCGTTCATCCGCTACATGCTCAACAGCTTCTTTGTCTCGGCAACGGTGACGATCGTGGCGCTCGTCTTCCACACCATGGCCGGATATGCCCTGGCGCGCCTGCGCTTTCCCGGACGAGAGATCATCTTTCTGGCGATCTTCTCCACCTTTCTCGTGTCGCTGCCCGTCGTGATTGTCCCTCTATTCATCATCGTCAAGGCGATGGGCATGATCAATTCCTATGCGGGGCTGATTGTGCCGGCGATCTTCAATGCCTTCGGCATCTTCCTGCTGCGACAATATTATCTCTCGTTGCCGCGCGAGATCGAGGAAGCCGCTGTTATCGACGGCGCGGGCTATTGGCGCATCTATTGGAGCATCATCCTGCCCTTGAGCCGGCCGATGATGTCGGCACTCGCCATCCTGTTCTTCCTTGCCAATTGGAATTCCTTCCTCTGGCCACTGACGATCACCTCCAATCCGAACCTCTGGATGGTGCAGGTCGGCATAGCCAACTTCAAAAGCCAGTATTCGGCCTCGTGGAACTACATGATGGCCGCCTCTACCATCGTCGCCATCCCCACTCTCATCCTCTTCGTGATTTTCCAGCGGCAGATCATGGATTCGCTGAAGACCAGCGGCCTGAAATAGCCGGCCTCGTTCAAGACAGGAGACATTCATGAGCAATCTCGGCCTTTCACCCCTGCGCGGGCTGGCAAAACTGCGCCAGGCAAAGACGCGCCGCTTTTCGAGCTACGACCGCACCGGCGGCAACGACGATCGCTTCCATATCGAGCCGGGCAAGACCGAGGTCATCGCCGAGCACTCGGGCGCCGGCATCGTCACCCATATCTGGGCGACGCTTGCCTGCGAGAGCGAGAATTTCCTGCGCAAGATCGTGCTGCGCGGCTACTGGGACGGCGAGCCGGAGCCGAGCATCGAGGCCCCGATCGGCGATTTCTTCGGCATGGGCCATGGCCGCACGGCAAACTACGCCAGTCTGCCGATGCAGGCGAGCCCCGAGGACGGCAAGGCGTTCAACTGCTATTTCCCGATGCCCTTCGGTTCCCATATGAAGCTGACTGTCACCAACGAGGCCGAACACGATCTGCTGTTCTACTACTATGTCGACCTCGAACTGCATGACGAGCTCGAAGAAGGCATGGGGCGCTTCCACGCGCACTATCGCCAATCGCGCCCGCAAGGAATGAGCGACGCCGGCCTGACGAATGAGGAATATCTCTTCGGCGGTGAAAATGTTGACGGCAAGGAAAACTATACGATCCTTGAGGCCGAGGGCCGGGGGCATTATGTCGGCGTTCTCTATAGCGTCTACTCGCGCCGCCGCTCCGAGGTATGGGACTGGTATGGCGAAGGCGACGACATGATTTTCATCGATGGCGAAGAAGGGCTCTCGGTGCTGGACACGGTGCGCAAACCTGACCCACGCATCGGGCCGAAGGCGGCGCTGATCGAGCCGCGATCAGAATCCGCGCCCGGCGCCAACGATGCCTGGCCGCCGACGCTGCATGGCACCGGCACGGAAGACTACTTCAATACGGCCTGGTGCCCGACGCAGGAGTATAGCGCACCCTATCATGGTATCATCGCCGCTGGCGGCCCGAACTGGACCGAGCCGGTGACGCTCTACCGCTGGCACATCGAAGATCCGGCGATCTTCCAGAAGAGCATTCGCGTTTCGATCGAACACGGCCACGCCAATCGCCGTTCCGACGATGTCTCCTCGGTCGCGTTCTGGTATCAGGCCGAGCCGCATAGGCCGTTCGGTGTCTTTCCTGCCGTTGCCGAGCGCGTGCCGACCTTTCGCCGGCCGTTCAAGGAAATGGAGATCGCCGTCAAGAAAGCGAGGGGATGAGAGCGGCAAGCGTCTTTGTTCCATGTCGAAGGCAGCGATACGAGGTTCACGGGAACCAGTATTGGGTATCTATATTTGCTTGAATGCGCGCCCAAAGAAGGGGTCATTCATGACCTCTTCAGGAGCTTGCCATGACAATGATCAGCTCAAAGGATGCCAAAGCATCATTCTCTCATGTCGTCGATCCTGCTGCTGCCGGTGAGTTCGTGATGACTACGCGCCATGGGCGCGCTGCTGCCGTCGTCGTTAGCGCAAGGGTCGCCGGAGCAGGTTGCGCGTTGGCGCTCTGGTTCGGATAAGCCATTCCGGCAGTCGCGCAAGCGACCAAGCCAAGGCGGATAGCTTGGTAAGCACGCGCCGGCGTGCGTTTCCATCATTTGCATCGATGCGAACCTGTTGATTCAACCTGAAAGCGGGATGCTCTCGTGCGAATGGATGAATTGAAAAGCGACTGCGTTAGGGCGCCTTATATATCGGGCGCGAAACGTAAGAGGATGGTTTCCTTCGCCGCGTCCGGTTAACGCAAGCGGGCGAGTTGCTGATCTCATGCGTCTCATACTTGTCAATGATGTTTCGACCGTTCGCGGTGGTGCGACCAAGGTGGCGCTGCAATGTCTTGAGGCAAGCAGGGATGCCGGGTTGACTTGCGCCATACTGGTCGGCGATAACGGCGAAGGCCTCAAGCCGCGCTTTGCGGGCATCCGGACGGTTGCGCTTGGCGAGCGCCCTCTTCGGGAAGGCCCGGCAATGACCGATATCCTTGCGAAGAATTACAATCGTCGCGCCTATGAGGCTCTGGAGGGCTTGCTTCGGGAATCGGATGAGGAAACTGTCGTCCATGTACACGGCTGGTCGCAGATCCTCTCGCCCTCGATCTTCTATGCGCTTGCCAAGCATCGGGCCAAGGTCATCGTTACGGCGCATGATTTTTTCCTGAACTGTCCGAACGGGGGACTGATCAATTTCCGCAGCGGCGAGGTTTGCGACATCAAACCGTTGTCCGCCGCATGCCTGACGACCAATTGCGACAAGCGCAGTTATTTCCACAAGCTTTGGCGTTTCCGTCGCACGTTGACGCAGCAGGGTGTGGGCGAGGGGTTTTGGAGCCAGGTCGACATCGTGCTGGCGCATGAAAACATGGAGGTGCTCCTGCGCAGCAGCGCTTTGCGGCATTTCACGACACTGCGAACGCCGACACAGCCGTTGACCCCCGAGCCGGTGGAGGCATGGCGCAACCGCCGCACTGTTTTTCTCGGCCGCATGTGCTGGGAAAAAGGCGTTCGGACATTGGCCGACGCGCTCAACAAGACGGGCAGAACGGCGACGCTGATCGGGCGCGGGCCATTGCTTGCCGAAATGCAGCAGCTGCTGCCGCATTGCTACGTGCCCGGTTGGCTGAGCGATGAAGAGGTCACCAGCATCGCCGGTGAAGCGCGCGTCTTCGTCATGCCGTCGCGCATGCCCGAGCCCTATGGCCTGGTTGCGGCCGAAGCGTTGATGTCCGGCATCCCGGTCATCGTCAGCAGCAATGCGCTGATTGCGACAGAGGTCGAGGAGAACGGCGCCGGCCTGGTTTTTGATAGCGGCGATGCAGATTCGCTGGCGGAGAAATTGGCGGCGACGGATGACGACCATTTGATGCGCCGGTTGAGCGCGGGTGCATTGGCCCTTGGCCAGCATATTGCGCCGAGCAGAGCGGAGTGGGGGCGGCGCATGGTGGATATCTATATGGGACGGGGTGATTTTTCTGCACATTAGTTGGGGGATGGACGATGGCGCGCGCATTAGTGACAGGCGGTTGTGGTTTCGTTGGCCGGCATCTGGTCCGGCGGCTTCTTGCCGAGGGATTGGACGTCGTCTGCGTCGATTCGCTGGTTGCGGGAACGGGCGCGCTCCATCCAGACCTATGGCAGCGGCTTCAGCGTTCCCGCTTCACCTTCTGCGAGGAGGATTGCCGGGCGTTCTTCGCACGCGCTCCGGAGCATTTCGATTATGTCTTCCATCTGGCCGCGCTCGTCGGCGGCCGTTTGACGCTCGAGACGCGGGCGCTCGATGTCGCCGAGGACCTGGCAGTCGATGCGGAACTGTGGCAGTGGGCATCGCACGCCAGGCCGGGTTCGGTGATATTCTTCAGTTCCAGCGCGGCCTATCCGGTGTCTTTGCAGACGGCCGCCAATCATCGGCTGCTGTCGGAGGATATGATCAATTTCGACGCTGTCGTCGGCGTCCCGGATCTCAGCTACGGCTGGGCGAAGTTGACCGGCGAATATCTGATGAAACTCTATGTCGAGCGTTATGGTCGACGGGCTATCGCCTACAGACCGTTCAGCGGCTATGGCGAAGACCAGGATCTTGCCTATCCATTCCCGGCAATTTGCCGCCGGTTGCTTGCGGAAAAGGGTGCGCCCGAAGTCTTCGTGTGGGGCTCAGGCCGGCAATGTCGGGACTTCATCCATATTTCGGACTGTATCGAATTCATCTGGCAGACGAGGGAACTGCTTCCGGACGGGGCAAGCCTCAATCTATCGACCGGCACTGCCACCTCCTTTATCGAACTGGCCGAGACGATCAGCCGGCAGATTGGCTGGCAACCGGCCGTCACCGGCCGGTCGAGCCAGCCGGAAGGAGTTTTCTATCGTTGCGGAGACACGGCCCTGCAGCGCTCCTATGGGCTGACCCCCTTGGTCGGTCTGGAGGAGGGGATTGCGCGGATGCTGGAGCATCTTCGGGCCGAGCAGGCGACATACGCGCTCGCCATGTGAACCGCGATCAGCCCATTGGGCAGGTCGCTGATTTCACACCGATCTGCATATGCATCGAAAGGAGATACTGCCCGCAGTCAGATGGCGGTAAAGCCATTGTCGACGAAGAGATGGATGCCGTTGACGAAGTTGGATTCGTCAGACGCAAGATAGAGGGCGGCGCGGGCCACGTCCTCGGGTTCGCCGATCCGGCCCTGCTGCGCCGCGATCGCCGCATCCGAGACATCGACGCCAAGGGCCTGCAACTCGGCCACCTCGCGCAGTCCGTGCGGTGTGCGGATGAAGCCGGGGCAAACGGCATTGCAGCGAATATTGCGATCGCGGAATTCGACGGCGATGGCGCGGGCAAACATGTGGACTGCCCCCTTTGTCGTGTCATAGAGCACCTCCATCGGCGTCGCGGCAACTGCCGAGATGGATGACGTGCAGACGATGGAACCGCCACCCGCAGCGATCATGCCCGGCAGCACGGCTCTGGTCATCAGGAACATCGATCGCACGTTGACGCCGTGCAGCCACTCCCATTCCTTGAGCGTCGTTTCGAGAAACGGCTTGATGACGATGGTGCCGGCGTGGTTGAAGAGCACGGTCACCGCACCGAAACGGTCCTCGATGTCTTTGACCGCGGCGTTGACGGCTGTTTCGTCCGAGACATCGGCAACCCAATGGTCGGCGGTGCCACCGGCATCGCGGATGGCGCGCACAGTCTCTGCTGCCGCATCGCCGTTTCTATCGACGATCGCGACTTTCGCACCTTCCGCCGCAAACAGGCGCGATGCCGCGCCTCCCATGCCGGTCGCGCCGCCTGAAATGATGGCAATCTTGCCTTTGAGCCTGTCCGTCATCTGTTCCCCCCCGGGATTGCCGCGTTCCACCGCACAAGACTATCGCGGAAAATGCGCCTAATCTATCGTCCCGTCTTCTCCGCGTCGATGCCAATCGCCTGCTTCTTCGGCAATCTAGCCAGCAGACAGACCTCAACCAGCGAACCGTCACACCAGAGCGCCTGTCAATCCATGCCTGCCGCCTGTTTCCTTTCGTCATCGACTGCTTGAGGGGTGTTGCCCATCATGTTAGCACCGCGTCATCTATGCTGCATTTGGGAGTGGTTTGATGAGATTGCGGGACAAGGTTGCCATCGTCACCGGCGGGCAGAGAGGAATAGGTTTTGCCATTGCGCGGAAGTTCGCATGCGAAGGCGCTCATGTCATCATCGCGGATATCGGCAATGCAGCGGAGGAAGCGGCTTCGCTCTCTGCGGCAGGGGCAAATAGAGCTCGTTTCATCAAAACCGATGTCGGTTCCGAGCGCGATGTCAAAAGCATGGTCGATGCCGTCATTGCCGAGCATGGCCGGATCGACGTCCTCGTCAACAATGCCGGCATTGAATTTTATAAGCCGGTGACAACGACGACCGAGGACGAGTGGGATCGGCTGATGAGGGTGAACCTCAAGGGTGTCTTCCTGTGCTCGAAGGCGGCCATTCCAGCGATGCGGCAATCCGGCGGCGTCATCGTCAACGTCGCCTCCGAATTGGGCGTGGTCGGCGAGGCGAATGTGGCAGCCTATTGCGCCTCCAAGGGCGGCGTCGTCATGTTGAGCAAGGCCATGGCGATCGACCACGGCCCCGAGGGCATTCGCGTCAATTGCCTTTGCCCCGGACCTGTCGCAACCAAACTGCTGGAGGATGTGTTCCTGGCAAGTGACGATCCTGAAGGAATGCGGCGCAGTTTCGAGCAACGCATGATTCTCAACCGCCTGGGCACGCCGGAAGAGTGCGCGGATGCGGCACTCTTCCTTGCCAGCGATGAATCAAGCTTCATGGCGGGTGCCAACCTCATCCTGGATGGCGGCTGGACGACGCGCTAGCCAAGCGCGTCATCTCCCGTCACGGAGTGGGCCGGCATCTCACGACGCCTGCGGCATCGGCTGCATTCCAATCGGATACACGCGGTCATACGCGATGTTGAAGACGAAGGCGTATACCAGGTAAAACGCGACGATCGCGATATCCATCGCCAGTGCGGCCATCAGGCTGATCCCGAGATACCAGGCGATGAAGGGGATGAGCACGATGATCAGGCCCGCCTCGAACAGGGCGGTGTGGGCGATGCGGATGGGGATGGTCTTCTTCACGCTGCCCCGGATGCGTAACATCGCCTTGTCGAATCCGAAATTGTAGATGAAATTCCACACCGTCGCCGCCGTGGCGGAGATGATGCCGACAATGCCCATATGCTCAACGGGCTGATCGAACAGCAAAGCGGCGCTCGGCGTGAATATCGCCAAGCCGATGAGTTCGAACATGACCGCATGTCGGACGCGGTCTTTAAAGCTACGCATTTCAAAGTCCTCTGTTGTTGTCGATGGCTGTTCTATCTGATATTTATGATAGGTAAAGTTAGATAGTATCTGGAAATCTGATAGATGAGTGTTTCGCTTGAACAATTGGAGGCCTTCGTCACTGCCGTGGAAACAGGCTCGTTTTCGGCGGCTGCGCGGCATCTGCGCAAGGCGCAGTCGGCGGTAAGCCTTCTCGTCTCGACATTGGAGGACGATCTCGGCATCAAGCTTTTCAGCAGGGCGACACGAAACCCGACATTGACTGCGGCGGGCAAGCGGCTGTTGCCGGAGGCGAGGCTGCTTCTCGACCGTCGCGAGCATCTGATCGGCGTTGCGAGGAGCTTCGAGGAACATGTCGAGACGCGGCTTGTCGTCGCGATCGACGAATTGTACCCAGAGCCGTCGACCGGAGCGCTGTTTGCCGCTTTTGCCGAGTGTTTCCCGCATGTCGAACTGGAGCTGCTGTTTCCGCCGACCAAGGATGTCGTCGGGCTGGTTCTGGATGGTAAGGCCGATCTCGGCGTTATGTGGAGGCAGGAAGATCTTCCGCCCATGCTCGGCTTTCACACGATCGGCTGGGTGCCCCTCATTCTGGTGTGCGGCCGCGACCACCCGTTGGCGCGGTTCCCCGTCACCTGGGAGGAGCTCAAGCGCCACCGCCAGATCATGGTGACGAAACGGAGCGACGGCATGGAGACCCACCGATTGCGTGTTGCCGCCGAGGTCTGGTGGGTCGAAAGCCATTGGGTCATTTTGCAGATCCTGCAGCAGGGGATCGGATGGGCGCTGATCCCCGCCCATATTCTTGAAAATTCGCCGCTTACTTCGAGCTTGGCGACCCCGGTGCTGCAATTCGACGAAGGTGCGCATCCGGTCGCGCTTGAACTCGTCTGGCACAAGCAGCGCCCGGCCGGTCCGGCGGCGAAATGGCTTCGGGAACAATTTTCGGCAAACGGGATCGACTATCGAAAGTCAGGAACGGTCTAGCTGGTGTTCGATGGAACCGCAGTTTCACGGTGTGGCTTCATTGTCCACGTTACATATAGGGTGACGGCCGCCGGTCGATCGACATGCACGAGTATCGGTTATCGCAGGTACGACGAGTCGAAATCAGCCAGATGCTCCAGCTTTCTGCTATCGAGAAACGCAACTCGACCATCATGAAATGTCATGGCATTCAGCTCGCGCAATTGCCTGAGAACGCGATTGAAATGAACGGTGGTCAGACTCAATGCATCGGCAACCAGCGACTGAGTCAACGGACACTCAAATGCGGTCTTCGTGCCGAGACCAGCCAGATTCAATCTGGAGCCGAGTTCAAGAAAGAGATGGGCTGCTCTATTGATGGGATGACGACGACCGACATCAATCAGGTGTTGAGTTACAATCGCCTCATCCCGAAACGCCGACCAAAGGATCGACATGGCAAGGCAACTATTACCACGGAGAGCTATAGACAGATCATCGACGGATATCTCTTCTGCTTCCATGCGTGTTATGGCGCATAGATTATCATCGGAAGCAAAGGTTATAAGTCGTCGAATGCCGACAAGATCACCTGGTATATGGAAGTTGATGATTTGCCGTGTTCCGTCATGCAAAATCCTATAGGAACAAGCCCAGCCATCCCTGAGTAGATATGCATTTTGTCCCCGTTGACCTTCATGAATGAGATCATGGCCTTTCATGAAGGTGCGCTTGTGAGTGGGAAGCGTATCCGGAATTTTTCCAATCGCAGCCAAATAGGTACTATGGGAGACAAGATAACGTAAATTTCGGCCTGTGGAGCTAGAGGAAACGCCAGCTTTGTCTTCGGGCATGAACAGATCATGTGGCATAAGTGATGCCTTCAAGGTTCGAGATCGGCACACTACCCCTTATGGAAAACATTATAACGGACATTGCTCTTTCCAAAACTTAACTCGGATTAACAATTGAGCGGAGGCAAGCCGTCTCTTTCGCGATGATTTGAAGTTTTTCTTAAATATTATAACGGCTTAGGGATGTTATCGGCGCAGGCGGGGGATATCACGAGCCAAGCACTTGTTGGTGAAGCGGTTGTGATGGTCTGCTTACAAGCAGTGTCGCGGCACACAACAGCGGGAAAAGAGCCGATCGATATCAGGCTATTCGGCGCCCGTAGGCCTTTCGGTTTGTGCCGAGGAAAGTTTCGTATCAAAAACAACACATAAGGCAGCGTTGCGGGCTGCTGCCGATGCCGCGCGCCATGAGCAATGCTACGGCCTTAGCGGCCACGCGGGATCGATTTGGCGGCTAACGGCAGATCAACTTCGGGCGCCGGTTGGAATTTGTGACGTCAAAAGGTTCAAATCCATTGATCCAAATCATATCGAGGCGGCATGCGGAGGCTCAGAGTCAAGCACGCCGGCTTTCTCATCAACCGCCGCGCGTCCGGAAACTTAAAACCACGCTTGTTCGATAGAGCCGGCGTTTGCTCCTGATGGAGGTTGAAATGTTCAAAATGCCCAAACCGACGATCATGTTTGCCGTGCTCGGAACGACCTTTACTGCTCTTGCAGTCTCATCCGTTCCGAGTTTCGCTGCGTTGAGCTGTGTGGAAAGTCTTCAGCTGACCGGAGTGGAGTTGCGTGATGCTCCGATGGATCAACAGAAGAGAGACGCGATGGGACTTTATTCCGCCGCGATCGACGCACATCGCAATAGGCAGGAGGGACGATGCGAGGGAGACCTGGATCGAGTCGACGGACTGCTTGCCCGTACCGCTTCCTCTGCTGACTCGGTTGATTCAGGCAATGTTGGCCTGTTTACGTCATCCACCTCGCAGCCCACTCACGGCGACGGTCATGACCATGGCCATGGCGGCGGCCATGATAGGCATTAGGCTTTCGTCCTGATGAATGCGTGCCCATGGCGCGAGCCGCTCTATCGCCACTACGGGAGGTCTTCGTTGCGCAGATCACGGACAAGGGAGCACGTTTCTCGCGAATGTTTTCGCGAGAAACGGGTTTTCATCTCACGTTGGCGATAGGGCACAATTGCATGCTCTGCGAGATGTTGCGATGTCGCAGAGCAATGTTTCGCGATTATCACAATGACTACGGCATTGACGCCGCAGCGACTACGAACGTTCCGCGATCGTCCGCAACCACAGCCACGATCCGGCCAGCAACCCGAAGGATATCGCTGGCTCCTAGGCCGGGATATCGGATGATGCTTTGCGCTTCGGGCTGCTTTGGCCCAAACGTGGCTCCGTTCCAGCCCGCAGCCGCTGGATGTTGGCGCGATGGCGCACAATCACATAGGCGCCGCCGGCCATCACCAATAGCCGATAGGGCAAAGGTTGCTCCAGGGCGAGAACGAGCGCAATGGCAGTTAAAGCGGCAAGCATCGAGCTGATGGAAACAATTCTGGATATCGCCAGGATGATGCCAAAGGCTGCAACTGCGCCGAGGCCGACCGGCCATGACATCGCCAGCAAGACACCCAGTCCCGTAGCCGCGGATTTGCCACCGGTAAAATTCAGCCAGATCGAACGTCCGTGCCCCAACAGCACGGCAAGTCCTGCCAGACAAACGGCCCAGGCTCCCCAGCCCTGCGGATCGAACCCTGTCGGCAGCGTGACAGCCTGCGATGCAGAAAGCCAGGGGTAAAACCAGTAAGCAAAGACGATCGCCGCAGCACCTTTCAGCACATCTACCGCGAGAACCGCCAACGCCGGCCACTTGCCCAACGTACGCAACACGTTTGTCGCTCCAGTGGATCTGGAGCCGTGCTCGCGGATATCGATACCAGCAAGCAGTTTGCCCGCCAAATAGCCCGTGGGCGTGGAGCCGATAAGATAGGCGATAACCAATCCGGCCATGCTCGCTATCCAAAAAACCAAAGGAGCAACCTCCGCGCTTCAGTTCGCGCCAATCATCATATCAAATGATATCCATCCCGAAGGTTAAGCCAGATGCTGTCCTTGGTTGGACTGTCCAGGCTATTCCGGATTTCTTCGACGTTTATCATCATTGCAATCTTGCTGGGCGCTCAGTCGTCTGGCCGGCATCAAAGTCAAGTGGCTGGATTTGCCGGCCAAGGTCGTTCTTCCGCATATGGCTACCTACGATCCACGTCCCTTATCGGAAAGTCTCGATCCAGTCTTGAATATGCTGCGCTGTTTGCAGGGGAGATGAGTTCGTATTATCGACAGTCATCCGATGTGTCGCTCCATCGTCGAAAAGCGAGCGCTCGACAACAAGCCTGTTTAAAATCTCCGCTTTCCGACTTTTTCCGCGGTTGCCCCGATCTTCGCTCACGATGCGACGGGCATTCTCGTCAGGAGAGCAAATCAGCGTAACAGAAAAGAGCGGGCAATTTCGCGCTTGCGCCAAGTCGATGACCGCTTGCCAGTTCTCCTCGAGAAATCCGCTTGTTCCCCCGCGGGCAACAACACTTGTCAAAATGACGGGCAGAGTTGATGGCAGTTTTAGAATTGCCGCGAATGCGACAGATCTGACGGCACGGACCAAATCGTAATACTCGGATGTTCCACCCTCGGCCAAGGCGCGTCCCACATTCAAGATAGTATGGTTGTCGAGGAGCTTTCCGCCCATGATTGCTTGCAACTCACGCCCGGTCGTCAACTTGCCGACACCCGGCCATCCGCTTATGTTGATTAGCATTGCAAGCTCCAATCGGGCTTGGCTGGTTGGAATGATGCCTGCTTGGCGGCCTTGCCGTAACCTTCCGTGGCGCGACCCCGACATGCCGGGCGCTTCACAGCCCGTCGGATGTCGAGGCTACGATGGGAGCCCGGCCTTTGCCCAGCTGAAATAGCATTTTGATGGGGTGGAGAAGTGTGATTCCGCGCCTAATTGACAAGGAAGATGGGAAACGACGCGCAAGAGGAGTGAAGCGATGGCAAAGAACGCGATCTGCCTATGGTACGACAAGGATGCAGAGGCCGCCGCCAAATTTTATGTCGAGACTTTCCCCGACAGCGCCATGGGTGCGATCATCCGCGCTCCTGGAAACTATCCGGAAGGCAAGCAGGGGGATGTGCTGGTGGTTGAATTTACCGTCGCCGGCGTCTCTTGCGTCGGCTTGAACGGCGGTCCGGTGTTCAAACATAACGAAGCCTTTTCATTTCAGATCTACACCGCAGATCAGGAAGAGACGGATCGCTATTGGAACGCCATCGTCGGTAATGGCGGCCAGGAAAGCGAATGCGGCTGGTGCAAGGACAAATGGGGCGTGTCCTGGCAGATCACGCCGCGTACACTGATGGAGGCGCTGCGCGCAGGCGGCGGCGAGGCAAAGCGTGCTTTCGACGCGATGATGACCATGCAGAAGATCGATGTTGCAAGGATAGAAGCGGCTCGACGCGGCTGAGATTGATGATGCGAAAGGCGCCTTGCTATCGGAGTAGCCGATGCTCTGGCCATGCTGATTTAGCATGGCTGCCGCAGCGGCATCCGCATTGCTTTTGTCCAAGACTCTACTAAATATGAATTCCGCATGACAAATCGGCTGTTGTGGACCGAGCAATAACAACTTATGCTTGACCAAAATCGAGGCAGGCCGATGGCGTTTGACTGGTGAGGTTTGCAGAGGATGGCCGCACGGAACGCCGCCAGTTCCAATCATCACGACATAGGAACCGCCTTCAATGACGGCGAAGCACTGTCTTGTGATGAGTTGCCTTGCCCGACAGTTTACCCGTTCGATCTTACCAATCCCGTCAATAATCGGTTGTCACGCTTTCGCTGTTTGCAAGCCAGAGTATGCGTGCGACCCCCATGGCGCCGAAGGGTTGCCATAAGATCCAGCGGCACCCACATCATAACAACTCCTATCGACCTGTTACCGAAGAGTAGAGCTAACACTCATGATAAAACGCATGATCATCATGCTGATCGTCATAGGCCTGATCCTTGGCGGGATCTTCGGCTTCCAGGCATTCAAGAACCGCATGATCGCGGCGTATCTGGCTAACCTCAAGTCGCCACCGCAGACGGTGTCGACCCTTACCGCGGCAATGAGCCCGTGGCAGACGACGCTGCAATCGATTGGCAGCTTCAACGCCGTCGAAGGCGCCAACCTTTCAGCGCAGGTCCAGGGCATCGTCCAGAAGATCGGCTTCGAGGATGGTCAGGATGTCAAGAAGGGCGATCTCATCGTGCAGTTGCTTGCCGATCAGCAGATCGCAACGCTGGATCAATACAAAGCGACGATGGCCAATGCGCAAATCGCCTATGATCGCGACTCCAAGCTGATCAAGGCGAACACCATTGCGCAAAGCCAGGTCGACAGCGATCTGGCGACCTGGAAGGCGGCGCAGGCACAGGTCGCGTCGCAGCAGGCATTGATCGATCAATATTCGATCCGCGCGCCCTTCGATGGCCACCTCGGTATCAGGCTGGTCAGCCTTGGCGAGTATCTGTCCGCGGGAACGGCCGTCGTGACCTTGCAGTCGCTCAATCCGATCCAGTTTGATTTTTCGATGCCGCAACAGGCTCTGTCGCAGCTGAAGGTCGGACAGGCTGTGACGGCAACCGTCGATGCCTATGGGAACCAGACCTTCGACGGCAAGATCACGGCAATCAGCCCGCTGGTGGACACGCAGAGCCGCAACATCACCATTCGGGCGACCTTCCCCAATCCTGACCGCAAGCTGCTGCCCGGCATGTTCGGCAACATAACGGTGGTGGTCGGAGAACCCAAAGAGTACATCTCCCTGCCGCAGACCGCCGTCACCATCAATCCTTACGGCAATGTCGTCTATGTGGTCACCGACAAGGGCAGCGGCGCGGATGGAAAGCCGCAGCTTGTCGCCAATCAGAAGTTCGTCAGTACCGGGCAGGCGCGCGGCGATCAGATCTCGGTGACAAAGGGGATCAATGCGGGCGAAGTGGTGGTGACCTCCGGCCAGCTGAAGCTCAACAACGGTTCGCCTGTCATCATCAACAATTCGGTGCAGCCGTCGAACGATCCCAATGCGAATCCGGCAAACCCCAACTAAGGTGTGGCGATGAATATCACCGATATCTTCATCCGGCGCCCCGTCCTTGCCCTCGTGGTAAGCGCGTTGATTATCGTGATCGGCTACCAGTCGTTCCGCACGCTGACCGTGCGCCAGTATCCGCAGACCCAGAACGCCGTGGTCACGGTGTCGACGACCTATCCGGGTGCGGCGCCCGACGTCATCGCCGGCTTCATTACCACGCCGCTTGAAAACGCCATCGCGCAGGCGAACGGCATCGATTACATGACCTCGTCGAGCACCAGCGGTACGTCGACGATCACCGTCAACCTGCGCCTCAACTACAGTGCCGACGCGGCGATGACGGAAATCAACGCCAAGGTATCGTCTGTTCTCAACCAGCTGCCTACGGGCACGCAGCAGCCCATCATGACGGTTTCCATCGGCCAGTCGATCGACGCCATGTATATCGGCTTCCGCAGCGACGTTTTGGCCAGTAACCAGATCACCGACTATCTGACGCGTGTGGTGCAGCCTAAATTGCAGGCGGTCAACGGCGTTCAGACGGCCGAAATCCTTGGTGCGCGAACCTTTGCGTTGAGAGCCTGGCTGCAGCCCGACAAGCTCGCCGCTTATGGCCTGACGGCCGGCGATGTTTCGACCGCACTTACGACCAACAACTATATCTCCGGCATTGGCACCACGCGTGGCCAGATGACGCAGACGGTGCTGACGGCGCAGACCGATCTGCATTCGACGGACGAATTCAGGGAGATGGTGGTCAAGCAGATCGGCAGCACGATCGTGCGCCTGAAGGATGTCGCCACCGTCGCGCTCGGATCTCAGAACCCCGATGTCCAGATCGGATTCGATGGGCAGGACGGTGTGTTCATGGGTATCCAGATCGCGCCGACGGCCAATCTGCTCGACGTGATCGCCGGTGTGCGCGCGGTGTTTCCGGCCATCCAGCAACAATTGCCGCAGGGGCTCGAAGGCTACATCGTCTATGATTCCAGCACCTTCGTCACCACGTCGATCAACGAAGTGGTGAAGAGCCTGCTCGAAGCTCTGGTGATCGTCATCTTCGTGGTGTTCGCCTTTCTCGGTTCGCCGCGATCGGTCGCCATTCCCGTCGTCGCCATACCGCTGTCGCTGGTCGGCACCTTCGCGATGATGCTGATCTTCGGCTTCTCGATCAATCTTCTGACGCTGCTTGCGCTGGTGCTGGCGATCGGCCTTGTCGTGGACGACGCCATCATCGTGGTGGAGAACGTCAACCGTCATATCGAAGAGGGCTCGACGCCTATGAGGGCGGCGCTGGATGCCGCGCACGAGCTGGTCGGACCGATTCTCGCCATGACCGTGGTGCTGATCGCCGTCTATGTGCCGATCGGCTTCCAGGGCGGCCTGACGGGCGCGTTGTTTACCGAATTTGCCTTCACGCTGGTTGGCGCCGTCACCGTGTCGATGATCATCGCCCTGACCCTGACGCCGATGATGTGCTCGCGCATCCTGAAGCCGCATTTGACGGATCGCAGCGGCTGGGAAGAGCGCGTCTCCGATTTCATCGACCGCCGCTTTGCGGAGATTCACCGCCCCTATGTTCGCATGCTGCATGGCAGCCTGAACACCATACCCGTGGCGCTCGTCTTTGCCGCAATCGTGCTGGGCAGTATCTATTTCCTCTATACCAGCGCCAAGAGCGAACTGGCTCCCAACGAAGACCAGGGCTTCCTCGCCGCGCAGGTGACGAACGCCCCCAACGCGACGCTTCAGCAAAAGTTGCTCAATTCCGACCAGGTCACCAAGATCTTCCGCAGTTTCCCCGAGACCGACAAGACCTTGCAGGTTGAGGTGCCGGGCACGTCCTTCGAGGGCATGGTGCTGAAGCCTTGGGATCAGCGCACGAGAACGGCGGACCAGCTTCAGCCTCTGGTGCAGGCCGATCTGGCAAAGATCGCAGGCGGACAGTCCGTGGTCTTCCAGATACCGCCGCTGCCGGGCGCCAGCGGCCTGCCCGTGCAGTTCGCCATCGGCAGCACCAGCGGCTTCGAACAGCTCAACGAAGTGTCGAACACCTTCCTGCAGGAAGCGCAGAAATCCGGCCAGTTCATCTTCATCACAAAGGATCTCTACGTCGACAATCCGCAATATTCGATCCAGATCGACCGCAGCAAGGCCTCGGCTCTCGGCCTGTCCATGAACAATGTCGGTTCGGCGCTCGCCGCCATGCTGGGCGGCGGCTACGTCAATTATTTCAGTATCGACAACCGCTCGTATCAGGTCATCCCGCAGGTGGAGCAGCGGTCACGCCAGACCATCGATCAGATCATGAACTATCCGATCGCAAACGTGAACGGTAACAAGATTCCGCTTTCGGCGATCGCGACCGCGAAACTCGAGGCCACGCCGCGCTCGGTCGCGCACTTCCAGCAATTGAATTCGGCCACCATCTCCGGTGTGCCGGCGCCGGGCGTTGCCGTCGGCGATGCGCTGAATACGCTCAAGTCGATCGCGGCGCGGACGCTGCCGCAGGGTTATTCGGTCGATTATGGCGGGCAGTCGCGTCAGTACGTGCAGGAATCGAGCGGCATGGCGACCACCTTCGCCCTCGCCCTGATTATCGTGTTCCTGGCACTGTCGGCGCAGTTCAACAGCTTCCGCGACCCGTTCATCATCCTCGTGTCGGTGCCAATGTCGATCGCGGGCGCTCTCGCCTTCATCAGCCTCGGTATCGGCGGCGCGACGATGAACATCTATACGCAGGTCGGCCTGGTGACGCTGATGGGGCTGATCAGCAAGCACGGTATCCTGATCGTCGAAGTGGCAAACACGCTGCAGGCGTCCGGAAAAACCAAGCGCGAAGCGATCGAGGGCGCCTGTGGCATCCGCTTGCGTCCGATCCTGATGACGACGGGCGCCATGGTGCTGGGCGTCGTGCCGCTGATCCTGGCGACCGGCGCCGGTGCTGCAGCCCGCTACAACATGGGCCTGGTGATTGCCACGGGGTTGGCCATTGGTACGCTGTTCACGCTCTTCGTCGTGCCCGCGGTCTACATGCTGCTGGCTGAGGACCACCACAAGCAGGATGCGCCCGAAACAGAAGCAGAGCCGGCCCCCACGCACTGAGTGAGCCGGCCGGCGTAGCTATCTATTGCGATCCGGCCGAGGCGTGGCCCGCCTATCGATGCCACAGGAGCATAGGGCGGGCATTGCTGCCTGTTGCAGCGAAGGTTGCATCAGTCATGCCTCTGCACGAGAACGATGCCGATCGGGAAATTCTGAAGCTTGCGATTGGTGGCGTCGATCTTCAAATCGCCCGGATTGTGCTATCAATGCCGGCCAAACGACCGATTTGATACTGGTTCTAGCGAGGGATGATGACCGGCATTCTAAAGATGATCGTCGCTGGGATTTGCGTTGTCCTGTTAGCCAGCGGCGCGTTTACCAGATGGCCGATCGCTTCCGCGCGCAAGACCGACGATCTGCAGAAGCGCATGACCGATTGCGATCAGAACATCGATCAATTGGTCAGACTTCACGATGGCGATATCGAAACGCTGGCTTGGGACCGCAATGCGGTCGAAGGCAATGTGAAAGCGTGCCTGACCGAACTCAAGGACTATTTCTATGTTACCGTCGCCAGGACGAAGCTCAAGGCAAAGGGGGTGCCCAGCTTCCGGCCGACGCGCCTGTAAGCGCATGGCGCCCCCTGTTTCGCTGCCCATTGCGGCATGGAACACCCGTCGGCAATCCAAAACGACCCCGCGTTTCATGGCATGACGGAACCGTTGCATCCTATTATTTTACGCAATTCCGGACGGAACGTAGCTGCACATTTTGCCCGGAATTGCTTCAGCCGGCCGTTCAGCCTACCACTTCAACCGCACCCCGACATTGCCCTGAAACATGCGTTGGTGCTCGCCGCTGACGTCGAACCTGTAGTCGGCTGTCGCGAAGGCACTCCATGATGTGTTGAAGGCGTAGACAACGCCGCCGCCGACTTCCACGGATGTACCCTTGAGCGAAGTATTCATGGCATCCGTACCGAAACGCACCGTATCCGTCGTGTCGAAATCGTGCCAGATATTGGTCTTCAGATAGGGTTGAAGCAGGCCGGCGGAGGTTTGAAAATTGCCCTGCAGGCGCGCGCCGATCCGTCCGGTCCAGCTCGTATCGGTGCCGAACGAAACCGTTGAAAAGGCGTCGCGCTTGTCGTCGAGCGAGATATTCTGCCAGATCAGCTGCGCCTGCGGTTCGAGGGACCAGTCACCGCCAAGCGCGATCGGATAGCCGCCTTCCAGCGATGCGGTGATCCCGCTGCCGCCGATATCGATCCCGGTGCCGCCGATCGAGTGGGCATCGCCGCTGAACCAGGTCCCCATCAGCACGCTGTCGAGATACCAGCCGGTGGGGCCGATATGGGTCCAATAGGCGCCGACGCTTGTGGCATCGAGGTTGAACTTGCCGGTCTTGACGTTGTTCCAGCCGACAGCCTGGCCGGTGACATCGGCTCTGAGATCGGCGTAGCCGAAGAACAGGCCCGCAACGTCGCGATGACCGTTGCCGCTCTCATGGCCGAGAATGTCGACGCCGGTTTGCAGACCCCAAAGCGATCCGTCGATCGATGGCGATACCGTACCCGACCAGCCCTGTTCGACATGTTCGCCGAAGACGCGGCCCCAGGCGGACGAGGCTATATTGCCCGAATTCACCATGCTTTGCTCGCCGCGGCGCTCGTGAAACGTTCCGAGCGTGGTCAGGGTTGCGATCTGGGCCGCCGGCGGCACGGCCGTATAGGTCGCGACCTCGGGCCGGATAAGCGGAATGACCTCGACGTCGACACCGCCGATGTTCATGATTTCCGGCGAGACCGGGGTTGCGCCGGGGTTCGGCGGCGTTGGCGTTGGATTGTTGGGTGTCACCAGCGGCGGCTGGATACCCCCGGTTCCATCCGGAGGCGTGACCAGAATAGGGGCTTCCGGATCGGGATCGGTGGGTGTTGGGACCGGCGCGACATAGGCCGAGCGCAGATACCAGTTGTTGCTCGTTCCGGCGCTGACGCCGCCCTTGAAAAGGTAATATTCATAGGCGCCGGCGGCGGCCCGGCCATTCAGGTAGAAGGCGTTGCTTGTAGCGGTAGCGCCATTGGTGGCCTCGACGACGTTGATACCGTCGAGCATGGTAGCCGCGCCGCCGCCGCCGAAATTGGTGACCGTGATGCTTGTCGAGCCAGACGCCGTCCCTCCATTGATCACCAGTTTGTCGGAGGCCGAGCCATCGCCGCCGAGCACCGTATCGAGAAGGAGGGAGCCGCCCGAACCGACATAGTTTCCGACCACGGTCAGGCTATTCGTGGTTTGGGAGCCGCCATTGGTCAGATCGATCGCACCCGAATTGGTGAGCGTCACGGCAGGGCCGCCCGGATAGGGAGTGATCGAAGGATTGAAGCCACCACCGGCAAGCAGGCTGGCGCCGGACGAGACCGTCACATTCCCGGTCAGGTCACGCTGCAGCTGAAAGGTGCCGTTCTGGATGAAGCTGTCATGAAAGTCGCCGGTGCCGGCCCAGGTCCAGTCCGTTCCGGTCATGTAGAGCGTCTGGAAATTGGTGAAGGCGTTGTCGATCACGCCCTGTCCCTGCAGCGTGACGGTGTTGCTGCCGCCGCCGCCGTTGGCCGTTCCGATCATTTTCGAACCGGTTTGCAGGGTCAGAGAGATATTGCCGTTGCCGCCGCTGATGGCAAAGCCGTTGCCGCCACTCAGCAGGCCGGCATTGGTGATGGAGGTCTGGCCGTTGAGCGTGCGGATGGCAGGCCCCTGGTCGCTGATGATCTGTCCGCCGGCAAGATTGACGATCGTCGCATTGAAGGTCGAGCCGAGCGTGTTGGAGAAGACGCCGTCCGACGGCAGGCCGCCCGAAGCCGCGCCGCCGCTTGCGTGGATCGTGCCGCTGTTGATCAGGCTGCCATTGCCGCCCTGAATGTAGACGGTCGGCGCGCTGTTTCCGGTCGTGGTCAGTGTTCCCGTGTTGGTAACGCTGCCGTTTGCGCCGAGGATCGACACCGCGCGCGCATTGCTGCCGCCGGTCGAGACGGAGCCGTTGTTGATAATGGTGTTGTTGGGCGAACCGCCGCCGCTCTGGCCCCAGCTCGCCGTCATCCCGTATGCATTCGGCCCCGTCGTCGTAATCGAGCCGTTGTTAATCAAAGTATTGCCGCTGCCGTCGGCAGCCATGCCATCATTGTACTGGCCTGTGGTGCTGATCGAGCCGTTATTGGTGATGGTGTTGTTGCTGCCGGTGCCGACCAGCCCTGCGCCGCGATTGAGGCCGCTGCTGCCGGAACCGGTGAGAGAGATGGCGCCGGAATTGACGATGGCGCTGGAATCTGCGACGCGAGCGCCGGCATTGGCGGTCGGCGAGCGGGCAATGGTGACGATCGCGCCGCCGAGAATGTCGATGGTGACATTGGAACTTCCCGCAGCTCCATAGATGCCCGTGGTGACCGGATTGGGCGCCGTCGCATCGCAGGTCGCCGTCTGGCCGCTCGCTGGCGTAAAGCTCGTGCACGCTGCCTGAGCCATCTCGGGCGCGACGAGGCTTGTTCCGAGCACAAGCGCAGCCTTCAAGGAAATGACGGCGGATTTCGCACCTGGATTCTGGATATGGCGCATCGTGTCCCCCCAACATCACCAGCCGTTTCCAGCCGATGGATCGCTCGCCCATGCAACTAAGAGCACGGCATAAGATTCGTATCAACTAAAAAATCTAAAGCTAATAGTGTAATTGGAACGATGAGTTAGCGGGAAAGGAGTGCGGGTGGCCCGTACCGTCGCGAAATAGAACACCTGCGATAGCAACCCCGAACAGGCAAGGGGAATTCATTTCTGGGTGGGGCAATTCGTTAAATCTTGGGCTCGAAGCGCAATGGCTGGTCGGGCTCCCCCGGGAGCCCGACCGCGACCGCTGCCTACTTCATCTGCGTCACTGTCAGCTTGCCATTCACGCGCTCGGCGACGAATTCAATCGCCGCGCCTTCCTTCAGCTTGGCACGGATAGCGGGATCTTCGACGCGAAACACCATCGTCATGGCCGGCATGTCGAGGTTCTTCAGTTCCTCGTGCTTGATGGTGACCTTGTTCGTCTTGGCGTCGATCTTGTTGATCACGCCTTTTGTGAATTCCTCCGCATGGACGCCTGTGGCGGCGCCGATGGCGAGGATGGCAGCAAGGGTAATTCCAGCGAGATTCTTCATGTTGGCTTCTCCTGATATCCAAGGTTTCAATTGGTTGCCACAGACACGTCGCCATGCATGCCCGCCTCGTAGTGGCCGGGGATGAGGCAGGCGAATTTGAACGCGCCGTCATTGGTGAACTTCCAGACGATCTCGCCGGATTCACCGGCCGCAAGCCGGATCGAATTGGCGTCGGCATGTTCCATTTCCGGGAACTTCGCCATGACAGCCTTGTGCTCGAGGATCTTCTCCTCCCCGTCGAGGACGAATTCGTGGTCACTTTGGCCGGCATTGCTGAGCACGATCTTCACCGTCTGCCCCTTGCGGACCTTGATGACGGCCGGCTGGAACAGCATCCTGCCGTCTTCGGTTTCCTTCATGGTCACGCGGATCGTCTGCGTCACCTTGCTCTTGTCGCCGGGTTCGCCGACGGCGAGCTTTTCGTCATGGCCACCGGCATGGCTTCCCGAGGCGAAAGCGGGGCCGGCAAGCGTTGCGATGAGAAGTGCGATTGCGAGTTGCTTCACTGTGAGTTCCTTTGCAGTTGATCGATGTCTGATCGTCATTGATGGGTCGGTTTCGGGGTGATGCCGGTTTCGGCATCCCTGGCCCTGGTCTGGTCGGGCATGTCGCCGGTCCATTCGAAGGCCTGCGTCCCGGGCGGGTTCTCGTACCAGCCCGGATCGGTGTAATCGTCCGCGGCGATGCCCTCGCGGACCTTCACGACCGAGAACATGCCGCCCATTTCGATGGGGCCATGCGGACCCCAGCCGGTCATCATGGGGACGGTGTTCTCGGGTATGGGCATTTCCATTTCGCCCATATCGGCCATGCCCTTGGTGCCCATGGGCATGTAATCGGGTTGAAGTTTTCGGATTTTGGCGGCGAGCCTCGATTTGTCGGCGCCGATGAAGGTCGGGATGTCGTGCCCCATGGCGTTCATCGTGTGATGCGACTTGTGGCAATGGATCGCCCAGTCGCCCACATATTTGGCATCGAACTCATAGGCCCGCATGGCGCCGACGGGGATATCGATGCTGACCTCCGGCCAGCGAGCCTCGGGCCGCACCCAGCCGCCATCGGTGCAAGTCACTTCGAAGTCGTAGCCATGCATATGGATCGGATGGTTGGTCATTGTCAGGTTGCCGACGCGCACGCGGACGCGGTCGTTCTTGGAAACGACCAGCGGCGTGATGTCCGGAAAGACGCGGCTGTTCCAGCACCACATGTTGAAGTCGGTCATTTCCATGACGCGCGGCACATAGGAACCGGGATCGATGTCGTAGGCATTGAGCAGGAACACGAAATCACGGTCGACCCGCATGAATTTCGGGTCCTTCGGATGGACGACGAAGAAGCCCATCATGCCCATCGCCATCTGCACCATCTCGTCCGAATGCGGGTGGTACATGAAGGTGCCCGACTTCACGAGATCGAACTCGTAGACGAAGGTCTTGCCGACCGGGATATGCGGCTGGCTGAGGCCGCCGACGCCATCCATGCCCGAGGGCAGGATCATGCCGTGCCAGTGGACGGTCGTATGCTCCGGCAGCCTGTTGGTGACGAAGATGCGTACCCGGTCGCCTTCGACCGCCTCGATCGTCGGGCCTGGCGATTGGCCGTTATAGCCCCAGAGATAGGCCGTCATGCCGTTTGCCATCTCGCGCTCGACCGGTTCGGCGACAAGATGGAACTCCTTGATGCCGTTGTTGATGCGGTGGGGCAGGGTCCAGCCGTTGAGCGTCACGACGGGCTGGTAGTCCGGTCCCGATGACGGATGAACGGGCGGCTGCATGTCGGCCGAGGCCATGGAGGGAGCCTCGGGCAATCCCATGGCTGAGGTCTTGGTCCATGCGCCGGCGGCGAGCATGACCGCTCCCGCTCCGAAGAACTGTCTTCTGTTGAACATCGAGGTTTCCTTTCTACTCGTCTGAGCCGGTCGTTGCGGTTTCCGAGGCACCGGAGGAAGAGCCGCCGCCATAGATGGCAGGTGCGAGACCGGCGTCCGCGAGCCAGAAGTCGCGTTTGGCGTCGACGGACTGCACGAGGGCGTTGATCTTCTCGCGCGTGTCGGTCAGCAGCTCGAAGGTGTTGGTGATCATGCCGTTGTAGGTCAGCAGCGACTGCTCCTCGACCCTGGTGCGCAGCGGCACGACATTGTTGCGATAGTGACGCGCGATATCGAGGCTCGAGCGATAGGCCTCATAGGCCGATCTTGCCTCGGAGCGGACGTTCACCGCCTTTTCCGCAAGTTTGTTGGCCGAGCGCATGTAAGCGAGCTCCGCCTTCCTCATCCGGGCCTTGCCGCTATCGAAAATCGGAATGGTAAAACCGATGTCAGCCGATCCCGCGAAATCGAGTTTCCTGGCTCCGTCCTCGCGGCTACGCTCGGCCTCCAGCCCGGTCGCAAGCTCCAGATCCGTGACATAGCGGGTCGCCTCCGTCAGGCCGTAGGATTGTGCCGCGGCCTCCAGCTCCAGTCTCGCAACCTTCAGATCGATCCGGTTGCGAAGCGCATCCGCCTCGATGCTGTCGCGCTTTGCTATCGTCTTCGGCAAAGGCGGCAGGCGGTTCGGTAGCCGATATTTCGCGTCCGAACCCCAAAGTCCGAGCCGTCGGGTCAGTTCCTCCCGGGCAAGGCGGGCGGTCAGCCGCGCCTTGGCGGTTTCCGCGGCAAGCTCGGCGGCGAACGCATGTTCGCGAGCCTGTGCGCCCTTTGCCATTGCTCCGGTTTCCCCGAGCTTTTCCGCCAGTTCCGAGGCCGCGTCCGCGGCCGTCTGAGCGCGCTGGAGCCCGGCGACATTCTCGTCGGCTGCAACGGCGGTGATCCAGGCGCGGCGCGTATCGGCGGCGAGACGCAGCGTCTCGATCGCCGCATTGAGTTGCGCCTGCCGGAACCGCGTATCGGCCAGTGCGATATCGCGTTTCTTGGTCATGAGCGCGAGGATGTTCGCGGTCAGCACCCCCTCGATTGCCTTGAACGCTTCAAGCTCGGGCGTGCCGATGCCATTCAGACCGATGGAGGCCGTCGGATTGAAGAGCATGGTCGTCTGCCACGCATCGGCCGCGCTGTCGCCGAGATCGGCATAGCTCGCCTGAAGACCCTTGTTGTTGAGAAGCGCGATCTGCACCGCCGTATCGGCATCCAGCGTCTTCTCGTGTGAAAGCAGAGCCCTGGTCTGCGCGGACAGCGCCTTTGCCTGCTCTTGGTTTTGCACCCAGACGGCGTTCCTTGCGATAACGGATCTGGTTGTCGTCGACACGGTGGAAAAGCCGGCTTCCTTTCCGGCATATTCGGCGCCGCTGACGCAGCCACTGAGAATGATCGGAAATGCGGCAACCGCTGCAAGTGTTCGAAGTGAGCTCATGACGCATCCCCCTTGGCTGGAGACTGCTGATCGTTCTGCTGGCGCCAGGGTTTTGGATCAACCGGTTTGCGCGGCACATAACCCGAGACAGGAGAACTAAATTGGAAGGGAGCGACAGAGCGCGTCTGTTCGACATCCGATGACGCGACGACGTCAGGAGGAAAGGTGGATGCGCAGCCGCCCACGAACAGGGGCAGCCCCACCACGACTATGGAAGGTTTCATCTTTAGAAATCCGAATAGGAGATTGCCAATGGCCTTCGCGGGGAAAATCCCGGCAAAAGCCACGCGAACCCGTCAGATGCGGGCAGATCCTATTCAGATATTCGGAGGGCGATCGAGATTGGGCTGCTCACCGAGCGCGTGCCGATCGTCGATGAATTGACGGATGGAGGAGACGGCAAATCCGCCGACGTCATAGCCATTGCAGATGATGCCGAAGCCGATGCAGAAATCCTTGCAGCATTCTTGCTTGCCGATCTTGTCCTTCGCCAATCCCGAGGCATCGTCGTGATGATTGTTGTCGGCATCAGCCTGCATGGCATGATGATCGCCGTGGTCGACAAGCTTTTCGGCACGAGGCTCGGGAAATGCCGAGCCATGCATGGCTGCGTTTGCATTGGACATAGTATAGCCCGCCAGCGATACGATGATCGCCAGCCGCACAAGAAGGAGCAACTTGCTCAGTGCGATTCGATAGGCTTTACCCATGGCGTGAGAGGTACAATCAAACCCGACCGGGTTCAACGGGAATTTGTGTTGCGTCCGGTATCGTTTGCGTGAGCGCGTAGGCGAGCGGCATCATCTCCCTGCTCAGGGCGACGATGCCGGACGGCTCAGCATCGAATGGCTCCAGTCGTCTATGAAGCGCCGCCGTTGCGCCTCGTCCTGCGCGGCAAGCAGTGCCGGGCCTATCCGGATCGGCTGGACGAAGCTCAATTCTCCGAGGGTCGACGGGCCGTCGACCCCTTCCGGAATGCTTCCTTTCTCGGCAAAGAAAAAAGCCTTGCGCCTCGCAACGTCCTGACCGCGTTTGGAGAGAAGATAGTCGAGAAAGCGCCGGGCGAGGTCCGGCCGCTGTGAGGTCTTCGGGATCAGCACGCCACGGCTCAGGATCAGCGTATAATCGCGCGGGATGACGACCTTCAGATCGGGATCGGCTTTGGCGGCGGCATAGGAGTAGGACCCGATCATATTGTAGGCGAGATAGATCCGTCCGCTGGCAATCTCCTGCAGAATTGACCCGGTGCAGCAGCTGACCTTCACGTCGGCGCGGCTCATGCTTTCGAGAAGGCGGCCATAGGTCGCGGTTGCCTGGCGCGCATCGCTGAAGGCGAGAAGATAGCCGACCCCGGAGGTCCTGATGTCGAAGGTCCCCACTCGCCCTTCATAATAATCGAGCCGGCGCCGCAGGAGATCGGCAAACTCGGCGCGGGTGCGCGGAACGTCGCCCGGTGGCACGTAGCGCGCATTGTAGACGAAGACCGCCGGCTCGAAAGTGAAGCCGAAGACCTCGTCGCGCCAATTGGCCCATTTGGGCACCTGGGCGGTCTCCGACGAATTGTAGGCGGAGGCACAGCCGTTGTTGGCCAGGCTGACGAGCTGGTCGAGCGAGGAGGAAAGCCATAGATCGCCAAGCGGCATGTTTTGCTCGCAGGCGGCGCTTGCCTTCTGGTGCAGCTCGTTCGTGACATAGTCGGAATATTCGATGGCAATATCCGGCGCCGTCTCCTGAAAATCCCGGATCAGCGGTTCCATGGCCCGAAGATCGGCCGCACCGTGGATTGAGAGGCGGGCCATCTCGGCATGGGCGGCCGGGAAGAGCTTTGTCGTGCCCTCGACGGCCATTGCCAGAGTCGGTGCGAAAACGAGGGTCGCAAAGCCCAGACAGGAAGCGAGGAGGTGCCGAGGTTTCATTTTCCCTCCCTGTGAATGCGTGGGAGCGCAAGGAGGACGGTAAAGCCGTGCGCATCCTCACCCTTGGCGCGAAACT
Source organism: Rhizobium sp. NPDC090279 (assembly GCF_044769665.1). Classification (NCBI taxonomy): domain Bacteria; kingdom Pseudomonadati; phylum Pseudomonadota; class Alphaproteobacteria; order Hyphomicrobiales; family Rhizobiaceae; genus Rhizobium; species Rhizobium sp. NPDC090279. The sequence continues at coordinate 67,191 of NZ_JBIVYI010000014.1, read as the reverse complement.
GCAGCGAGCCGCCATGGGCGGCCGCGACTTCCGAGGCGATGGCAAAACCCAGCCCGGCACTTCCTTCGCCGGCCTTCGAGGTCTGAAAGCGTTGCGTAACGCGCGGCCATTCCTCCGAGGGAATGCCGGGGCCATCATCTTCGACCTCGACATGGGCAAAGGAGCCGGCATCGCGCACCCGGACCTCGAGCCTGGAGAGGGTTCCGTGGCGAAGGGCATTGTCGATGACGTTGACGATCGCCTCGCGCAGGCTAACGGGATCGCCGAGGACGACCAGTTCGGTATCCGCCTCCTCAAAGGAGACGACGATATCGGGGTCCACCGTGATCGGCACCGCGACGCGAAAGGCGCGTCTGGCGATTTCGTTGAGATCGACGGGTTCGAGCTGCACGGATTCGGCACGGTGGATGACCATGGCGTGGCTCAGCAACTGGTTGGTCAGCCTTGCCAGCTCGTCGGCGCGCTGCTGCACGCGCCCGAGATGCTGCCTGTCCGTTTCGTTCAGCCTATCATTGTTCAGTAGATCGAGCTGGGCGGTAAGTGCCGTCAGCGGCGTTCGTATCTGGTGTGCCGCATCCGCGATGAAACGCTGCAGCAGGACGACACGTTCATTGAGACGGCCCATGAAATGATTGATGGAGCCGACGAAGGGGCGGAGTTCCCGCGGCACCGAGACGGAAAGCGGCGTCAGATCCTGAGGGTCGCGGCGGCGAAGAGCCCCGCCCAATAGGTTGACCGGCCGCAGTGCCTGGCGGATGGAGAGGATCATCACCCCCAGCGCCAGGAAGCACATGATGACGATGGTGATCGCCGCGCCGAGCGTCAGCTCATGCGTCAGCCCCCGGCGTGCCTCGACGGTCTGGGCGAGGATCACGTGCGCCCAGCCCGAGGCTGCCGGGTCCGAGAGAGCCCGCCCGACGACGGCGATACGCACCGCTTCGCCCTTGTAGAGGCCGGAACTCAGGATCGGCTCCCGGTGAACGGTGGCGAGGTCAATGTCCGTCTCCAGATCGCGGTGACCGGTGAGCGTCTTTCCCGTGGGATCGACGATGCGGTAGAAGATGCGGTCGCGGTCGGCCAGCCCCAGCATTTCGAATGCCGAGGCTCTCAGATCGACGATCAGGGCACCTTCCTGCACGGCAAGGCCGTCGGCGATCTGCAATGCGGCGCCGACCAGCACGCGGTCATAGGCATCGTTGGCCGCGGTGCGTGCGGAATACCAGCTTGCGGTTATGAGTACCGCCGCGCCGGCTGTCAGGAGAACCGACATGACGACCGCCAGGCGGGCAAAGAGCGAGCGTTCAAGTATCATCGGAGACCAGCTGATAGCCGATGCCATGCAGCGTGACGATGCGGGCCTTCGCCCCTTCGAGCTTCTTGCGCAGTCGCCCGACATAGAGCTCGATCGCATTGGCGCTGACGGCCTCGTCGAAGCCGTAGAGCTGGTCGAGCAGCTCCTGCTTGCTGAACACACGTCCAGGCCGGGAAGCAAAGATTTCCAGTAGCGTCATCTCCCTGCGCTTCAGTTGCACCTCGCGCTTGCCGACCTTCACCGAGCGGCTGGCCCGATCGAGCACGATGTCACCGCAGGTGACGAAATTGGTGGCGTCGCCGCTGCGCCTACGTAGCAGCACCCGGGCGCGGGCTTCAAGCTCGCGAAAGTCGAAGGGCTTGACGAGATAGTCGTCTGCACCGAGGTCGAGGGCGCCGACGCGATCGTCTACCTCGGAACGTGCTGTCAGCATCAGGACCGGCGTTGTGACGCGGGCGCGCCGCAAGCCTTTCAGGATTTCGAAGCCGTTGAGACCGGGCAGCATCACGTCGAGGATGACGAGGTCGTACTCCGTGAAGGCGAGGATCTCGGCCGCGACGGCGCCATCTGTCTGCCAGTCGACGGTGTGGCCCGTCGCCTGGAAGCGCCGGCAGATAGCCTCGCCGACATCCTGCGTATCTTCAACGAGCAGAATGCGCATGGCAGCGGTCTTGCCCGATCCTCATGAATTGCAGACGCAAAGTTTCTCCCTTTCTCGAGCGGTTCGGCTCTTCACCGAATCTCCGAACCGCTTTCGTATTGTTTTAGGCCGCTTCCGGGTAGAGCCAGACGCTCTCGCGCGGTATCTCGGCCCAAACTGTGCCCGCCGCCATCAGCTTCGGACCGAACGCCTTGGCCTTGAAGTCGCCGTAGGACAGGCGATACTCCCAGCGATCGCCGAGGAAGAGGCATGCCTCCAGCTGCATCTCGATGCGGCCCGGTGCCGGCTGATCGTGAACGGCCACCTGCTCGACGCGAATGACGGCTTTGCCCTCGCTCTCCGCTCCATCCCCCATCATCACGCCATCGAGCTGCCAGTTGCTACCATGGATGCTGGCCGCGGCGCCATCGCGTTTGATGCGTCCAGCGGCAACATTGTTCGCGCCAAGAAAATCGGCGACGTAGAAGCTCGAAGGTTTCGAATAGATATCCTGCGGCGGGCCTTCCTGTGCAACCTTTCCGTTGCGCAGCAGCAGGATATTGTCCGAGGCCGCCAGCGCTTCGGCCTGATCGTGCGTCACGAGCACGCCGCAAATGCCGAGATCGAGAACGAGCTTGCGAATCCAGTAACGGGCTTCTTCGCGCAGTTTCGCATCCAGATTCGAAAGAGGCTCGTCCATGAGCAGGATCTTCGGCTCGTAGACGAGGGCGCGGCAGATGGCGACGCGCTGCTGCTGGCCGCCCGAAAGCTGATCCGGATAACGTTCGGCAAGGTGGCCGAGGCCGATCTTGCCGAGCGTGTCGAGGACGCGCTTTTCTGCATCCGCCTTGTTGACGCCACGCAGCTTCAGGCCATAGGCGACATTTTCCGCGACGGAGCGGTGCGGCCACAGGGCATAGGACTGGAAGACCAACCCGATATTGCGGCCTTCCGGTGCGACGGTGGTGCGTTTTTCGCCGTCGAAGACCACCGAACCGCTAATCTTGATTTGTCCGACTTCGGGCTGTTCGAGGCCGGCAATGCAGCGCAGGAGGGTCGTCTTGCCGCTGCCTGAGGCACCGAGCAGCGAGACGATCGATCCGCGATTGGCGGTAAACGAGGCGCCCTGAAGGATATGCAGGCCACCGAGATATTTATGCACGTTTTGAACGATGAGATCAGTCATGGATCTTGGCTCCGAGACGAAGGGCGAGGGCAAGGCCACCGCCGGTAAGAAGGATGCTGACAAAAGCGAGGGCTGCGATCGTATCCATGGCGCCGGACTGGAGTTGCGCCATCATGAGCGAGCCGATGACCTCGGTGCCGGCGCTCATCAGATAGATGCCGGTGGCGTAGTCGCGCAGGAACACGATCATGATGAGCGCCCAGGCGCCGACGAGACCCGGTCGGATGATCGGGATGACGATGTCGCGCCAGCTCCGGCCGATGGTCGCGCCCGTGGTGCGTGCGGCTTCTTCCAGCTCGGGGCTGACCTGGATCAGCGTTCCCTGCAGCAGGCGCAGCCCGTAGGAAAGGCCGACGATCACATAGGCTGCGAACAGGCTGATGAGCGTCGTTCTCAGCGGAATGAGGAAGGGCACGAACAGGAACAGCCAGAAGAAGGCAAGACCGATGATGAGGCTCGGCATGGCGCGCGGCAAAAGCACCATATAGTCCAGCACGGTGTTGGACATGCCTCTGTGACGGTGCCCGGCAAGGCCGATCAGGAGATAGATCGCGACGGCCGCAGCTCCGCCGACGACGGAGAGGATGACGGTGTTGACGATGCCGCGAAACAGTGTCGGCACCTCCAGTAGCGTCGCGAAATGCGCGACGGTCAGATGCGCCAGTGGATTGACCCCCTGGCCCCAGGCATCGACGAAGGCGCGCAATACGATGCCGCCGATCGGCAGCAGTACCGAAACGAAGAGCCAGAAGCCGATGAAGGACAACGCGATGACTTGGCCGGTGGCTCCAAGCCGCATGACGGTTGTGCGTGCGCCCTTGCCTCCGAGGGCGGCATAGCGGCGGCTATGGCGCAGCAGACGCCGCTGATACCCGACGAGCGGCAGCGTCAGCAGCACGAGCAGGACGACGACGACGGCCATCAGCTGGTAGGTCGGCACCCCGAACAGCGTCGTGAGCTTGTAGACATAGGTGGTGAGCACGATGATGCCGCTCGGATCGCCGAGCACGTAGGGAACGCCGAACATCTCGAAGCCGATCAAGAGGTTCAATGCGGTGGCAAAGACGAGCGCCGGCAAGACCATGGGCAGCGTCACGTCGAGGCAGACACGCCAGATCGGCGACCCCATCGACCTTGCCGCCTCTTCCAGATCGGAGGGCAGGTTGCGCATGGCGGCCGACACATAGAGATAGACATGCGGCACATGCGCAAGCCCCGTGACGATGACGATCCCCGTCAGGGAATAGAGGTTCCAAGGTGCTGCCCCGAAGATGTCGCGCGACAGCATGGTGATGAAGCCAGCCGGGCCGACGGAAACGGTATAGCCGAAGGCAAGCACGATGGCCGAAATGAACATCGGTACGAGGACGACGACTTCGAGCGCCTTGCGGAACTTGACATCGGTCCTCGTCAGAAGGAAGGAGAGCGCGGCGCCGAGCGGCACTGCGATCGCCACCATGCCGACCGCCATGATGACCGTGTTCCAGAGCGCGTCGTAGAACATTTCGTCGGTCAGGATATAGCGATAGGCCTCGATGGAGAGCTTGCTTTTCGGCGCAAAGAACGGTCCATCGAGCAGGCTCTGGTAGATGATGAGCACGATCGGCGCCAGCACGACGATGGCAAGCAGACCGATGACGATACGCCTGAAGCCGAGGGCATTGGCTGGCTGCGGAATCGATGTGAATGTTGGGCTCGCATGAGCCGCTGGTCGCCCGGCGTGAGACAGGGTCGATACTGGCGTCGACGGTGCCGACATCGGCGCGCCTCCTTCTCGATGGTTGTTGTTCTCGAGCACTTTCGCCTTCATTCGAATGGCGAAAATGCTCTATCTTCTTGTTTCACAGTGCATTCCGCACGGAAAACCGCTGCGCACTTTTCCTGGAAATGCTCTCGGGCGATTAGGCGTCGCGTCAGCTCTTGACCGAGCCGCGCCACTTCTTGAGGAAGTCGAGGCGCTTCGCGGGGTCCATGAACTCCAGGCGCGAGTCGTCGAGCGCGATGGGCTTGAGGTTGCCGCCGACCAGCGCGTTGATGGTGTTGAGGTTGTATCCCTGGTCGACGTCGGTGCGCAGAGACGGCATGCCCTTCGATGCGATGGCGTTCTGGCCTTCCTGGGACAGCATGAAGTCGAGGAAGAGCTGGGCGGCATTGGGGTGCGGCGCATTCTTGATGACGGCCGCGACGCGCGAGAAGGCCGGCGTATAGTCCGAACCGAAGGCGACGCCGAGATTGGAAGCGCTCTTCACCCAATCGAGCGCATAGGAACCGATGAGGTTGAAGGCGATGACGTTTTCGCCCGAAACCACCGTTTCGCGCATGGAACCGGTCGAGGAATAGGTCTTGCCCTTGGCGGTTCCGAATGCCGTGACCAGATCCCAATAGTCGTTGCGCTGCTTGGAGTCGTTCGTCTGGATCATGAAGCCGACGCCGGACTTTTCCGGATCGAAGGTCGCGACCTTGCCGGCGACATCCTGTTTACCGAGAAACTCGATGAGGGCTGCGCGCGTGCGCGGCACATCGCTCTCCTTCAGGGCAATCTTGTTATAGATCATGCCGATCGGCTCGAGCGTCGTGGCGTAGACCGTCTTGTCATAGACGGCCCAGCTCGGCAGCGCGCCGATTTCCGTCGAGGCATAGGAGGCGAGATAGCCGTCGGCGGCAAGCTTGACCGTCTGGTCCATCGCCGATGTCCAGACAAGATCCCCGCCGACCTGGCCGGCTGCGGCCTCCGAGATGATGCGGTTATAGACGCCGTTGGTGCCGATATCGTTATAGTCGATGCGGATGCCCGGATATTTCTTGGTGAAGGCGTCGAGCAGTGCCTGGGCCTGTGACAGATCGGTCGCTGCGTAGACGGCGATCACGCCTTCCTTCTTGGCGGCGGCGATCAGATCCTCGCTTGCCGCAAAGGCTGTGCCGTTGATGCCGATCGCGATCGTGGCTGCAATGCTGAGTTTTCTGAATAGCAGTGACATTTGGTTTCCTCCCTGTTGACTGCTGCATGGGTCTGACTGCCGTTTGCATCCCCGACGTAAGGACATGCACAGACGGCGCGGCGCTCCTGACGGAGGGCCGTTGAATAGGATGTGATGGGCTGATGGTGGCCGGCGCCGATTGCCGAACGACAGGCGCTAGTCGCGGCCGAGCGCGGTTTTCATGATATCTCCTCCCCAATGGCCAGCCGGCTCACGAGCCGACCGTCTCTGTCCTCTACAGATTGCAGCGAAGGTGACATCGATTCCTGTCAGGGAACTGTCACGCCGGAAGAAGATGTATAGTGCGGTCGTCTCGCGCGGGTGGGCCGTGTTTAGGCCAGAGACGCGCTCCTCATGCGGGAGCCGCCATTTCGAGTTCCGCCTGACGTCCGAGACGCGTCATCCATTCGACGAAGTCCGGCCGCAGCTTGATCTGCCGGCCATAGTGACGGGCGAGCGCGGTCTTCAAATCGCCCTTCCTGCCGAGTTGCTCGTCGGCGAAGCCGATCATTTGAGAGTTCGGCCAGGCCTGTGGACGGATGGCCACCAGGCGGCTGAACAGGCTCTCGCCAGGCTCGTCCGGATTGGCCTGCGCCATCAGCGACAGCATGGCAGCCGTCGAGCGCGACACGCCCATATGGCAATGCACCAGCAGGTGGCGCGAAGCCCCTGGATCTTGTTGTGCCTGAAACTCGGAGCCGAATTTCAGGATCGTTTCGACATGTTCCGGCTGCGGCATCAGCCGCCCCGGAGCCGTTGCTATGATATCGTGAAAGCGCATCGTCGTGCGATGATGCTTGGCATAGGAATGAAACACATCGAGCTCGGGATATTCCGGATCGAGGAGGGAAAGCACGTGCGTAACGTTTCGCGCGCGCTGATCGGGCAGCTCCTCGATGCCACAAACCGTGAGTTCGGGAGAAAGAAGCATGCCCATTGTCATATCCCTCAAATCAACCCGCGATTCCACGGTGCTTCGCCACGATATAATGTCATCGCGCTGAAGTGAACGTGCTTTTGCCCATGCTGTCGCAAGGTAGCTACGCGGGCTAGGCCGTCGTAAACAAGACGACCTGCGTTTGGATCTCCGCATCCTCTATCTCCAGAATGCGATAGCCGAATGTCTTGGTATCGGCCTCAAGCCGCTCGGTTTGCTTGATGATCTGGTAGGAGACCGCCGGCGTGACATGCTGCCGAATGTTTGCCTCCCGGGCCTCGTCGAGCATGTGGTAGTGGCCGCAGAACACCGATATCTCGCAACCGGTGGCGATCAGAAGCGACCTGACATCGTCCCGGTCGCGCAGGGCGGCACCGGTTCGATCCACGGGCGTGTCGATCGGCAGGATCGGGTGATGCAGAAAGATTGCCGCCTTCTTCACACCCTCGAGTTCGCGCGCGAGCCATTTGCGCTGGCTGTCGCCAAGGATGTTGTCGGACGTATCGAGAAAGATCCGTTTCAGATGCGGGTCATGCTGTGAGAAGCATAGCTTGCCGTCGACGATATTTTCACCCGGATCGCAATACTGCGCGACATTGCCATAGGTATCGTGGTTGCCGAGGATAAGCGACATCTCGAAGGCATAGTCGCGCAGAAGTTCAAAGAAGCGGCCGACCGACGGCGCCGTGCCGATATCGCCGCCAAAGACGATCTTGGAGATGCCCTTGCGGGCGATGTCGTCGAGGACCACGCGCAGGTGATGCTCGTGCTCTCGCGGTGTTTCCTCGTAGCCCATCTTGTCGCCGGCGATTTCGCTTTTGGCAACCAGTGCCTGGCCGAGGTGAGCGTCGGTGAGGAAAGCAAGTGTTGTGTTCGTCATAACCGGGTTCCATGGCAATTGCGTGCAATTCCAGTTTAAGGCGGCAATCGGCCCGATGTTTCGATGTGTGTCGAAACATGCGAACTATTTCGGTGCTATCATGCTGGATATAAGGAGGCCGGAACATGATGCCACAGCCAAATATTGCCGCCGTCGCCTTTCTGATCGCAGATCCCGCGCGCGTCGCCATGCTGTCGGCGCTGCTTGACGGTCGGGCGCGGCCGGCGGGTGAACTTGCCTATGCCGCCGGCGTGACGGCGCAGACGGCGAGTTCGCATCTGGGAAAGCTTCTGACCGGTGGTCTGCTGGCGGTCGAAACCGAAGGTCGGCACCGCTACTTTCGTCTCGCCGGCCCCCATGTCGCGCTTGCCCTCGAGACGCTTGCCTCGATCGGCCCGGCGGAGCCGGTGCGACGAAAGCCGCTGACCCGTGAAGCGCACAAGCTCCGGTTTGCTCGCTGCTGTTATGATCATCTGGCCGGCCGCGTCGGAATTGCCGTAACCCATGGGATGCTGGAGAAGGGCTTCCTCGTCGCCGCCGAACAGAAACGGTTCGAACTGACGCCGGCCGGCGCCGAGTGGTTCGGCCGTATGGGTGTGAACACGGCCGGGATCAGACCGACGCGCTATGGGCTTGCCAGGCAGTGCCTGGACTGGACGGAACGGCAACATCATCTTGCCGGACCGCTCGGCGTTCATTTTACCAACCTCCTCTTTGCCGAGGGCTGCATAAGGCGGTCACCTTCGTCCCGCGCCGTTGACGTCACGCCGAAAGGCTGGAAGATGCTGAAGGACCATCTCGGCATCCAGGAGCAGGCCTTGCTCTGAGCTTCGCTCTGCCGCATTGACTTCATTCCGACAATGGATGATCTTGGTAGGCCATATTATGGTATCCGAAGATCGAGGGTGCGGAAATGAATGATGATGCGCACAGCGCCGCAATTCGCGTGGAGCGTCCGGCCAAGACGCTGCGTGAGCTCGCCCTCGACAAGGTGCGAGAGGCAATCATCAACGGCTATTTCCGCCCCGGCGACCGGCTGGTCGAGCGTGATCTCTGCGCCCAGCTCGGCGTCAGCCGCACCATCGTACGCGAGGTGCTGCGCCACCTCGAATCTGAAGGTCTCGTCGCCAACCTTCCGAACAAGGGGCCGATCGTCGCGCAGCTCAATCATGACGAGGCCAAGCAGATCTACGAGATCCGTGCGGCGCTCGAAGGGATGGCGGCGCGGCTTTGCGCCGAGCAGAACAATCCCGCGATCGCCGATGCCCTCGACAAGTCGCTGGAAGATATAAAGCACAGCTATCGCGAGAAGGACATGGCCGGCGTGCTCGCCCACACATCGTCCTTCTATCAGACGCTGTTCAGCATGGTCGACCGCCATGTGGCCTGGGGTGTCGTCAACCTTCTGACCGTGCGCATCAATCATCTGCGCTCCATGACGATTAAGACGCAAAATCGCGATGTCCAGGGTCCAGCGCAGATGGCTCGTATCGTCGATGCCATCCGGCGCGGTGACGGCGAGGGTGCCTATCAGGCGGCGATGGATCATGTCACCAGCGCGAGCGCCATCGCCCAGGCCGTGCTTTCCGGGCGACAGCCGATCGATTGATTTCCGCATCCCGACGCGACTCTCTGCGAAACCGTCTCCAGGGCCATTGAAAATGACTGCCTCTCCTTCCTTTCTCGGTTTTCCGGATCGCCTTGACGATGGTTGCCTGCCGCGTGTGGTGATCTTCGCGGCCGCGCACGGCAGTACCTATCCCGGCAAGGACAGTAGCGGCTATGCCTTGTCGGCCGGTGCGATCCGGGCCGCCAGCCAGGGGGATGCCGCGCTTGTCGAGCATTGGGATTTCGATCTCGGCGGCCCGCTGTTCGACGGCAAGCCGGCCTGCTGTGTCGATGCCGGAAACATCGAGACCGTCATGCATGACAATGCCGGCAACCGAGACCGGATCGAGGCGAGGACGCGCGAGGTGCTGGCGTTGTCGGCCGTGCCGATCCTGCTTGGCGGGGATTGTTCCGTCACGATGCCGTTCATCGCCGGCTTTGCGGACCACGGACCGGTCTGGATTTTGCAGATCGATGCCCATATCGACTGGCGTGACGAACTGCATGGCGAGCGCCACGGCTATTCAAGCCCGATGCGCCGGGCAAGCGAGATGCCGCATGTTGCCGGAATGGTGCAAGTCGGTCTGCGCAGTGTCGGCAGCGCGCGTCCTTCGGACGTCGAGGCAGCGCAGCGCTATGGCAGTCGCTTCGTGACGGCTTGCGATATTCACGCACAAGGCGTCGAGGCTGCTCTTCGACATATTCCGGAGGGAGCCCGGGTCGTCGTCACCCTGGATTGCGACAGCATCGATCCCGGCATCATGCCTGGCGTCGCGGCGCGGACACCCGGCGGGCTGACCTATATGCAGGTCATCGACCTGATCGCCGGCCTTGGCAGGCGCGCTGACATAGCAGGCTTCGATCTGGTGGAACTTTATCCTCCCGCCGATATCGACGGCCTGTCGGCCATGACTGCGGCGCGTATCATCGTCAACGCGATAGGCGCCATCGTTCGCCAGGGATAAAGTCGGCCGATTTCCTTCGCCGTGATGGCACGCCGACCTGCATGACGCCGGACGAGGCCGATGGACATCGTCCTCATCAAATTGCCGTTTGGCTGGCGACGCGGGTTGACTCCGTCATGCCTTCGATGTGACGGTATACCATAATAACTAATACAAAGCGGAACATCGACAGCTGAAGATATCCGACGAACAAGCATCGCTTTCGCGGGCGCTTCACGTTGTCTGCCGGTAAGATATTGTTATAATTGAGAATTTCTGGTGTGCGGCAGTTTTTCAGTCCAGTCGCTCAAAGACGCTTGACAGTACGGTATTATGGCATACCATCATATATAATCTTAGATGAGAGCGAGCCATGAGCCTTCAAATCCGAAAAACCGTCCTGCAGATCGAAACGACGCTTGTTGAAGGGGGCAAGGAGGCGGCCGTGCCGTTGAAGCTCTTCTCGGCATGCGCGATCGTCAAAAACCCCTGGGCCGGCCGCGGCTTTGTCGCGGATCTGAAGCCCGAGATTCATACCGCCGCGCCTGTTCTCGGCGAATTGCTCACCAAGATGATCATCGATGCGGTCGGATCGGGCGAGGCAGTCGAGGCCTATGGCAAATCGGCAGTCGTCGGTCTCGATGGCGAGATCGAACACGCATCCGCGCTGATCCACACCCTGCGGTTCGGCAATCATTATCGCCACGCCGTCGGCGCCAAATCTTATCTCGCCTTCTGCAACACGCGTGGTCCCGCCAATGCGCCGATCATGATCCCGCTTATGGATAAGAATGATGAAGGCCGCCGTTCACATTATCTGACGATCCAGACGTCGGTCCCCGATGCGCCTGCCGCCGACGAGATCGTCGTGGCGCTTGGCGCCTCTGTGGGCGGACGGCCGCATCATCGGATCGGCGATCGTTACCAGGATCTCAAGGATCTGGGACAGGATGTCTCCAATCCGGCCGGCGTGTAAGGATCGGCGCCCGGGGATGCCGACGATGGAAACCATGGACCACGACAAGGCCGATCTGAAGACGGAAGGTCTGTTCCGTAAGCATACGGCGAGCGGGACCGCCTATCATGAAGTGGGCGAGGGGGCGCCGCTAGTTCTCATTCATGGCGTCGGCATGCGGCTCGAAGCCTGGTCTCCGCAGATCGCGGGTTTTTCAAAGAGTCATCGGGTCATTGCCGTCGATATGCCGGGACATGGCGAAAGCGCTGGATTGCCTGCAGGCAGCAAGCTGGAAGCCTTCGTCGGCTGGTTCGGCGGTTTCCTCGATGAGATGGCGCTCCATGAGGTCAATGTTGCCGGCCATTCGATGGGCGCGCTCGTTGCCGGAGGGGCGGCTGCCACGTTCGGCAAACGGATCAAGCGGGTCGCCTATCTCAACGGTGTCTATCGTCGCGATGCCGAAGCCACGGCGGCCGTGCTGGCGCGTGCCGCTGCAATATCGCTCGTTGGCGTCGACAAGGAAGGCCCGCTGCTGCGCTGGTTTGGCGACGATGCTCAAAGTGCGGTCGCGCGGGAGCTGACCCGCTACTGGCTGAGCCTTGTCGATCCGCAGGGTTATGCCACGGCCTATGCCGCTTTCGCCGGCGGTGACGAGACCTATGCCGATCGCTGGCCCGATGTCGGTGCGCCTGCCCTGTTTCTGACGGGTTCCGATGATCCGAATTCGACGCCGCTGATGGCCGAACAGATGGCCGCTGCCGCACCCAAAGGCTGGGCGAAGATCGTCGAGGGGCACCGCCATATGGTGAACCTGACGGCGCCCGATATCGTCAACGAGCTGCTCGCCGAGTGGCTTTCATGCGGGGAGGACGCGAGATGACGACGCAAGACTTCGACTCAAGGGCGCTGCGCGACGCCTTCGGTGCATTTCCGACCGGTGTCACGGTCGTCACCGCACGCGATCAGGCGGGCCTGCCGCTTGGCTTTACGGCAAATTCCTTCACGTCAGTGTCGCTCGATCCGCCGCTCCTTCTTGTCTGCCTCGCAAAGACCTCGCGCAATTTCGCCGCCATGACGAGCGCCAACCACTTTGCGATCAATGTGCTGTCGGAGACGCAGAAGGCCGTCTCCAACACCTTTGCGCGACCCGTGGAAGACAGGTTTGCCGCCGTCGAATGGAATTCAGGCGCGGATGGCTGTCCGATCCTTGCCGATGTCGCCGCCTGGTTCGAATGCGTAATGCAAGAGGTGATCGAAGCCGGCGACCATGTCGTCTTGATGGGACGCATCGTCTCGTTCGACAATAGCGGCCGCAACGGTCTCGGCTATGCCCGCGGCGGCTATTTCACACCGATCCTGGCGAGCAAGGCGGTTTCTGCCGCTGCGGAAGGCGATATCGAACTGGGTGCGGTCGTCGAGCGCGATGGCGAAATCCTGCTGCTCGGGCATGATGTTCTGGCTCTTCCCAATTGCGAGGGCAGGGAGGGTAGCCCCGCCGACATTCTTAACCAGTATCTGACTGCGCTGACCGGTCTTTCGGTCACGGTCGGCTTTCTCTATTCGGTCTATGAAGGCAAGAGCGACGGCAAGCATCACATCGTCTATCGCGCCTTCGCCTCGCAAGGCGAGCCGCGTGAGGGTAGGTTCCTGAAGCCTGACGCATTGAAGGCTGCGCACTTCAAGACGAGTTCGACGGCCGATATCGTCGCCCGCTTCGCAATGGAAAGCCAGATCGGCAATTTCGGGGTCTATTTTGGTGACGAGACCTCCGGCATGGTGCGGCCAGTTTCCGGGAAGGCGGTGCAAGCATGAAATTCTCCCTCTTCGTCCACATGGAGCGCCTCGATGCGAGCCAGACGCATAAGAGCCTCTATGACGAGTTCGTCGCGCTGTGCGAGATCGCCGACAAGGGCGGCATGCACGCGATCTGGACGGGCGAGCATCACGGAATGGACTTCACCATCGCGCCCAATCCCTTCGTGACGATCGCCGATCTGGCGCGGCGGACATCGCGGGCAAGGCTCGGCACGGGAACGGTGATCGCGCCATTCTGGCATCCGATCAAGCTTGCCGGCGAAGCAGCCATGGCCGACATCATCTGCGATGGCAGGCTCGATATCGGCATCGCCCGCGGCGCCTATTCCTTCGAATATGAACGGTTGCTGCCGGGTCTTGATGCCTGGGGCGCGGGTCAGCGCATGCGCGAGTTGATCCCCGCCGTCAAAGGCGTTTGGCAAGGGGATTACGCTCATGAAGGCGAGTTCTTCAAATTCCCCGCGACCACTTCGGCGCCAAAGCCGCTGCAGCAGCCGAACCCGCCGATCTGGGTTGCAGCGCGCGACCCGAATTCGCATGAATTTGCCGTTGCCAATGGCTGCAATGTCCAGGTGACGCCGCTCTGGCAGGGGGATGACGAGGTCGAGGCGCTGATGGGCCGGTTCAACGATGCCTGCGTCAAGAACCCTGATATCAACAGACCGAAGATCATGCTCCTGCGCCATACCTATGTCGGTTCGTCCGAGGATGACATCGCCCGGGCTGCCCATGAGCTCAGCGTCTACTACAATTACTTCTTCGCCTGGTTCAAGAACGAGAAGCCGGTCCATCAGGGCCTGATCGAGCGCATTCCTGAAGAAGAGATTCTAGCCAACGGCATGCTGTCCGATGCGGTCATGCGCAGCAACAATGTCGTCGGTGATGCATCCACAGTGATCGCCCGACTGAAGGCCTATCAGGCGATGGGCTACGACGAATATTCCTTCTGGATCGACACCGGCATGTCGTTCGAGCGCAAGAAAGCCTCGCTCGAGCGCTTCATCGCCGAGGTCATGCCGGCATTTGCGGAGTAAATGTCATGCAGCGCTTCCAGTCCTATATCGACGGTGAGTTTCTGGACGGGGAGGCCCGCTTCCAGAGCATCGATCCCGCGACCGGCGACGTCTGGGCGGAGATGCCGGAAGCGCGCGAGGCCGATGTCGATCGTGCTGTCAATGCCGCCGAGATGGCCCTCTATGAAGGTCCGTGGGCGAAGATGACGGCGACGCAGCGCGGCAAGCTTCTCTACAAGCTTGCCGATCTGGTTGCGGCCAATGCGCAGAAGCTCGCTGAACTCGAGACGCGCGACACCGGCAAGATCATTCGCGAAACTTCTGCGCAGATCGCCTATGTCGCCGACTATTATCGCTACTATGCCGGCATCGCCGACAAGATCGAAGGCTCCTACCTGCCGATCGACAAGCCTGACATGGATGTCTGGCTGCGCCGGGAGCCGATCGGCGTCGTCGCCATGGTCGTGCCGTGGAACAGCCAGCTCTTTCTCTCCGCCGTCAAAATCGGCCCTGCGCTCGCGGCAGGTTGCACCATGGTCGTCAAGGCATCGGAAGACGGTCCTGCACCGCTCCTGGAATTCGCGCGGCTGGTCCACGAGGCGGGTTTCCCGGCTGGCGTCATCAACATCATCACCGGTTTCGGCCCGTCTTGCGGCGCAGCGTTGGGACGCCATCCCAAGGTCGCGCATATCGCCTTCACCGGCGGACCGGAGACGGCGCGTCATGTCATCCGCAATTCGGCCGAGAACCTTGCGTCGACATCGCTGGAACTGGGCGGCAAATCGCCCTTCATCGTCTTTGCCGATGCCGATCTCGAAAGTGCCGCCAATGCGCAGGTTGCCGGCATTTTTGCAGCGACCGGCCAAAGCTGCGTCGCAGGTTCCCGCCTGATCGTCGAGCGCAGCGTCAAGGACGCATTTGTGTCGATCCTCAAGCGCAAGGCCGAGGCAATCCGCATTGGCTCGCCCCTCGACATGGCAACCGAGGTCGGCCCGCTTGCCACCAAACGCCAGCAGGATCATGTGGTCGCTCTCGTCGAGAAATCCATCGGGAGCGGCGCCCGGCTCGTCACTGGCGGGCAAAGGCCCGATGGCGCCGGCTATTATTTCCCGCCGACGATCCTTGATTGCGATGGCGTCAACTCGCCGTCGCTCGCCGAGGAATTCTTCGGTCCCGTCCTGTCCGTCGTCTCTTTCCAGACGGAAGCGGAAGCCCTGCGCCTTGCTAACGACACGCGCTACGGACTGGCATCCGGTGTCTTCACCCAAAACCTCACGCGCGCCCATCGCCTGATGAAGGGCATCCGCGCCGGCGTCGTCTGGGTCAACACCTATCGCGCGGTATCGCCGATTGCGCCCTTCGGCGGCTTCGGACTTTCCGGCCACGGCAGGGAAGGCGGGTTGGCAGCGGCGCTCGATTACACCCGTACCAAGACAATCTGGCTACGCACGTCGGATGATCCGATCCCCGATCCCTTCGTCATGAGGTAAGGCCGATGTTTTACGAGATCCGCACCTACAGGCTGAAGAACGGCACGATCCCCCAATATCTGAAAGTCGTGGAAGAGGAAGGGATTGCGATCCAGAAGGCGCATCTCGGCAACCTCGTCGGCTACTTCTTCTCTGAAATCGGAACGATCAACGAGATCGTGCATATCTGGGCCTATGCGAGCCTCGACGACCGCGAAGCGCGGCGCGGGCGACTGGCGGCCGACCCCGCATGGCAGGCCTTCCTGCCGAGGATTCGCGATCTGATCGAAGTCGCGGAAAACAAGATTATGAAGCCCGCCGGTTTTTCCCCGCTGGGATGAACGGGCGGCCGCATAAGGCATGCCTCAAAGACTGAAAAACAAGGACAAGGGAACATGAAAGCAAGAATTGCACTCGCGGCCTTTGCCGCAATGATGGCCGCATCCATGCCCGCCAGGGCCGACACCATGGTCTTTACGAGCTGGGGAGGAACGACGCAGGATGCGCAGAAGGTCGCCTGGGCCAACCAGTTCACGGCAAAGACCAATATCGGCGTCATGCAGGACGGCCCCACGGACTACGGCAAGCTGAAGGCGATGGTCGAAGCCGGCCAGGTCAGCTGGGACGTCGTCGACGTCGAGGGCGACTATGCCGCGCAGGCTGGCAAGGACGGCCTGCTTGAAAAGCTTGACTTCTCCGTCATCGACAAGTCCAAGCTCGATCCGCGTTTCGTCAGCGACTACTCGGTGGGCAGCTTTTATTATTCCTTCGTCATCGGCTGCAATGCCGATGCCGTCAGTGCGTGCCCGAAGACCTGGGCAGATCTGTTCGACACGAAGAAATTCCCCGGCAAGCGCACCTTCTACAAATGGTCCGCACCGGGCGTCATCGAAGCCGCACTGCTCGCCGACGGCGTTCCCGCCGACAAGCTCTATCCGCTCGATCTCGACCGTGCGTTCAAGAAGCTCGATACGATCAAATCCGATATCGTCTGGTGGTCGAGCGGCGCGCAGTCCCAGCAGCTTCTGGCATCGGCCGAGGCGCCCTTCGGCAGTCTCTGGAACGGCCGCATGACCGCGCTTGCCAACAGCGGCGTCAAGACGGAGACGTCCTGGAGCCAGAACATCACGGCAGCGGATTCCCTTATCATTCCCAAGGGTGCCCCGAACATGGAAACGGCGATGAAGTTCATCGCGCTGGCGACCTCGGCACAGGCGCAGGCAGACATGGCGAAGGCGACCGGATATGCGCCGATCAATATCGACTCGGCGAAATTGATGGACCCGGAGACGGCCAAGACCCTGCCGGACCAGCAGACGGCGAGCCAAGTGAACGCCGATATGAGCTATTGGGCTGCAAACCGGGATGCCATCGGCAAGAGATGGTACGCCTGGCAGGCAAAGTAAGCTCCTAAGACAACTAGGCCGTCGCGGATCGAGGTCCGCGGCGGGGCAATGCGAGATCCGGGCGTCGCTGCAGCCAAGGCTGCCTGTCGGCGCCCCTGGCGGGAAGGAATTGCCATGTCGACATATATGGACATTGCGGAAGAGGCTGTATCGGTGCGCAAGGCGGCAAGGCCCACGGGATTTGCACAGGTGGCGCCCGCTCTCGCCTTCGTGACGATCTTCTTTGTCCTTCCGGTGATCGCGCTGCTTTTACGCAGCGTGATGGAGCCGGCATTCGGCCTTGGCAATTATGCCGAACTGCTGGGGTCCGAAACCTATCTGAAGATCTTCGTCAACACCTTCATCGTATCGGGCCTCGTCACCGTCATATCGCTTTTGATCGGCTTTCCCGTCGCCTGGACGCTGGCGATCATGCCGTCGCGATGGGCCTCCGTGATCTTTGCGATCCTGCTTCTATCGATGTGGACCAATCTGCTGGCG
This sequence comes from Rhizobium sp. NPDC090279, assembly GCF_044769665.1. Taxonomy (NCBI): domain Bacteria; kingdom Pseudomonadati; phylum Pseudomonadota; class Alphaproteobacteria; order Hyphomicrobiales; family Rhizobiaceae; genus Rhizobium; species Rhizobium sp. NPDC090279. The sequence continues at coordinate 49,568 of NZ_JBIVYI010000014.1, read as the reverse complement.
CGAACCTATGCCTGGATGGTGCTCTTGCAGCGCACGGGATTGATCAACAAGATGCTGATCGGCGCCGGATTGATCGACAAGCCGCTCGCGCTCGTCAACAACCTCACAGGCGTAACGATCGGCATGACCTATATCATGCTGCCCTTCATCGTCCTGCCGCTCTACGGCGTCATCAGGAAGATCGACCCGGCCGTGCTGCAGGCGGCAGCACTCTGCGGTGCCAGCCGCTGGCAATGCCTGACCCGGGTACTGCTGCCGCTTGCCGCTCCTGGCATGATGGCCGGCGCCCTGATGGTGTTCGTCATGTCGCTCGGCTATTACGTCACGCCCTCGCTGCTTGGCGGCACGGCAAACATGATGCTGGCCGAGCTCATCGCGCAATTCGTGCAATCCCTGGTCAACTGGGGCATGGGCGGAGCGGCCGCCTTCGTCCTGCTCGTCGTCACGCTCACACTCTATGCCGTCCAGCTGCGGCTCTTCGGCGTGCAGAACACGGGAGGGCGCTGAGATGTTGTTGAATTTCGACCGCCTCGGCTGGTGGAAATATGTGCTGCTCGCCATCACGGTCCTGACGGCGGCTTTCCTCCTAATGCCGATCCTCTTCATTGCGGCCTTGTCGTTCGGCTCGTCGCAATGGCTGATCTTTCCGCCGCCGGGCTGGACCTGGCGTTGGTATGCCGAGCTGCTTTCCGATCCGCAATGGCTCGCCTCCGCCTGGACGAGCTTCAAGATCGCGGCGATCGTCACGGTGCTTTCGGTGCTGCTTGGCCTGGTGACGTCCTTCGGTCTCGTGCGGGGAAAATTCCTGTTTCGCGATGCGTTGAAGGCATTGTTTTTGACGCCGATGATCCTTCCGGTCGTCGTCTTTGCGGTAGCGCTTTATGCCTTCTTCCTGCGCGTAGGGCTTGGCGGCACCTTGATCGGTTTCGTGCTCTCGCATCTTGTCCTGGCGCTGCCTTTTTCCATCCTGTCCATTTCCAGCGCGCTTGAAGGCTTCGACAAGTCCATCGAGGATGCAGCCGTGCTCTGTGGCGCCTCCCCGCTCGAGGCGAAGATCAGGGTGACGCTGCCGGCCATCAGCCACGGGCTCTTCTCCGCCGCCGTCTTCTCGTTCCTGACATCGTGGGACGAGGTGGTCGTGGCGATCTTCATGGCGAGCCCGACATTGCAGACACTGCCGGTCAAGGTCTGGACGACGCTCAGGCAGGATCTCACGCCCGTCGTCGCTGCCGCCTCCACACTTCTCATTCTGTTGACGGTCATGTTGATGACGCTGGCCGCGATCGTACGCAAGGTTCTGAAATCATGAGCGAATCCTTCCTGAAGATCAAAGGCATCCGCAAGGAATACGGCCCCGTCGTTGCCGTCCACGACGTCAATCTCGAGGTCAGGCGCGGCGAGTTTCTGACCTTTCTCGGCCCCTCCGGATCGGGCAAGAGCACCACGCTCTATATCCTCGCCGGCTTCGAGAACCCGACCAAAGGGGATATCCTGCTGAATGGCGAGACGTTGCTGTCGACGCCCTCGCACAAGCGCAATATCGGCATGGTGTTCCAGCGCTATACGCTGTTTCCGCATCTGACTGTGGGCGAGAATATCGCCTTTCCGCTGAAGGTGCGGCGCAAGTCCAAGGCCGAGGTCGATAGCCGTGTCAGGGAAATGCTGCGTCTCGTCCGGCTCGAGGGCTTCGAGGATCGCAAGCCCGCACAGATGTCGGGCGGCCAGCAGCAGCGCGTGGCGCTTGCACGAGCCCTTGCGTATGATCCGCCGGTGCTGCTCATGGACGAGCCTTTGTCGGCGCTCGACAAGAAGCTGCGCGAGGAGATCCAGCACGAGATCAGGCGTATCCACCAGCAGACTGAGGTAACGATCCTTTACGTGACCCATGATCAGGAGGAGGCGCTGCGTTTGTCCGATCGTATCGCCGTCTTCTCCAAGGGCGTCATCGACCAGATCGGCACGGGGCCGGAGCTATATGCAAATCCCAAAACCCGCTTCGTTGCCGAGTTCATCGGCGACAGCGATTTCATATCCTGTCAACTGCTGTCCTCGAATGACGGCCAGGCGACGATCTCGCTCGGCGACAAGACCGTCTTCGACAGCATCCCGGTTCATGGCCGGCCGACATCGGGCAGCAAGGCGGCTTTGATGCTGCGGCCGGAGCGCATCCGGCTCGGGCGCCAGGCGGGCGCAAGCAGGAGCCTCAGCGCCACCGTCAACGATATCACCTTCCTCGGCAACAATGTGCATGTGACGACCCGGATCGCCGCCGGCGAAACGCTCTCCGTGCGACTGCCCTTTGGCCACGAGGCAATCTCGGGCCTCAGCCGCGGCGATAATGTGCATCTGGAGTTCGATCCGGACGCCGCCCATGTCTTCTGCTGAAGTGTGTCACATAAATCTGGTAGATTGACTCTAATGTGAGCCGTGCATAAATTTCCCTAGTATTCCCAACGTGCGCCTGCGTTAAAAAATAACGGAAATGGTTGACGAGGAATGTTGATGGACATGGCTCACCCGTCTCGCGATGACTGTCCCGAGGAGTTCAGTCTCACGCGCCGGAAACTGCTGGTGGGTGGGGCTTTGTTCGTGGGAGGCGCGTTGCTGCCTCCGGAGGTTTCAGCGCAAACTTTAGGTGCGGTCGCGCCGGAAGTCTCGACGAACTTCATGGAAGTGTCGTCTCTCCTCATTGATCATCATCTGGATGCCGAGGTCGGCGCACGCATGGCCGGTGCCATGCTGCGGATACATCCGACGCTTGCGCAGGATATCGGCGCGATTATTGAAATTGCGAAGAAAAAGAACGCCAGGATCGTCGAGGACTTCTTTGCCGATATTCCGGAGGGGAGCCTCAAGGATACGGCTCTCGCCATTATTTCGGCCTGGTATACCGGTGTCGTCGATAATTCCAGCACCGCAGAAGTCTTCGCCTTCGAGACGGCGCTTATGTACCAGCCGACCCATGACGTCATGACAATCCCAACCTACGCGATATCCGCTCCGAACGGATGGAATGCGGAGGCCCCACCTCTCGGCAATATGCCGACATTCTGACGAGAGCCGCCCAGCGCGCGAATACGCGTCGCTGGCGGCTTCCAGCAAATCGAGCAAGGCCCTTGAGAGGGTTTTTTCAAGGGAAGGCCGGTTTGTAGCGGGTTTTGACGTGCCTACCTCAGTCTTTGGATATTTGGGATCGATAGGATGGCAAACGACTACAGTGCCGATGTTATCGTCGTCGGGACAGGCGTCATCGGCTGCATTGTCGCCGAGCAGGCGCTGGACGCGGGCTTGTCTGTGCTCATGCTGGAAGCAGGCCCTCGCGTGGAGCGCTGGCAGATCGTTGAAAACTATCGCAACGTGCCGCCTCGGTTCAAACAGAATTGGAATGCGCCCTATCCGGCCAAGCCTTGGGCACCGCATATTGAATCAGAGTTGGTAGACGCCACGACCGACTACCTGCAACTGCAAGGGCCAAACGGGCGGGCATACCGTCAGGGTTATGTGCGCTATGCCGGCGGTGCGACGTGGCATTGGGCGGGCATCTGTTGGCGCCTGCATCCCGATGATATGCGGCTGAAGAGCCTCTACGGCGTCGGCCGCGATTGGGCGTTCGATTACAACACGCTGGAACCCTATTATACCCGAGCCGAATATGCGCTGGGGGTCTGCGGTCCGTCCGAGGTTGAGCTGCAATGGCCGCCATTGCCGCGCTCCAAGCCCTATCCGATGGGCCGTATTCCTTTCGGCCAGGGTGAGCAGCGTTTTACCGAGGCTGCTGCACGGGTCGGCATCACCAATCTTCCGGCCCCTCAAGCTCGCAACAGCGGCGTTTCCTACGATGGCCGGCCACCCTGTTGCGGCAACAACAACTGCTTCCCGGTCTGTCCGATCTCTGCGAAATACGATGCGGCATCGGCCCTGCCACGGATCGAATCAAAAGGTGGCAGGATTCTTGCGAATGCCGTCGTCTACCGCGTGGAGACGGATGCGAAGCAAAACATCCAGGCGGTGCATTTCTTCAATCCCAACAAGGAAACGCAAAGGGTTGTCGGCAGGCTTTTCGTCATTGCCTGCAACGCCATAGAGACGCCGAAACTGCTTCTGATGTCCAGGGACGAACGCAACCCCAATGGCGTTGCCAACCATTCGGATCAGGTCGGACGCAATCTGATGGATCAGCCCAAGATCACCGCGCAGCTCTTGCTTGCGGAACCCATGTGGACGGGCGTCGGCCCTGTGCAGGGCAGCAGCATCATGATGACGGGGCAGGGCGATTTCCGTAGCCAGCATGCCGGCGCCATGCTTCGCTGCGAAAATGCGGCTCTCAGTGCCGTCGGCGGTCAGGCAGCGCTTGCAAAGGGGTTGGTCGGCAAAGCGCTGGACGCCGAGATTCGCAGGCTCTCGGCCTGCACCGCGCGATTGACGATCGAGCACGAGATCCTGTCGGACCCCAACAACCGCCTGACCTTGTCGGATAAGAAGGACTGGCTCGGCCTCAACAAGCCGAACATCTACTACGACGTCGGCGACTATGTCCGCCGCGGCCACCAGGAATATACTCTGCCGCTGCTGAAGAAACTGATCACGGAGCTTGGTGCCGTCGAAAGCGAGATCGCCACCACCTTCACCAACAGCGACCACATGATGGGAAGCTGCATCATGGGCACCGATCCCACCGACTCCGTCGTCGATGTCGACTGTCGCGCGCATGATCATCACAATCTTTTCTTGCCGGGCGGCGCGGCGATGACATCGGGAGGATGCGGCAACAGCACCATCACGATGGCGGCCTTGGCCATGAAGGCCAGCGATGCCATCATCGACCAGTTGAAGCGAGGCTGAACGTGGATACTTTCTTCAGGTTCTTTGGCTTCCGGTTTCTGGGCGCTGCAATCTGTCTGATGTCCGCAAGCTCGGCAGCCTTCGCTGCAGGCGACGATGCGCAGGCAGCCTCGGTCAAGCGCGGGGCCTATATCGCCATCGCGTCTGATTGCTCCGCCTGCCACACGGCGCCAGGCGGCAAGCCGTTTGCAGGGGGGCTGGCCATCGTCTCTCCGGTCGGCACGATCTTCTCCACCAATATCACGCCTTCGACGACTGCGGGCATCGGGCAATATAGCGAGGACCAGTTTGCCCGCGCCGTGCGGCGCGGTGTTCGCGGCGATGGCGCCAACCTCTATCCAGCGATGCCTTACACATCGTACAATGTGCTGACGGACGCGGATATCCACGACCTCTACACCTACTTTCAGCACGGCGTCGAACCCGTCGATACCGTGCCGACGCGCACCGCCCTGCCGTTTCCGATGAATATTCGCCTCTCGATGATGGCGTGGAACCTCCTTTTCCTCGGCAACGGCGCTAGTGAGGCCGACGCCACGCAATCGCCCGAATGGAACCGCGGCAAATATCTTGCCGATGGACCTGCGCATTGCAGCACATGCCATACGCCGCGCGGCTTTCTGATGCAGGAATTGTCCGGATCTTATCTGGGAGGCGGGCAAGTCGGCCCATGGTATGCGCCAAATATCACCTCCGACAGCGGCAGCGGTATTGGCAGCTGGAGCAAGGACGAACTTGCTCAATATTTGTCGACCGGCTCGCTGCCCGGCAAGGCGCAGGCCGCCGGCAGTATGGGCGAGGCCGTCGAGCACAGCTTTTCCAAGCTCACGCAGCAAGACGTAGCGGCGATCGCGACCTATATCAAAACCGTGGCGCCGCTGCATGATGCGTCGGATGACCAGTCGCGGTTCGGCTACGGCAAACCCTTCTCCGAGCTTGCTAGCTTGCGGGGCGCGAACCCGATCCGCTCCGATACGGACCTGCAGGCGAGCGGCGCCGTGCTGTTTTACGGCAATTGTGCCTCCTGCCATCAGGCGCTCGGCCAAGGCAGCAAAGATGCCTATTATCCGAGCCTGTTCCACAATTCGGCGACAGGTGCGGCCAATCACGACAATCTGATCGCCACCATCCTCAACGGCGTCAACCGGACCACGCCCAAGGGTCAGGCCTTCATGCCCGGCTTCGGCGGCAAGGCCAATGACATTAATGCTCTCAACGACAGCCAGGTCGCGACGCTGGCGAATTACGTGATTGACAATTATGGCCGGACGGGCACGCCGGTCACACCTGCCGATGTTGCTCAAGTGCGGGCTGGTGGCCCCGCGTCTTCACTCCTGCTTCTGGCGCGCATCGGCATCGCCGCTGCCGTCGTCGCCGGTCTGGTGATCATATTGCTGCTCGTCTTCTGGCGGCATCGGCGAGCCAGGAGCAGGATGGCTTGACAGTCCTGTCGCTCCATCTGCACGGGCGCGCCGTGATCGCGGAAGCAGTCCAGCCGGAAGACCGCGTCGCGCTTCAGTGCTGACTGGCGGCGGGTACTCCTCGAAGCGCGATGAAGACGACCAGCGCCAGGATGGCGATCATCGCGGCGACCAGGATCAGGACGGAGCCGTGTGCCTGCAGGAAGGCCGTCTTGGCCGCGCCTGCGATTGCCCCGCCCATATCGCCGCCGCGGTCGCGCGCGGCCGCCATGGCTTCGCCGATTGAATATGTCGCGCTATCCGGAGTACCCGCCGGTCCTGAAAAGGAGGACCGGTAGATGGAGTTTACCAGAACGCCGAACATGGTGACCCCAAGGCCGCCGCCAAGTTCGTAGCCGGTGCTTTCGAGAGCGCCGGCGGCCCCCGCGCTCTCCTTTGGCGCGTTTCCCATGATCGCGATCGAGGATGCCAGAAGGCCAACGCCAAGCGCAAATCCCAGAACTGCCAGAAGGAAGGCGACGAGATAATCGTGTTTTCCGAAATCGGTGAAGGAAATTGCAAATAGCGACGCAGCCGCGGCTGCCATCGACAGCGAAGCGACGGCGCGAAGGCCGAAGCGGGTCGCCAGCTGGCCTCCGAGCGGACCGCCAACGGCGGCGGCGGCGACCAGCGGCAGCATGAAGATGCCAGCCTCGAGCGGCGTCTTGCCAAGAACGAACTGGAGTTCCTGCGCCAGCACCAGTTCGAAGCCGGCAAGCGACCCGCTCGCAATGAACGCCATCAGCAGGCCGACGGCGATCGCCGGCTTCTTCAGCAATGACAGGTCGAGGATCGGGTTCTTGGAAGAAACCTGCATCCGCCCGAACCAGGCAAGTATGGCGATGCCGCCGAGGAGTGCTGCGGCGGATGATGCGTGGAGCCCGTCCTTGACCCCGGATTTGATGCCGAAGACCGTCAGGATCAAGCCTGAGACCAGCACCAGCGCCTGCCACGGATTCCAGGCGGTCTGGCGATCTCCCGGCAGTGACGGCACCAAGACCCAGACCATCGGGATGACGATTGCCATGACCGGTACGTTGACGAGGAAGACCGAGCCCCACCAGAAACGTTCCAGAAGCAGGCCGCCGATCAGCGGTCCGATTGCAGCGCCCGCCGTGCCGACCACGCTCCAGATGCCGAGCGCGGTTGCCCGTTCTGCATCGTCCTCGAACACCTGCCGGACAAGCGCGAGCACGCAGGGCATGATCATCGACGATCCGATGCCAAGAGCCGCGCGCGCCGCGATCAGCGCCGGCGCCGTCGGGGAAAATGCGGCGGCGATCGAAGCGAGGTTGAAGATGCCAAGACCGAGCAACAGCATCCGGCGATAGCCGATGCGATCGGCAAGCGTGCCCATCGGAACGAGAAGGCCGGCCATCACGAGCGGATATATGTCGATGATCCAAAGGACCTGGTTTCCCGACGCTCCGAGCGCGACGGTCAGCGAGGGGATGGCGATATGGAGGATCGTCATGTCCACGACGACCGGAACGAATGCGGCAATAACCGCGGCGAGAACGAGCCAAGGATTGGGTTGCATGGGACACCTCAGTATATGGTCTGGAAACGATTGTCTCGTTCACCGTGCAGAAGGCGGCTTGGCGCCACCTTCATCAGGCAGGCGAGCCGCCCACCCGGATCAGGGATGGGCGGCCGGTGCGGGCGGGACGTCGGCGCCTGCACCTTTCTCTTCGACCGGTCTCTTGGTCCGCAGGAGGGGCGGGATTGAGCTTCTCTATCGCACGCTAGTATTCTAAATAGACCTACGATATCAATATGTTGAGTTGACGTACCAACGCAAACGCCGCTACTATTATCCTCCAATTTCCGATCATGGTGGTATCCCCGTTTTAGGTCCTGGAGGTAAATCATGGCGAAGCGAAGTGCGGTGCTTCTGACCAAGCATGTCGTCGATTCGGCGTGTTCAGATCATGACCGCTACCATATATGGGACAGCGAGCTTTCGGGCTTTGGTCTACGCGTCTCTCCAACAGGCGTGAAAACTTTCATCATCAAGTATCGAACGGATGGCGGTGGTCGATCAGCCACCCAGCGCGTTCTGACCATAGGGCATTTCGGTCCGATTACAGTCGAGCAAGCCAGACGAGTCGCCAAGGCTAAGCTCGGAGGTGTTGCAGCCGGTGCAGATCCGGCCGAAGCTCTTCAGAGCAGGCGTCGTGACATTACGATGAGCGGGCTAATCGATTTGTATGAGAAGGAAGGTTGTTTCATTAGGCGTGGTCGAGCGCAGGGAAAGCCGATAAAGGCAACAACCAAATCCCCCCTTTTGGCGCGGCTTCGTAACCATGTCGTGCCGTTTCCGCCTTGAGAAGCTGGGACAGGATCGGAATGGCAGCCTCGAACGCCGGCGATCCTTGCTCAGTAAGATCACCGACGGCGTGGGCCATCCCATGCATCTTCAATTGCCGCAGCATGATGACGATCGCGCCGCTTGCCGGGTTATGACGCATGGCGAACCTCCGTCTTTCTCAAGGTGTCGTACCGTTCGACATTGGCCTTGGGCTCATTGGTGAGCGTCAGCGCCTGAGGCGCGTCGAGGGTCGGCGGTGTGAAGGATTTGCCATCGACGAGGCAATGCAGCAGGTTCAGCACATGCGTTTTGGTTGGAACGCCGGACTTCCGCGCCATGTCGACGGCCGACAGGACGGCCTGCTCATCGTGTTGAAGAACGAGCGCCAGGATATCGACCATCTCGCGGTCACCGCCTGGCTTCTTGAGCAGGTATTGCTGCAAAGTGCGGAATGCATCAGGAAGCTCGACGAATGGAGCACCATTGCGAAGAGCGCCGGGTTTGCGCTGAACGACCGCCAGATAATGCCGCCAGTCGTAAATGGTCTGGCCCGGCCGATCATGAGAACGATCGATGACCCGGCGGTGCTCACAGACAATCAGACCTTCTGCGGTGACCACGACACGCTCCGGATAAACCCGAAGGCTCACCGGTCGATTGGCGAAGGAGGCCGGAACGCTGTAGCGGTTGCGCTCCAGATGCACGAGGCAGGTTGGTGTGACCCGCTTCGTGTATTCGACAAAACCATCGAAAGGCCTGGAAATGGGCATGAGAGTTGGCGCTTCCTCAGCCCAGAGGTCGACGATGGCGCCACGCATCTGACCATGTGGCGTTTTCGCCCAGAACTCCTTGCACCGCAGCTCAAGCCAGTCGTTCAGTGCTTCCAGTGACGGAAAGCGCGGGACCGGTTGGAAGAAGCGATGACGCGCATCCTGAACATTCTTCTCGACCTGCCCCTTCTCCCAGCCGGATGCTGGGTTGCAGAACTCAGGTTCGAACACATAATGGCTGGCCATCGCCATGAAGCGCACGTTGACGTCACGATCCTTGCCTCGGCCCACCTTGTCGATCGCTGTGCGCATGTTGTCGTCGATGCCGCGGCCAGGGATGCCACCGAAGATACGGAAGGCATGATTATGGGCATCGAACAGCATCTCATGTGTCTGCAGGAGGTAAGCCCGCACGATGAAGGCACGGCTGTAGCTCAGCTTCGTGTGCGCCACCTGCAGCTTGGTGCGCTCATTGCCAATGACCGCCCAGTCTTCTGACCAGTCGAATTGGAAGGCTTCGCCCGGCTCGAACGCCAAGGGCACAAATGTCCCTCGGCCCGTCGTCTGCAATTCCCTCTGCCGATCATCCCGCCATTCTCGAGCAAATGCCGCCACCCGATTGTAGGAACCTTCGTAGCCAAGGCTGACCAGATCGGCGTGCAACTGCTTCATCGTCCGCTTCTGCTTGCGGCCCTTCTTGGATTCCGTCTTCAGCCAGGTCGACAACCGATCCGCAAACGGATCAAGCTTGCTCGGCCGCTCAGGGGCGTTGAACTTCGGCTCCACGCCGCCGGCACGCAGGTATTTGCGGATAGTATTTCGGGAAAGGCCGGTCCTGCGGCAAATCTCCCGGATCGATAGATGCCCTCGAAAATGCCAGCGTCGGATCACGCTCAGTAATGCCATGTCGATCACTCCAGAGCCCTCGCTGAAAACATGCGAGGGACGGTTCAAACATGGGTCAATTCTCAATGGAAATATCGCGCTGCGCCGGGTCAGCTCTCAGTGGAAATCAACAATCGCGGCCGCCTCATTGACCTTTTCCAATGCCACCTCAATGTCCAACCCGGCAGCAAGGTTGGCAGCCAGCACGGCGATAAACTCGTCGCCTGCTCCATGCGTGCTGACGAGCTTCACCTTTCGAGCAGGGATTGCGATTTCCCTCGAATTCCCACGTTCAACGTACGTAGCCCCTTCGCCTCCGGCCGCCACCGTGGACGCCGTGCCAGTCTTCAGGGCCGCGGACGACCGAGAAGGAGGAGACAAGCGGCGCTTCCAACGCCTGCAACGGCGATCACCGCTCCCATAGGCCATGGGGTGCCGTCGGCCAGTATTCCGGTGACCGCCGATCCGATCACGCCGCTACCATATTGGATCGCCCCCGTCAGGGCCGAGGCGGCGCCGGCGCGCGTCGGAAAGTTGGCTAGCGCCCCCGATATCGCATTCGCAGCGACGAAGCCGTTCATCGCAGTGAACGCCCAGAGACTGGTCGCCATCCCGAACACTCCTCCGAAATCAGTGGCAGTTACGAGAGCGAGGTTGACACCGGTCAGGGCGGCGCCGATGGCGCCTGCCTTCAGCATTCGATCACTGCCGAACCGGTGCACGAGGCGGGAATTGGCGAAGTTCGTGGCCATCAGGCCGATCGTTCCGACGGCAAAGGCAAGGCCGTAGAGTTGCGGGGACAAATGATGATAGTCGATGTAAGCGAAAGACGAACTGGAAATGCCAGCAAAGACGCCTGCGTAGAAGAAGCCGACCGCACCGGCGTAGCCAAGCAGTCGGACGTCGCGGATCAGGGTTCCGTACGCCGCGAACGCGCCAGACATTGTCTCGGCGTTTCGTCGGTCCCTCGGGAGCGTCTCGGGAATGGTAAAGAGCGCGATCAGCGTGACGAAGCCGATGCCGACAAGCGACCAAAAGATCGCCGGCCAAGGTCCAACACGCAGGATCAGGCCACCAACGCTCGGCCCGAGAAGCGGTGCGATCGCCATGACGGTCATAAGAGTCGAGAGAACCTTTGCAGCGCGGTCGCGACTATAGAGATCTCGCACCATAGCGCGGGCGAGAACAACGCTTGCGCATGCTCCAATCGCCTGCAGGACACGGAAGGATATCAGTTGGGTAACGTTGGTCGACAAGGCGCAACCCGCGCAGCCCGCCATGAAAAGAATTAGGCCGAACGCGACCGGCCCCCTCCGTCCGAATCGGTCGCCTATCGGACCCCAGAAGAGCTGCCCGAGGCTGAAGCCGATCAGGTAGCCGGAGACCGTGTACTGCAGGCTTCCCTGCGAGGTCTGCAGCGCAGCGCTCATCCCCGGCATGGCGGGCAAGTAAAGATCGGTCGAGATGGACGCAAACGCCAACAATGTGCCAAGTACGGCCATCAGCCACATCTCGGAGACCTTGGCGGGGGATGTCGGTTTGATCGCGATCACGTCCATCTCGGATGTCATCGGGGTTTGTCCTTGCTGTGGTTCAGCGAACCGTGTAGCCGCCGTCGACCGGAAGCGCGTGCCCAATAACGAAGGTCGAAGCCGAGCTGGACAACCAGAGGACGGCGTCGGCGATCTCTTCTGCCCGGCCCAGTCGCCCGATCGGCACGTCCTTCATCATCAGGTCCATGGCCTCGGGTTGGGTTTCGAGCATGCCAGTGACCATCGGCGTCGCGATGATGCCGGGGCAGATGGCGTTGATTCGGATTCCTTTCGGCGCGTATTCCAGACCGGCGCTTCTCGTCAGCCCTACCACGCCGTGCTTAGACGCATGGTAGATGCCTCGCTCGGCGATGCCGACAAGCCCGCCGAGTGAAGAGTTGTTGACGATCGTTCCGCTTCCCTTTTCGCGCATGTGCAGCAGTTCACACTTCATGCAGTTCCAGATACCGCGCAGGTTGACGCCCATGACGAAGTCGTAATCGTGGGGATTGGCGAGCGCCGTTTCGGCGACGGGACTCTGGACACCCGCATTGTTGAACGCCGCATCGAGCCCTCCGAAGGTCTCGATTGTCTTTGTCACCATCGCTTCAACGTCGGCCAGGTCGGCGACGTCGCAGCGGATGCCGATGACCTTGTGTCCCTCGGTCGCCAGCGCAGTCGCAGCGGCTTCCACCGCTTCCTTATTGACGTCAGCAAGCACAACAGAGGCGCCAGCGGAGGCAAACGCCTTCGCCGTGGCAAGGCCCATGCCCGATGCAGCTCCGGTGACGAGAGCCACCTTGTTTTCGAAGTTGAATGTCATGCCATTTTTTCCCTGTTTGTTGATTGAGTGGAGCTCGGCCGACGGCCGCCACTTCGTCAAAGGTCGCATCAGCCCTGATACTGGTCGTCCGTCACGTGCTCTAACCAGTCTGCCACCTTGCCGTCGATGTGCTCCTGCACGGCGATGTGCGTCATTGCAGTTGTCGGCGACGCGCCATGCCAATGCTTCTCGCCTGGCGGAAACCAGACGACGTCGCCGGGCCGGATTTCCTCAATCGGACCACCCTCGCGCTGCACGCGGCCGAAACCGGCGGTCACGATCAGGGTCTGCCCAAGCGGGTGCGTGTGCCAGGCAGTACGAGCGCCGGGCTCGAAGGTGACTGCTGCTGCCGAACCGCGACGTGCTTCATTTGCCGCGAACATGGGGTCGACGCGAACGGTGCCTGTGAACCACTCGGCCGGTCCTTTGCCCGACGGCGTGGTGCCAGTTCTGGTGATGTCCATCGTTCAGTCCTTCTGGATTTTCATTTCCGCCAAGAAGATAGGGCCAATCATTCAGAACAAATATACGTATAATTCTGCAAAAACTTATGGGTCTGTCGCATGAATTCGTGATATGCGTGCCGTGAAGGACGTTTGGAGAGCCGGAATGCTGCGCGAGAATGTCAATGATCTGCTGTCTTTTCTCGTGGTCGCCCGCGAGCGCAGCTTCACCAGAGCCGCTGCGAAGCTTGGCGTCTCACAATCCGGACTCAGTCATACCGTCCGAGATCTTGAGGAGCGCCTCGGCGTCCGTCTCCTGACCCGGACGACCAGGAGCGTCGCACCGACGCCGGAGGGCGAGCATCTCTTGAACACGATAGGGCCTCGCTTCGAGGAAATCGAAGGGGAGCTGTTTTCCCTCACCGACAAGCGAGAGAAGCCGGCCGGCAGGATAAGGATCACCGCCGAGGACTATGCGATCGACTTCGTGCTGTGGCCGAAGCTCCGCAAGGTCTTGCGCGACTATCCCGACATCAAGGTCGAACTCGTGATCGACTATGGCCTGACGGACATTGTCGCCGAACGGTTCGATGCGGGCGTCCGGCTCGGCGAGATCGTCTCGCAGGGAATGATCGCCGTGCGGATCAGCCCCGAACAGCGGATGATTGTCATCGGTTCGCCCGACTATCTGGAACGCAATCCCGCGCCGCGCACCCCGCAGGACCTGACGCGTCATCAATGCATCAACCTTCGCTTGCCGACCCGCGGCGGTCTCTATGCTTGGGAGTTCGAGAAGGACGGCCAGGAGATGCGCGTACGCGTCGACGGTCAGATGACCTGCAACGGCATCACACAGATCAAGTCGATGGCCATCGATGGGTTCGGATTGGGCTTCATACCGGACGGATTGGCAGCGCCCGAAATCGAGGCGGGGAAGTTGGTGCAGGTATTGGGCGACTGGTGCCCGCATTATCCGGGCTATCACCTCTACTACCCAAGCCGCCGTCAATCGTCGGCAGCGTTCAATATCGTCGTCGACGCGCTGCGGGAGCGCGGCTGAAGCCGCGTCGGCCACCGGTCAGGCCTTGATCCTTGGTGGTAGAACCGGGCATGAATCCATGACGATTGGTCACGTCTGTGGCTTCTCGAAGACGTCCTTAAAGACAGGCACTGCAGACATCACGTTTGGCCAACCCGCAAAGACGGTCAGGTGCGTGAGCACTTCCGACGCCTCGTCCTGGCTCAATCCGGCGTTCATAGCCCGGTTGAGGTGATAGGTGATCTGGGCCACCTGACCAGATGCGATGAGTGCGGTGACCGTGATCAGGCTGCGGTCGCGCGGCGCAAGACCCGGACGCAGCCACAAGTCCTTGAACAGCACGCCGTTCGTATAGTCGACGACGCCCCTGGAGGGCGGACTGACATTCTGTTCGACGCCTTGAGCACGCGGCGTATCTGTCGCCTCGTCAAGCGGAAGTGGCTTCGGCGATGCTTCCGGGATCTGGCCGGCGCCGATCCCGCGGGCGACGAATATCTGCCTGGCAACGGCCACCGCGCCGGTCGCATTGATTTCCACCTAGAACAGATCCCCATTTTCATTTGGTGCTGATCCATTCAGTTGCTTTGAACCTTGATGAACTACAGTGGTTCATCCATAATCGTTGTGAACCAGGGAAGGTTTGATCATGACTGCATTCACCGTACGTGTTTCAGATGAAACGGCTAGTAAACTCGACCAGATCGCGGAAAAGCTTGATCGCTCGCGATCTTACATGGCAGCCCAGGCGATCGAGGACTACGTTGCTCGCGAGGAGTGGCAAATTGCCGAAATCGAGGCTGGGTTGGCTGAAGCCAGCCGAGGCGACTTCGCCAGCGGCGGCGAGGTGGCGAAAGTCATTGGAAAATACATCAAGTCTGCTCATACATCATGAGCGGAAAGCCTATCCGATGGACGAAAAGAGCACTGCGGCGGCTTGATGGGATTGGCGCACATATCCAGAAGGATAATCCGGATGCCGCTGCACGGGTGGTCGCGCGAATCGTGTCGGCAGTAGACATGCTTGCCGAGTTTCCCGCAACAGGTCGCGTTGGTCGCATCCACGGCACGCGCGAACTGGTGCTGACGGATATCCTCTACATTATTCCTTACCGTGTCGAGCAAGACGTAGAGATTCTCACGGTCATGCATGCTCATCAGCGATGGCCTTCAGGGTTTTAGGCTTTTACCTTGAGCTCCAGACCGACGCGGGCGATGTCGGTTAGTATCCTTTCAAGAGCTTTATGTTTTTCGCCGTTTCCATTCGAAAATTTGGCAGCGGTTCGCAAGGAACGATGTCAAAGCGAAGAACTGTGCGGATGCGCTCCGGTTCGAGCATATTCAATTCATTGGAAAGGGCGCGAAAGATTGTCCGCGCCCAGTTTATCATCGCAACTAGCTCCAGGCGTGAAGCGGTGGTTTTTCCCCGTTCAGGAAATATTTGCCGAGGATGGCGTATTTCCACCGTACCGGATCGTGCAGCGTATGAGTGCGCGCGTTGCGCCAATGTCGGTCGAGATTATGTTCGGCGAGTGTCGAGCGGGTGCCTGCCAATTCGAACAGCTTGTTGGTGGCGGCAATGGCGATTTCCGTGGAGAGGATCTTCGCTTCGGCTGTGACAATCTGCGCCTCGGCCACGGTCTCTTCAGTCGGATCGGCCACCGCCCGATCGATGGCGTAGCCAGCCCTTTCAAGCAGTGCCTGGGCTGCATGCAGGCGCAGGGTCAGATCGCCGACCGCCTGGATCGTATACGGGTCGTCAGAGGCACGCTCGAGCCCGCTGTCCACCCAAGCGCGGCTCTTCGTGCGCACGAAATCGATCGTCTCGTCGATTGCGGCTTGCGCAATGCCGGTATCGACCGCAACCTGGATGATCTGGAAAATGGCGCCGTCCGCGGTCGGCTTATCATAGCCTTTATAGCCCGGCACCAGATGCGTCTTGGGTACCTTGACGTCGTCGATAATCACCGTGCCGGAAAGCGTCGTGCGCTGGCCGAAGCTCGACCAGTCGTCGATGACGGTAAGCCCCGGTGCGCCGCGGTCGGCAATCGCGTACCAGGCGCGGCCTTCGTCATCGAGTGCGACAATCGGCACCAGATGGGCAAGGAGTGCGCCTGAGGAATAGAATTTCTGCCCCTTGACGATCACATGGTCGCCGGCGTCGGTAAACTTGGTCTCGAAATCGACGGCCCGCTTGGAACCAAACTCGGAAAACGCGTTGCCGAAACGGGTCCCCTTCAGCACCTCGTCAAACAGCAGCTTCTGCTGTGCCTCATCGGAGACGGTGCGGATGGCGGCGACGACGCCCAGATGGTTTTGGGCGACCTGGCCGATGGATGAATCGGCCGCCGAGATGATCTCGATCACCTTTGCGAGCGTGGCGTAGGAAACCTCTGGCCCATCGAACTTTTTCGGGACGTTGATCGACCACAGCCCGCTTTGGGAAAAGGCGTCGAGTTCGGCCGCCGGCCAAATCCGCTCACGATCGCGCTTGGCGGAATCCTTGATAAACTCAGTCGCCAGTTTCTTGGCGACGGCGATTGCCTCGGCGTCGTTCTTGATGATGTGAGCTGGCTCGGCTGGCCTTGCGACCGGTGGAACCGCTTTGGCGGCGTTGTCGGTCTTCACTTGCGAAATCGTCATGTCAAACTCTCCTCTTCAGTTGTGATGGGTTTGGGGATTGATTGCGGGGAGCAGGGGTGCGAGGTGGTCGCTGGCTGCCGCTTTGCGGCCGAGATAGAGGTCTTGCACCTCTTTGCGTTGGCGCAGATCTGCGGCTGTCCCGTTGATGGCTGTGACACCGTTTTCGAGGATCGTGGCACGATCTGCATATTTCAGCGCGATGGCCGAGTTCTGTTCGGCGACGAGAATGGAGAGCCCTTCCTCTTCATTCAGGCGGCGCAAGGTCCGAAAAATGTCCTGGACGACAAGCGGCGCCAGACCCATTGAAGGCTCGTCGAGGACGAGCAGTCGCGGCCGTGACATCAGCGCGCGGCCGATCGCTGTCATCTGCTGTTCACCGCCGGAGGTAAGCCCCGAGGTCACGCGGCGCTTTTCCTTGAGGCGCGGGAACCAGGCGTAGATCTTTTCGAGATCGACGGCGATTTCAGAGCGTGTCGCACTACGGCCAAGCCCACCGGAGATCAGGTTCTCCTCCACGGTCAAACTACGGAAGCAATGGCGGCCTTCGAGCACCTGCACGAGCCCGGCGCGAACAAGTGCCGCTGGGCTTGTCGTCGTCACATCGATTTCGCCGAAGCGAACATGTCCCGCAGCGATCTGGCCGCGTTCGGCCGGCAGAAGGTTGGAAATGGCTTTGAGCGTCGTCGTCTTGCCGGCACCATTGGCGCCGAGCAGGGCGACGATCTCGCCGCGCTTGACGGTGAGGCTCACCGCGCTCAGCGCCCTGATTGTATGGTTGTAGGTTGCCTTCACGCCTTCGACGCTGAGCAGGATATCCGCATCGACCATATGACTTTCCTCGGATTTGTCGCAGACCGGACCGAACCCTGGCGACATGCTTGCCGCCAGGGTTCGGCTTGCCGCCAATCAGTTGGTGGCGGCTTCCGCGTCTTGGGAGGTACGCAGCTTGATGCCTTTCTCCTTGGCATAGGCCTCGGACGACTTTTCGATAATAGGACGTAAGAGAGCCCAATCCGGCGCGATCCAATCGGAAACCACCTTCCATTTCTTGCCGTCCCATTGCTGGAAGGTCACGTAGCCATTGCCCTCGTGATTGTCCCAGGTGACATTGATGGAGTGGAACAGATCCTTGGCGCCCAGCGCCTCGACGCGGGCCGGATCAAGCCGCAAATGCTCGAAGCCCCAACGCACCTCGTCTCCGGTCAGCGTTCGCTTGCCGAACTTCTCCTGTGCGATGCGGATTGCCTCGACGTTCAGAATGCCGTTGACGATGCCGAGATTGTGATAGACGGAACCGATACGGCTCTTGTCCTCGAGATTGCCCTTGCCCTGGTCATACAGCGTCTTGACGATCTCCTTGACGACCGGATATTCGGCGCCCGAGGCTTGGGTGGTAATGGCGGTGTAGCCCTTTGCCGCTTCGCCGGCAGGGATGACGTCTTCCTCGGAGTTCGACCAGACATTGCCGATGATGTGATCGACCGGGTAGCCGACCTTGACGGCCGTCTTAAGGGCGACAGGGTTCATCACGCCCCAGCCGCGCAATACGACATAATCAGGCTTTGCCCGGCGGATCGTCAGCCATTGCGACTGTTGCTCGTTGCCGGGATGGGGAACCTCGATCTGCTGCAGGTCGAAGCCGTATTTCTTCGACAGGAGTTCGTAGATCGGGATGGTTTCCTTGCCATAGGGCGAGCCGTGGTAGAGGACCACGATCTTCTTACCCTTGAGATTGTCCAGCCCGCCGAGCTTGGAGGCAATGTAGTTCACGATGCCGGACGTTTCGCTGTAGGGATTGAGCAGCAGCGGGAACACGTAAGGGAAGACGCGGCCATCGGTGGAATCGGTGCGGCCATGATTGATCGTGATCAGCGGCACCTTGTCCTGGGTGATGCGGTCGATCATTGCATAGGCGATGCCGACGGACAGCGGGTTCCACGCCGCGGCGTTCGGATGGCTTTTCTGTCGCTCGTAGCATTCGACGCCGCGCTCGACTTCGTATTGGGTTTCGCATTCGTCCCAGGTGAGCTTGACGCCGTTCACACCGCCGTCGCGCGTGTTGATCAGGTTCAGATAATCGATGAAGCCGCCGAAGAAGCCGGTGCCACCAGCCGCGTATGGGCCGACACGATAGCTTTGCAGCGGAAAATACTGCTCGTCGGCGTGTGCGGCGGGAAGTGCGATGGAGAAGCCGATCCCGGCGGCGAGCGCCGCGATCTTGAGTTTGCTGAAGAATGTCATTTCTGGATACACTCCGGGTGATGGCCGGCGAGATGACCGGACCTGCATTGATCGAAAATGGATTTCTTGCTTTTGGGAGCACGCGCTCCGGGTTCAGTTCAGCGCCGTGTCAGAGCGCTGCCGATTCGTCTTATGTTTCCGTCCCAGAGAGCGACGAGGCCGTCCGGTTCGAGAATGAGAAAGAGGATGATCAGGCTGCCGAGCACGATACGCTGGCTCATGTCGAGCACGCCGGAATCAAAGATGTCGCCGAGAAAGAATGCGCCCAATCGCGACAGGAAGAGCGGAAACACGACGATCAGTGCCGCCCCGAGAAAGGCACCGCGGATGGAGGCGAGCCCACCGATAATGATGATGAACAGCACCTGAAACGAGCGATCGAGGTTGAAACCCGCCGGCTCCACGGTGCGCAGATAGGTAAAGGCCCAGAGCACGCCGGCAACGCCGATGATGAAGGAGGAAATCGCAAAGGCCAGCAGCTTGGTCTTCAAGACCGGCACGCCGATGATGCGGGCCGCCGTCTCGTTGTCACGCACTGCGATGAAATTCCGCCCTGTCTGGGATGACACCAACCGCAGCGCCAGAAATGTCAGCACCGTGACGACTGTCAGCGCGAAGAGATAGCGGCCGATCGCGTCATCCAAGGTGAGGCCGCCGATGCGAAGCGGCGGTGCGTCGATTACGCCCGAGGCGGAGTCGTTGGAAAACCAGCTGAACTTGGTCAGTCCCCATTGCACGAAGAATTGTGCCGCGAGCGTCGAGACCGCAAGGTAGAAGCCTTTGAGCCTCAGGCTCGGCAGGCCGAAGATGATGCCGATTGCCGCGGCCGACAGACCCGCGAGCACGATGCTTGCGATCAGCGGCAGTCCCTCGACGCGCAGATTGAAATTATAGGCACCGAAGGCGCCGACCGCCATGAAGGCGGCACTGCCGAGCGAGACCTGCCCGGCATAGCCGGTCAGGATGTTCAAACCGACGCCGGCAAGGCTGAGCGCCAGGAACGGCAGCAGGATCGCTTCGAAGAGATAGTTTGTGCCGACGAGCGGGACGACGAGGTAGGCGACGGCAAGAAGGGCTGCCGGTGCGAGCCAGCGCGGAAGCATCTGGGTGCGGCCAAGATCATGTGTGATGGACGCCATGGTTCAGACCCTTTCGACGAGCTTCTGGCCAAACAGGCCCGAGGGACGGATGAGCAGGAAGGCGAGCGCCACGACATAGGCAAACCAGCTCTCGATCCCGCCGCCGAAATAGTCGCCGATATAGACCTCGGCGAGCTTCTCGCTTGCTCCAATGAGCAGTCCGCCGACGATGGCTCCGGCAACGGAGTCAAAACCGCCCAGCACCAGGACCGGCAGCGCTTTCAGGACGACCAGCGACAGCGAGAACTGAACGCCAAGGCGCGCGCCCCAAAGGAGCCCCGCCACCAGCGCCACCAGACCTGCAGTCGCCCAGACCGTGGCCCAGATCCAGGGCAGACGCAGACCGACGGCAAGGGCTGCGAACTGATCGTCGGCGACGGCACGGAAGGCGAGACCGACGCGGGTATAACGGAAAAAGATCGACAGCAGCGCCACCATGATGGCCGCCACCGCTGCTGCAAAGATGTCGAACTGGCTGATGAGCACGCCGCCGACGTCGAAGGGAACGTCGTCGATGCCGAGATCAAGGCCATGCACCTGCGTCCCCCAGATCAACTGCGCAGCACCCTCGATGATGTAAGAGAGGCCAAGCGTGGCCATGAACAGCGTGATGGGCGGCTTATTGGTGAGCGGCCTCAACACGATGCGTTCGATAGCAATGCCGATGATGACCATCAGCGCAAAGGTGAGCGCGAGCGCCAGCGCAAACGGCACGCCTTTCTCGACCAGGCTGACAAAGGTAAGGGCGGCAAAAAGCAGGAGTGCCCCTTGAGAGAAATTGAGCACGCCGGAGGTCTTGTAGATCAGGACGAAGCCGATCGCGACAAGCGAATACATGACGCCCGACAGCAGTCCGCCGACAAGCACCTCTATGAAAAAAAGCCAATCGAAGTCCGCCATCAGATTCCCGCTCCGTCTTCGTTTTCGGCAGCCACGCCCAGATAGGCATCGATGACGCGCCGATCGGCCCGCACCTCTTCCGGGGTGCCGTCGGCGATCTTGCGGCCGTAGTCGAGCACGGCGACCCGATCCGACAGTTCCATCACGAGGCCGATGTCGTGCTCGATCAGAATGATCGTGGTGCCATGGGCTTTCCGGGTAGCCTGCACGAAGCCGGCCATTTCCTGCTTTTCGGTTGCCGTCATGCCGGCCATCGGCTCGTCCAGAAGCAGAATATTCGGCTCCGCAACCAGCGCCCGGGCAAGTTCGACCCGCTTCTGCAGCCCGTAGGGCAGGGTGCCGGCAAGCCGGTCTGCGACATCGTCAAGATGCAGGAAGGAAAGGATCTGCCGTGCGCGCTCGCGGGCATCCGCTTCTTCCCGGCGCGCAGTGCCGATCCGCGCGATCTGGCCGATGAAGCTTGAGCGGACGGTATGAGCCCGACCGGAGACGACATTGTCGAGGACGCTCAGGCCTTTGAAAAGGGCAAGGTTCTGAAATGTCCGGGCAATACCGAGGCGTGCAAGCTTCGCGGTTGGGACATTGCCATAACGTTTTCCAGCGATCCGGACATGGCCCCGATCAGGCCGATAGACGCCGCTGATGACGTTGACGAGCGAGCTCTTTCCGGCACCGTTCGGCCCGATGATGGCGCGGATTTCGCCGCGTTCGACGCTGAGATCGATATCGGCGAGAGCTGAGACGCCGCCAAAGGAAAGGCTGACGTCATCAAGCGCAAGCAGAACGTCTGCAGACGTAATCGCCGCGTTGGCCGCCGAACGGGTATGAGCTGCGGTCTCGATACGGCGGCCCTGGGGTTCCGGCAGAGGAGGGGATGTGTCGACCCCTCTAAGCGCGTAGGTCATTGCGTCTATGTCCTTCCCTCTCGCGATCCCTCACGGCATTCATTGGCTGATGAGGCACAGGTTCCCGTCGGAGCCTTCAAGGTTCCGCCATGCGTCGCCGATTGCGGGCTACTCTTGCGGCCCGCTTCTCTCGGCATGTCTATTCTGCGGCGACCGGTTGAGCGGCCTGCGCCGCTTCCAGTTCCCGGACCAGCGGAATGACGTGCTTGCCGAAATACTCCACCTCCTCCTGGAAGTGCAGGAAGCCAAGCAGGATCAGGTCGGCGCCGGCCTGCTTCAACCGGATGATGCGTTCCGCCACCTGCTGCGGCGTGCCGATCAGATTGGAACGGAAGCCGTCATTGTATTGCACGAGATCCTCGAAGCTGGATTTCGCCCAGTTGCCCTCACCTTCGGGGGAGGCCTTGCCGGCGTTCTTCACCTCGTGACCGAAAGCCTTGACGGCGTCGGGATTGGCCTTCTCGACGATCTCGGCAAGCACTGACTTTGCCTCTTCCTCGGTATCGCGGACGATGGCAAAGGCGTTGACGCCGATGCGGACGTGATGGCCGTTGGCCTTTGCCTTGGACTGGATGTCGTCCACCTGCCTGGCGATCTCTTCGGGCGTATTGCCATTGGTGAAATACCAGTCGGACACCCGCGAAGCCATGTCACGCGCGGCGCGCGACGAGCCACCCTGGAAGATTTCCGGCTGCGGATCGATCGGCTTCGGCTTCAGCGCGTAATCGGTGAAACGATAGAAATCGCCGCGGAAGGTGAAGCTGTCCTCCGTCCAGATGCCGCGCAACGCACGGATAAACTCTTCGGAGCGACGATAGCGCTCGTCGTGATCGAGCCAGGGTTCGCCGATGGCATGGAATTCGCCGCGGAACCAGCCGCTGACGATATTGACCGCGACGCGGCCATTGGTGAGATGGTTGATCGTCGCGATCTGCTTGGCCGCCAGCGCCGGCGTCCAAGGACCGGGCAGGATCGCGGCAATCACCTTCAGCGTTGTCGTCGCCTCCAGAAGCGAATGACTGAAGGAAACGGATTCATGCTGATACTCAGCACCATATCCGGCCGTAAATCGGATCTGGCTCAGCGCATAGTCGAAACCGCTCGCCTCGGCGATCTGCGCAAGCTTTCTGTTGTAGTCGATCGTCCAACTCGTGCGCTGCTCGATGTTCGAGATCACCAATCCGCCGGACACGTTCGGCACCCAATAGGCGAATTTCAGGGCGTCATTATTTGCACGCGACATTAGGTTTCCCCTCTTTCGTAGAACAGACCGCTCAGGCTTGCTTCAGGCAATTGCTGGCAAGAGATGTGATGGGCTGTCAGCGCTCCGCCTCACCGAAGGCAAAAGCTCGCTAAGTTCGTCGACAGCACGCTCGATGCGCCGGCGTATGGCCGGATTGGTCAGCGCATAATCGGTGAAATCAGACTCGACTGCGTAAATCCCGGTTGGCACGGTCAAGGCGCCGAAGAAGCCGAGTAGCGGCCGAAGCTGGTGTTCGATTATGAGCCCATGCATCGGTGTTCCGCCGGTGACGGCCAGAATAACCTTCTTTCCAGCAAGCGCCCGGTAGTCGACGAGATCAAAAAGATGTTTAAGCGCGCCGGTATAGGACGCTCGATAGACAGGTGAGCCGACCACCAGCACATCTGCCGTTTCGACATGTTGGATGATAGCCCGTCCCTGCGCATCAAGCTGATCAACTCGAAGAGCGCGGAACAGGATCGGCGCGGCATCCACCAAATCCAGTCGACCGGTCCTAACGCCGAGCTGGCTCTCAATCGCTTCCATGATCAGCTCCACAAGACGAGTCGTCCGTGAAGGGCGTCGAATGGCGCCAGAAATACCAAGCACAGTCATGCAAACCCCTCAATTCTCATGATATAGTCTATAGATTTTATAGTTTATCGAACAAATCTGTCCCAAAGTTTCGTGATTCTGGGAAAAGATGATCCGCAAATGTTGGCTGATACGAATGAGTCCAATCGACCGAAATCGTAGCCTGAGCTGCCAGGCCGGAATTTAACCCGTCCTGACGGGCGATAATCCAAGGACTTTGGGATTTGGTTTGTTTGTCTGAAGTTCGATTCCCCTCAAGAGCGTCATTTACAACTCGTCGAGAAGCGCGGTGGCAAAATGTAACGTCGAGCTAGGAGGTTCAGCCAAGCACTGGTTCATTGGTGCAAATTCGCGAGCGCGTCTGCAATTTCTTCTTCTTGCAATTTGTCATCCAGATACCAGCTAATCGTATCGTAGATGCCGAGAAACGAGCCACTTATTTTTTCGATAATAGCTTCGGTCTCTTCAGCCGAAAAGCCAAGCTTATCGCCTATCAGGTTGCGTAGAACCCGCTCCGCGCTGGGATCAGACAGTACTTCGGCGGGTGTCGAGGCGGGTGACAATTTTCGTGCCGGCCTGGTATCCGGTCGGCAGTAAAGTTCGGCCGTCTGTCTGATATCGC
This sequence comes from Rhizobium sp. NPDC090279, assembly GCF_044769665.1. Taxonomy (NCBI): domain Bacteria; kingdom Pseudomonadati; phylum Pseudomonadota; class Alphaproteobacteria; order Hyphomicrobiales; family Rhizobiaceae; genus Rhizobium; species Rhizobium sp. NPDC090279. The sequence continues at coordinate 25,179 of NZ_JBIVYI010000014.1, read as the reverse complement.
GCGAGGACGCGCCGACTTCGATAGCGAAGGCCTTGGCACGCAGAACCCAAAGCCCTTCTGCAGGATCGTAGTGACAGAAATCCCTGCGGGAGAGCGTGAATGTGACGGTTTTTGCCTCCTCTGGCTTCAGATCGACTTTTGTAAAGGCTTTCAATTCTCGCAAAGGCCGGGCTAGATCAGGCTCGATCGGCCGGATGTAGAGTTGCACGATTTCCTTGCCCTGGCGGGCGCCGGAATTACGAAGAGTGAATGCAACTTCGCAGACATCATCCGCGCCTATGTCCTGGCGATCCAGGGATAGTGTCTCATAGGAAAACTGGGTGTAGCTGAGACCATGACCGAAGGGGAATAATGGCTCAAGCTTTTTCCGATCATAGAAACGGTAACCGACGAATATTCCTTCGCTGTAGACATGGTGGCGGTTTTCTCCGGGATAGCTATGCCAGCCCGGGATATCCTCGATCCTTACGGGCATCGTCGCACTGAGCTTGCCACAGGGATTTTGTTCGCCGAAGATGATCTGAGTGATCGCTTCGCCACCGCCCTGACCTGGGTAGAAGGCGGCAAGCACCGCATCGACGTCGCGGAGCCAGGGCATGGCGACGGCGTCCGGCATCGACAGCACCACGATGACTGCGTGGTTTGCTGCGGCGAGGGCGGCGATTGTCGTATTCTGCCATGGCTCCAGCTCAAGGCTGTCGCGATCGTTACCTTCGCCGTTGCGGCTCTTGGCGTTCTCTGCGAAGACGATGATCGTGTCGGCTCCGGCGCAATCGGCCAGGATATTCGCCACTGTTTCGTTTTCTTGCCCCTGCGCGAACGCCGGAGATCGAATGTGATCCATGCGCAGCGATGCGCCGCTTCGCGCTCTCAGCCGTTCGATCGGTAGATCGACGCGGTAAGGATTAGTGGTCGCCGATCCGGAACCTTGGATCTGCGGATGGATCGCGCCATCGCCGATGACGACGATCCGGTTCAGTCGGGCCGGGTCGAGCGGAAGGACATCGTCACGATTCTTGAGAAGCACGATTGATTCCGCAGCGATCCGCCGGGCGAGTTGATGATGGGTCTCCAGATCGACCGGGGCAGATGGTTGTGCTGTAGAGCACTTGCGAACCAGGTTGAGAACGCGCCGGCAAGCGTCATCCAGCCTTGCGCGATCGGCGTGACCGGATTTCAGGGCGGCGAGCAGCCTTCTCTTGCGCGGCGCGCTTTCCGGCATGTCGAGGTCGCAGCCGGCGGCGATTGAGGCCACACGATCCTTGATGGCATGCCAGTCGGAAACGACAAGGCCCTCATAGCCCCATTGCCGGCGCAGCACGTCGGTCAGCAGCCACGCATGTTCCGAGGCTTGCACGCCGTTGATCGGGTTATAGGCGCTCATCACCGTCCACGGATTGCTCTTGGCGATCGCGCGCTCGAAGCCGGCAAGATAGATTTCGCGAAGCGCCCTCTCGTCGACATCCGAACTCATCGTGGTGCGATCGAGTTCCGAATTGTTGCAGGCGAAGTGCTTGAGCGAGGTCCCCACGCCCCGATCCTGCAATGCATTGATGAGGGCGGCGGCCAGCTCGCCGTTGATGACTGGATCTTCCGAATAATATTCATAGGCGCGGCCGGCAAGCGGCGTGCGCCGAGTATTGATGCCGGGCCCGAGCAGCAGGCGCACGCCCATGCTCAGGCATTCCGCCGCCAGGGCGTCGCCCACGCGCGCTGCCAGCTCCACATCCCAGGAGCAGCCGAGGAGATTGCCGTTCGGAAAGCAGGTGGCCGGCCGGGTAGAGCCGAACATGTTATCGTCGGCCTGCTGGTTCACCAACGCCTGAAACGCCGCGAGATCGTTTTCATCGCTATCACCCGCTTCGATCTGTGTCGTGGAATATCGGACGCCATAGGTGCCGTCGGTCATGACGATCGATACGATGCCGAGCTTCTCAATGGCGGCCGTCTTCCACAATCCGCGCCCGCTGATAAGGTCTACCTTTTCTTCGTCGCTCAGGTGCTCGACCAGTTCGGCGCTGTTCAACTCGCTATGTTCTCCCATGGTCTTCATCCGTGGCTGTGTCGGAGTCTTCGGCGTATCAGCTGATCTTGCGCAGCAGTTCGGTCAGCATGACGCGCTCGGCATAGCTGAGAGGCCCGAGTGTTTCCCGCGAAATATCCGCGGCGACGGCGAGATTGCGATCGACGATGCCTTCGCCCTCCTCCGTCAGGGTGAGGACAAGCCTGCGGGCGTCCGTCGGATCGGGCGCGGTTTTGACAAGATCGCGTTTCGCAAGCCGGTCGACCACGCCCTTGATGGTGGCCATGTCCATTGCGGTCTCTCGGCCAAGCTTGCCCTGGGAGGAGGGCTGAAGATCGCGCAGCTTGACGAGTGCTGCCCATTGCGTCGTTGTCAGCTTCTCCATCATCAGGTTCGTGAAGATCGCGACATGTCGCTGGTTGGCCTGGCGCAGAAGGAAGCCAATCTGCTCGCCGAGCGCATAGTCCGACATGCCGGCTCTTTCCGTGGGCTGGGTATTTGCTGCCTGGTCGTTGGTTTCGTCCGGTCTCTTATCCATCTTCCCCCCGCATCGTCGCTGCACCTCTCCGGCGCGGCGTTTTCAAGAATTAAGGTCTTGTGCCCAGTTGTCGAGAATGGCCTGCGTCGACATGAGTGAGATCTGCTCCGGCAACCGCGGCGCGAGGACGTCAAGAACGGCCTTGTGGGCTCGGTCATCCGCACTGGCGAGGGCGTCGGTCGCAAGGATGACCTCATAGCCAAGATCGATCGCCGCCATCACGCTCGCATAAACGCAGACATCGGACTCGATGCCCGAAAAGATCAGCGTGCCGACTTGCTCGTGCTCGAGCCGCCGATGCAGGTCCGTCCCGGCGAATACGGAATAGCCAAGCTTGTCGAACATGTTTGCTTCGTTCGCCAGCGGCAACAGCTGTTCGACGAGATTGTGCAGCGCCGGATCGTGCCATGGACCGGTTATCATCGACCAACGCTGATAATATCCTTGCCAACTTCCTTCCGCCGCCTCCGCCGTCCGCGGAACGATGAAGCGGGCAAAGAGCGTGTGGGAACGCAGAGCCGTGCTTAGCCGCACGACGTTCGGCAAAATCGATGCCAGCGCTGGCGTGTGCCACGCCGTCTTCTCCGCGAAAAGGCGCTGCATGTCGATTACGACATGCCGGAAGTTCGATGCCCGCTTGTGCGCCCCCATCGTGTCAATCCGCGAGCGCGACGGTATGTTCGGGAGACCAGGAAAGCGTCACGGTCTCGCCCTGCCGTAGCAGTTGGCCGTCTCGGTTCTGTGCGAAAAGCTTCAGCGCAAGGCCATCGACTGTTTCCAGCATGTAGGACAGCACCGCACCAGCATAGATGACGGTGGTGATCCGGGCTGAGATTCTGTTGGTCCCCGTGTCGGGCGCGGTGGACATCTTTTCCGGGCGTACCGCGAGCGTCACCTTACTTCCGGTGACCGGAAGCGTGCTTGTGGTTTGGACGACGGCGCCGTTGTCGAGCCGCACCGCACCTGCCTCGACCGTGCCGGCCAGGAAGTTGGAGTCACCGAGAAATTCGGCGGCAAAGCGCGTACGCGGCTGCTCGTAGACCGTAGCCGGGGCGCCGATCTGCACGATCCGGCCCTTGTCGAGAATGGCGACATTGTCGGAAAGCGTCAGCGCTTCTTCCTGGTCATGGGTGACGAAAATGGTCGTCAGGCCGCTTTCGCGCTGGATACGCAGAAGTTCGACCTGCATCTCCTGCCGCAGGCGCCGATCGAGAGCCGAGAGAGGTTCATCAAGCAGCAGCACGCTCGGCTTGATGACGATGGCTCGCGCCAGCGCGACGCGCTGCTGCTGGCCGCCGGAGAGCTGCTTGGGAAGGCGATTGCCGAAACCGGGCAGACGCACCATCTCGAGCGCACGCTCCACCTCCTTGCGGGCTGCATCTCCGCGAATGCCGCGCCGCTCGAGCCCGAAGGCAACGTTCTGCGCGATGGTCATATGGGGGAACAACGCATAAGATTGGAACATCATGCCGATGTTTCGTCCCCAAACGGGTATATGCGTTACATCGTTCTTGCCGATCATCACCACGCCCTGATCCGGACGGATGAAGCCGGCAACGATGCGCAGCAATGTCGTCTTGCCGGAGCCAGAGGGTCCGAGCAGGCTGGTAAAGGAACCTTCGCCGAATTCGGTCGTGATGTCGGTCAGGACGGGCGTTGCGCCGAAGCTCTTGGCGACGGACTGGACTTTAACGTTGGTCACGGTTTTCTCCGGGTTTGGCAAAGCGCGCAAAGATCAGGATGGCTGCCATCGAGCCGAGCAGGAGAAGCGTCGAGATGGCGTTTATTTCGGGTGTGAACCCCTTGCGTATTGCCGCATAGATTTGCACCGGCAGGGTCGAATAGCCCGGCGTGGCTAGGAAATAGGAAATGACGAATTGATCCAGCGAGACGGCGAATGCAAAGAGCGCCGCACCGAGAATGCTGGGATAGAGCAGGGGCAGTGTCACGCTGAAGAAGGCATGAACCGGCGTCGAGCCAAGGCTCATGGCGGCCTCTTCCAGGTCGGCACGGACGGTCTTGAAGCCGGTCCCGACCACCAGGACGACATAGGGGATGGCCAGCGCGACATGGCCGATGATCAGCGCATGCATGCCTCTTCCGATGCCGCTCCAATAAAAGAAGATCAACATGGCCGTTCCCGTGATGAGCCAGGGAATGGCAATCGGCGGCAGCAGCATGAGTTGCAGCAGGCTCTTGCCGCGAAAGCTGCGGCGCGAAAGCGCCACGGATGCCATTGTCCCAAGCGTAGTTGCCAGCACCGCGGTGATGATGGCGATAATGATGCTGTTGGCGCCTGCCGTGAGCAGCGTGGTGTTGCTCATCAGCGCCGAGTACCAGCGCGTCGAAAACTTGAATGGAAGCTCGTAAAGCGGGGACTCGTTAAACCCCATGGCCATCATGACCAGGATCGGTGTGTAGAGGAAGACGAGAATGGCGATCAGGTAGGTGCGGCCGAGCAGTTTCATGATGGACCTCCCTTATGCAGCCGTTCCGCGACGCAGGACGCCGGAGAATGTAGCGAATATGGCAAGCACGACAGCGAGCAAGGTAAAGGAAAGCGAAGCGCCGAGCGGCCAGTTGAAAGCCTGGGTAAACTGGTCCTCGATCACGGTGCCCATGGTGACGCCGACACGACCGCCGAGGATGCGCGGCTCCATGAACGAACCGATGACCGGAACGAATGTGAGGATGGCACCGGAAATCAGGCCCGGACCCGCCATCGGCAAAAGGATCTTCCACAGGATGGTCCACCAACGCGCGCCAAGACTTGTGGCGGCCTCGATGATCGCATCGTCGATGGTGACAAGGGCAATGTAGCAGGTCAGGATCATGTAGGGCAGGTAACCGTGCACGAGACCTACAACTATCGCATAACGCGTATAGAGAATGCTGATCGATCCGGCATCAGGGACGATCATATGTAGCAGATTGTCGAGAAAGCCGTTTTCACGCAGCACCATTGTCCAGGAGAAGACGCGCACCAGCCCATTGGTCCAGAACGGCAGGAGAATGAGCACCAGCAGCGTCTCTCGTGCCTTTCCCGCCGTGGCGCGCGCCAGGGCGAGCGCAGCCAGAAAGCCGAGCACGGCGCAGGACAGGGTCGTCCAGAACCCGATCATCAGCGAATTGATGCCGATGCCGATAAGATATGGCTGGTCGATGAAGGCGCGATACTGCTTGAGCGTGAACACGATGGGTTTGTTGCCCATCGGGGTCGCGGTCAGGAAGGAGAAGACAAGCATCGTCAGAAGCGGCAGAAATACCGCCAGCGTCAGCCAGCCGTAGGTGGGCAGCAGCAACGCGGCGGTCGACAGCCACGGCGGCAGTTGACGCCTCGGGCGCGGATCCGGGGATCCGCGCTGAGACGCAAGGTCTACTGTCTTATTCAGCATAGAAGGCTTTCACTTCCTGCCAAAGGTTATTGAAGGCTTCCCGTCGGTCGTCCGGCAACGCGGACATGATGTTCTGCGTCTTTAGATATTCCGGCTTGTGCACCTGGCGGCTGAGATCGGTATCCGGCAGCTTGGCCAGGGCGGCGGAGTTGGCAGACGCCGGGGCGCCGACCTTGGTGGCCCATTCATAATAGAATTCAGGATCGATCAGCCAGTTTGCAAAGGCCAGGGCTCCCGATGCATTCGGGGCGGAAGCAGGCATGCCGATGCCATCGACCCAGCCGACCGGGCCTTCCTTGGGCACCACGAATTCCACCGGCAGCTTCGCGTTACGCTTGCTGCGCACCGAACCGCCCGACCAGAAGACAGCCAGATCAAATTCGCCTGCCGCAAAGCTCTTGTTCCATTGATCCTCCGTCGACCAGAGCAGCTTTACGTTCGGCTTGATGGATTTCAACGCATTCTTGACGGCATCGAGATCCTTGGGGTCGTTCATATCCTGGCCGGTCATCAAGGCGCCAATGCCGACGTTGATGATGGGGTCGTCGTCCATGGCGACACGCCCCTTGTAGGCGGCGTTCGCCAAAGCTGCATAACTATCCGGCTTTGGCGAACCTTCGCGGACGGCGAGGGCCGTCATGCCCCAGAGCCACGGAACGGCGTAGCCTTTTCCATCGTGCGAGAAGTTCGGATTGGCCAGCAGGCTCTTGTCGATGTTTGCCGCATTCGGGACCTTCGAGAAGTCGATCGGCTGCAACAGATCTTCGCTGACCGCCTGAGCGCAACGGGCTGCGTTGAGGATTACCAGGTCGTAGGTTCCCGGATTTGTCCGCAGCTTCGTGAGCATTTCGGATTCGGAACTATAATAGTCGTGCACGACCTTGATGCCCGTCTTCTCCTCGAACTTCTTCAGCGACCATGCTTCATCCGTGCCATAGCCCTGCCAGTTCAAAACGGTGATCTGGCCAGCGGCAAATGCCGCCTTGGGAAGTGCCGGATAGACGGCAGTGGCGACGAGCGCCGATGTGATCAATTTGAATGTCTGGCGTCTTGTTATCTGCTGCATGCTGAAACCCCTCTTCATGGTTTGTTTTGACCTTTCGCCACCCGTTTCCGGCTATTTGCCTTCGGGCGGACTTTGAATGCAGTTCGTAGGTAGTGATGCTGAATTTAATTCGTATACAAATTAAAATACTTCGGAAGATAAGTACCGTTCGGACATAAGAAAACATTGCGCGATGCCATCACATCCCGTCTCCAACAAATGCCATGCGCGTCAATGCAGGCGCTATGCGCCGATTTGACGACTCTTATATCTATCCAAGTGATACATGTTTGTTTGTTCAGCCCTCATTGCCCGGTCGAGTCTTTTTACTCATTATTATTTGTGTACAAAGAATTGCACTCAAAATAATATTTGTCAAGTTTTCACCGTCGCGAAGCGTTGCGAGAGTGTTAGAAAATGATGTCCAACAATCTTTCCCGGGTAGCGGCGGCAACAGCGAAGGAGGCGGTGGACTGCCCGGCCTTTGGGGAGATGTCCTTCCCCTCGAGGCGCGCGGTGACAATGCGATCCGGATTGAGGAACGGCAGCTGAAGAGTGCCAGGCCGATCGACCGGGCCGATACGGCAACGCAGCCGTCCCTCATCGACGCTGAATCCATTCATAGCCAGCGGCATGTCCGTCACAACGACCACCGTGCCGTTGATCGAAACCATCATTTCGCCGGCGCGGATCGTGGCCGTGAGGGGACCGGAAGGCGAGAGCATCGGCCCGATTTCGGCATCTTCACCGCGGTTGTGCAGTATCCACCCCTGCCAAGGGTCGACATCGACGATCCGCGCGACGGTCATCAAGGGCAGCAGGCCGGCCCAGATGTAGAAAGGATCCGTATCCCCCTGATCCAGCGCTTCGCCCGTCGTGGCATTGTAGTTTTCCGCCGCGATCCGCTGACCACGCCAGGATTTTGTGAAGAGATCGAAGGATTGGCGCGCCAGCTTCTCAGCTTCCATTGCAAAACCGTAGCGTTTGAGCCCAAGCCAGACGAGATAGTTGACGTTCGGCCAGATGCGGCCGCGCCAGTAGACATTTTCGGCGAAGGCAGGATCATCCCGCGTTGCGTTGGGCAACGCATATTCGCCGGCGAAAAGCGTCTCGTCCTCCAGGTGCACAAGAAGATGGCGTGCCTGTTCCTCCGAGGCCGCGCCGCACAAGAGCGGATAGAAGCTCGTCGGCGATAGCGAACGAACAAAACCACCGTCCCGTTGCCTGTTGGCGAAGATCTTGCGCTCGTCGTCCCACAATATGTCGCCGATCAAGCTGCGGCTGCGTTCAGCCAACAGGCGAAATTCCTGAGCTTCGGTAGCGCGGCCAAGCACGTCGGCTAGATTGGCGAGCATTTCGGCATCAACCGCCGCGACACAATTCAGGCCGAGATCGAATGTCGAAAGCGTGCGGGTGGCTGGATCGTAGACGGCTTCGTCATGGGTCGCCGAATTGTCCATGCCGGTCTCGTTGCGCGCGCCGAATGCGGTGCCCTTGTAGAGGGCCTCGCCGACGTCGGAAGAGCCGCAGGACAGCAGACCGCGTTGCTCCGGATCGCGGTTGGCGCGCCACCAGCGCTGGCAGCGTGCAAGAGCTTCGTAACTGGCCTCCACGATGGAGCGCTCACCGGACCGCTGGTAGAGATCCCACACCGTCAAGGAGCCAAGCGGCGGTTGGCTGCGATCCACCCAGGCGTCGTTCGATGTGACGATACAGGCGATATTGCCTTGCGGCGTGGCGCCGGCAAGCGCCGTTGCCATGTTCTCGCGCGCCAGATCGGCGTCGAAGAGGCCGGCAAGGAGCGCTGCGTAGGTTTGATCGTTGTACCAGACGGCGAATTTGCCAAGATTCCAGATACGCGTCACTGCGGTATAGGGACGGTGATTGGTCTCATCCCAGATCGTATTCCAGCCGACGATGTCGCGAATGGCGGCCAGCGCCTCGTCCGCCAGATCGGGCTCTGCATCCGTCTTGCCGAAGAGGGCGGCGCGTGCCTTGTCGATCGCCAGATCGGCGCGGTCGGCGACTGCGGCGGCATAGGCGCCGCTCCGCATCATTTCGAGATTGAACCGCAGGCCGAGGACAGGCGCCGAAAGCCGTCGGCTTCCAAGGTAGAAATAGCCATTCGTTTCGAAATCATCGCGCAAGGCCGCGATGCTGTCGTGGCCGGTGATCTGAACCGGCGCTTCCGCACTCGCTATCGCGACATAACGCTGGCCGATCTTGATCAGCGCAACGCCGGCATTTTCGTCATAGGTGACTGCTTCCCCATTGTCCGACGAGATCGCGAGCGTAACCCAGAAGCGCAGACCCCACTCACCGGACTTTATCGTCTCCCAGCCGCCGCACAGGACGAACGGAGCGGGTTTTGTCCAATGGAAGGAAAGGCTTGTTCCGGAATGGTCGACTTCGAGCTCGACCCGCGAGCCGTCGATCTCATGCCGGCCGAGCCGCACCGTGTCGCGGCGCGGTTCTATGGCTGACGTCGAGCGGCTGCGCGTCGAATAGAGGATTGGCGTAAGCCGCACGCCCAGAGGCAGGAAGATCATTTCCGCAGGGCGGTCGGACCAGGAATTCCAGGCGCGTTTCAGTGGTATGGTGGCATGTTGCAACATGGCGATCAACGTTCCAGGCGAATGAGGCGCGGGGCGGAGGAAAGTCCGCAGGGATCGATTTGGTCCCCCTGATAAGGGGTTCCTGCGTAGTAGCGGTTGGCGGCGGTTGACGAAACGGAAATTTCGAGGAGATGCGTTCCAGCCTTCAGTTTGCCAAGCGAAAAACAGTATGGCGACCACGCCCGTCGTCCGACGACGCGGCCATCTATCGAGACCGTCGCCGCGGTATGCACGCTCGGCAATTCCAGAGACCATGCGCCGGGCTCGGTAAACTCGATTATGCGTCGGTAGATACCCGTGCCGGAACGGGTGGCAAAACCCTGTTCGTGCCATCCGCGATCGACTGTGATCATGTAAGTGTCTTCGGTATCGGAAAACCGCATTTCCCAGTTTCCGTCGAGTATGATCACGCCGTCGTCATTGGTCGAAACGGTAAGCTGCGGCGGAAGGGTGAGGCTCTGCTGCTCGGGAATGGCCGGTCTCAGGCGCAGGCATCGCAGCTCCTGCGGGTTGAGCACCACGATCAGTTCGGCGCAAGCCGGTTGAGCCGCTATCTCGCCGGTGTCGCACGACCAGACCTCCACGCGGAAACCGCCAGCGAGAGCTATATGCTCGCATGCGACCGCGTTGCCGTCGTTGAACAGGACGATGCGCCAGCCGCCGTCTTCGTCCTCGCCGATCCACCGCCACATTGGCTGAGCGTTTTCAGCGCCGATGCGTGGACCCTTATCGCCCAGCGTGCGCACCAGCTCGAGCACATCGGCGTGCATCGGGGCTTTGCCGAGCTGCGTCGCCGCTGGGCTGGGAGCGCAGCCGTCCTCTTCGACCAGCAGGATTCTTTCGATCTCTCCCGACGACCAGACATGGCCGCCGATTGATGCGAACCGGTTGAGCACGTCTATCGCCGGCCTGCTTTCCATGACGGATACGGCCGGCAGGACGACCGCCTCAAAAACCTGTCCCGAAATCTCGATCCCGTCGGGATGAAGCTGCGCCGTCGATAGGGCCTCTTCCGAAACGAACAGAAAATCGGTGCGGTTCTTCAAGAGCGCCTCGCTCCACAGGCCGACATGGGATGCATGCAGGTGCCGCGGCCCTTCGGACCAGGCGGTGTGAAGCGGATAGAGGATTGCGACGCGCATCAGCGGACGGCCGGGCTCCATGAAGGCGGATAGGCGCGCCGTCTCCGAGGCAAAGAGATCGTGAACGAACCACCAGGGTTCGAAGTTCAGCCCCGGTGGGAAATCGAAGCGGGGATTGACGAAGGGCGTCGGGTCATCATCCCGTCCATCCGTCTGGTAGAGGCCGTGCCAGATGGACTGCCGCATGCCGAGGCAATGAAGCCGGATGGCGTGGGCGCGCATCGTTTCCAGCGTCAGTTCCCATTGACCGGCGGCGCGGACCGGGCTGCGCAGCGCCGTCGCATAGGTTTCGACGATGCAGCGGCTGCGGCCATTGGCGCGCGCCACGGAATCGGCAAGCTTCGGAGCGAGCTGAGCCGAAAAATTGTTGGCGTCCGCCGCCGTCATATCGCGAAAGGAATCGATGCCGAAAAAGTCGACCGCCGGTGCGATCCGTGGATCGATGCCGCTAAAGCCGCCATTGAGGCTCCAGCTACCAACATGCGGGAGGATCTCGTGCCCCGTCATGGCGAGGCCCCTTTGTTGCGCCCATTGCCGCAACGTGCCGAAGAACGCGCTGTTCGTCAGCTCCGACACGGCTGCGTAGAGCCGGGCGCGGACGATGGGGGTCCTCGGGCCGATATCGATGACGAGCGCCAACAGCGCAGTGCCGAGCGGCAGTCCTGTCCGGCTTTCGATCGCTGCCGCAAGCGAAGAGGAAAAGGGCAGGCTGTTTTCCAGGTTTCCGGTAAGCTGGTCCCAGCGATAGAAACCGGGCGCCGGCTGGTCGTAGAAGATATGGCTGACCGGATCCGGGATCAGTCCATCCAGAGCGGTCACAAGCGGCTCCAGCCCGCGCTCGATGAAACTCTCCGCCGCCTCCGGCAAGAGATAGTTTATGAGGTGCGAGGTGAGGCTTCGGGCGCTCAGGAATACGGTCAGGATAAAGCCGTCCGGCACGTCTCGAGCAAACTCGAAACGGCAGGATTGCTCCCCTGCCTCAACGATCTTCGTCAAGTGGGTGACATCAGTGATTTGCTCGGGCCTGGCGAGGTTGACAGCTGGATGAAGCAGGGCGGCCTCCAGTGTCCAATCGCACCAGGCGGGCTCGCCGCCTTCATATTGCCACTCCAGAATATGCGCGCTCATGCCGGCTGCCCACGGGACGCGAATGCCGGTGATGGCACCTCCACGCTGAGAACCTTGTGACCAGAACAAGTGTCGTTCGCGCAGGCCGTCCCGGCCTTTGACAGTTCGCCCAGCGGCCTGACCGCTGATCCAGTTGTAGTCGTCGTAGATGCCGGCGCTCATCCCGAGTTCGGCGGCAATCTCCATCGCATCGCGGTAAGCGGCAATGAAGGCATCGGAGAGATAGTCTTGTCGCGGCATGGATAGCCGTGCCTGCACGTAGATGGTGCTGATCCCGCGTGCCTTGAAATCCGTAAGCTGGCGGCTCGAGGTTCGGGTGTCCGGAATACTGTGCCAGAACCAATAGGCCGCAGGCTGGAAGGCGATGGAGGGTGCCTCAAACAGCGCTTGCGTCGCTCTATCGCCGGCCGAGAGGTGTTGCGACATGTCTTCGCCTCCTCAATGCGCCGCCGAGTGGGCTTGTAGGAGTGCGCTGGTGATGTCGTCCCATGCCGGCTTGTCCGGCGCAAACCGCGCCCGAACATAGGCCGTCAGATCGGCAATGGCGTCGTCGCTCAGCGTTTCGCGGAACGACGGCATCGACATCACCTCCGGCGCTGCCCCCGCCGAGGTTTCGGCGAGGATCGCGGGAGCGTCGACGCCGCCAAGGATGGCCTGCAAAAGGTTGTCCGGGGTCGCGGCGTGCAGATTTCCGTTCAGCGCAAGCGGGGCCAGGATCGTGCCGTCGCCATGACAGGAGGCGCAGGCGCCCTCGAACACACGCTGGCCACGCGGCGCGGTCCGCAACGCGCTTGTCCTTGCCGTCTCGGCCGAGGCTATCGCAGTCTTGGCTTCCTCCACCGTATCGGCGTTGCCTGCCGATGGATTGAGACTGGCGAGATAGCCGGCCATGGCCCGGATATCGCTGTCGGGAAGTGGCTTCATGACGTCGACGACCTTGGCCATGGGGCCGGCTGCGCTGCCGTGCTGCGCGGCATGCCCGGTCCGCAGATAGTCGTAGAAGGCGTCGGCCGTCCAGGTGACCGGTCCCGCCGTTGCGCCATTGAGCGCCGGAGCCCGCCAGCCGTCGGCAAAACCGCCGGCAAGATGGGCTGCTCCCGTTTTCTCGGCGCCGAGCGGGTTCCGGTCCGTGTGACAGGCGGAACAATGTCCGAGCGTTTCGACGAGGTAGGCACCGCGATTCCAGGCCGCATCCCGGGCCGGATCGTATCGGAAGCTCTCCGTCTTGTGGAACAGCATGTTCCATCCGGCCATCAGCGGCCGGATGTTGAAGGGGAAGGAGAGCGCCGTCTCCGGCGCCTTGGCCGCAATCGGCGCCTGGGTCATCAGATAGGCATAGAGCGCCTGGAGGTCGGCATCTTCTGCGCCGGCGAAGGATGTGTAGGGGTGGGCGGGATAGAGGTGATGGCCATCGCGGCTCACGCCTTCGCGCATGGCGCGCTCGAAGGCGGTATAGGACCAGTTGCCGATGCCATGGTCAGGATCTGGCGTGATATTGGTGGCGTAAACTAGGCCGAAGGGCGTCTCAAACCGTCGTCCGCCCGCAAAGGCAGCGCCGTTTTCGCCCGCGTGGCAGACATTGCATGCGCCTATCGCAGCGGCGAGCCGGCCGCGTTCGATTGTGGCCGCGCTGTAAACGCCGGGATCCGGGCGCTGGATCGTCGGGATGGACGGCCGCCAGGGTGATGCCATGGTAACGACGCCGGCAAGCGCTGCCGCGACGCCTGTCAACGAAAGGCCGAGATTCCACCATTTGCGACGGGCGGGTGCCGGCGGTGGCGGCGACGTATTCGTCCCGTTCAATCCGGCAAGGATCGCCTCCGGTGTCAGGGGAAGCTCGCGGAAACGCACGCCGGTTGCGTCATAGACCGCATTGGCGATGGCCGCTGCACTCGGCACGGAGGCGGACTCGCCGACGCCGAGCGGCGGCTCGTCCGGGCGCGGCACGAGCAGTACGTCGATATCGGGCACCTCCGGGAAGGTGATGAGCGGATAGCCGCCCCATTCCCTGGAGATCACGGCGGTCTCGGAGAATTCCACCTTTTCCTTGAGCACGCGGCTCGTCGATTGAATGATGTTGCCATGGATCTGGTGGCGCACGCCATCAGGGTTGATTATCAGGCCGGAGTCCTGTCCGCAGATCACCTTGATGACCGCGATCTCGCCCGTCTTGCGATTGACCGCGACATCGGTAACCCAGGCTGCCCAGGCGGCGGCCGTTCCGGGGAATTTTCCATGGACGTAAACGGCGTAGGCAAAGCCGCGGCCGTAGAGAAGGTCGCCTTCGCCGCCGAGGGTACCCCAGGTGGTGTGCGGCACCCATTTCGCCCGCTCGGCCACGGCATGCACAAGATCGATCGCGCGCGGATCCTGCAGGTAGCGCAGACGATATTCGATCGGATCGACCTTTGCCGCCGCCGCCAGCTCGTCGATATAGCACTCATGCGCGAAGGTGTTCGGCATCGCCGAGACGCCGCGGAACCAGGAGGCACGCGCGATCGGCGGCATGTCATGCACGGTAACGCGCAGATTTCCATAGGCATAGGGCGGGATCGCCGTGCGGTCGCCCATCTGGACGACCTCGGGGAGGGGGGCTACCTTGCCGGTCAGGACTAGGGCAAGTGTCGGCGCAAGGTTCGAAGGATACCGGGTCTCGAAGTCGTAGGCTGCCGGCCCACCTTCGAGGTCGAGACCACCGCGGACATCCATGATCTGGGCTGCCCCCTTCGGCTCCCAGGCATGCTCTTGCTCGCGGGTCAGCTGCACGCGGACCGGTGCGCCGACCGCGCGTGAAAGAAGGGCCGCATCGGCCGTCACGTCGTCGGCGCAATTGCGCCCGTAACAACCGGCGGCCTCGAGCCGTTCCACGACGATGTCGTCTTTCGACATGTCGAGCAGCAGCGCCAGGTCGCGTTGCATCGGGAAGGGGTTCTGCGTGCCCGACCAGACGGTGAGCCCGTCCGGTCGATAGTCGGCCACCGCGCAGGATGGTCCGATGGATCCATGCATCTGATAGGGCCAGACATAGGTCCGGTGTATCGGATGGGTGCTTGCCTCGATAGCGAGATCGACATTGCCGCGATCGGCCAGCTTGCGCGGCGTTGCCGGATTGGCGCGCAAGGCATTTTCCGGCCGATTGAGATCCGGGCGCAGCGGCGGCTCGCGCCATTCGACCTTGAGCGCCTTCATCGCCGCGATTGCATTTTCTTCCCGGGTCGCGATGACGCCGACAAAGTCGCGATCGGCCACAACAGCGATCAGGCCGTCGATATGAGCGACCGAGCCTTCATCTACGGCGATAAGGCTGTTACCGACATTCACGCCATGATCGAACCCGGCATAGGGTGGGCGAACGACGCGGCCGTGCAGCATGCCAGGCAGTCTGACGTCATGGACATAGGTCCATTGGCCGGTGGCTTTGGCGGGAATGTCCACACGGGGGCGTGCAGAGCCGACGATCCGATAGCTTGAAACCTGCTTCAGCGGCACGGAAGGATCAAGGACGAGCTGTTCGTCGGCGCCCTTGACGAGTTCGCCATAGTCGATGGCCAGATTGCCGTCGCCTTGATCACGGACCACGCCGTCTTCGATGACGAGGCGGTCAGGGTCGATGTCAAAAAGCGTCGCGGCGCGCGTGAGCAGGTAGCGTCTGGCCGTGGCCGCAGCCTGCTTCAGCGGCAGGGCGGTTACCTGAATGGTTTCGCTTGCAATCGTCGCTCCCTGGTCGGGACCTGTCACGGTGCTTCCCAATACCATTTCAACGGACGTAAAATCGACATCCAGTTCCTCGGCGACGATCTGCGTCAGGGCCGTGCGTATACCCGTTCCGAGGTCGACATGGCCGTTATAGGCCCGGACTTTGCCATCAGCGCCCACCTCAAGGAATAGCGGCCCCTCCGTTGAGCCGGCATGAACGCGAAGCGAACCGGAGATATCGCGTGCCGGGTTTGCGGCCTGCATTTCGGACATCATTGCTCTACCCCATCATGCAGCCCGCCATCGGCGTCACGATCGGCCCGTTCGCTCGAATAGAGGACAGCTCGGCGCGCGGCGGCAAGAATTTCCATGTGTGTTCCGCAGCGGCAAAGATGATGCCGCAGCGCCTCGCGGATATCCTCTTCGGTCGCATCCGCTCTGCGTGAGACCAGGGCGGCAATGGCGATGATCATGCCGTTCAGACAGTAGCCGCATTGGGCGGCATTCTCGTCGACGAACGCGCGCTGGACGGGGTGCAGGCCACGGTCGCCGGCCAGACCTTCCAGGGTGGTGATGGCG
Organism: Rhizobium sp. NPDC090279; assembly: GCF_044769665.1. NCBI lineage: Bacteria > Pseudomonadati > Pseudomonadota > Alphaproteobacteria > Hyphomicrobiales > Rhizobiaceae > Rhizobium > Rhizobium sp. NPDC090279. The sequence goes on along the minus strand of NZ_JBIVYI010000014.1, from coordinate 9,018 downwards.
CGGGTTCCGATGGCCGAAAGGGGAGTGACACAGGAACGGACCGCCCGCCCGTCGACCAAGACCGCGCAGGCACCGCATTCGCCCAGCCCACAGCCGAATTTCGGACCGTTCAGGGCAAGGTCATTGCGTAGTACGTAGATCAGAGGGGTGTCAGCTGCGCATTCGATGGAGTGCGCGGCGCCATTGACGCGAATTTCGAACGTCCGTGCGATCATTGCGCGCGTCCTCGCTTGTCACGATATGCGCGACTGCCGCGACGATGCCCGTACGCCGCAACCGGTGTTGCCAGCATTCTTAACATCCCAGTCTTTGGGTCGGCACCTTAGCCGGTGTCGACATGTTATGCCCCAACTTTGTGGCCTGCGGTGTAACTCAACGAGGCTCGTCAGGGTCGTTCCCATTTATATAAATAGCGTATACACTTGTTATTGGCCTGTGACAAGGGTGGTAGGCTCATGATATTCTGCCCGAAAATGCGGCGATTGATCAAAAATTGACGCAATAATTTTGATGCTTGCATGAAAATTGCGCTTGCCAATTATAGCGTATACACTTATTTTTATGAGAAAAGATAAATGACCATGCGACGCTCGCAGGTCAACGAATAAGGGGTTCGCATGTCAGGCGACAAACAGAAAATTGCAATCATCGGAGCCGGTCTGGGTGGTGCGGTGGCGGGCTCGCTTCTGCAACATGCAGGCTTCGATGTAGATGTATACGAACAGGCGCCGACCTTCGCACGGCTCGGCGCGGGCATTCACATGGGCCCGAACGTATTGAAGATCTTCGAGCGGATCGGGGTTGCCGAGAAGGTCGTCTCGATCAGCAGCACGCCGAAATTCTGGTTCAGCCGCGACGGGCTTTCGGGAGACTATCTCTCTCGCATTCCTCTCGACGGCTATGGCGCTACCTATTGCACTGTCCATCGCGGCGATCTCCAGCAGCTCCAGTGTGAGACGCTGCAGCCCGGCAGCCTGCATTTCAACAAAAAGCTGGTCCGGATCGACGATAACGGCAGCGATGTTCAACTCGAGTTTGAAGAGGGAAGCTCGGCGCGCGCCGATATCGTCATCGGTGCCGATGGCATCAATTCCAAGATGCGCGAAGTTCTGCTCGGCTTTGAAAAGCCCCACTACAGTGGTTGGGTCGGTCATCGCGCCCTGATCAACGCCGGGAAGCTGCAGAAATATGGTCTCGATTTCGAAGATTGCGTGAAATGGTGGGGGCCTGACCGCCACATGATGGTCTATTACACGACCGGCCGTCGCGACGAATATTACTATGTCACCGGCGTTCCGCATGCAGCCTGGGAGTTCGAGACTGCCTTCGTCGATAGCAGCCGCGAGGAAATGTCGGAGGCGTTCTCGGGCTATCACCCGATAATCCAGGCGCTGATCGAATCGACCGACGTCGTCACCAAGTGGCCACTCTTCAACAGGAGCCCGCTGCCGCTCTGGAGTCAGGGCCGCATGGTGATGCTCGGCGATGCCTGTCATCCGATGAAGCCGCATATGGCCCAGGGTGCCGCGATGGCGATCGAGGACGCCGCCATGCTGACGCGCTGCCTCGTTGAAACCGGGATCAGCGACTACGCAACGGCCTTCAGGCTCTATGAGGTCAATCGTCGTGAGCGCGCGACGCGCGTTCAGTCCGTTTCCAATGCCAACACCTTCCTGCTCGAACAGGAAGATCCATCCTGGGTCTATGGTTACGACATCTATGCCGAACCGCTGCGCAGCGAGAGCGCAGCATGACCGCGACCTATCTCTACGGCGCCAACGTGTTCGCCAACGGCATTCGCCAGCATTACCTGCGTTATGGCGGCAAGGGCCCCGTCGTCCTGCTGATCCCTGGGATTACCAGTCCGGCCGTCACATGGGGATTTGTCGCTGAGCAGCTAGGCCGGCGCAACGACGTCTATGTGCTCGACGTGCGTGGTCGTGGTCTGTCATCGACCGGCCCCGGTCTCGACTATGGTCTCGATGCGATGGCGGATGATGCGGCAGCCTTCGCCAAGGCACTGCAGCTCGATCGGCCGGCAATTCTCGGTCATTCGATGGGTGCGCGCATCGCCATTCGTGCCTCGGTTCGCTCACCGGGTATTTTCCGCAAGCTTGCGCTCGTCGATCCACCTGTCTCCGGCCCCGGCCGGCGGCCCTATCCGAGTAAGCTGCCCTGGTATGTCGATTCCATCCGGCTGGCCGAAAAGGGAATCGATATCGAAGGGATGCGCGCCTTTTGCCCGACATGGACGCAGGAACAGCTGCAGCTTCGGGCCGAATGGCTCCATACCTGCTACGAGCCTGCCATCGTCAAGGCGTTCGAGGATTTCCATAGCGACGACATCTTCGCGGATCTCCCCAGGCTCAACCTGCCTGCCATGCTGATGGTGGCGGGTCGCGGCGGGGTCATCGAAACGCAGGACGAGGCGGAGATCCGCTCGCTCTATCCGTCGATCGAGATAACGCGTGTCCCGAATGCTGGGCATATGATCCCGTGGGATGACTTTGACGGCTTCTTCCTGGCCCTCGGCGATTTTCTGGTCGACTGACATCAAGGGGTGGCGATGCCGCCCCTTTTTCATTTTCTCTCTTCGTATGAAGGATATGCTCGTGCAGAAGCTCTATCGGATCGGCCAAATCGTTCCCAGCTCCAACACTACGATGGAAACGGAAATTCCCGCCATGCTGATGGCGCGTCAGGGCATCCGTCCGGAGCGCTTCACGTTTCATTCGAGCCGCATGCGAATGAAGACCGTCAGCAAGGATGAGCTGGCGGCGATGGATGCCGAGTCCGATCGCTGCGCGGCCGAACTCTCCGATGCCCGGGTCGATGTGCTGGGCTACGCCTGCCTGGTGGCGATTATGGCTATGGGCCTTGGTTATCACCGCCAGTCGGAAACCCGGCTGCGTGGCCGCACAATCGAGAATGGCGCCGATATCCCCGTCGTGACCAGCGCCGGCGCGCTGATCGAGGGGTTGAAGACGATGAAGGCAAAACGCATCGCCGTCGTCGCGCCTTACATGAAGCCGCTGACCGAGCTCGTCGTCAACTATATCCGCGAAGAGGGCTTCGACGTCGTCGATTGGCGGGCGCTGGAAATTCCGGACAATCTTGAGGTTGGCCGGCACGATCCGGAAAATCTGCCGGCAATCGTCGCCAGCCTCGATCTTGCGAATGTCGACGTCATCGTGCTGTCGGCCTGCGTCCAGATGCCATCGCTTCCAGTCATTGCCAAGGTCGAGGCCATGACCGGCAAGCCGGTCGTCACGGCTGCTGTTGCCACGACCTATTGCATCCTGAAATCGCTTGGTCTCGAAGCGGTCGTGCCGGGGGCCGGCGCGCTTCTGTCCGGTGCCTATTGAGGAGAATGTCATGACAAGCGCCGAAGCCAATTATCAGGGTGTCTGGGGAAATCGTATCGGCTTTGGCCGCGCGCCGGCACTCCTCGTCATTGATTTTCTAAAGGCCTACACAGTCGAGGGCGCGCCGCTCTACGCGCCGGGCGTCGTCGACGCGGTCGCAAGGACACCGGAGCTTTTGGCGGCCGCTCGCTCAAACGGCATTCCCGTCATCCACACGCGCATTCTCTATTTCGCCGACAATTGCGCCGATGGCGGCGTCTGGGTGCAGAAGGCGCCTGTGATGAAGGCGATGGTCGAAGGTAACGTGCTTGCCGAATTCTGCGATGGCGTCGAGCCCGCCGATGGCGAGCTGGTGATCGTCAAGCAGTATGCGAGCGCCTTTTTCGGTACCAGCCTTGCCTCCTATCTGCATACGCTCGGGATCGACACCGTCGTGCTTGCAGGCTGCTCGACCAGCGGCTGCATCCGGGCGAGTGCCGTCGATGCCGTGCAACACGGCTTCCGCACGATCGTGGTGCGCGATTGCGTCGGCGACCGTCACCCCGACCCGCACAATGCCAATCTCTTCGACATCGACAGCAAATATGGCGACGTCATCCCGTTGAGCGAGGCTATTGCTGAAATCGCCAAGGTCAAGTCCGACTGTCCATAAACTGGACGAAACACCTAAGCCTGCAAACAAGATAAGGGAACGAGTATGGATCAGTTCAGCTTCACGGAAATATGCCTGCATCAATTGAAGATGTCGGGCGTTCATGAGGGCGAAAAGCTTATCGTCCTGACCCAAGGCAACGAACGCCTCGATTATGCGGATGCTTTCATGGCGGCTGGTATGCGTCTCGGCGCGAAAATGTATCACATGCGTATGCCGCCAGTTCCGCCGGCAGGTGCATGGGCCGTCGGTCAGACCGGACTGGCAGCCATGCCGGATGCGGTGGAAGCCCTCAAGGCCGCAGACATGGTCATTGATTGCATCTTCCTGCTTTTCAGCCCGGAACAGATGGCGATCCAGGCATCCGGCACGCGCATCCTGACTGCGGTGGAGCCGCCGGAAGTTCTCGCTCGTATGCTGCCGACGAAAGAGCTGCGCGAGCGCGTGGAATTTGGCGGCGAACTTCTGTCCAAAGCCAAGGTGATGCGTATCACCTCCAAGCACGGGACTGATGTCACCTATAAGCTCAACACTTATCCCGCGATCACCGAATACGGGTGCACGGATGAGCCAGGCCGCTGGGACCATTGGCCGTCAGGCTTCGTGTTTACCGGCGGTGACGATGACGGTGTCGATGGCACGATTGTCGTTGCTCCGGGGGACATCCTGCTGCCGCAAAATATGTATGTGCGCGATCCGATCATCTACACGATCGAAAACGGCTGGATCACCGACATTCGCGGCGGTCTCGACGCCGAACTCGTCAAGTCTTACATGGCCGGCTTCAACGATCCGCGCGGCATGGGCATGAGCCACGTTGGCTGGGGTCTCAATCAGAACGCCAAGTGGCATCGCATGGCGCCTGGCGAATTCCCGGGTGGCATGGGCATGGAAGCTCGCTCCTTCTACGGCAACGTGATGTTCTCGACCGGCCCGAACAACGAACTCGGCGGTCCGAACGACACGGCATGCCATCTGGATATCCCGATGCGCAATTGCAGCCTTTTCCTGGACGACGAGCCGATGGTTCTCGACGGCGATATCGCGGTCAAGGAAATGCAGCACACGTTCGGCTAAGCAATCCCAGGAAAATCGCGCGGCGGTTTTCCGTTCGGAATTTCGTAAAGCAATAGGTCAGAGCGTTTCAGCGAAATGCTCTGGGCATCCAAGGTTTCAGATAAGATAAACCCGAAAAGGGAACCCAACGGCTTCCGGCCGCCTGACAGGGCGGTCGGCAACGTGACGTCAGATCACGCACTGCGAATAGACTGCATATTCACAAAATAGATTCGATCAAAGATCGTGAGGGGTCCATATGCAATCACCAATTACCATTGAGCAAGGCATTCAGGCGGCGGGAGTCGGCCGTTTTCAACATACGCTGTTCGTCATCTTCGGCCTCGTCTGGGCAGCCGATGCCATGCAGGTGCTGGCCATCGGCTTCAGTGCGCCGTCGATTGCGGCAAGTTTCGGCGTAACGGTTCCACAGGCCCTGCAGACAGGGACGCTGTTCTTTCTGGGCATGCTGGTCGGCGCCTTCGTGTTCGGGCGCCTGGCGGATCGCATCGGCCGCAGGCCGGTCCTGTTTGCTGCTATCATCCTCGATGCCGTGTTTGGCGTGGCCTCGGCTTTTGCGCCCGACCTGCAATGGCTCTGCGTCGCGCGCTTCCTGACGGGGCTTGGTGTTGGTGGAACCCTGCCGGTCGACTACGCCATGATGGCTGAGTTCCTTCCCGCCAATCGCCGCGGACGCTGGCTTGTGTTGCTTGAAGGTTTCTGGGCCGTTGGGACGGTGGCACTCGCGTTGCTCGCGCTCGCCGCCGGCAGCCATGGCGGCGAAGCCTGGAGAACGATTTTCTTTGTGACCGGCCTGCCGGCTCTCATTGGCGTCGTCTTGCGTTTCTATGTTCCGGAGTCGCCGCTTTATCTCAACCGCAACGGGCGTTCCGATAGTGCGCGAAAGGTTCTGCAAAGGGTCGCCAATACGAATGGGGTGAAAACGGAAATTCCCCCGCTTGTTCCGCAAACGCCAGAGAAAAAATCCATCGCAGCAATCCTGTCGCCGGCCCTTCGTCGTCGCACGATCTTCCTGATGTTGGCCTGGTTGCTGATCTCAGTGTCGTACTACGGCGTGTTCGTCTATCTGCCGGTGAAACTGGCAAGCGATGGGTTCAGCTTCATTCGCGGGCAGCTCTTTCTTGTCATTCTGGCAATCGCGCAACTGCCTGGCTACGCGCTTGCCGCATACGGCGTGGAAAAATGGGGGCGTAAGCCGACGCTGATTGGCTTCTTGTTGTTGAGCGCCGTCGGAACGCTTGCCTATGGGCTTGGTCAGACTGCCGCCGTCGTCGTATCCGCAACGCTGCTTATGAGCTTTGCGCTGCTCGGAACATGGGGCGCCATCTATGCATTCACCCCGGAAATCTACCCGACCACGCTGCGGGCGAGCGGCATGGGCACCGCCGGTGCCATCGCCCGCCTGGGCGGACTGCTGGCGCCGTCCATCGTCGCTCCGATCATGGTTTCCAGCTTCGGGATGGCGCTGGGCATCATTTCCGGTCTTCTCGTGCTGTCGGCGGTCAGTGTCTTGCTGATCAACGTCGAGTCAAGGAACCAGGCGCTCGAATAGATCATGTGCGTGCCCGGCGGTACATCACGCCGCCGGGCTTCAACCGGAGCGGCCTTCGGTCCGGCCAAGCGGGCAGATTGGGGGCGTACCTTCTTTTGCGCGGGATTTTCCACAGGGATTGCCTTGTGATTTTCTCCTTTTTGGGAGAAGAAAATCCTGGGAGCACAGTGAGCGCCGCAATAATGGAAGAAGACCGGGAAGCAAGCAGAGCAGACGAGCAGGGACGCTATCGCGTAACCGAGCAGGTGGGACACCTGCTGCGCAAGGCCTATCAACGGCATCTTTCGATTTTTCAGGAGAATGCCACCGATCCCGATCTGACGTCGGTACAATTCGTGACGCTTTGCGCGTTGCACGATCAAGGCCCGATCTCGCAGGCTGAACTTGTCAAGGCGACGGCAGTCGACCAGGCGACGATAAGGGGGATCATTGAACGTCTTAGGGCCAGAGGCCTGGTTACGCTCGCGCGTGACGCGACTGACGGACGTAAGGTAATCGTCTCGCTGCTGCCCGCTGGCGAGGCAGTTTTGAATGACATGTATCCACGAGCCAAATTGATCTCGCAAAAGACGACGAGTCCGTTGAACGTTGCCGAGGAGGTTGCGTTGCTTTACCTGCTGAGAAAGATAGCGGACCACGAGGCGGCAAGCGAAGAGGCGCCTGATTGCATATGACGCCGTGGAGTTCATGACAATTTCTACCGCCCAGGCTCGGGACAGGAAGGCTTAACTCGCCACCAAGCATGGGTGGTTGGCAGGCGCGGCTTCGCTCTATTTCTCGGGACCCTCGCGTCGAATTCCACGTAATGCGCTTCAGAAAGTTCGCGTCCGTTCAAGAGCATTACTTCCGGTCTTCTCTTCGTCGGCAAGCACGCCGGCTTAACAGGATGATAAGATCGCGGGTTCCGATCCGCGTGATATATTCATCCGAATGAACAATTTTCGTAACTCTACGATTTGGTTGGTAATCGGCTCTTAGTCGACATTGAAATGACCTTCGTTGCGCTGTCTTTGCCAGGGTCAGGACCCATTGATAGGATGCGTTGGATGTGATTCAGGCTCTGCAAGGAGACTGATCATGAGCGACCTTTATTGGCTGACAGACAGGCAGATGGCGCGGCTTACGCCGTATTTTCCCAAGAGCCATGGCAAGCCCCGCGTGGATGACAGGCGAGTGCTGAGCGGGATTGCCTTCGTCAACTGCAACGGTTTGCGCTGGCGGGATGCGCCACGAGAATACGGACCACACAAGACGCTCTACAACAGGTGGAAAGGGTGGAGCGAGATGGGAGTATTTGGCCGAATGATGGAAGGGCTTGCCGCCGAGAATGCCGATCCGAAGACCGTCATGATTGATGCAACCTATTTGAAAGCGCACCCGCACGGCCTCGAGCCTGGGGTAAAAAGGGGGACCTTGGGCGGATGATCGGACGTACCAAAGGAGGCATGAACACAAAGCTTCACGCCTCGACCGATGCCAATGGCCGGCCGTTCAGCTCCTTCATGACCGCCGGTCAGATCAGCGACCAAACGGGTGCGGCGGCCTTGCTCGATGTACTACCAAAGGCCCAATGGATGTGCTTGCTGACCGAGGATATGACGCCGACTGGTTCAGGGATGCTCCGCAACAAAAGGGCATCAAGCCTTGTATTCCGGGCCCAAAATCTCGGATCACAACAGTAAAATACGACAAGCGAAGATACAGACGTCGCAACCGCATTGAGATCATGTTCGGTCGTCTGAAGGACTGGCGGCGCGTCGCCATGCGATATGACCGATCTCCTACCGTCTTCCTCTCCGCCATTGCTCTGGCTGCAGCCGTCATCTTCTGGCTTTGATCAACGAGATGCTGTAACGGGGCCTGCGCCGTGCACCACCAGCTCACGCATCTTGCAATTGCCCACGGCAACCTGTCGCTGTTCCCGTATTAGTCTCAATCGGAGGAATACGGAATGAAACTGTTTATCGGACTAGATGTATCACTAGCGAAGACTGCGGTCTGTGTGATCAACGAGCATGGAAAAATCGTAAAAGAAACGCAGGTTCCCAGTGATCCCCAGGCGATTGCAGACTTTGCGAACACCCTGGAGGGAGCGGTCGCTATCATCGGGCTGGAAGCCGGACCGCTGTCCCAGTGGCTGCATCGCGGTTTGACTGATGCCCGGCGGGACGTCGTCCTGATGGAAACCCGACAAGTGAAGGGTGCACTGAAGGCAATGCCGATCAAAACGGATCGGCGTGACGCTGAAGGGATTGCCCGGCTGCTTCAGCTGGGGTGGTTCAGGCCTGTACATTGCAAGTCCGTTTCGGCACAGGAGGTTCGCGCACTTTTGGCCGCCCGCAAGGCGATTCAGCAGGGCATGATCGCGCTGG
>NZ_JBIVYI010000013.1:0-175668 GCF_044769665.1 Rhizobium sp. NPDC090279 | reverse complement strand
GACACGGCGCGCATCACGCATGCGCAGTCGGCCGAGGATTACGTGTCGATCGGCCGCGATGTCGAGAGCCAGGTGCTGGCCCGCGCCATCCATGCGCATATCCATTTCCGTACCTTTCTCAACGGCAACCGCACCGTCGTCTTCCCGGCAAGCCCAGGTTCATACGCCTCCGAACGGATGGGCTGAGTTATGTCTCCTGCGACAGTGATCGATGGCAAGGTTGCAGCAAGAGAGAGACTGCACTTATACTAATACCGTACTCTCACAGCATAACGCGGCCGCGGTTCGATCCCATCAAGAGCATGTTTGCAGCTTTCTTCGGAACGCTGGCCGCTTGACCAGGCTGAGAGTATCGGCGGCTCAAGCCCACCAGCGGCCCGATATCCTTGGGGCTTCGACAGTGTGCCGCTTGCGTGAGCAAGTCATCAAAAGTTCTTTTGACCCCATCGTGAGAGCCATCGTGTAGGGAGAAAGTCAGCCAAACGCAGTCATCACTGATTGGATTGCGAGAGGTATTCCGAAATACCGAGCTCTCGCATGGACCTGTCGAAGATAAAAACACTGATCGATTTTGTCGGACGATCCAACGTTACCGAGCTGACGGTAACGGAAAAGGACGTCACGGTCCGGATTTTCCGAACACCGGGTCCGACGGCCTCGCTCGCTCCAGAGCGGGCATCCGGGAGCGCTACAAGCGGCGATGTCGATTATGGTTGCGGCGTTTCGGGAAAACCGCAGGCATCGATTACCGCGGTAAAGGCGCCGATCTTCGGCGTTCTGCATCGGACGTCCGCGCCAGGACAGGGGCCTTTCGTCAAGGTCGGCGATATGGTCGAGGAGGGTCAGACCCTTTTCATCATCGAAGCGATGAAGGTTTTCAACAAGATCGCGGCGCCGCGGGCCGGCTGCATCAGGCACCTCACCGAAGTGGATGGTGGTGAAGTCGAGACCGGCGATGTACTTGCGGAGATCGCGTGATGACGGACTCTCTCGACAAGATGGGCCTGCGTTTCGATACGGTGCTGATCGCCAATCGGGGTGAGATTGCCGTGCGAATTCAGCGCGCCTGCAACGAGCTCGGCCTGAAGATGGTTGCGATCTGCTCCGAGGCGGACAGGCAGGCGTCTTACGGCAAGGCGGCCGACAGCTTTCTGTGCATCGGTCCCTCGAATGCGGCCGGCAGTTATCTCAATCGGGATGCGATCCTGCTTGCTGCACATCTGACCGGAGCTGGTGCGATCCATCCCGGCTACGGATTTTTGTCGGAAAACGCGACCTTTTCTGAGGCGGTCGAGAAGGCCGGCCTCGTATTCATCGGGCCTGACGCGTCTTCGATCGCGACCATGGGCGACAAGATATCGGCAAAAAGGGCGATGATTGCGGCCGGTGTACCTTGCGTGCCTGGCCCCGACACGGCGCTTCCTGACGATGCCGTCTCCGTTGAGCGTGTCGCCCGGGAGATCGGTTATCCGGTCATCATCAAGGCGGCAGGCGGCGGTGGCGGACGAGGGATGCGGGTGGTTTCAGAAGCAGGCGAGCTGCATGAGGCCATCGCCCTGACGCGGGAAGAAGCCCGTCAGGCTTTCGGTTCTCCGGCACTCTACATGGAGAAGTTTCTCCAGCATCCGCGTCATATCGAAATTCAGGTGCTCTGCGATATCCATGGCAATGCCGTTTGGCTCGGGCATCGCGATTGTTCCATGCAGCGCCGGCATCAGAAGGTCGTGGAAGAGGCACCGTCACCAGGGATTTCCCCAGAAGCGATCAGGCCCGTCGGCTTGGCCTGTGTCGAAGCCTGCCGGCAGATCGGCTATCGTGGCGTTGGAACTTTCGAGTTCCTCTACGAAAATGGAGCTTTCTATTTCATCGAAATGAATACGCGCCTGCAGGTTGAGCATCCCGTCACCGAGATGACCAGCGGGATCGATATCGTTCGCGCCCAGATAATGGTTGCTCAGGGTCTTCCCCTCGAAGTGCGGCAGGATGACTTGGTGTGTACCGGCCATTCGTTCGAATGCCGCATCAATGCCGAAGATCCTGAAAGCTTTCTGCCTTCGGCGGGCACGATCTCCAATTTGGCTCTGCCGGAAGGGCAGGGTATCCGCGTCGACACCCATATCCATGCCGGCTATCGAGTCTCGCCCTATTATGACTCGCTGATTGCCAAGCTGATCGTCCATGCACCGACCCGGGTGGATGCGATGGCGAAGATGCGCGAGGCGCTTTCCGCCACTCGAATAGAGGGGATTTCCACCAACCTACCGTTGCTGAGGGCCTTGTTCGAGGATGAGGATTTTGCTCGTGGAGAGACTGATATCCATTATCTGGAGCAATGGCTTCGGCAGAGGAGGGGGCAATGAGCAGGGTCGACTTCAGCGATCCCTCGACCATTGCGGCCCTGGCCGATGCGCTGACCGCGGCAGGCGTCGAGGGCATGGAAATCTCCTGGCCCGCCGGCAATCTGCGCATCGTGGTTTCGAAGGAGGCGGGCACCCAAGTCAGCATGATGGGAAACGCGCAGCCGGGTCCGGCTGCGTTGGCGGCGGCGGTCAAAACGCCGTTGGCAGGCCACTTCTATCCATTGCAACGCTCTGATTCCGACGGAGCCGAGCGGCTGCCTCGCGCGGTCTCAAGCCAAGACGTGATCGGTTTTATCCGCGTCGGTTTTGTCTTGCTTCCCGTTCCCGCCGGCAAGGCCGGTTTGCTGACCAGACAACTGGTGGAACCCGAAGCCCTGGTCGGATTCGGCGACCCTCTGTTCGAGATAGAGCCGCTATGATGATTGCCACGTCGAACACTATCACCTCGTCGGGCAATATCGCTGCCGTCGCCAAGGGCAGGGCACGGATTTCCTGCATCGGCACCCGGTCTTTCCTGCTCGAGGCACCGGGCGAATTCGATCTGCCCGCGCAGCGGTGGATCTGGGCTTTGGCGCAGACGGTAAGGGGGTGGGCCGATATAGCGGAAGTGATCCCCGGAATGACCAATCTTCTGGCGATCTTAAAGGAGACGCCCGAAGACCCCGAGATGGTCACGATCCGGCTTCTTGAGGCATGGAACACTGCCGAGAGCCTCGATCTCGCGGGGAAGACCATCGAGATCCCGGTTCACTATGGCGGCGCTCATGCAATCGATCTTCCCGCCATCTGCGATTTCTGCGGCTTGAGCGACCGCGAGGTCGTGCGCCTGCATCACGAGGCGAGCTACCGCGTCTTCGCCTTGGGCAGCGCTCCCGGCTTCGGCTATCTGCACGGGCTCGACCCGCGCATCTATATGCCGCGCAAGACCGTGCCGTCGCTCAGGATGGAGAAGGGCAGCGTGACGATCGGCGGAATGCAGACAGGCGTTGCGATGCTGACAGGGCCGAACGGGTGGAATTCCCTCGGCCACGCGGAGCTGCAGATGTTCGATCCGACTTCGGCGACGCCGGCTTTGATGATGCCCGGGGATATCGTCCGCTTTCTGCCGGCAAGGATCGAGCTATGATCGAGATCATTGAAACCAGCCCGTTCAACACAATCCAGGATCTCGGCCGCCCCGGCTATCGCGACATCGGCGTTACAGCCAGCGGCGCGATGGACCCTCTTGCGGTGAAGATCGGCAATATCCTCGTTGGCAACGACGACGATGCGGCTGCTATAGAGGTTCAGACCTTTCCGTTCAAACTGCTGTTCGTGACGGGTGGCGTCTTTGCGGTCACCGGTGCAGACGGCTGCCCGACATTGGATGGCCGGGAACTGCTTGCCTGGTGCGTCCATCGCGCCGAACCGGGTCAGATCCTCGAATTGAGACAGCCGCCGACATTGGCCCGCGCCTATCTCCTGTTTGCCGGCGGACTGGATGTGCCGGTTCTCATGGGCTCGCGAAGCACATCGCTGCGCGGCGGCTTCGGCGGAAATGCCGGCCGGCCGCTCATCAAAGGCGACAGGATTGAATTCGGCCAGTCTTGGGATGCACTTCCCTTGCCGGCAAGCGGCATTGCGGTCATCGAGCCGGCTGTCGCTTTGCGTGATGTCTTCCCGGCTCCCATCGACGGCGCATTGCCGATCCGTGCGATGCCGGCCGGCGAGCATGAGTTGTTCGCCGGGGATGGCGAGGCCTTCTGGAGCCAGACCTGGAGGATATCGTCGAGCAGCGACCGTACCGGCTATCGCCTGTCCGGGGAACCGATCATACCCACGGCGACGGTCGAGATGCGCTCGCATGGTGTCGTGCCCGGCGTGATCCAGGTCCCGCCAGCGGGCGAGCCGATCATTCAGATGAGCGATGCCAATACGGCAGGCGGCTATCCCAAGATCGCCGGCGTGATCGAGTGCGATCTCTGGCGGCTTGGCCAGGCTCGGATCGGCACCCGACTCCGCTTCGTCCGCTCGACACATGCCGAGGCGCGCGCGGTCGAACAGGCCGTGACCCGCTATGTCGAAGATGTCAGGCGGACGTCGCAAATGGTCAAGCGTGCCTTGAAGGCGATGGCCTGATCAGAATGGCGGGGACGAAGAGGAGGAAGCGGTGAAGATCGATCTGAATTCCGACATGGGCGAAGGCTTTGGCCCCTATCGGCTATGCGATGACGAAGCGATGATGAAGATCGTGTCGTCGGCCAACATCGCCTGCGGCTTTCATGGCGGCGATCCGGAGACGATGGCGCGCATGGTGCGTCTCGCAAAGGAAAACGGTGTGGGTATCGGCGCGCACCCAGGCTTGCCGGACCGGTCCGGCTTCGGCCGGCGCGAGATCCCGTTCCAGCCGGACGAGCTTCGGCAGCAGATGCTTTATCAGCTCGGCGCGCTGATCGCGATCGCCCGGAGCGAGGGCATGACCGTCGGACATTTCAGCTTTCATGCGGCGATGGGCAATATGGTCAACCGCGATCCAGCGCTCGCCGATCTGACGATGAATGCCATTTTCACGATCGACCCACATCTCGTCGTGTTCGTAACGCCTGACAGTGAAATCGAAAAGGCGGCAAAACGTGCGAAACTCAAGACGCTGGCGCTGTTTCTGGCCGACCGCGCCTATGATGCCGATGGCAGGCTCGTCGCCCGCGGTCTGCCGGGCGCACTGGTCAAGGACGAGACTTCGGTTCGGGCGCGGGTGCGCCGTTTCCTGACAGACGGAACCGTCGAGGCGATCGACGGCTCCATATTCGAAATGCCGGCCCGCTCGATCCTTGTCCACAGCGATACGCCCGGCTCACTTGAACTTGCCCGCATCATCCGCAGCGAAATCGAGGCTTCCGGTGCCACGCTCACGGCTGCGGCCGAGCTTGCGTCCTGATTGCCTCTGGCCACCAAGTTTTTCGTTTCCACTGAAAGAGCACGCCAATGCCCTCCACCGCCAATCGACTAAAGAACGTTTCCATCTCTGCTTCTGCCGCCATGACCCAGCGCGCCCGCGAACTGGCCGCCAAGGGCATCAAGGTCGTCAGTCTTTCATCCGGGGAACCGGATTTCCCGACACCAGCCCATGCAATCGAGGCAGCGCATGCAGCTGCACTTGGCGGCGATACAAAATATCCGCCAATGGATGGCACGCCGGCGCTGAAGGCCGCGATCAGCCGAAAATTCAAGCGCGACAACAACCTCGACTACGACGCAAGCCAGATCGTCGTTTCGGGCGGCGGCAAGCAGGTGATCTTCAATGCGATGCTCGCCACCTGCAATCCAGGCGACGAGGTCGTCATTCCCACCCCGTCATGGGTCAGTTATGCCGATATCGTCAAGTTTGCCGGCGGTGTCCCGGTCGCCGTGCCTTGCTTCGAGCAGGCCGGCTTCAAGCTGCGTCCGGAGGACCTTGAGGCGGCGATCACGCCGCGCACCAAATGGCTTCTCCTGAATTTTCCGAACAATCCCACGGGTGCCGCCTGTTCGCGCGCGGACATGGCCGCGATCGCCGACGTCATGCTGCGCCATCCGAACGTCTGGATACTGACTGACGATATCTACGAGCACCTGGTCTATGACGGATTCGAATTCTGCACGATCGCCGATGCCGAACCCAGGCTCTATGATCGCGTCCTGACGATGAACGGCGTCTCGAAGGCCTATGCCATGACCGGCTGGCGCCTGGGCTATTGCGCCAGCGGATCGAAGGAATTGATTGCCGCCATCAGCAACGTCAACGGTCAGAATGGTGGCGGTATCGCCACCGTCTCGCAAGCGGCGGCGATCGCGGCGCTGGACGGTCCTCAGGATCTTCTGAAGGAGCGGGCGGCGATCTATAGGGAAAGGCGCGATTTCGTTCTCGATCAACTGTCGAAGGTCGAGGGATTGCGCTGCCACAAGCCGGAAGGTGCTTTCTACATCTATCCCAATATGTCCGGCTTGATCGGCAAGACCACCAAGGGCGGACGCAAGATCGAGACGGACGTCGATTTCGTCATGGCGCTGGTCGATGAGCACCATGTCGCGACGGTGCAGGGCTCCGCCTATGGAATGAGCCCTTATTTCCGCATCTCCTATGCGACAAGCATGGAAAAGCTTGGCGAGGGCTGTGCCCGTATCGCTGAGTTCTGCCGCGATATGCACTGAGGCGTGACAATGGCTTCCGGCCCAGCTTCCAGGCCGGAAGGCACGAGGCCTATTCCCAGCCTTTAGAGCTTCAACTGCTCGGTCAGCTCGACGAGGATGTCCTTGACGGCAAATGCCGGCTCCGACAGCGAGTTCTGATCGGACGTGCAAAGCGACAGCGTTTCCTCGATCCGCGGCGAAATCAGCCGGCAGACGAGAGGCTCGCTCGATTCCGAGACGATGCGGTCGGCAATCGCCTTCGGCATGATAGTCGCGCCAAGCCCGCTGCCGACAGTGCGCGCCAGGGTTCGCACGATTTCGACCTCGGCCACGACTTTGAGATTGATGCGGCTGCGCGCAAATGCGGCATCGACGGCCCGGCGCACGAAATTGTAAGCTGGCGGCAACAGCATCGGCATCCCATCCAGCGCACTGACGGGCACGGGTTTCTGGTCTGAATCGATCGCGAAATTGCGGTGGGCAACGAGGTAGAATTCCTCCCTCAGGATCGGCTCGAACCGTACGCCCTTGATCGGCCCCGTGCCGTGGATCAGCGCCATTTCCAGCCGGCCGGTCATGATCATCTGGCTGTAGGTCTGACCGACGCTCTCCGTCAGATGAAGCAGAATTCCGGGGTGCCTCTTGCGTGTTTCCGCCAGAAGATCGACCGAAAGCGTGGCGGCGCTGCTGAAGGGCACGAGGCCGACCGAGACGCGTCCGGCAAGCGAATTGCCGGCGGCAGCGGCATCCGCTTGCGCCTGCTCCATCTGGCGCAGAATGATCTGCGCGTGGCGATAAACCGCGTGTCCGGCGTCGGTCATGCTGACGCCCTGCTGGCTTCGGATCAGAAGTTTCTGGCCGAAATGTTCCTCGAGTGCCGCCAATTGCTGGCTCAGAGCCGGCTGGGCGAGATGCAGGATATCGGCGGCCCGCGTTATGCTGCCGCTGTCGACGATGGCGATGAAGGATTTGAAGCGTCTGATATCCATGGCATTGAGTACTGTTCTGTCTTTGCGAGACATGTTTGCAGACGCGCATCTGTTTTGCAACGCGCGTTGATGCCGGAAAACCATCCAGCTTTCATGAGAGGGCACGATTGCCCGTATCCGCGGCCCGCTCGCCCGCGGCCGACCAGTCTCCATAAAACTTGCTTATTGCTCCAAAAGTAATCGGTCTTAGGCAAGGCGTTGAAGCTTCGCTAATGTCCATGACAACAACAAGGGGATCAGAATGCCATTCTCCGATTACAAGACCGCGCTGGTCACGGGCGCTTCCTCCGGTATCGGCGCCGCGGTGGTGGAGCGGCTTTGCCGCGAGGGCATAGAGGTGCATGCGATCGCCCGCAGCGGCGGCGCCCTGAAGGAACTAGCCGAGCGCACGGGATGCATCGCGCACGTCATCGATGTGACGGATCGCGCTGCTATCGCCGATCTTGCGAAGCGCGTAGAGTTCGACATTCTGGTCAACAATGCCGGCGCCGACCGGCCGAAGAAATTCCTTCAGGCGGACGAAGAGGACATCGATCTCCTCATCGACGTCAATCTTCGCGCCGTCCTGCACATCTGCCGTCTGATCGTGCCGGGGATGGTGGCCCGCGACCGCGGGCATGTCGTCAACATCTCCTCGATTGCCGGCAATTACAATTTCGGTGGCAATTCCACCTATCATGCCGTCAAGGCCGGCGTCGCCATGCTGTCGAACCAGCTGCGTATCGATGCATTCGGCAAGCGGGTCCGCGTCACCGAAATCTGCCCCGGCCGGGTCGCAACCGATATCTTCAACCATGTCCATGGCAGTGACCCCAGCGTGCGCGAACGCTTCATCGACGGGTTCGAACTGCCGCAAGCCGCCGATATCGCCGATGCGATCGCCTTTGCGATTTCAGCGCCAGTCGCGGTCAACATCGGCCACATGGAGATCACGCCGACACTACAGGTCATGGGCGGCCTGCAGACGGCAAAGCCCGAGACCTCAGCCGCCACCTATGATGCGGAAGGTGCCAAGCGGTGAGCGGGTTCGATCTGTCGGCCATTCTGAGGAATCCGGATTACGTCTCGATGCTCTTGCAGGGCGTCGAGATGACCTTCGTCATCTATATCGGCTCCTGGCTCCTTGCGATGACGCTGGCCATCCTGCTTTTCGCCCTGCGGGTCTCGCCGCTTCGCATCGGCGATCCGATCGTGAAAGCCTACGTTTCGTATCATCGCAACGTTCCGACGCTCGTGCAGCTGATGTTCTGGTACTTCGGAATTTACACGTTGATGCCGCAGGGTATCACCGACTGGCTTGCCGACCACAATGCCGAGGCGATCTTCGCCATCATTGGGCTGGGATTGTGCCAGGCCGCTTATTTCAGCGAGGATTTGCGCTCCGGCCTGCGGTCCGTCAGTCCGGGACAGATGGAAGCCGCGAAAGCCCTCGGGCACGGCTATATCTCGGCCATGCGTTTCGTCATCATGCCTCAGGGCGTGCGCAACGCATTGCCGCCGCTCATCAATCACAGTGTTTCCCTGTTCAAGAACAGCAGCCTCGCCATTGTCGTAGGTGCGTCGGAGCTTACGCATGCCGTCAAGGAAATCGATAATGTCAGCTTCCGCACCTTCGAGATCTATTTGATCGGTACGGTCATCTATCTGTTCTTCTCCCTCATCATCATGGCTTTGGGCGCATATTTCTCCCTGCGCAGCGATCCGGCGCGGAGGGCGCGCACGTGATCCAGGACGTCATCAAGATCATCCATGACTATTGGCTGCTGTTGCTCATCGGCCAATATCCCAACGGCCCGCTTGGCGGCCTTGCCAATACGCTTATCCTTTCGGCGCTTGCCATCGCGTTCGCATTCCCCGTCAGCATTCTGCTTGCCATGGCCCGTCTTTCCAAGTGGGCCATCCTCAGATGGCCCGCAACCGGCCTCGTCTACATCACCCGCGGCGTTCCGCTTCTGATGTTGATCCTCTGGTGCTATTTCGTCGTTCCGCTGTGGACGGGTGCGGACGTTCCAAGCTTCCTGATCATGCTGGTAACGCTTGTCATCTATGAGGGGGCGTTTCTGAGCGAGGTCGTACGGGCCGGAATTGTCTCGCTTGGTCAGGGGCAAATGGACGCCGCCAGGGCGCTCGGCCACAGTTACATCGGCGCGATGCGCTTCGTGATCTTGCCGCAGGCGCTCTACAATATGATCCCGAGCATGATCTCGACCTTCGTTTCGACAATCAAGGACACGACGCTCGGCTACATCATCAACGTGCCGGATCTGACCTTTGCGGCAAGCCAGGTAAATAACCAGCTTCTGTCGCAGCCCTTCCAGGTCTTCTTCATCCTCGCCGTGGTCTACTATGTGCTCTGCTGGGGCCTGACCTGCATCGCAAACAGTGTCGAAAGGCGAATTGCACGGCGGCGAGCCGGGCCAAAGAAAATGCGCCTGCGCAGCGACGTCGTTCCCTTAAAAACATTTACGGAGCAGCTATGAGCATCCCAGTTTCCGGATCGCAGGACGCTCAGGAGATCCGTCTTCATGCGGTCTGCAAGAGCTACGGTCATTACCAGGTGTTGAACAACATCAATGCCGATGTCAGCCGCGGCGAAGTCGTCGTCATTTGCGGACCGTCCGGTTCCGGCAAGTCGACGCTGATCCGCACGATCAACCGGCTGGAAGAGATCAATAGCGGTTCGATAGATTTTGAGGGAAAGAATATTCATGCCGCGATGGGCGCTGCCGAGCTCAATCGGCTGCGCAGCCGTATCGGCTTTGTTTTCCAGAATTTCAACCTGTTTCCCCATTTGTCCGTCATAGACAACGTTTCCATGTCGCCGATCCGGGTCAAGGGCGTGCCGACAAAGGTGGCGCGCGAAAAGGCTCTGACACTGCTTCATCGTGTGGGTCTTGCCGACAAGGCGAATGCCTATCCCGGCCAGCTTTCCGGCGGCCAGCAGCAGCGCGTAGCCATTGCCCGCGCGCTCGCGATGGAGCCGCCGGTCATGCTCTTTGACGAGCCGACCAGTGCTCTTGATCCCGAAATGGTCGGCGAAGTGCTGAGTGTCATGAAAAGCCTGGCGGCCGAAGGAATGACCATGCTCTGCGTCACCCACGAAATGGGCTTTGCCCGTGATGTGGCCGACCGGATTTGGTTCATCGACGCCGGCGAGATCCTGGAGACTGCGCCTCCAGAAGAGTTTTTCAAGAATCCGCGTCATCCCAGGGCTCAGCGCTTTCTTTCAGATCTGCGCCACTAAGCATCTGAAATCAATAACAAGGAGAACAGCTATGGACTGGAAATATCTTACCGTGACATTGGCGCTTTCCGGCGTCGCCATTGCCCTACCGGCCAAGGCGGATCAGCTCGACACCATCATGTCGGCAAAGACGCTTCGCTGCGCAACCTATGCCGACGTACCGCCGTTTTCCTCGCCCGATCCGAAGACCCGTGAAATGGTCGGCTTCGACGTCGACCTGTGCAAGGCAATCGCAAATGAACTCGGCGTAAAGGCTGAGATCAAGCCGATTTCGGTCGAGGCTCGCGTCCCCGAAGTGAAGCTAGGCCGCGTCGATATCACGGTCGCCAACCTCGCCTATACACTGAGCCGCGCGGAGCAGATCCAG
Source organism: Rhizobium sp. NPDC090279 (assembly GCF_044769665.1). NCBI lineage: Bacteria > Pseudomonadati > Pseudomonadota > Alphaproteobacteria > Hyphomicrobiales > Rhizobiaceae > Rhizobium > Rhizobium sp. NPDC090279. Next base: position 164,559 of record NZ_JBIVYI010000013.1, on the reverse strand, counting down.
TTCAGCGATCCCTATTATATCGCCAAGGAAATGCTCATCGTTCCCGCGGATGACGCCGGCAAGGGCAAGGCTGACTACGAAGGCAAACGTCTTGCCTCAACTAAGGGCTCGACCTCGGAGCTGGCGATCAAGCTCAACAAGTCCGATCCGTTGACCTTCCAGGATACCGGGTCTGCCTATCTCGCCGTTCAGCAGGGCAAGGCGCGTGGTCTCGTCGCTAATACCATGACGACGACGCTGCTTGTCAACGAATCCAAGACGAAGGGCAAGCAGATGCGCATGATCGACGAACCCATGCTACTGGAACCGGTCGGGATCGGCATGCAAAGGGACCAGCCGGCACTGACTGCAAAGATCAACGCAGCCCTTCACAAGCTTGATGATGCGGGAGAGATCAACAAGATCTGGGGGAAATGGCTCGGCCCCAATACCGAGTACAAAATGACTCGTACCGAAAAGGTGGTACCGATCACCGAATTGAAGTTCGACCCGATCCCCTGACCACGGGCTGCTTGGCCCTGCCAAGCATCCATCCAAAAATTGTCATCGATTAGAGGCGGTGGGCATGACCACCGTCGGCTTAACCATGGGAGGTTTCCGTGACCCACATCAAAGATATTGCCAAACGCCCGAGCAAGGTCGACATCGCCGCGCTTTCCAAATTCTCGCCTGCGACGATCCACGAGGCCCAGGGCCGCCGTGGTGCGCTGTCTTCGCGGCTGAAGCCCGTGGATTATCGCATGAAGCTATGTGGCCCGGCATTCACTGTGAAATGCGCGCCGCGTGACAACATCATGCTGCAGCTTGCGATCAACTACGCCAAACCCGGCGACATCATCGTCGTCTCCGCGGGCGAGTATGAGGAAGCAGGCTCCTTCGGCGATGTGCTCGCCAATGCCTGCCTTGCAAAGGGTATCGGCGGGCTGGTGACCGATACCGGCGTGCGCGATACACTCCAGCTGAGGGAACTTGGGTTCCCGGTCTTCTCCTTTGGCGTGTCCATCAAAGGCACGGTCAAGGAAACGATCGCGGCCGTCAACGATCCGATCATCGTCGGTGGGGAGGTCATCAATCCCGGCGATATCATCGTGGGGGACGCGGACGGTCTCGTTGTCATTCGCCAAGAAGAAGTGCGAGAGGTTGCGCAGCTGTCACAGGCCCGCGACGATGCCGAGGCCGGCTACATAAAAGCTTATAAGCAAGGCAAGTCGGTCGTTGAAGTCAGCAAGCTTGAACCTGTGTTGAAGGCAAAGGGCCTCATTGTCGGGTTCTGACCAGGCAATCGATCTTCGCATTTATTCACGCTTGGGCACGCCGCAATTCTGTCGGCGATTGCCCAAACAGCCTTCGGAAAAGCCTGGCGAAATGTGAGGCGCTGTCGAAGCCGACCTCGAGAGCAATCTCGATGAGCGGCGCCTGCGTCTGGAGAACCAGCTGCCTGGCTCTCTCCATGCGGACGCGCGTATAGACCGCTCCGGGGGAGGCTTTCATCTCCTCCATGAAAAGCCGCTCAAGTTGTCTCCGGGAAAGACCCACGGAAGCGGCAAGTTCTTCCATGGGCACAACATCCTCGATGTGGCTTTCCATGGTAATGAGGACTGCCTTCAGGCGCGGGTCCTCGCACTGGATGGCGAGCGGCTTGCGTGTCTGTATGTCAAACTCGGATCGCGCCCGCTCGATCTGCAGCACCTCCAGCGCGTTTCGTTCGGCGTCTTTGCTGATATGCCGCCGGACGAGATAGGCGGCCATATCGGCTGCACTGCTTCCACCGGCACATGATCCGCGGTTTCGATCGAGATTGAACAAGCGGTCGGAGCGAACGGGATTGTCAGGAAACCGCTCACGGTAAGCCTGATAGTGGAGCCAGCTGACGCAGGTCTGATGGCTTTTCATCAATCCCAGATGGGCCAAGATGAAGGTGCCGGTGCAAACGCCGATCAACGGCACCTTTTGAATGGCTGCCTTTTTCAGATAGTCGGACGTTTGAGTATCAATCGCGGTATCGGAGTTTAAAAGTCCGCCGACCACGACGATGTAATGGAATTCCTTCGGGTCGACGAAATCGGAAGTCGGCGCGATCTGCACGCCGCAGCTGGACGTAATGAGATGCCGCGTGCTCCCCAGGACCTGCCAATCGGCCAGCACCCTTCCGGATCTGTCGGCTTCGTCGCTTGCCAGCCTCAGCGTATCGACGAACAGGGCGAATGCGGAAAGCGTGAACGATCGGGCAAGGACAAATCCTACCTTCAAAGGCCCGTGCTTTGGTCCATCTCCGACGGCTTTTATTGATCGCATTCGCTCACCAGCTTTTCCGACAGGGCCTGAGCCTTGCGAAAGGCGGCCTCCAATCCAAGGCGGATCGCGTTTTCAAATCCATTCTCGCGCATCGCGACAATGCCTTCCGCCGTGGTCCCCTTGTAATCCAGGAAGGACTTTACCGTTTCGGCCGGGGATGCACCATGCAATTCCTGAAGCCGGCCGGCACCGATTATGACCTGTTGCGCGGCACGACATGCAATTTCGCGTGGCAAGCCGCGAGCCGCAGCATCGTTCATCAATGCTTCGGCAAGGAGTGCCGGGAATGCCTCGCCGGAGCCGGACATTGCCGTGAAATAGTCGATGTGTTCTTCTCGAAACACGGTGTCGACCATGCCGCAGCTGCGGAAAAGGACTTCGACGATCTCCCGGTCGTCCGGCTCCGAAGATGCCATAAAGAGAGGCGTGTAGGAGCGCCCGACCTCGGCAGCCGCATTCGGCAAAACGCGGGCGATGCGGGTGCTGCCGGTCTTCCGCCGGATACTCTCCACGTTTACACCGGCCATGACCGAGACCATGAGTTTCCAGGATGCGTGAATATCCACAGCATTCCAGTCTGCGGGCCGAACCGAAAGGATGATGATGTCGGAATTTTCGACCAGCTGCTGATTGTCCTGTGTCCATCTGCACTCGAGCGCGCCATCAGGTTTCCTGTTGCGGAAAGAGCAGGTGAGCTGTTCGGCCGGGACGGTGCCGGAATCGACAAGCGCCTTCGCGATGGCGCTTCCCAGCCATCCGGCTCCACCTATAATTCCCACGCGGCCAATGTCGCCCATTGATCGATCCTTCTAGTCGATCTGGAAACCATGCATCAAGGGATCGCGCTCGTCCACGAAGATCGTGTTGTGGCCGATGATGCGTGCCCAGCCCGCGATGCGTGGCTTGATGCCCCCGAAGCTTCCGACGTGGGTTTCCGCTTCGATACGGCCCTCAAAAATGGTGCCGATCAGGCTTTCCTGGCGGAATGTGTCGCCCACCTTCAGGCGGCCCTTGCCATGCAGTTGCGCCAACCGGGCCGATGTTCCGGTGCCACCCGGCGAACGGTCTATCGCCTTGTCTCCATAGAACACCGCGCCTCGGCCATCGGCATTGCCATTCGTCGCCTTGTCACACCAGAGCACGTGGTGAACGCCGCATATCCTTTGGTCTTCGGGGTGAACGGGATCGCAGATCGGGGCGAGCGCGTCCCGCAGTTTCCGGCTCAGATCGACGATGTCTCCCGCCGACATGCCGTCCAAACCGGCCCAGTTTTCCTGCGGCTCGACGACGGCGTAATAGTTGCCGCCATAGGCGATGTCGACGACGAGAGTGCCGAGGCCCGGTATGTCCACCCTGACGTCCGCCGCATGCAGATAGCTCGCGACGTTGAACATGCGGACGGTCTCGACGAAGTCGCCGGGCTTGTCATAGGCGACGTCCACCCGGCCCGCGGGCGTTTCGATGGAAAGCTTTCCGGGAATGCGTGGCCTGACGAGACCTTCCTCGATCGCGGCCGTCACGAGGCCGATCGTCCCGGCGCCGCACATCGGCAGGCAGCCGCTCACCTCGATGAAGATGACCGCAAAGTCGCAGTCCTCGCGATAGGCGGGGTAGATGATGGCGCCTGACATGATGTCGTGACCGCGAGGCTCGAACATCAGGGCTTGCCGGACCCAATCATGATCGCGGGCGAAGATTTCGCGGCGTTCAGCGATGGGCCTGTGGGGCAGCATGGGAGCGCCACCGGCGACCAGCCGTACCGGATTGCCGCAGGTGTGGGAGTCGATGCAGAAGAAGCTATGGCGCATTTGCGAATCTCTCTGTTCAAGCGCTCTTTGCCGATCGTCGCGACTGCCCCTGCAGTGCAGCCTTTGACAGCCTGTCGAGCAGAATTGCGATGGCGACAATCGCCAGCCCCGCCCGCAGGCCGAGCCCCATTTCCATTCGAGTGAGACCTCTCGTCACTTCAGCGCCAAGTCCTCCGGCGCCGACGAGACCGGCGAGCACGACCATTGCCAAGGACAGGAGAATGCACTGGTTGAGACCGACCAGCAGCGTGGGCATTGCTGACGGGATCTCGATCTTGAACAGGATCGAACGTGGCGGGGCGCCGGTCGCCTGGCCGAGTTCGAGAAGATCTTTCGGCACCTGATTGAATGCCAATGTCGTCAGACGCAGCATCGGCGGTACGCCATAGACGATTGTGGCGATGATCGCCGGCACCCGGCCAAGGCTGAAAAGCATGACGGCCGGTATGAGATAAACCCAGGGCGGAACCGTCTGCATGATATCGAGCAGGGGCCTTATGCCGGCCTCGAAGCGTCTGTGACGCGAGGCGAGTATGCCAAGCGGAAAGGCAATCGCGACGGAAAACGCAACTGCCACGGCCACCAATGCCAGCGTCTGCATGGATGCCGTCCAAAGACCGGCGCCGAAGCAGAAGGCGAGGGCAACCGCCGATACGATCGCGGCCCCGACGTTGATGGTGAGGGCCGCCAGAACAACCACAATCGGTATCATCGCATAGGGAGGCAGATAGAGAAGAGAAGCCTCGATGGTGCTCAGTACCGTTTCGATCAGGCTTGTGACACCCTCGAAAAACGGGTGGAAGTTGGTATTGAGCCAATCGACGCCCGGTGCAAGATAGAAGCCTGGTGAAAATCGGAGAAGGTCGACGCTCATCTTACACCTACCTTGGCGCGGCGGGCCGCACTCTGCGTCAATCTGTCGAGCACCATGGTCAATATGACGATCGCAATTGCGGCGTTGATCGATGTTGCCATATCAAGCGTGCGTACAGCGCTATAGATGGTTTCGCCAAGCCCGCCGGAACCGACGATGCCGGCGATCACCACCATGCCGAATGCCATCATCAGACTTTGATTGATGCCCGCCATGATGCTTGGAATGGCGAAGGGCAGCCTGATCTTCGTGAACATCTGCCACGGCGTCAGCCCGCTTGCCTGTCCGAGTTCGATGAAGGCGTGCGGTGTCATCCGGATTCCGAGTGCCGTCAAACGAACGGCCGGCGGCATCGCGACGATGAACGTCGCAACCAGCGCGGTTGCGGGACCAAAGCCGAGAAGCGCAATGGCGGGAAGAAGATAGATATAGGGGGGCAGCGTTTGAATGAGATCCAGGATCGGCTCGAGCAATCTGTCGAACCAGCGCACGAACCCCGCCAGGATACCGATCGGGATTCCAATGATCAATGCGAGGATCGTGGCGGTGACGACAAGAGCAAGTGTGCTCATGGTTTCGCTCCACAATCCCATGAACGCACAAAAGACGAGCGCTGCCCCGATCACTATGCCGGACATGGTGTTGATGAGGCGCCAGCCGAAAAGAGCCAGGATCGCGGCAATGACGTAGAAGGGTGCAAATTGGAGAAGCCAGAGGATGCCATTATAGGTTCCTTCGAGCGACGCCCTCAACGGATCGAACAGCCAATTGCCATTGTCGCCGATCCACCCAAGTGCATCGTCGGTCCAGGCATCGAAAGTATTCGCAATGACCGAGATGTCCATTTGCGTTTGTCCTTTCAGACTGTCGCGGAGCGTTGTTCCGGAGATCCGGCAACGCCCCGAAGCAGGCCGCGTGTCGTGACGACGCCGATGATGGAGCCGTTCTCGACGACAGCCAGTGCGTCCCGATCGGACTTCATGGTAAGGTCGATCAGTTCGCCGATGTCGGCCTCGGGAGTGGTCTTCAACAGTGCATTCACGTCATGCTGCGGCTGCAGGCTTTTGTACTCGGCGACCGAACGCATCACGGAATGCGCCTTGACGAGGTGGAGCCTGGATATTCCCGCGACGAAATCCGAAACATAGTCGGCGGCCGGGTTGGTGACGATTTCCTCTGCCGTTCCGACCTGAACGATGACGCCATCCTTCATGATGGCGATGCGATCACCGATGCGGATAGCTTCCTCCAGATCATGTGTGATGAACACTGCCGACTTGCCGAGCGACTTCGTCAATTGCCGGAACTCGTCCTGAAGCTGGCGGCGGATCAGCGGATCGAGCGCGCTGAACGGTTCGTCCATGAGAATGATTTCGGGATCTGCGGCCAAGGCCCTGGCCAGGCCAACACGCTGCTGCATTCCACCGGAAAGCTCGGACGGATAGCGTGATGCCCAGTCCGTCAGTCCGACTTTTCCGAGGGCCGCAAGCGCAATCCTGTTGCGCTCCTCCCGGGCAATGCCGCGCACTTCGAGACCGAAAGCGGCGTTTTCCAGGACCGTCCTGTAGGGCAAGAGAGCGACGCTCTGAAACACCATGCCGATATTTCGGGCGCGCATGTCACGCAATTCCGATGCGTTCAGCCTGCTGATCTCTTTGCCCTTGACGACGATCCGCCCGAGGCTTGGTTCAATAAGGCGGTTCAAAAGACGTACCAGAGTGGACTTGCCGCTGCCGGACAGGCCCATGATACAGAAAATCTCGCCGCGGCCGACCTGAAGGCTCGCATTGGATACGCCAACAACGCAGTCGAAATCCTGCAGTACCTGCTTTTTCGACGAACCCTTTTCCGAGATAGCCTTCACAGCATCGGATGCACGGGCGCCAAAGATTTTCCACACTCCTTGGCAGTCGATAAGAATATCGTTCGGATCATTGATCGTAGCGGTCATAGCATTCCCCGTGGGCCAGTCTTGCCGAAGCCCTTCTTGTTCTTGGAGTGTCGAAGGGGCGGACCGACCAGATGTCGGCCCGCTCCAGCAAGGCTAGTTGCTCTTGATGTTTTCCCAGCGCTTCAGGAGATCGGCATGAGAACCGGTCCAGTCCTTGACGGCTTCGTCCATTGTCTTGCCGTCGCTGACGGCACCGTTGATTGCGGTGATATCGGCAAGCGGTACATAGACACTGGCGATGACCTCGCGAGCATGGGGATTGTCAGCCGAGAAGCCCTTCTTGCCGACCCAATAATAGCTCTGCGGCGGCGGAAAGACGCCCTTGGGGTCTTTCAGGAACTTCACCGGATACTTCTGCATCATCCATGACGGTTCCCAGATCGTTACGGCAACCCATTCCTTGCGATCGATGGCCGACTTCAGGGCCGCGGTCATCGCTGCCGTGCTGCCTTCGACAAGCTGAAGCTTGAGCCCATATTGCTTTACGGCATTGGCCGCATCCCGCATCAGGCCCGAGCCTGGCTCGATGCCGACGATCTTGCCGCCGAACTTGTCGGCGTTGTCGTTCAGCTGGTCGACGGAGTCGATCGTTACGTAATTGGGGACGGCGATGGCTTGGTAGAGGCCGTGAGATACAGGCGAGATTTTCTCAAGACGATTCTTGTTCTTGTCCCAATAGTCCTGCGCCACATAGTCTGTCTGGGAGGCCAGAATCTGGACGTCTCCCTTGGTCAGGGCAGCATAGGCGATGCCCCATTCGGAGAAGGGAACGACCTTGACGGTGTAGCCTGAATCTTCAAGGACCTTCTTGGTGATCCCGGTGATCGGCGTCAGATCTTCCCAGGACATGGTGCCAATTGTAATGGTCTTCTCTTCCGCGTGCGCGGAGAATGCGGTCATCCCGACCATCGCAGCGGCGCATAACGCTTTCCACAAAGTCTTCATTTTGTTTTCTCCTAGTTTTTGTTCCCATTTTCGTTGAAGACCTGCAGTCGGCTCAGTCTTCACATTGCACGGCGACGGATCATCCCTCGCGGCCTGCGCGCAATTCCTGCAAACGGATCACCGAATTGATGCCGAGCCACGCGAAGGGTTCCGGCGGCAGCCGGCTCGGCTCGGCGTGATCCATGTATTGTTCGAGTTCGTGGGAGGCCGTGCCGGTCGCCAGTTCGGCGGCCATCATCCCCGCCAAGGTGCTTTTGACTGTGCCGAGGCCGTTTTCGCAGCATGCCGAGTAAAGCCCTTCGTCAAGCTCGCCGAAGGCCGGCACATGATTTCGGCTCAGACACAGGCGCCCCGCCCAGCTATATTCAAACGGGATGTTCTTGAGCCCGGGAAACCGCGTATCAAGCGATTGCCTGTGTTTCTCGGCCATCATGGCCATCCGACGACCAGAAACGGTGATCGTCGTTTCGTAGGTGTATCTTGTGCGAATGACGATACGGGACCGACCACCCGAGGTGATCTTGCGCACGGTCGCGCCCATGGCGTCGGCGGGAAGCAGGGCCCATCTGTCGTCTCCCGAAACCTGGCGGGCGAAATCATCCGCGGGGAAGGATGCGGTCATGGAGGCATAGGCAAAGATATGCATCAACCGGCCGCGGAAGTGACCGAAGTCGTCGATATGACCGTTGACACCCAGGATAACGTTCGGGGCTGTGACCCTGCCGTGAGTGGAGGCGGCGATCCACGTTCCATTCTCGCGCGTCAGGGCGGTAACCGGAGACCCCTCGAATATGTCGATCTTGCGCGAAAGCCCCGCGGCAAATTCTCGGACATAGTCAGCCGGCTGGATCAGTACCGCCCCCGGCGTATGGAGACCGCCAAAATAATAGTTGGAACCGGTAAGTTTGCGCATCTCCGACGCGTCGAGGAAGCGGTGCTCTTCGCCCGCGCTCTTCAAGGATCGACCGAAACTGGCGTTCAATTTCATTCCCCGCGCGGTTGCCGCGGCGTTGATCTTGCCTGCCGGGTCGACAGTTTCGGACGACATGCCATATTCCGCAGCGGCATCTCTTGCGAAGGCGATTGCAGCCCGGTTCTGAGCCATCTCCAGACGTGTGGCGTCCAGGCCAGCGCTGGAGTATTCGCCCGATGACAGGTTATGCGGGACGTCGATCATGAAGCCGGAATTGCGGCCGGATGTGCCTTTGCCCACTTCGCTTGCTTCGAGCACGACGATCTTGTCGTCGGGCCGGAGCTGCAGCAGCCGGCGCGCGGCCGAGAGCCCGGCAAAGCCGGCACCGATGATCAGCCAGTCCGCGGTCATGTTGCCTTCCAGGCTCCGAACCGGGAGAGAACGTCGACTGGTCGCCTCCCAGCCCGAGATGCCGTTTTCTGCCGGCAAACGCTTGACGGACGCCGTGATCATCGGATCGTCTCGTCCACCGAGCGGTCGGAGACATCGATCCAGATCGTCTTCAGCTCGCAATAATTGTCGTGCGCGAAGATCGATTTGTCGCGCCCGCCGAAGCCCGACTCCTTGTAGCCGCCGAATGGTGTCGTCGCGTCGCCTTCGCCGAAGCAGTTGACGGTGACGACACCGGCCCGGATCTCGCGCGACAGCCGGATGGCCTTCTTGAGACTTCCGCTATAGATCGACGCCGTCAGGCCGTAATTGGTGTCGTTGGCAAGTGCTATGGCCTCGGCAAGGGTCTCGAATTTCGTTACCGACAGGATCGGTCCGAAAATCTCTTCCTGGAACAGCCGGCTTGAAGGAGTGACGCCGTCGACGACAGTCGGCTCGATATAGATGCCCTTTTGAGTTTCGCCGCCATAGGCTATCGAAAGCTTTTCGGTCTTCACATCGTCGAGAAAGGACGACACCTTGTCGAAATGGCTTTTGCTGACGAGGGCACCGATGCGGTTTTCCGGGTCGAGCGGATCGCCCGTCTTCCATTCGCGCATATAGGCGCCGATACGCTTCAGCAGCTCGTCCTTGACGCTCGATTGCACGATCAGGCGCGAGGTCGCGGAGCAATTCTCGCCCATGTTCCAGAAGGCACCATTGACCACCTGCTCGGCGACGAGATCCAGATCCTCGGCATCGTCAAGCACGACGGCGGGGTTCTTGCCCCCGCATTCGAGGACGATCTTCTTCAAGTTGGAATCCGCCGCATAGCGCAGGAAGCGCCGCCCGGTCGGGGTGGAGCCCGTAAAGGCCACCATGTCCACATCCATGTGCAGGCCGATCGGCTCGCCGACATCCTTGCCGCCGCCGGGGACGACATTGAAGACGCCGGCCGGTATGCCCGCCTCATGAGCGAGTTCGGCGACGCGCAGCGTGGTCAGCGTCGTTTCCTGGGCAGGCTTGACGATGACCGAGCAGCCCGATGCCAGAGCAGGTCCGATCTTCCAGGCCAGCATCAGAAGCGGGAAGTTCCAGGGCAGCACGCAGCCGACAACACCGATGGGCTCGCGTACGATCATCGTCAGTGCGTTTGCGCCGACCGGGGCGGTATTGTCGTAGAGCTTGTCGATCAGCTCGGCGTGCCAGCGGATGGTATGGATCGTGTCGGGGACGTCGACCGTCTGGCATTCGCGGACCGGCTTGCCGCTATCGAGGCTTTCCATGACGGCAAGCTCGTGGCGGTTGTCTTCCAGCAGTTTTGCGAACTTGATCAGTATGGCTTTGCGGTCGCCCGGTGACTGAAGGCACCAGCGGCCGTCTTCAAATGACTGCCTGGCTTTTGCGACTGCATAATCGACATCCGTCGCATCGCAGGCGGCAATCTCGGCAAGCGTCTCGCCCGTGGCCGGATTGGTTGTCTTGAATGTCTTGCCGGAATGGGAAGGGCGGAAGGCGCCATCGATGAAGGCGTTCGTCGGCAGCTCAAGGCTTGCTGCAATCGCCCTGTATTCGGCGGCGCTCAGAGGTTCATGCATGATTGGCTCCCGACGTGATCTGGGCGACCGTGCGCTTCAAGGTGGCGACGACAGTCTGGAGGGTTGTTTTCTCTTCGAAGGTCATTCCACGCAGCGGCGCGCGGACTGGTCCGGCTTTGAGGCCGATGATCTCGCAGCCATGCTTGATCGATTGCACGAACTTGCCGGTTTCGAGGAAATCCATCAGCGGCAGCATCGCCGACATGATGGCGCGACCCTTGTCGAAATTCTTCTCGATGACGCAGGCTTCGTAGAGCGCGACATGCTCGCGCGGCAGGAAGTTCGAGCCGGCGCATACCCAGCTTTTTGCACCCCAGGCGAAGAATTCGAGAGCCTGGTCATCCCAGCCGCAAGACAATGCGATGTGGGGAAATTTCCGCGCCAGGAGATGGACGTTCGCCATCTCTCCGGAGCTTTCCTTGATGGCCTTCACGTTCCTGGATTTGCCTACGCGCGAGAAATATTCGTCGCCCATCATCACACCCATGCGGGCGGGGTAGTTATAGAGCATGATCGGCAGGTTGGCGGCGCGGTCGACCGTCAATGCGTGAATGGCGTTTTCCTTCTCGGTCGGCAGGGCATAGGGCGGCGACGTCACGAGGATGGCATCGGCGCCGATCTCTTTCGCCGAGACTGCATAGGCAACTGAGTCTTCCGTGCGGATCGCGCCCGTACCGACGATCAGCGCCAGTCGATTGCCGATAACCTGCTTGGCATGGGCTGCGAGGTCGAGCCGTTCCTGCATGGATTGGGCATAATACTCGCCAGTCGATCCGCCGATGATAACGCCATGCACCTTGGCCTCGACGAGGGATTCCAGCACTGCTGCGAATGCGGTTCTGTCTATCTGGCCGTCCGGCCCATGCGGCGTGATCGCCGGGGTATAGATGCCTTCGAAATTCAAGATGATTTCTCCATCGATGCGGCGGGCACTTCGACGAGCGCATCCGCCTTCATTCCCTGCGGCGCGATGAACATCTCCATGTTTTCACGCGACAGTTCCCAGTGCTCGAAGACGAGATCGACGACCGTATCCTCGTCATGCGCGGCAATTGCAGCGATGAAGCCGTCATGATGATCCGCGGCAAGTTGCAGACGTTGACGCATGTCATCGTTCTTCGGCCGAAAGAAGGTATGGCCGATCCGCGCATGGTCGATCAGCAAGCGACCGAGGCTTGGCTGCAGATAGGCGTTGAAGGACATTTCACCGATGATCTCGTGGAAGCGATTGTTTTCCAGAACCATCGAAAGAGCATCGCCCGATGTGGTCGCCGTGCGAAACCGCTCCTGCGTGTCCTTGAGGTCGGTGAGTTGCTTGGGTCTGAAGTTCTGGACCGCGAGGCGACCGATTGCGGCATAGATCATCGGCGCGACGAGAAAGAAGTGCCGCAAGGTCTGATGGTTCATCGGGCTGACACGCGCGCCGCGATTGGCGCGAATGTCGATGTAGCCTTCGCCCTCGAGACGTCGGAAGATTTCCCGAACTGGCGTGCGCGACAGGCCATACTGCTCGCTCAGACTGACCTCGTCGAGGTCTTGATCCGGGTCCAGCTCCATTGTCAGGATCTGGCGCTTGAGATCGTCATAGAGGCTGTTCTTTCCACCCTTCATCGAGACCTTCCTCCTCATGTTTCCGCAGGTGAGCGACGTCGGCGATCCCTGCCCATAAGGGGAAGGTCGCACGGGGCAATCGGCGTGTCAATAAAATTGTATAATCTATGTACACATTAAGTACTACAACAGAACACAATCCGCTGAGGTCGCGCTATCCCTGGGTGCCAAAGGTTCGCGAGCGAGTGCAACCTCTCAGTCCCGACGCCGCGTGACTGGAAGGTCGCTGGTACAAACCAGACTCGGGAGCTTGCTCGCGCGTGGCTTAGATTTCGCTGTTTGATTGGTGAGCAATTCCAAACGCTGCCAGCGGATCGGTTGACGGGGAGGAGATGAGCCCTAAGGTCCCTGCCTCGGGAGCCATGAAAGTTTCATGGGAAGCATTGTGCCCGGTGACCCGATTGCGGGGCCGATAGTTCGCCTCCCTTCAAGAGCAAAGCCTCTTTCCTTCAGGTGGGCCAAGCCTGTTGAGTTGCGCTGTGGCTCGGCACGGGCGGGCAAGCATAAAATCACAATCGGGGGGCGAATTCCCACGAAACTCAACGCATTCGGATCTAACTCAGGCTAGGATTGTGTGGAGCGGTTATGACGATGTGGCGCCTGCCGCTCGTCGTTAGCCCAATGACGAGCTCTGCGGCTTTGCCGACAGTCGCCGCGTGCGCGGTAAGGATTTTCTGCGCCTCCGCCGCATCGTCTTCCGTCAACACGCTCTGCGGCTTGAGCGGGCGGCGCCCGCGCCGAAACTCTGCCGGGCTACAGCCGAACCGAGCTCGGAACTTGTTATAGAAAACCGCGGGATTGCCGAAACCGTTGCGTTCCATGACGATGCCAACGGTCTCGTCTCCGGTACGCAGCTCGTCGGCGGCGTTGTCGAGGCGGAGATTTTGAGAGTAATCCCGATAGCCGATGCCGACATGGCGCTTGAACAATCTCGACAGGTGGCTGAGCGTCAGCCCTTCGGTTTCGGCGATCCGGCTCAGATGCTGGCTTTCATCATTGTCTCCCAGGGTATCCATGATCCGCACGATGCGATGCCGGCTGTCGGAGCGCAGCTGGGCTCCGGCGGGGTCGGATTTTTCGTAAGGTATCCAGCGATAGACATAGCTTGCCAGCAGATTGGCGACGGTCTGGCGCGCCATGGGTTCATCGGGATGGCTCGTTTGGTCGAGTATCAAACGCGCCATAAGCGCCTTGATCGGCGCGACTTTCGTCATGAACGATCGGCTGTGCAGGAAGGTGCGGCACAGATATTGCCGGGAGCTGAAACCGGGCAGGCCCATGCGCTCGAAATGGGCGGCATCGAGATGGACGCCGCAGATCAGCGCATCGCGCGAAATCGAGGTCGAATTGTGCGGAACGTCGCCGTTGATGATGATCATGTCATCCTCGCCCATCTCGCAGGTCTGGCCGTCGACGACTAGCCGAAAGCTTCCGCGCAGAACGAAAAGTATCTCCATCTCGCGATGCCAATGATAGGGAACGTCCGCATAGCCATGGACGAAGGGACGGCAGTGCGATTCCGCCGAAGGCCCGTGGTTCTGGAAGCCACAATCCATGTTTTCATGGGGCGGGCTGGTCCTCAGATAGGCGATATTCATTGTCATCCTCCTCACTTCCGTGGGTAGTAAATATCAAAAACTGTCGTAATTCCAGAGCAATTTTCGCGGCTAGATGACGGCGTTTTCCTGTGTCATCAATTCATCGTTCTTTGATGCGGACGATGGTTCCGCACAGGCGAGGAGGCCTGCAAAGGCTGCCGGATCGCCTGGCATAATGGGATGGAGTACCGATGACGTGGAATATTTCCGATAAGGAACTTGGGCAGCTCGTCGAACAGATGACGCTCGAGGAAAAGGTCGCGATGGTGAGCGGCTGCGGCCTCTGGCGCACCGCTGCCAACTACCGCCTCAATATCCCGGAAGTCCTGATGACCGACGGCACCTACGGGGTGCGCTACTCGATCGAGCAGATCGATGGCCCGCAGGACAGCGAAAGCCAGCTTGCCGCCTTCCTCGGCGTCGTCAATGCGGACCTGTCGCGCGGTGTCGAGGGTGCTTTCGGTTCGACCCGCCCGGCCACCTGCTTCCCGAACGGGTCCTCCTTCGCCTGCTCCTGGGACGTCGATCTGGCGCACGAACTCGGCGAGGCGCTGGCCGCCGAATGCCAGGCCTTCGGCGTCAACATCCTGCTGGGGCCTGGGATCAATATCCGTCGTACTCCGCTTGCCGGCCGCAGCTATGAATATTACTCCGAAGACCCTGTCGTCACCGGCGAAATTGCAGCCGCCGTCATCAACGGCATGCAGGAAAACGGCGTCGGCGCCTCACTCAAGCATTTTGCCTGTAACAATTCCGAGGTCCAGCGCACGACGATGAGCTCGGTGGTCGAGGAGCGTGCCCTGCGCGAAATCTATCTCGCAGGCTTCGAGCGCGCCATCCGCAAGTCCAATCCGTGGACTGTGATGAGTTCCTACAATCGGCTGAACGACGTGCAGGCGGCGGAAAACCATTGGCTCTTGACGGAAGTCCTGCGGGACGACTGGGGCTATGACGGGGTCGTGGTTTCCGACTGGCATGGGATCAAGGATCGTCCGGCGTCGCTCAACGCCGGCAACGATCTCGACATGCCAGAAAGCGGGGCTCGCAAGCAGGAATTGCTGGAGGCGGTCGAGGCCGGCCGCGTTCCGACTGAAGTCCTTGATCGCTCCTGCCTGCGGATGCTGAAGCTGGTGCGGCTCGCCCGCAACAACATCAAGCCGAACGCGACAGCAGACTACAAGAAGCATCATGCTCTTTCGCAGCGTATGGCGGCGGAATCGATCGTTCTTCTGAGAAATGAAGGGGCTCTGCTGCCCCTGGACGGCGGCCAACTCCGCAAGATTGCGCTTGTCGGTGCGGCTGCCACCGAACCGGTCATCCAGGGATCGGGCTGCGCCACCACGCGGCCGACCGAAGTCGACATCCCGCTTGCTGAAATCCGCCTGATGGCGCCGGGCGCGGAGATCAGTTTCCATGTGGTTTCTGATTTCGAGGCCGGCACTTCGACGGAAGCATCCGCGCTCGCTGCGGTCGATGGCGCCGATGTCGTCCTGTTCTTCGGCAATACCGAAGTCGGCTACGACGGCGAGGGCTCGGACCGCACGCATCTCAATCTGCATGATGGCCAGGACGAGCTGATTGAGCGCCTATCTCGGCGCAACGGCAAGTTTGTCGTCATCCTCGCAACGCCGGATGCGGTCGTCATGCCCTGGATCGACCGGACCGCGGCCGTGCTTGCTGCCTTCTTCGGCGGGCAGGGGGCCGGACATGCCGTCGCCCAGGTGTTGTTCGGCAAGCAGAATCCTTGCGGCAAGCTCACCGTTACATTCCCCGTGCAGCTCGAAGACACGCCCGGCTTCCTCACCTATCCGGGTGAAAACAACCGGCACATCTATAGTGAGGGGATCAATGCAGGCTATCGTTCCTACGACAAGCGCAAACTCGCGCCGCTGTTCCCCTTCGGCTTCGGCATGAGCTTCACGTCGTTCGAATACGCCAACATCGCCATCGACGTCGATACGATCGACGCATCGAGCACCTTCAAGGTTTCCTTCGATGTCACGAATACGGGCAGTGTTGCAGGCAAGGAAATTGCCCAGATCTATGCCCGGCCGCACGCGCCGCGCCTGATCCGTCCGATCCGCGAGCTCAAGGGTTTTGCAAAGATTGCCCTGCTACCGGGCGAAACCAGGCGTGTGGAGGTGACGATCGAGGCGCGTGATCTGCGATACTATGATCCGGACCACCGCCAATGGCTTCTGGACGCCGGCGATCTGATCATAGAAGTCGCGGCATCTTCACGTGACATTCGCCTCGAAGCGGTGCTTCGCGCGCAGGCGCCGGCGCTGCCATCAAGCATCCTCAATGTCGAAAGCCAGCCATATCTCGTGCTGGAGCAGGAGTTTGCCCGCAAGCGTTTCGGCACGTTCCTCAAGGAGCAGCTCGGCCTGGACGACGAGGAGACCGAGAAGATGCTTGAATATTGCGGCGGTTCGTTCCTTGGCATCCACAACACTGTTGCCTGGGTGGCTGGGGACAAGATCTCCAAGACCAACATGGCGGCATTTCTGGACAACCTCAACAAGGAAATGGGCGTGGTCGTCGGCAAGGCGGCATGACATCCGGAGGCGCCGGCCTCCCGGCGCCTCCCAACCAATCAACAATAAGAACTCCAGAGCTAGGGTAGTGATATGAACATCAGACATTTCTCCTCGGCCGCCGTGTTGCTCGGCATGCTGGCGGCTTCGACGTCAGCTTTCGCACAGACGGTGGACGTGCTGCAGTACTGGACCAGCGCCAGCGAATCCAAGGCGATGAACGCGATTGCCGATGCCTACAAGGCGCGCGGCGGTAAGTGGATCGACAGCCCGGCGGCGGACTTCGATTCCGCCGTTGCGGCAGCGACTAGCCGTATTGCCGGCGGCGAGCCTCCTTCGGCGGTGCTGATGACACCGAGCGCGGCCATGCGCGATCTTGCAAAGGCCGGTCAGCTGCGGAATTTCGACGATCTTGCCGCTGCCGGCGGGTGGCAAAAAGTGATGCCGCCGCTCGTATGGGACAAGCTCAGCGTGGATGGTCACCTTGTCGCGCTGCCTGTCGGCATCCACGCCGACAACTGGATCTGGTACTCCAAGCCGCTCTTTGCCAAGCTAGGCATCGAGGAACCGAAGAACCTCGACGAGATGTTTGTCGCCGCCGACAAGCTCAAGGCGGCCGGCTACACGGGCTTTGCCGTTGGCGGCGAGCCGTGGCAGGAAGTCTCCATTCTCACCGATATGATCATCTCGCTCGGCGGTCCCGAGTACTGGAACCAGCTCTTCATCAAGCGCGATCCCGAAGCGATGAAATCGCCGATCCTGCCAAAAGCCTTCGATCTGTTCCGGAAGGTGTCGACCTACGCTGATCCGGCAAGTCCCGGCCGGTCGTGGAACGATACCACCAACATGGTCATCACCGGCAAGGCGGGGATGCAGTTCATGGGCGACTGGGCAAGGGGCGAATTTCTCGCCGCAGGCCAGGTGGCGGAAAAGGATTTCGGTTGCTTCCTGGCACCTAGCGACAAGCCCGCTTACGCCGTGATCGTCGATATCTTCGCCTTCCCCGCCAATAAGGATGAAGACCGCATCAAGGGGCAGACGATGCTTGCGGAGACCGTCATGGACCCTGGGGTCGAAGCGAAGATTGCCGCCGTCAAGGGCTCCGTACCATCGCGGTCCGATGTCGACACCAGCAAGCTCGATGCCTGCGCCGTAAAGGGTGCCAAATTGCTGGCCAATCCGGCGACCGCCGTGTCGGCAGCCTATGATGCCCTTACCGGCGATCTGAACGGCCAGATGACCGACCTTGCGACGCAGTTCTGGACCGATCCGTCCATGACAAGCGATGCTGCGGTGGAAAACTTGACCACCATCCTGATGAGCAAGTGAACCCCGGACGCCGGGGAGGGAGGGCGACCTTCTTCCCCGGCACCCGTTTCATCGGAGGAGCGGCAGGATGAATTTTCACGCACGGCGCGTCACGGGAACTGCGGTTGCCGCAGGCTGCGACCATAAGGGACTTGCAATGACGACATGGCTTAACCGGCAAGCCTTCCGGCCGGATATCACGGTGGTGATCTTCTTCGCCATCGTGGCGCTTTTCTTCTACGGCTCGATCGCCTGGACATTCTATATGTCGTTGACGCGCTCGACGCTGCTTCCATCCTACGAGATCGTCGGCTTCGGGCAGTATGTGCAGCTCTTTACAAATCACCGCTGGCTCGTTTCGTGCCTGAACATGGTGATCTTCGGCGTGCTCTATATTGTCGGTACGCTGGCCTTCGGGATGCTGCTGGCCGTCTTTGCCGATCGACAGATCAAGGCGGAGTCGCTCTTTCGCACCATCTTCCTTTATCCGCTCGCCGTTTCGCTGATCGTGACCGGACTTTCCTGGCGATGGCTTCTCGACCCGGTCAACGGTTTGCAGGCTCTGATGCACAGCCTTGGCTGGGAGGGCTTCGTCTTCGACTGGCTGACAAGGCCGGATCGCGCCATCTACACGCTCGTCATCGCCAGCATCTGGCATTCGGCGGGGCTTGTCATGGTGATCGTGCTCGCCGGCCTGCGCGGGATCGATAGCGATCTCTGGAAAGCCATCCGCATGGAGGGCATTCCGATCTGGCGGGCCTACCTCCAGGTCATTTTTCCCGGCATGCGCCCGGTGATTGCGTCCTGCGTCGTGTTGCTGATGTCCGAAGTCATCCGTGGCTATGATCTGATCATTGCCATGACCAAGGGAGGGCCGGGCATATCGACGGAAATGCCCGCCAAGTTCGCCGTCGACTTCTATTTTGCCCGCGTCAATCTCGGCCTCGCCTCGGCTGCATCGATCATGATGCTGGTGCTATCCCTCGTCTTGCTGACGCCTTATTTCCTGAGCGAATTCCGGAGGCGCACATGATAGCCGCCGCACAAAAACCGCCCTTTGGCCCCGCCCGCATCGGTCTCTATATCTTCCTCGTCGTCTCCGCGATCTTCTTCCTGCTGCCGCTGCTGGTGGTGGTGATGAATTCGCTGAAGCCGATGGAGGAGATCCGGCAGGGCAATCTGCTTGCGTTTCCCGTCAATCCGAATTTCGATGCCTGGATTGCGGCCTGGAAGACGGCCTGCACCGGTCTTGAATGCGCCGGCGTTCGCCCGGGTCTTTGGAATTCGATCAAGATCACCTTGCCCGCCGTCGTCATTTCGACCCTTGCGGGCGCTCTCAACGGCTATGCTCTGGCACAATGGAAGTCGCGCCACGCCAACATGACCATGTTCCTGATCACGGTTGGGCTGTTCATCCCATATCAGGCGATGCTCTATCCGACGGTCAAGATCCTCAGCAATGTCGGGCTTTTCCGCACCTATCTCGGCATCGTGTTCGTACATGTCATCTACGGACTACCCTATACGACGCTTCTGTTCCGAAATTTCTATGTCGGCGTTCCAGACGAGATCAGCCGCGCGGCGCGCATGGAAGGCGCAAGCTTTCTGCGGACCTTCTGGTCGATCATCCTGCCGATTTCGACCAACATTCTCGTGGTCGTGGCGATCCTGCAGTTCACGGGCATATGGAACGACTACCTGCTTGGCCTGATCTTCGCCGGCAACGACAACCTGCCCATGACCGTGCAACTCACCAATATCGTCAACAACACCCGCGGCGCCGCCAATCCGAACATCAACATGGCCGCGGCGCTGATCACCGCCATCCCGACGCTCGTCGTCTATTTCCTCTCCGGCCGCTATTTCGTCCGCGGCATCGCCGCCGGCGCCGTAAAGGGTTGAACATGTCCAGTATTTCTCTTCGCCAGATCAAGAAATCCTTCGCTGCCCTCACCATCCTGCAATCGGTCGACATGGAGATCGAAAAGGGCGAGTTCATCGTCATCCTCGGCTCGTCGGGCTGCGGCAAGTCCACCTTGCTCAACGTCATTGCTGGCCTCGACGATTGCGATGCCGGCGAGATCGTGATCGACGGCAAGGATGTGAGCGGGCTGGAGCCGAGCCAGCGCGGGCTTGCGATGGTATTCCAATCCTACGCGCTCTTCCCAGCCATGACCGTGCGGCGCAACCTGTCCTTCGGCATGGAGATTGCCGGCACGCCGAAGCAGACGATCGCCGAGAAGGTCGCCTGGGTCGCCAAGCTCTTGCAGATCGAGGCGTTGCTCGACCGCAAACCCAGCCAGCTTTCGGGTGGGCAGCGTCAGCGCGTTGCGATTGGCCGTGCCCTCGTGCGGTCTTCCAGCATCTGCCTGTTCGACGAACCGCTATCAAACCTCGATGCGAAGCTGCGCGCCGAAACCCGGGTCGAGCTCAAGCAGCTTCACGAGACGCTCCAATCCACGATGATCTATGTCACCCACGACCAGATCGAGGCGATGACCATGGCCGATCGCGTGGCGGTCATGCACAAGGGCAAGGTAGAGCAATTCGCTCATCCGCAACTCGTCTATGAAAAGCCAGCAAGCCTGTTCGTGGCCGGCTTCGTCGGGTCACCAGCCATGAACTTCCTGGAGGGCAGGCTTGAAGAGAACGGGCGCTTCGTGAGCGGCGATACCTCGATCGATGTGTCCGCCTACAATTTTGAGAGGCCACGGCAGGAAGGCGAGGTTGTTCTCGGTATTCGCTGCGAAGACGTTTCGGTCGTCTCGATCGGAGCTCCCAACTCCATAGCCGCCAGGCTTGCCTTCACGGAACTGCTGGGTGCAGACGCCTTGGGCTGGTTCGATTGCCTCGATAAGCGTTTCAGTGTCCGCCTCAGCATCGAGAGCGCTCGATCAGTGAGCAAGGACGTCGGACTCAGCTTCAACGTCGGCAATGCGTCGATCTTCTCCAAGAGCAGCGGGCTGCGACTTTGAGCCTGGCGTGCCTTCCCGAGACATTCCTCCAGGCCTTCTCTGTCATGCTCCCTGCGAGTTGACTGGCCCAGTCATGAATCTCAAGTCGGATTCTGAGGCGTTTCCAATAACCCACGGGCAGGCATAATAGTCTTCGATGCGATCAATGACGCGGCCGGCGACATGAACGCGAATTGGCCACGCGACCTGCCATCGGTCGTCTCGCTGGAAGAGCACGAGCATGACAAGCTCCCCGCCGATCGTCCCGAATTCCATGGTCCACCTCTCCGGGTTGCGCTCGTATTCGAGGAAGTAGGGAGAGCTTTTGAGCTGGCCGTCGAAACAGTCGGCGACGCGCAGCCGAGCATCGGCGCTGGTGAGGCCTCGTACGCCATCCCAGTCATGGTGGTTGAAGAGATCAACATAGCGCTGCAAGAGCCTCGCAGTGTCGGGATCAAGCGGACGGCTCGGTTCGCGAGCAGGTTCAGCGGGCAAGTCGGCGAGCTTGGCTCTTCCACGGGAGAGCGCGGATTTGACGCCGCCAATCGTCGAACCCACCAGTTCCGCGGTTTCTTCCAGCGAATAGTCGAATACATCCTTCAGGAGGATGCAGGCACGCTCCTTGGGCGGCAGGTGGCCAACCAGGCGTTCGATCGCGCGATGTGCATCGGTCGTCGCCGGCTCTGCAGCGACGACGGCGACGTCGTCGGAATAAGCACTCTCCGCACGCTCGCGCGCACCCCGCTGCCTCAGAAAATCAATGCAGCGATTGTGAGCGATACGAAACAACCAGGGTTTTAGCCTGCTGATATCATGGAGGCTCTGGATTTTCGTGTAGGCCTCAAACAGTGTCTCCTGCATGAGATCCTCACCATCAAGCCGTGAGCCAGTCATGCGGGCGCAGTAGCGATGCAATTGAGCGCGGAGGTCTGACACCGTCACGAGGAAAGCTCGGTACTGCGCGTCGAATAGGCCACTCGGTCGCTCATGCATATCCTTCACCTTACACATTTTAGGGTCGTTGACGAAGCATCACGCCATTTTGGAAGCGACGCCGACCAGATTGAGCTTGGGACGAACCCACTGTGCAAACTGCCTTATCGCGTCGTCGGCTTCGGGCGCGCGGCCGGCCATCATCTGGAAGGAGTGCAGCATCCCTGGAAATACCTCTAAGCACACCTCGACGCCGGCCGCCTTCGCCCGGTCGGCGAGTGCTCGGCTGTCGTCGAGCAGGGTTTCATCTTCGCCCGCTTGCAGATAGATCGGCGGCAGGCCCTTGAGATCGGCAAAGATTGGGCTGGCGAATGGGTGTCGGGCATCGGCGCCTCCAAGTACTTGTGATGCCAGCATATCCACGCTCGCCTTCTGGAAGAAGGCGTCTTTCTCGCGGTTAGCTTCGTAAGTGAGCCCGCTTGCCGACAGATCATGCCAGCCAGAGATACTGAGGAGCGCGGCCGGCAGCGGACGTCCCGCATCACGGAGGTTCATAGCGGCTGCAATGATCAGGCCCGCGCCAGCGGAATCGCCCGCACCAATAGTGTGATTAGGCGCAAAACCCTGTTCGGCCAGCCACTCGAACGCGGTCACGGCCTGCTGGATTTGGCGCGGGAATTTGCTCTGAAACGAGTAGTCGTACGTGGCGAGCAAAGCGTAACAGCCAATCGCCTTGGCGATGTGTCCAACCATCTTGCGATGGGTCCAGATCGACCCGCCAACATAGCCACCGCCGTGGAGGTAAAGCATGACCCGGTCCTTTGCCGCCAGTTTTGGCTGAACCCACAGTGCGGTCTTGTCGCCAAGGTTTGTCTCGACGTAGTCAACGCCGCCCGGTTCTGCCGTCAAAGCGGACCACTCGGAGACCTCAGGCGGCAATTCCCGACCGCTGCGCCAGGCCTCCGCGAGCGTTTCGAAGTGTATCTTGTTCGCTAAGCTCTGCTTGCTATCCATTGTCACGCTCCAATCCGTTTAGAAGGACGATGGTGATTACGACCGCCCATGAACAGCTAAGACGGATGAAGCCAGCAAAAGGATACGTCGCCGGCAGACATAACGCGCTGACGGTTGCAATTGCCTCGGATCTGGATGCTAGCACGGCGGGGCTGCCCCAGTTGCGGCGTCGGGAATGAGGCCCGTGGGAGCGGGCTTCTTTCCTTTGGGCTCTGAAAATGATGTCTCAAAGCCGCTCTTTTCGCGGATGATGACAAAAGCGTCTACAAATCTCGGGGCTATTCGCACGTCCTCTTCGAGCTAGGCGAACGATTTCGAATAGCGCCTGTCTTAACGCTGAATGAGCATCGAGCATGAAATATATTTCTCATTATGAATTATATTGACATTGCGACTCCATAGAGGCTAGCTGTCATCACCGGGCTCGAGGAGGAGACCCGGCTTCACGAACAGGGCGCAATATGCGCCATCGGCTTTTTGGGAGGGGCTTCGGCCTCGGGGGAGGAATCTTGCGCAAATTTCTAAGCACGACCGCGATGGCTATTCTGGCCGCAGCGGCATTCGTCTCGACGGCGTCCGCAGCCGAGACGGAAAATCCGTTTCGCTGCAAGCCCGGCGAAAAATACGTCATGAACGTCATGGTGTCCGGTGTCGAATACTGGTTCCCGGTCTATGAGATGTTCAAGCAGGCCGGCCGTCAGCTCGGCTGCGAGACCGCCTATACCGGAACGCCGGAATACGACGTCAACAAGCAGATCGCCACGTTCGACCAGGCACTTGCCCAGAACCCGGCCGGCATTCTCGTCCATCCGATGAACTCCGACCCCTTTATCGAGCCGATCAACCGCGCGATCGATCAGGGTACGGCGGTCGTCACCTTCGCCGCGGACTCGCCGCTTTCCAAGCGCATCTCGTTCATCACCTCGGACAATACGCGTGAGGGCACCTACGCTGCCGACGCGATCGCCGCGAAGCTTGGCGGCAAAGGTGAGTACGCGGTTCTGGAAAATCCTGGGCAGGATAATCACGACAAGCGCATTGCGGCTTTCATCGCCCGCATGGAAACAAAATATCCTGACATGAAGCTCGTCGGACGGGCCGCATCCAACCAGGATCCCAACAAGGCCTATCAGGGTCTCATGAGCCTGGTGCAGGCGCATCCGAACCTCAATGCCGTCTTCATGCCCGAGGCGAACTCGGCAATCGGCGCAGCCCAGGCCAACAAGGAAAGCGGCGGCAAGATCCTTGTGATGTGCGCTGATGTCAACGCCAATATTCTCGACATGATCAAGGCCGGCGAAGTATTCGGCTCGATCAACCCGAACCAGGGCATGCAGGGCTACATGGGCTTCATGATGCTCTGGTTTGCCAAGCATCCGGAATTGATCGACCCGATGAACGACGCCAAGCGCTCCGGCTTCAACCCGATGAGCATTCCCTTTGTCGATAACGGCCTGTCGATCGTGACTGCCGCCAATGCCGACGATTTCTATTGGGACAAGTACCTGAAGCGTCGTGGCACGAAGGGCATCGAGGAATAAGCCTTGCAAGGCGGCTGTCCGGGATGAGGAAATCCCGGACAGCCCATACTGGGCAGGGAGGGGAGAGAATGTCATGACGCCAGCGCCGGTCTTGGAGATACGCAATGTCAGCAAACGCTTCGGCGCCATCAAGGCGCTGACGGATGTCACATTCGCCCTGGAAAGGGGCGAGGTGCATGCGCTCTGTGGCGAGAACGGCGCGGGCAAGTCGACGCTCATGAACATTATCGCCGGCGTGCTGCAGCCGAACGAAGGAGAAATTCTCCTCGATGGCGCGCCCGTGAAGATCGCGTCTCCAGCCGCCGCCCAATCTCTGGGAATAGGTCTCGTCCACCAGGAAATCGCGCTCTGCCCGGACGCCACCGTAGCCGAGAACATGTTCATGGCGGCAACCAACCGTCGCCGCTCGCCTTTCATGAATTTTGCCCGGCTGGAGCGGGAGGCACAGGCTGTCATGAACCGTCTTGCCCCCATCGATGTTCGCCAGAAGGTCAGTGAGCTGCCGATCTCAAGCCAGCAGTTGGTCGAGATTGCCAAGGCGCTGACGCTCGACTGCCGGGTACTCATCTTCGACGAGCCGACGGCGGCGCTGACGGTCGCGGAAGCGCAGGTGCTCTTCGGCATCATCAACGATCTGAAGGCCCAGGGCATATCGATCGTCTACATCTCTCACCGCATGGCCGAGATTTTCAGCCTCTGCGACCGCGTCACCGTCTTTCGTGACGGACGCTATGTTTCGACGGAACAGGTGTCGGACATCACTGCCGAAGATGTGGTACGCCGCATGGTCGGACGCGAGATCACCCAGCTTTATCCGGAGAAGCAGAGCGACAGCGAACACATCGGCGAGGCCATTCTTTCCGTTCGCAATCTTGGCGACGGCAAGCGCTTCCACGATGTCAGCTTCGAGCTGCGCAAAGGCGAAATTCTCGGGATCGGCGGTCTGATCGGCTCCGGACGAACCGAAATAGCCGAAGGCATCTGCGGGCTGCGCCAGACGACCTCAGGTCAGGCTCGATTGCAGGATAAGCCGCTCCGGCTAACGTCCTATTCGGATGCAGTGCGGGCAGGCATTGTTTATCTTTCCGAGGATCGCAAGGGTTCTGGCGTCTTTCTTGACCTATCGATCGCGCAGAACATCGCCGCTCTCGATCTGAAGTCGCTGACCGGACGGTTCGGGCTCCTGAATGCAGAGGCGGAAGCCGAACGGGCGGGGGAGCTGGCCCGCCGCCTCGGCGTTCGCATGGGTGGCATCGACATGCCCGTCTCATCGCTTTCAGGCGGCAATCAGCAGAAGGTCGCCATCGCCAAACAACTGGCGGTCGATCCGAAAGTCATTCTTCTCGACGAGCCGACGCGCGGCATCGATGTCGGCGCGAAGTCCGAGATTCATCGCTTGCTGCGCGACCTCGCGCGCTCCGGGATCGGCATCGTCGTCATCACTTCGGAATTGCAGGAGCTTCTCGGCCTCTGCGACCGGGCGATCGTCATCCGCGAAGGCACCGTCGCGGGCGAAGTCGAAGGCACGGCGATGACGGAAGAAGCCATCATGCGGCTCGCATCCGGCGTCGGTGCAGGGCAACACATCACATCGAAGGCATCAGAGCATGCCGTCTGAGGAAAAAGCAGAGGCGGGGGATAAGCCAATGACAGATCACGCATTGACGGTGACGAGGGAGAGCGCTTCTTCCTGGCGGAAGCTTGGCACGATGCGGGAAGCGGGGCTCATCGCCATCATTCTCGCCCTCTGCATCCTCATGAGCTTCGCCTCCCCGCACTTTCTGACGCTCGGCAATTTCAGGGCGATGCTGATGTCATTCTCGGTGGAGGGCATCGTCGTCGTCGGCATGACGATCCTTCTGATCGTCGGCGGCATCGACCTCTCTGTGGGGTCGGTCGTCTGCTTCTCGATGGTCCTGTCGGGATCGCTGTTCCTGATGGGCGTGGACCCCTGGAGCGCATCGCTGATCGGCATTCTCGCCAGCGGTCTGATCGGCTGTGCCATGGGCTTCTTCGTCACCGTCATCGGCCTCAATCACTTCATAACGTCGCTGGCCGCGATGGTGATCGTGCGGGGTATCTGCCTCATTATCACCAAGGGAACACCGCTCTCGCTGTTCACGCTGCCGGCCTCGTTCAAGGCTGTCGGGCAGGGCACGTTCTACGGGATACCCTACGTGATCCTGATCTTTGTCGCCGTGGTCGCCATCTTCGATTTCCTGCTGCGCCGGGCAACGGCCTTCCGCAAGGTCTTTTATACCGGCAGCAACGAGAAGGCGGCGCTCTATTCCGGGATCAAGACCAACCAGGTGAAGTTCTGGGTCACCGTCCTCTGCGCTACGCTGTCGGGCGTTGCCGGCGTCATCTACATGTCGCGGTTCGGCGCTGCTACCCCGACCTTCGGCGTCGGAATGGAGCTCAACATCATCGCAGCGGCCGTTATCGGCGGCGCGTCCCTGAGTGGCGGTTCCGGCACGATCCTCGGCGCCATCCTCGGCATCGCACTTCTGTCGGTGGTCTCAAGTTCGCTGATCCTGCTCAATGTATCGGTCTATTGGCAGGACATGATCAAGGGCTGCATTCTTCTGACTGCCGTTTCCATCGACCATTTCCTTCACAAGCGGAAGGCTGCCTGACATGCCGATTGCAAAGCCGAAATCCCCCTCCGTGCCTCGCGAAGAAATCGTCATCGCGCGCCAGATGCACCAGGCTCTCGTTCTCCACTTCCTCGAAGGCCTGACCCAGGCGCAGATCGCCGATCAGCTCGGCCTCTCGCATGCCACGGTCAACCGGCTGATCAAGCGTGGTCGCCAACTCGGTCTCGTCGAGATCAAGATCAAATCTCCCGTCGAGCCACTGGTCGACATGGAGGAGCAGCTTCTGGCCCTTGGCGGCATCAGCCGCGCCATCGTCGTGCCGACGGTATCCGATAATCCGCAAACCGCGCTGCAGACGGTTGGCGAAGCAGCGGCCCGTCTGCTTCTCGAGCAGATTGTGGATGGCGACACCATCTGCATCACCGGCGGCAAGGGTGTCAGCGCGGTCGTGGCCGGCCTTCAGACGTCGCGCCGCTTCGATGTCGCCGTCATCCCGGCAACCGGCTGTGTTCAGGGCAAGCACTATACCGATGTGAACCACGTCTCGACGATGATGGCTGATCGGCTCGGCGGCCACTCGTTCCAGATCCATGCGCCTCTGTTTGCCGATAGCGCCGCGGAGCGCGACATGCTGATCAACATGCGCTCCGTTGCCGATGTCTTCAGGCAGGCGCGAGACGCGAAGGTCGCAATCGTCGGCATCGGCTCAATTCTCTCCGACGACTCCAGCTACTATGATCTGCATCCCTCATCGAGTACCGACCGCGCAGCCATCGAGCGCTCTGGCGCCTCGTGCGAATTGCTGGCCCATCTGCTCGATGATGAGGGCCGCGTCTGTGACTACAGCCTCAATCGATCATTGGTCTCGCTGACCCTTCGGGAGTTTGCCTCGATCCCGACGAAGATCGGTGTGGCAAGCGGTCCGAACAAGGCGGGCCCGATCCTCAGCGTCATGCGCGGTCATCATCTCGATACGCTGGTCACGGACGAGGCGACCGGCGCGCGTGTTCTCGCTCTTGCAAACGGAGAAGGACAACGCGCATGAGCGGGCAACAATTGATACGCAAGATAGGCGGCTCAGACGTTCGTGCTTCGGCGGTCGGCCTCGGAACATGGGCAATCGGCGGCTGGATGTGGGGGGGCACGGACGAGGCGGAATCGATCGCCGCAATCCAGGCGTCATTGGATGCCGGTGTCACGCTGATCGATACCGCGCCGGCCTATGGGCTCGGCCGATCCGAGGAAATCGTTGGCAAAGCGCTTGCCGGCCGTCGCGACAGGGCTGTCGTAACAACCAAATGCGGTCTCGTGTGGCATACTGAGAAGGGCCGGCATTTCTTCGATCAGGATGGCAGGCCGGTTCACCGCTACCTTGGCCGCGATGCGATCTTCCACGAAGTTGAGCAAAGCTTGCGGCGTCTCGGCACCGATTACATCGACCTCTATATCACCCATTGGCAGGACCCGACGACGCCGATCGAGGAGACGATGCGGGCGCTGGAAGACCTGAAGACTTCGGGGAAGATCCGGGCGATCGGTGCCAGCAATGTCAGCGCCGTCGAGCTCGCAGCCTATATTGCAACCGGCGGTCTCGATGCCATCCAGGAACGCTTTAGCATGATCGACCGGGAGATCGAGGGCGATCTGCTGCCGCTAACGCAGGCGAACGGCATTGCGACGCTGAGCTATTCCTCGCTGGCGCTTGGCCTCCTGTCCGGCACTGTCGGACCCAACCGGGTGTTTTCAGGCGACGATCAACGGCGCGACAATCCGCGTTTCTCCGTTTCCAACCGAGAAAGGGTATTGGCCTTCGCGGCGGTCATCCGGCCCGTTGCCAACAAACATGGGGCCAGCATCGCCCAGACCGTCATCGCCTGGACGCTTGCCCAGCCTGGCGTCACCTTTGCCCTTTGCGGCGCGCGCAATCCCGCGCAGGCGCTCGACAATGCGCGAGCCGGAACCATTCGGCTGGATGCAGACGATCAATCAGCCATCGGTGCGGCCATTTCAACAAATCTGACTGATATGGACAGGTAACGGATCGCCATCATGAATCGTGAAGAGACGTTGGACGGGCTTCGCCGAAGCCCGAAGGTGGACGTGTGTGTCATCGGAGGCGGCATCAACGGCATCAGCGTCTTTCGGGAGCTGGCGCTGCAGGGGCTGAACGTGCTTCTGATCGAGAAGCACGACTATTGCTCCGGAGCGAGTGCGGCACTGTCGCGCATGGTGCATGGCGGCCTTCGCTATCTGGAGAATGGCGAGTTCAAGCTGGTACAGGAATCGCTCATCGAGCGTGATCGCCTGCTGCGCAACGCCCCGCACTATGTCGCACCGCTGCCGACGACGGTGCCGGTCTTCGATATCTTCTCCGGGCTTGCCAATGGACTGGTCCGCTTCCTTGGGCTGTCCCGCCGGCCCAGCCGCCGCGGTGCCATCGCCATCAAGGCGGGCCTCAGCATCTACGATTTCCTGACGCGCAAGCGGGCGATGATGCCGCGCCATCAGTTTCGCGGTCGGCGCAGCACGCTCGCCAAGTGGCCGGCGCTCAACGCCGACATCAAGAGTTCCGCCACCTATTACGACGCCTGGGTCAGTCACCCGGAGCGCCTCGGCATCGAATTGCTGGACGACGGGCTGTCTAGCGGATCGAGGGCGCTGGCGCTGAACTACGCCGAGATTCGTGTGTCGGGCGGGGGCCGATATCTCGTGCATGACACCATCACCGGCTCTTCGGCGACGATCGAGCCGTCACTCATCATCAATGCAACTGGCGGATGGATAGACATTACCAACGGCACGCTCCTTAAACCCGAAATACGGACAATCCCTCTGATGGGCGGAACCAAGGGATCTCATCTCATCATCGACAATGCGGCGCTTTACGAGGCGCTCGCCGGTCACATGATCTACTACGAGAACGAAGATGGCCGGATATGCATCCTGTTTCCTTACCTGGGTAAGGTCCTGGTCGGGTCGACCGATATCCGCATCGACGATCCCGACAGCGTGCGCTGCGAGGCAGACGAGCGGGATTACATCTTGCAATCCCTGTCCTTCGTTCTTCCCGATATCAAAATCCGGCCCGAAGAGGTCGGCTTTCAGTTCTCGGGCGTGCGTCCGCTACCGGCGAGCACCGACAGCTTCACCGGCCGCATCCCGCGCGATCATTTCTGCACGGTCATCGATGCCGCCGATGGCGGTCCGTCGGTGGTGTGCATGATCGGTGGCAAATGGACGACCTTTCGCTCCTTCGGCGAACTTGCGGCCGATCTCGCCCTCGAGCGGCTTGGCAAAGAACGCCGCATCTCGACAGCGGATCGGGCGATCGGCGGAGGTCGGCGATTTCCGCTCGACCGCGCCGCATGGATCGCTCAGGTGGCGACGGAAAAGGGAATTGCGGGCAGCCGCATGGCGGTGCTCTTCGGCCGCTACGGCACGCAGGCCGAAGCGGTCGCCGGGTTCATTGCGATAGCAGCCGACAGGCCCATGCCGCACCCGGACTACACGGAGCGCGAGCTGCTTTTTCTCATCCGCAACGAAGCAGTGGAGCATCTCGACGATCTGCTGCTGAGGCGCACCACGCTTGCCATATCGGGCAATCTTTCACAGCAGATGATGGACGCGGTGCTCGATCTTCTCGCGGCGGAAAAGGCGTGGACACCGGCACAGCACAACGCCGAGCGTGACCGCTTTCTCACCCTCTTGCGTGAACGCCATGGCGTCACCGAGAGCACCCTTTCCGAACGGAACGAACAAAGGAACATAGAATGCGAAGCAACAGCAAAGTCCGGATGAACCGGCTGTTCAATGGCGGCCGCTGCCTGGATGTGGCCATCGATCACGGCGTCTGCAACGAGCCTTCCTTCCTCAACGGCCTCGAAGATATGCCGGCCGTCGTGGAGACACTGGTGAAGGCGGCACCCGATGCAATCCAGATGAATTACGGGCAGGCAGATCTGCTGCAGAATGTTGCTGCCAAGGATAAGCCGGCGCTCGTCATGCGCATCGACATGGGAAATCCTTACAACCGGACGCGTCACAGGGATATGTGGGCCGTGCTCCAGAATGAGGCCGAGCCACTGATCGGTGCAATCGAGATGGATGCGGCCTGCGTCGTCGTCAATCTCTTCATGCTGCCCGACGAGCCAGATCTGTTTCGCCAATGCGTGCAGAATATTGCCCGCGTGCGCGCGGACTGCGACAAATATGGCCTGCCGCTGATGATCGAGCCTCTTGTGATGCAGCCGGTCGACCAGGCCGGCGGCTACATGGTCGATGGCGACGCGGACAAGATCGTGACTCTGACGCGGCTTGCCCGTGAGATGGGAGCGGATATCGTCAAGGCCGACCCGACGACGAATGCGGAGGATTTTCATCGGGTTGTCGAGGCGGCCCGCTGCCCGGTCCTGGTTCGCGGCGGTGGCAAGGAAGACCTTCGCGCCGTCTTTGACAAATCGGCGGCCTTGATGCGGCAGGGCGCCATGGGCATGGTCTATGGACGCAACATCTATCAGCATGCCAATCCGAGCGCTGTCGTGCGCGGGCTGATGGCGATCATACATGACGATGCAAGCGGCGAGGGCGCCTTCGCGCTTTACCAGCGCGGCTGATCGTAAAGACTGGGGCCTTGGGAGGGGCTTTGCATGGCAGATTATCTCTTGGGGCTCGACGCCGGCAACACCGTCATCAAGGCGGTAATCTTTGACCGGGAGGGCAACGAAATCGCGGCGGCGGCAGAAGAGGGGCATAGCCGCATGCCATGCGCCGGACAGGTGGAACGCGGGCTCGACGAACTCTGGGCCAATGCCTGCAAGGTCATCCGAAATTGCATCGAACAGGCCGCGATCCAGCCGCAGGACATCGCCGCAGTGGGCTGTGCCGGCCACGGAAACGGGCTTTATGCGCTCGATCGTGATGGTCAGCCGCTGCTCGGCATTCAGTCGCTCGATACGCGCGCGGCTGGCCTTGTCGAGGAATGGCAGGCTCAAGGCGTCGGCGACCGCACCTATCCGATCGGCCAGCAGCGGCCCTGGCCGTCGCAGACGCCGACATTGCTCGCCTGGCTGAAGCAATATCGGCCTGAGACCTTCGCAAGAATTGGCACGGTCTTTCTGTGCAAGGACTTCATCGTCAATCGGATCACCGGCGTGCGGGTCAGCGAAGTGTCCGATATGACCGGCTGTGGTTTGCTCGACGTTGCCAACCGCCGTTACGATCGCGTGCTGATGGAGGCCTATGGCCTTGGCGACTGCATGGAGCTTCTGCCGCCGTTGATCGAGAGCGCCGATATCGCAGGACACGTCACCGAAGAAGCCGCCAGTCAGACAGGGCTTGCCGTCGGCACACCTGTCGTCGGCGGACTGTTCGATGTCATCGCATCGGCCATCGGCTCCGGCATCACGCGGACGGGTGACGCCTCGATCATCGCCGGAACCTGGAGCATCAATCAGGTCATTATCGACAGGCCGCAATTGGCAGGCCCCGTCTTCATGTCCTCAACCTTCGATCGGCAGCGTTATATGGCGATCGAGTCGAGCGCCACCTCGGCGGCAAACCTCGAATGGCTGGCGCGGGAATTCTTTTCCGACGTTGCGACAGACGGGCGCTCGCCCTTCGATCTCTGCGGCGAGCTTGCCGCCGCTATTGTACCGGCTGCGGACGACCCGATCTATCACCCGTTTCTCTATGGGGCACAGCAGAACGGCAGCGCCCGCGCCGGTTTTTACGGTGTTGCCGGCTGGCACACGAAGGGGCATCTGGTGCGCGCCGTCCTCGAAGGCGTCGCTTTCGGCCATCGCGAGCATATAGAGACGATGCGCGGCGCAGGCGCAGTCTTCAACGAAGCAGTGCTTTCGGGCGGCGGTTCACGAAGCTTGATCTGGCCCCAGATATTTGCCGATGTGCTGGGATTGCCGGTGTCGATCGCACGCTCTCGCGAAACAGGCGCGCTCGGGGCAGCGATCGTGGCGGGAACGGGCGCCGGTATCTTTGCGAATTTTACAACGGGTGCGGCCTCGATGGTGCGGATGGAACGCAGCTACGTTCCGAACAGGCATCTGGAAGCGCACTATGCACGGCGCTACGGCCTCTACCACGATATCGCCGAAGCGATGGCCCCGATCTGGCGCCGTCTTGCCATGGGCAACGAACCGGTCGCGGGAGCCATAAAATGAGCAAGTCTTCGAACGGGGAGATTGCCGGCGCCGGCTCATATGACTTCATCATCGTTGGAGCGGGATCGGCAGGATGCGTCCTGGCCAACCGCCTCTCCGCAAATCCGGCAAACAGTGTCCTGCTTCTAGAGGCAGGAGGCAGCGACCGCTATCATTGGGTCCACATTCCGATCGGATACCTCTTTTGTATGGGTAATCCGCGCACGGATTGGATGATGAAGACCGTGCCGGAGGCGGGGCTCAACGGCCGTTCGCTTCCCTATCCGCGCGGCAAGTTGCTCGGCGGCTGCTCCTCGATCAACGGCATGATCTATATGCGTGGCCAAGCTGCCGATTATGATGGATGGCGGCAGGCGGGCAATGTCGGATGGGGCTGGGATGACGTGCTGCCCTACTTCCTCAAATCCGAAGATAATTACCGCGGACGCTCCGAAACGCATGGGGCCGGCGGAGAGTGGCGGGTGGAGCGTCAGCGCCTTTCCTGGTCGGTTCTCGATGCGTTTCGAGATGCGGCGGAGGAGCTCGGTATCCCGAAGACGGACGATTTCAACGGCGGTGACAACGAGGGCTCGGGCTATTTCGAAGTTAATCAGCGCGGTGGGCTGCGCTGGAACACCACGAAGGCGTTTCTCCGCCCGGCACTGAAGCGACCCAATCTGCGGGTCCTTACTGGTGCGGAAACGGAGACGCTTCAGTTCGAGGGCTTGCGAGCCACCGGCGTCCGGTTTCGCCTAAACGGAAAGATGCATGAAGCGCGTGCCCGTCGTGAAATCATCCTTTCCGCCGGTGCGATTAATTCACCGAAGATATTGGAGTTCTCCGGCATAGGCAGGCCCCAGATACTGCAGGCGGCCGGCATCGACGTCATGCATCCGCTGAATGGGGTCGGTGAGAACCTGCAAGACCACCTGCAAATCCGCACAGTTTTCCGCATCGAAGGCGCAAAGACGTTGAACCAGCTCTACCACAACCTCTTTTCCCGCGCCGGCATGGGCTTGGAATATGCGCTTCGCCGCTCTGGCCCGCTTTCCATGGCGCCGAGCCAGCTCGGTATCTTTGCCAAGAGCGATCCGGTCTTGGCGACCGCTGATCTCGAATACCATGTCCAACCGCTCAGCACCGACAGATTGGGCGAGCCGCTGCACCGCTATCCAGCCGTCACGGTCTCGGTTTGTAACCTGCGACCGGAAAGCAGAGGCACTGTTCATGTCTCCGAGCCAGATGTCCGGACGGCACCTGCGATAAGGCCAAACTATCTCTCGACCCACGGTGATCGCATCGTTGCAGCAAGATCGATACGCCATGCGCGCAGATTGATGCAGGCAAGGGCAATATCGAGGTTCGCACCTAAGGAACTGCTGCCAGGCGTCGAGTTTCAAAGCGATGAAGAACTGATCCAAAGGGCAGGGGACATCGCAACAACCATTTTTCATCCCGTTGGAACGTGCAGGATGGGAGGTGACGACGATGCCGTCGTTGACCAGGAATTGCGCGTCCGTGGTCTCTTGGGAATTAGGGTCGTAGATGCCTCCATCATGCCGACCATTGTTTCAGGCAACACCAATTCGCCCGTCATCATGATCGCTGAAAAAGCGGCTGACATGATCGCCAATTGAAACAACGCGTCCGCGAGAAAATGCGAGTAACATCGATTTGTTTCACATTTTGAAATACCGCGATGGTTCTCAACTTCGACGAAGCAGAGCGTCATTTTCCAACGACGAATCAACACCCCAAGGTAACGTTTCGTAGGATTTCGGGACGGGGCGCCGATATCCAAAAAGCGCATCATGGCCAAATCGCGCAGAAAGCTGAATACGCAGCCAGGAATCCGGCGGATCGCGAGGCGATGTAAAGAACTGATTAAGGTCAAATCGGCCTCAGTAGCGCATTAGTATGATAAATATTGGTGCCGACGTTGAAGCCAAGACATTTCATTTTATGTGATTATCTCATTGCGCTCTTGCGAAGGCTGCTTCGAAGCGAGCACGGCAATGTCGCGATTGTCGTCGCCCTCTCTCTGGTTCCGATGATACTCGCGGTCGGCGCAAGCCTCGATTACATCCGTGCCTATAATGCCAGGCAACGTATGCAAAGCGATCTCGATGCGGCGTTGATCGCAGCAGTGAAGCAGATCAATACAGCTGATACAGATGCGCTCAAATTAAAGGTAGCGGATTGGTTCAGCGCTCAATCGGAAAGCAGCTACTCAGTTGGCAATATCGATATAGATACGAGCAATCACAAGATAACCGCGACCGCGAGTGGTGTCGTTCCGACAACGCTCATGAAGATCGCTGATATCAACAATGTTCCGGTGAGTGTTGCAAGTTCCGTAAAAGGTCCGGCAACGTCCTATCTGAATGTCTATATTGTCATCGACAAATCCCCATCGATGCTTCTAGCGGCAACAACCGCTGGCCAACAGGCGATGTATAGTGGAATCGGTTGCCAGTTCGCCTGTCATACGGGGGATGCACATACGGCCGGAGGCGTCAGCTATAGTGACAACTATGCTTATGCTCATGCCAAGGGGATAAAACTGCGAGCCGATGTCGCCGTGGATGCCGTCAATGAGGTCATCGATCTGATCGACAAGGCAGATAGCAGCCACACGCGTATCAAAGTCGGGCTTTACAGTCTCGGAGATACGACCACGGAAGTTCTGCCTCCAACACTGGAGACAACCGACGCACGCAAGCGCTTGTCGGATGACAGCTATGGGCTGACGAGCGCAACATCCACGACCTACACTTACTTCGACGTCGCTCTGCCGGCACTGCAGCAGAAGGTCGGAACCGGCGGAGATGGCAGCTCCTTGGCCAAGCCACTCAAATTGGTCCTGTTGCTGACGGACGGCGTTCAATCGAAGCGCGAGTGGGTGACGGACGGTGCTAAATCCTGGAACAAGGTTGCCCCGTTCAATCCTGACTGGTGTGCCTATCTGAAGAACCAGTCGAGCACCATGGCGGTTCTTTACACCGAATATCTGCCCATTACCACCGACTGGGGTTACAACGCCACGGTTGGTTCGACGATGTCGAGCGCCAATTGGCATAGCACCTGGGGCGGTACCATGGATAGCGGCGTGCCTTCGAGCATCACACGACGAGATTACATTCCTTACGCACTTGCCGACTGCGCGTCGTCCAAGAGCCTGTTTATCTCGGCCTCTTCGTCGACGGATATTGTTTCCGGGCTATCGGCTCTGTTCACGCAGTATCTTGCATCAGTACGGCTGACCCAATGAGCTGGCTTCGATCGTCGAGAGTTCTGGTTGGTCTGATTACGGATCGCAAGGGTGCGGCGGCGGTCGAATTTGCATTGCTGATCCTGCCTCTATCTCTGATCATCTTCGCCATCATAGAGGTATCGGTGATGTTTTTCGCAGCGTCGAGCCTCGATGCCTCGGTGAAGAAGATCTCTCGCATGATCCGCACAGGCGAGGCTGCGTCCGCCAATATGACGCTGACCGATTTCAAGGCGAAGATCTGTGCCGACATGCTCCTTGCCTTCAGCTGTTCGGATAATCTCCTGGTCAAGGTCGATGTCATCTCCAACCTGTCGGCCGTCACCAGCACCGCTCCGATTGACAGCACAGGCAATCTCACCGTCACCGAGACCTTCGCCACCGGCAAGGCGAGCGACTACATGTTGGTACAGGCGTTTCTGCCCTGGAGTTCCGTCGTCAACTATTTCACCTTTTCCAACGCAAAGCTGGCGGACGGTCGATATCTCCTCGGCGCGACCGTTCTATTGCGCAACGAGCCTTCCTGACATGACAATCGAGCATCATCATCCGCGACCCCGGATCGCCGTCACCCGTCTTCGGCGCTTGATGAAGGATCGTGCCGGCGTCTCAGGTGTGGAGTTTGCGCTGGTTTTGCCGCTCCTGCTCCTGCTTCTGGCGGCGAGCGTCGACCTCGGCCATGCCTTGACGGTCAGCCGCAAGATCGATGAAATTGCCTCCACGACCGGTGACGTCATTTCGCAGCAGGGCACATGGACAAAATCCAATGTCGCGGGACTGCTCTCGGGGATGAGCTTCATCCTGCAGCCTTACGATACCACGGCATTGAGGATCACGGTCGCGGTGGAGGATGTGCCGACAAACGGCAATGCGACGGTCAATTGGTCGGCTGCGTTCAACACCTCTGCGCCTGGCTCCGGCTCTGCAAGCGCCATTGCCGTGCCTGCAAAGATACAGGAGGCAGGCGTGCAGGTCGTCCTGACCCGGGTGCAGTACACCTTTACAACGCCGCTTTCCGCCTTTCTCGGCAGCTTCACGGGGATCAGTGGCTATAGCTTTGATCGCTACTTTTTTAATAGGCCGCGAACAGCCGATAAAATCGCCTATAACTAGTCGCCATCCTGATCGGCATGTCCGAAGCCGAAGGCTCTGGTCACAGGACGGTCTCAAATAGCGGAATCAAGGCCGCCCCGGTAGCGCCGGGAGCGTCAAGCACTTCAGCCACGGCAAGTCTGGGGACGTCGCGCAACGCGCCGTGCCGAGGTAGATTATTCATCTCAGTCCGCTCGATGAGCATTTTTGCCAATGGGGGCGGGAGTTCGCCGCCAAGGACGATCAAGGCCGGGTCGAATACCGCGCAGATCGCGTTGATGGCGCGGTTGTGCGCCGGCGCAACGCGATCGATCCACTCGGTAACGCCGTCCCAGGTCGAGACGCCTTCGCCTTTGAGATCCCGCAAGGTCAGATCCGGCCGCCCTTTGGTGCGCAGATGCTCAAGCAGCAGGCCAAGCGCCGGGCGGTCATCGTAGTCCTTGCGATCGAAGAGAACGGAAAATTCGCCGGCATTTCCGAAATTGCCGCGAAATGGCATGCCTCCGGAAACCAGGCCACCGCCGTAACCGTGAAGATGGGCGATATAGGCGAAATCCGCGACCTCGCGACCGACGCCGAAGATTGCTTCCGCCAAGGCCGCCGTCCGGGCGACATTGTCTGCCCACACCGGCAGGCCAAGCTGTTTTCCAACGAGTGGAGCCAAGTCGATCAATGACCAATGGGCAAGCGGCAGGGGACAATTGAAAGCGGTATCGAGCATACGATGGCCGCTGACGGCAAGACCGACGCCAAGGATATCCCGCCGCTTGGCATTCCGCCGGGCAAGAAGATCCTCGACCGCGGCTTCGATACGATCCATCTCCGTGGAAAGGGACGATCCCGCTTGCGGAATTTCCATTTTCTCCAAGGGTTCTCCAAACCCCATGAGGCAAAGACCGATCGAACCGACATTTATGGAAATGCCGAGTGTCAAACACCAGTCCTTGCAAAGACTGAGCTCCGGACTGGGGGGACCAGGGCGGCGAGCGTCCGACGACGTGAAAACAATCATTCCCCGGTCGTGGAGCCGCGCGACGATCCTGTGCAGCGATTGCTGGGTAAGGTCGAGCGGCTCGGTCAGATCGGAGCGCTCGATCCCCGGAGACTTCCAGATCAGCCGCAACAGGTCGCGTTCGTTGCGAGAGGCAACCCGTAAAGGTTGTAAATCTCGCAAAAAATGGGCCGCAACATGGTCTAACGGATCATACTTCATTTTTGAATCGTTGTGATTTACACTGCGAGTGTAAAACCTACTTGAGGGTGCCTGCTTCCAGCAAACGGAGGGATTTCGTTTCTAGCTTCTGGCTCTGCTTACCTGAACAAGATCGGTCAATCCAGTTGCGATGATGGCTTTTTGCGGGTGGCTGAAAGAAGGAACGATATCAGCGCTGCGACGGCGTCGAACACTCTGCGGGAGAGGGCAAAAGGTAAGGCGAGCCATATAAAGGGGAAAGACAGAATTGCATGATATCACTAAGATTCGAGAATCTGGCGCGCGCTCCCTTGCATGCGGTCGACGGCTTTACACCAACGCATGAAGGCAATGATTTCGAATCGATGGTTCGGGCTTTTTCGACCAGCTATGGGGCCTTTGGCGCCAGGCCCCTGATCAACGAGCGAGCCTTTGCCTGGGAAGCGGATGTGCGAACGAGCGGAGCGTTCACCGTCGTTCACTCCGCTTATCAGAGCCCCTGGGAGGTGCAAACTCTCGAGGAGACCCCGCAACACCTGGCGTTTTATATTCCACACACGGGTTCGTTGCGGCTGACCGTTGGCAAAAAGATTGCGGAAGGCGGGGCGGGCCATCTTCTCATGGCCAATAACCATGAGGCGGGCAATCGCTATGTCCAAGGCGGCCCGCACCGTTCGGATGCCCTCCTTCTCGATTGGAAGGTGGTGAGGCGAATGCTCGTTTCGCTCTTTGAAACGCCGATTCTTGGGGCGCTTGACCTGGAACCAGTTATCGACCTCTCAATGCCTTCAGGCCGGCTTATTGGCAATCTGGTGCTAACGATCGTGCAGGGCATGCGCAATAACGGCCCGCTTCTGTCTTCGCCTCTTGCCGTGTCGACAATGAGTGAGACGCTCGCCGATCTCGTGATCCGATGCGCTCCTCATCGTCTTTCCGGCTATTTGGAGGAAAAGAAGGTATCGATGATTGCACCTTGGCATGTCCGGCGCGCCATCGATTACATGCATGTGAATATCACCGAGCCCTTTACCATATCGATGGTTGCGGATGATGTCGGCGTTTCGTTGCGCGCGCTGCAAATGGGCTTCAAAGCTTTCAAGGGAACATCTCCGGGGGCATACCTACGCTCAATGAGGCTGAGTGCGGCACGCGATCAACTGCGCGACCCTATGAACCAACAGTCTGTTCGCGAGATCTGCACCAGATGGGGTTTCTTTCACCCGGGAAGGTTTTCCGTTATCTATCGCAGCGCCTTTGGAGAGAACCCAAGCGACACGCGCGCACGAGCCGCAGCCTCGCGATGGGAAGCTCTTGGCGCTGCCAAGATCGTGTAAAATACTAGGCTCTCGTCATCCTGGCTGGACCGTGGACGCTCCAGTTATGGAATAGAAGTGTGATCCTTTCGGAGGAGAAGGTAGAGCCTGCCTGCAGGGACAAGGGTTCCCGCTTCGGCGTTACCGCAACTCTTCTGACGATCGTCTCTACCATTTCGTGTCTGAGCGGTTCGCATGTAGTCACGCTCCTTGGAAATGATCCACCATTTCATATCTCCTGAAGAGGACGGTAGCGATGTCTTCCCACACCCCAACAGGCAACGTGCGATAGAGCGGATTGTGGTCGAACGCACTATTCAAATCAGCCGTTGAGGCAGGGTACTTTACAAAACGAACTAGTTCGTACATTATTTTCCATGAGGAGTGGCGAGTGTGGCTGCAGGCAGTGCCAGTGACCACCAGGCAATCTTGGATGTCGCACAGAAGGGCGTGGCGAAAGCTGGCGCTCAAGGGGTCGGCATGTCTTCGCAACGGAAATGCTCTGGGGAGGAGTAATGATGAAAACACCAGTCGAACATAAAACGCCAAAGCGCGCCGCCTTGGCGAGCTGGCTTGGAAGTGCCGTCGAATATTACGATTTCTTCGTCTACGGGACGGCGGCGGCCTTGATCTTTCCAAAGATATTCTTCTCTGCGGAAGATCCGCAGACCGCAGCAATCGCCTCGTTCGCCACTTTTGGCGTCGCCTATATCATGCGCCCGCTGGGTGCCGTTATCCTCGGGCACGTCGGCGACAGGTTCGGCCGCAAGAAGGTGCTGACGTTCACCCTGTTGCTCATGGGTTTTTCGACCTTCGTCATCGGCTGCCTGCCGACCTATGATCAGGCCGGCATCCTGGCGCCGATGCTTCTGGTTCTGGCACGTCTGCTGCAGGGCATTTCCGCTGCTGGCGAGCAGGCCGGCGCCAGCTCGATGACGCTTGAACATGCTCCCGAACACAGGCGTGCCTTTTTCACCAGTTTCACGCTGAGCGGAACTCAGGCCGGATTGATCCTTGCAACCCTGGTCTTCATA
Organism: Rhizobium sp. NPDC090279; assembly: GCF_044769665.1. Taxonomy (NCBI): domain Bacteria; kingdom Pseudomonadati; phylum Pseudomonadota; class Alphaproteobacteria; order Hyphomicrobiales; family Rhizobiaceae; genus Rhizobium; species Rhizobium sp. NPDC090279. The sequence continues at coordinate 123,596 of NZ_JBIVYI010000013.1, read as the reverse complement.
CCGCTGGGGAGGCTCGATGAAGCTGCACTGTTGTCTTGGGGGTGGCGCATTCCGTTCTTCCTGAGCTTCGTCGTCGTCATCGTCGGGTTCTGGGTTCGTCGCACGCTCGCCGAAACGCCAGCCTTCCTGGAAGAAAACAAGAAAGGCGAGGTCGTTAAGCTTCCGTTGGTGTCGCTGATCACGAACTATTGGGCCGATGTCCTGCGCATCATCTTTGCCGCATTGATTTCGGTCGTCAGCACGATCTTCAGCGTCTTCACCTTGTCCTATGCGGTCAACACCATGCATATCGACCGCTCCACCATGCTGACCGTGCTGGTCCTCGCCAATCTCGTGGCGCTCGGCGCCATCCCGCTATGGGCGATCCTGGCCGACCGCATCGGCCGCAAGCCCATCTTCATCTTCGGCGCCATTGGCTGTGCAATTCTGATCTGGCCTTATATCTGGGCAATCAGCCAGAACAACCTGACGCTCGTTTTCGCGCTGGGCATTCTGCTTTCGGGCGTGGTCTACAGCGCCTCCAACGGCATCTGGCCGGCGCTTTACGCCGAAATGTTCGATACGCGCGTGCGCTTGTCCGGCATGGCGGTCGGCACGCAGATCGGCTTTGCGCTCGGCGGCTTCGCGCCAACGATCAGCGCGGCCTTGATGGGCACCGGGCCGATGGGATGGGTGCCGGTCGCGGCATTTACCTCGATCACAGCGCTGATTGCGGCTGTTTCCGCTGCAACCGCAACCGAGACCTATCGGACGCCGATCGATCAACTCGGCAAGGATGCGCGCCGTTTCGCCGCTGTGCCACCGCATACCAAACGTGCCGTCTGAACCTGAACGGGTGCCGGCGCATTGTGCCGGCACCTCGCCGTAGTAGCTGGGCACGCGATCGCGGATGAGTTTGTTGGAAATCACCAAATGGATGGGATGACACAATGAAGACCTCGATCGCGACCGTCTCGATCAGCGGTGACCTCAAGGAAAAGCTTCACGCCATCGCAAAGGCCGGCTTCGATGGCGTCGAAATCTTCGAGAACGACTTCCTTGCCTTCGATGAATCGCCTCGCCAGGTCGGCCAGATGGTTAGGGATTACGGCTTGGAGATTACCCTCTTTCAGCCGTTCCGCGATTTCGAGGGTATGCCCGAGCCGCTGCGAAGCCGTACTTTCGATCGTGCCGAGCGTAAATTCGATCTCATGCAGGAAATGGGCACGGATCTTGTGCTGGTATGCTCGAACGTCTCCTCGGTGGCGCTCGGCGGCATCGACCGTGCCGCCGCCGATTTCTTCGAGCTCGGCGAACGCGCGGCAAAGCGCGGCCTGCGGGTCGGATACGAGGCGCTCGCATGGGGACGGCACATTCATGATCACCGCGATGCCTGGGAGATCGTCCGCCGTGCCGATCATCCGAATATCGGGGTGATTCTCGACAGCTTCCATACGCTCTCGCGCAAGATCGACGTCAATTCGATCCGGTCGATCCCCAAGGAGAAGATCTTCATCATCCAGCTTGCCGATGCGCCGCTGATCGACATGGATCTCCTCTACTGGAGCCGTCATTTCCGCAACATGCCGGGCGAGGGCGATCTGCCCGTGCTCGATTTCATGAATGCGGTGGCGGCGACCGGCTATGACGGTTATCTCTCGCTGGAGATTTTCAACGATCAGTTCCGTGGCGGCTCGCCGACGGCCATTGCCGTCGACGGCCGACGTTCGCTCATCTATCTCGGTGACCGGGTTCGCCAAGCAGAGAGCGACAACAATCTGACCCTGGTACCCATGCCTCCCCGTGCCGAAGTCGAGGCTGTCGCCTTCGTCGAGTTTACCGTTGACGAAGGCGAGATATCGACCCTTTCCGACCGATTGCGAACGCTCGGCTTCCGGCATGTGGGTCGCCACAAGACCAAGCGCGTCGATGTTTTTAGCCAAGGCGGCATCAATCTGGTCGTCAACGCAGATCAGGGTGGGTTCGCGGGTGCGTCCTACGCCATGCACGGGCAGTCGGCCTACGCGATGGGACTATGGGTCAATGATGCGCAGGCGGCTCTTGCGCGCGCCGTTGCGCTTGGTGCCGAGCGATTCGAACAATCGCTCGACCCCGGCGAGATCGGAATGCCGGCGATACGCGGTGTCGGCGGCGGCATCCTGTATTTTCTCGATCGCAAAAGCTCGCTCGGCCGAATCTGGGAGATCGAGTTCGATCCGGTCAACGACGATACCGTGCTGCAGCCGGTCGGCCTGAAGCGCATCGACCACGTCGCGCAGACCATGAAATATGAAGAGCTACCGACCTGGCTACTGTTCTATACTTCGATCCTCGATGTACATAAGACGCCGATGGTCGATATTATCGATCCCGCCGGTGTCGTTAGAAGCCAGGTTGTCGAAAATGGCCAGGGTACATTGCGGATTACGCTGAACGGCGCCGAGAACCGCAATACACTGGCCGGGCATTTCATTGCAGAGACATTCGGCTCGGGCATTCAGCATCTGGCTTTCGCCACCGACGACATCTTCGCGACGGCGGCGGCCCTATCGGCCAATGGTTTTGCCACATTGGGGATCTCGCCGAATTACTATGATGATCTGGAAGCCAGATTCGGCCTCGATCCGGATTTCACCGACAGCCTGAAGACGTATAATATCCTTTACGATCGGGACGAGCATGGCGAATATTTCCAGCTCTACAGCCCGACCTATGGCGAGGGCTTTTTCTTCGAGGTCGTCCAGCGCAGCGGCTATCGCGGCTATGGCGCAGCGAACGCCATCTTCCGGATCGCGGCGCTGAGGCGGCATCTGCGACCGATTGGTCTGCCGAAGCTTTAAGCTCTCCCCATTCGCGTGAAGGCTGTGTTAAAGCTTTGATCTTCGATGGCCGACATGGACGAATCCAGGAAGACGAGCAAGGCATGACCAAAGCGCAAGCGGCCAAGATCGCGCGCCTCCCGCGAAAAAACGACCCAGACGCGACCAAGGAAAATATCCTGAAGATTGCGACGGAGGAGTTTGTCGCTGCAGGCTTTTCCGGCGCACGCGTCGACGAGATCGCCGAGCGCACCAAGACCTCCAAGCGCATGATCTACTATTATTTCGGCAGCAAGGAGGGACTCTATCTCGCCGTTCTCGAACAGGCCTATACCAAGATCCGCACCCTGGAGAGCGAACTCGATCTCCAGAAGATGCCGCCCGTCCGGGCCATGGCGCAATTGATCGAAAGCACCTTCGATCACGACGATCAGAACCCTGATTTCGTCCGTCTCGTCAGCATCGAGAACATTCATCGTGCCGAGCACATGAAGCGCTCGGTCGTCCTGTCGCAAATGAATATCGCCGTAATCGATATCATTACCGAGATCCTGGCACGAGGCTATGCCGACGGCAGTTTTACCCGCCGGGTTGACCCGGTCGACCTGCACATGATGATCAGCGCGCAGTGCTTTTTTCGGGTGTCCAATCGTCACACCTTCGGCGCGATATTTGAACGAGATCTGTCGTCTGACGAATTGAAGAGGCGACACAAGGCATTGATCGTTGATGCGATCCTGGCTTTCTTAAAGGCGGCCCCCTCGGAGATTTTATGAGAGGCTGAAGCCCGATGATGGTGTCGTCGAGCGTTGCCAAGGATAGGTTTTTGCGTTGTTTGTTGACTTTACGTACTAGTTCGTACATTTTGATTTCGAGCTGTGATATGGCTAAGACTCGCTGCTCGGGAGGATAGATTGAACACTCAGGTTGCCATCAGTTCGCGTCAGCTTCGCGTCGGTCTCATTGGTGCTGGCATCGGCCGTTCACTGACGCCGACCATGCACATGCGCGAAGGCGAGAATTATGACCTTTCATATCGCTATGATCTCATCGACCTGGAGGCGCGTGGCCTCGGCGTATCGGATCTGCCAGCCCTTATCGATGAGGCTGAAGCCGAGGGTTTTGCCGGCCTGAATATCACACACCCCTGCAAGCAGGCGGCTGTCGCCCTGGTCGACGAGCTGTCGCCGGATGCGCAGACGCTGCACTCGATCAATACAATCGTCTTTCGCGGCGGGCGCAGGATAGGCCATAATACGGATTGGTGGGGATTTGCGGAAAGCTTTCGTCGCGGGTTGGCCGGAGCCTCGCTCGAATATGTCGTGCAGCTCGGGGCTGGCGGCGCTGGTGTCGCTGTTGCTCACGCCGTCGCGCAAATGGGCGCGCGCGCGATTGAGATATTCGATCTCGACCCGTCTCGCGCGCAAGCGCTTGCAGATCAACTGCAGCGAGCACATCGCAAATGCTCTTTCTCGGTCGGCAACGATCTCGCCGCCGCCTTAAATGTCGCCGACGGTCTGGTCCATGCGACGCCGACTGGCATGGCTGCGCATCCCGGTTTGCCGCTTGAGGCGCGACTCGTTGTAGATCGCTTATGGGTTGCGGAAATCGTCTATTTCCCGATCGAAACGGAATTGGTGAAGCTCGCAACGCAAAGCGGATGCCGCGTTCTCGATGGCGGCGGCATGGCAGTTTTCCAGGCGGTCAAGGCCTTCGAATTGTTCACCGGGATTCGCCCCAATGCGGAGCGCATGATGCAGCATTTCAACTCGCTGCGTGCCTAGAGACAAGCTCATCGGCTAGCAACTATCTAAAACTCCATAAATAAAGACCGGGATCAGGCCGTCGACGCGGTATTCGTGGCGGCATGAGCATCGTGTGATCGGCATGTTGAAGCTCGGTAGCCTCCTTTCTGCAAATTCGTCTAACCGGGCAATTTACAGATTCGACGCCAGAACGGCTTCGCCATTGGCGGCAATCAGCCATTCGCGAAAGATTTGCGCCTGGTCGGAAAGACGGCTGGCCTCGAGCAGCCAATAGGACTTGTCCGTGTCCAGCGGCGTGTCGAACAGGGTGACCAATGTGCCATTGGCCAGTTCTTCCGAAATCAAGGCGCTCGGGCAGAGACCGACGCCCTGGCCGCCGATAACAGATGCGATCATCAGGCTGAAATCGGCAAAGATCGGACCGGGCTTCAGAGGCTGGTGGATATTCTCAAGCGCGAACCAGCGTGTCCAGGCGGCCGTCGTTTCATCGTGCAGGAGATCCAGTCCGAGAAGATCGGCTGGTTTTCCGATCGGTCCGTGACCGTGTTCATACTGCGCCGAACAGGTCGGCCGCGTTTCGGCTGTCAGTAGCGAGATGGCATGCGCTGCCGGTCTTGGCCCGTGGCGGATCAGCAGATCGACGCTTGCGGCCTCCGGTGTCCTTGCGTCGAGCGCGTAGACGATGTTGATCTGGATCTCGGGGTATTCCCTCCTGAAGGCCGGCAGTCGCGGTATCAGCCAGCGGGTGGCGACGGATGCAATGCATGCCACGCTGACTGGTCGGGTATTGCCGGCAAGCCGCAATTGCCGGGCGGCGATGTCGATATGTCCGAGACCGTTTGCAACAGCCGCTCCGAATTCGCGACCGGATATCGTCGCTGTCACGCCGCGGGCATGGCGCGTAAACAGCTTGACGCCGAGCCATTCCTCCAGCGTGCGCACATGCTGGCTTACGCCCGCGGCCGTGAGATGGAGTTCGGCAGCCGCTTTGGCGAAACTCTCGTGACGGATGGCGGCCTCGAAGGCGCGAAGGGAGGCAAGTGGGACATGTTGCATTCCGCAAGGCTAAGTAAGGCTTAGCCAAAGCACAAGGCCAATCGCCGTTGCGCAAGGGCGAGGTATCCTTACATTGCTGCCAAAATCAATGTCTCGGCTCTAAACCGGTGAGGAATGAAAAGTCGCCATGAACAGTATTTTCGATATGCCCGCTCCCGCCGATGCCGAGGAACGGCGCGGCAAGCCGCCTGTTGTCGTCTACCCGAACGGCACACTGCCGCCGGCTGACTTGGATGTGCTGCAGGCGGTAAGGCAGACAATGACCAAAATTGCCGAAGTCATCGTGGCCCCGCGCGAAGGCGCCGGCTTCCGCGTGCCGAAGGGGCATTTCTTCCGCATTGTCAGCGTCGAGGGGGCGCAGGTGGGGGACCTCAATCTGTGGAACGCCGCCGATCTCTCGGAGCGCTTCTTCAGCGGCAAGACGCGGGCTCTGCACGCCACCCATGTCGGTGTCGGCGATCGGCTATGGAGCACGCTGCCTTACCTGCGCCCGATGGCAACGATCACCCACGATACGCTTGGCTGGTACGGTTGGGACGCGGACGGAGCCGGCGTCCACGACGTCATCGGCACGCGCTGCGACCCCTACACCAACCGGCTGCTGAAGGGCGACGACTATCATTATTGCTGCCATTCGAACCTGTCGCGGGCCCTCGCAAAGGAAATGAACATCCCCGTCCAGGAGGCGGAGCTCCATGTTCACGACGTGCTGAACGTCTTCATGTGCACCGGCTTTACGCGCGACACGCATCAATATTTCATGAAGGCGAGCCCGGTGCGGCCGGGCGATTTCATTGAATTCTTCGCGGAGATCGACCTTCTCGGCGCGCTCTCGGCCTGCCCGGGCGGGGATTGCGGCAGCGAGCATTCGAGCGATAGCGTGCCCTGCTATCCACTGCAGGTGGAGATTTGGCGACCCGAACCTGAGAGCCTTGCCGGTCGAGTTTTCCCGGAGCGCAACGCCTACCCGAGGACGCATGGACTGTAATTTGTCGGCCGTCGCCGCAGGCATAAAATAGTTTACCGGCGGTTTTGGGCCGCCGGTAAATCTAAAGTCATCTATCGAACTATGCGTACACTCAAGGCAGACGCATCGTTGATTGCTTAGTTACAAACGCGAACGCGCTCGTAATGCCAACCGTCGTCATACTGGTTCTCGACCTGGCGGCTTTCGAACCAGCATCTCGGCGGTGGGGGAGCTACCTCGTAAACCGGGCCCCTGTTTGCAAGGGCGCCACCGACGATCAAGCCGCCGAGGAGACCTGCGGCAACACCGCCGGCAATGGCACCGCCATTGCCGTGGTGATGGCGACGCCAATCGTCATGGCCACGCCAGTCGCCTCGATAGGGGCCGCGGCCGTCGTAATACTGCGCCTGTGCGTAGCTGACAGGCGCCAATGCGCCACCTACCACCGCAGCAGCCAGCAAAACCGTAAGAACCGTCTTCTTTATCATGACTACCTCCAAAGCAGCCTTTATGCTCAGCGAATGCGCGAGTCATTTAATCAACGTCTTAAGCATGATTATGTTCAGCTGAATATTTTATGAATACGCCGTTCATCGGGCGACAGACGCTGAAAATCGCACTTTTGCACGGTGCTATTGCCCCGATCTTGTCAATTTCGAGGCAATCGCCGTGTGGTTTTGATCCATTCGAGCGTTCGCGATTCGGGGTCGCGGTTGCGCGTGATGTCAGTCACGACGGCCGCAATGTCGGCGCCGTGCTCGAACACGCCGGCGATACGCTCGACGGTCAGGCCACCGATTGCGACAAGCGGGAGATCGCCGATGCGGGCCTTCCACTGGCCGATGCGTTCCAGCCCCTGGGGCGCCCAGGGCATGGCCTTGAGGATGGTCGGATAAATCGGCCCGAGCGCTATATAATCGGGTTCGGCAGCGAGCGCCGTCGCCAGTTCCGCCTCGTCGTGCGTTGACAGCCCCAGCTTCAGTCCGGCTGCCCGTATGGCAGAGAGATCGGCGGTCGAGAGATCCTCCTGGCCGAGATGGATGAAGTCGCAACCCTCCTCAATCGCGAGCTGCCAGTAGTCGTTGACGATCAATTGGCACCCGTGGGCGGCGCAAATTGCCTTCGATTCGCGAATTTCGGCGCGGATCTCGGACAGCGGGCGATCCTTGATGCGCAACTGCACCAGTTTGACGCCGAGCGGCACCAGCCTCCTTATCCAGGCGGCACTATCGACAATCAGATAGAAGGGGTCGAGCGTCACGAGAAGACCGCCTTTCCAATAATGGGCGTCGAGGGCACGGCCATATCGCGCGGCTCCAGCATACCGGCGCCAGACGCCTGCCGGCCGGCATCGATCGCCTTGGCGAAGGCTTCCGCCATCGCCGCCGGGTCGCCGGCGCCGGCAACGGCTGTGTTCAAGAGCACGGCATCGAAGCCGAGTTCCATGACGACAGCCGCATGGGAAGGCCTGCCGATACCGGCGTCGACGATCAGCGGCACCTCGGGGAAATGTGCCCGTATCGAGCGCAGCGCCGAGAGGTTGAGCGGCCCTGCAGCCGTGCCGATCGGCGCGCACCATGGCATCAGCACCTTGCAGCCGGCGTCCAGCAGCCGCTCGGCGACGACCAGATCGTCCGTCGTATAGGGAAAGACCTCGAATCCCTCGTCGGTAAGGATTTTCGCCGCTTCCACCAGCGCAAAGACATCCGGCTGCAGCGTGTCATGGTTGCCGATGACTTCGAGCTTGATCCAGTTAGTCCGGAAGACCTCGCGCGCCATCTTCGCTGTTAGCACGGCTTCGGATACGCCATGGCAGCCGGCAGTATTGGGAAGGACGCGAACGCCGAGTTCGCGAATCATCTCGAAGAAAGCTCCGCCATTGCGCCCGCCCGCCGTTTCCCGGCGCAGCGATACCGTCACGATCCCGGTTTGCGATCGTTTGACGGCTTCCGCCAGCATGGCCGGGGAGGGGTAGCGCGCCGTGCCGAGAAGAAGGCGTGATGCAATTTGGGTTCCATAGAGTTCAAGCACGGGTCAGCCTCCCTGCATCGGGGTCAGGATTTCGATCTTGTCATTGTCGAACAGGGTATGGTCGTTGCGCTCTTCGCGATGGATGAGTTCGCCGTTGACGGCGGTTGCCAGCCATTCGCCCTCATATTCGAGCGTGGTCAGAAGCTGCGACAATGTGGTCGCGTCGACGATCTGCGTTTCGCCGTTGATGATCAGGCGCATTGGCGGTTCCTGTCGCTGGTGTGTCCGGAAAAGATGAGATCCGCGGCCTCTGCTGCCAACGCTGGCGCCAGCAGGAAGCCGTGGCGATAAAGGCCGTTGATGAGGATGATCTTGCCCTCCCGCGCTACCTTCGGGAGGTTGTCCGGAAAGGCGGGTCGGATGCCGGCTCCGGTTTCGACGACGGCGGCATCGGCAAAGGCCGGATGCACGGCATAGGCCGCGTTCAGCAGCTCCATCAGCGAGCGGGCGCTTATCGCTCCGGGAAATTCCGTTTCGATCATTGTTGCGCCGACCATGAACAGGCCATTGCCGCGCGGCACGATATAGACGGGAAAGCGTGGATGCAGCAGGCGGACAGGCCGGGCGAGGGTGACCTCCTCCGTCCGCAGAAACGCCATCTCGCCCCGCACGCCGCGCAGCGCCTGGGTTTGGCCAATGCGGGCAGCTCCGGTGCAGTCGATGATTTCAGAGTATCCGGCATCATCGGCAATTTCATCGATGAAGGCGACGCCCTTTGCCGACAGATCGTCTTTCAATGACTGCAGGACGTCGCGGGGATCGAGATGCGCTTCCTGCGGAAAGAACAGGCCCTGTCGGAAGCGACCGGCAAGCCAGGGTTCCAGGACGGCGATTTCGTCTTCGTCCACCCAGCGATAGCCCGTCGTGCGGCTCGCGAATCGCCTCAGCTCGTTTTGATCGCGGTTCGGTGCGATCACGAGCGTTCCGTTTCGGACGACCTTGCCGGGCAAAATCTTTTCCCAACGATCAGCGGAATCACGACCGCGCTCCAACACGGCCTCATCAGTGCTCTCCCGTTCGCACCAGGGCGCCAGCATGCCTCCGGCGAGCCAGGAGGCGGCGCGGAGAAAGTTTCGGCTTGGGTCCGAGATCGTGACCTCAGCCCCGCGCCGGATCAGTTCGTGGGCGACCGTGAGGCCGGCAACGCCGGCCCCTTTGACGAGAGCACGCATCTCACTCGGCCGGATGTGCGGTGGCGTCGATCGGCATATAGAGGTCGCCACCCTCCCGATATTTTGCCGCCATCGCCTCCAGCCCCTCTTTCTGCGCCTCGGCGCGGATATCGTGCGAAATCCGCATCGAGCAGAATTTCGGGCCGCACATCGAGCAGAAATGCGCGACCTTGTGCGCTTCCTTCGGCAGGGTCTCGTCGTGGAAGCTGCGGGCGGTATCCGGGTCGAGCGACAGATTGAACTGGTCTTCCCAGCGGAACTCGAAGCGGGCGCGCGACAAGGCGTCGTCACGCACCTGCGCGGCCGGATGCCCCTTGGCAAGGTCAGCCGCGTGGGCGGCGATCTTGTAGGTGATGACGCCGGTCTTGACGTCGTTGCGATCGGGTAGCCCCAGATGCTCCTTCGGGGTGACGTAGCAGAGCATCGCGGTGCCGAACCAGCCGATCATGGCAGCGCCGATGCCCGACGTGATGTGATCGTAACCCGGCGCGATATCCGTCGTCAGCGGCCCGAGCGTGTAGAAGGGCGCCTCGCCGCAGACGGCAAGCTGCTTGTCCATGTTTTCCTTGATCTTGTGCATCGGCACATGGCCGGGGCCTTCGATCATCACCTGGCAATCCCTAGCCCAGGCGATCTTGGTCAACTCGCCGAGGGTTTCCAGCTCGGCGAATTGCGCGGCGTCGTTAGCATCGGCGATCGAGCCGGGGCGAAGACCATCGCCCAGTGAGAAGGAGACGTCATAAGCGCGGCAGATGTCGCAGATTTCCTCGAAATGCTCGTAGAGGAAGCTTTCGCGGTGATGATGAAGACACCACTTGGCCATGATCGAGCCGCCGCGCGAGACGATGCCGGTGACGCGGTTGACGGTAAGCGGGATGTAATGCAGCCGCACGCCGGCATGGATGGTGAAATAGTCGACGCCCTGTTCGGCCTGTTCGATCAACGTGTCGCGATAGACCTCCCAGGTCAGGTCTTCGGCGATGCCGCCGACCTTTTCCAGCGCCTGATAGAGCGGCACGGTGCCGATCGGCAGCGGCGAATTGCGGATGATCCATTCGCGGATGTTGTGGATGTTGCGGCCGGTCGAAAGGTCCATGACGGTATCGGCGCCCCAGCGGGCGGCCCAGACCATCTTCTCGACCTCTTCCGCCATGGAGGAGGTGACGGCGGAGTTGCCGATATTGGCGTTGATCTTCACCAGAAAATTCCGGCCGATGATCATCGGCTCTGCCTCGGGATGGTTGATGTTGGCAGGGATGATCGCGCGACCGGCGGCGACTTCCTGGCGTACGAATTCCGGCGTCACATGGTCCGGGATATGAGCGCCGAAGCTTTCACCATCGCGAATCAGGGCTTCGGCTTTCGCCTTGCGGCCGAGGTTTTCGCGAATGGCGATGAATTCCATTTCCGGCGTGATGATTCCGGCGCGCGCGTAGGCAAGCTGGGTGACTGCCTTGCCGTCTTTGGCCCGCAGCGGCTGGCGCTTGGCCGGGAATTCCGGTGTCAGCCGTTCGCCGGTGACAAAGCCGTTGTCTTCGGGGCGCACATGGCGACCCTCATAAGCCTCGACATCGCCGCGGGCGAGCGCCCAGTCACGGCGCAGCTGTGGCAGGCCCTGCTCGATGCGGATGTCGGCGCCCTCGACGGTATAGGGGCCGGAGGAATCGTAGACGACAACAGGCGGCTCGCCCGATGTCGGATGGACGCTGATCTCGCGCATCGGCACGCGAATATCTGAATGGATGTCGCCCGCGACATAGATTTTTCGCGAGGCCGGCATCGGGCCTGTCGTAACGGTCGGAGTGAGGTTCTTTGCGGCAATGTTCATCGTTTGAGGCTCCAAGTTGTTGTTGGAGACCCAGTCAATCAGCCGGAATGATGAAAAGACGCCAGCATGGATTCCACGCGTGAATCCGTAGCCCTTGAGCGCTTGCACCGTCCCTACGCCAGTATGAACTGGATCAGGTTCAACGGGTCACTGCGCCACAACAGGCAAAGCCATATTGTCCAGCAGTATCTCAGCCCCTTGCCGGGACCCCCCTGGTGAATGCGGAAAGGCTAAGCCTTACCCTTGTCTTCTGTCAAGCCCGCAGCAGCGGCGGCATATTTGCCGCGATTGGCCATCCTTGCATCCGCAAGAATGCAACTTAATCGTGCAAATCTGGGTGTTCGGTATTGCGCCGCCTCAGTAACGCGGCGCGGTATTGCCGACGAAGCGATGAGGACCGGTGTGGGAGAGCTTGCTGGCCGTATCGAGCCAGATCTTGCCGCCCAGCGCTCGCCAGCGGTGACAAAAGGCGAAATCTTCGCTGAGATAGATTCCCGTCCCCTCCTCGATCATGCATTCGAACAGGGCGTATTGGGTGCCCGGCGAGCGTTTGGTGCTGGGATAGGCGTGGATTGCGTTGTAGCGCAGTTCCGGATAGGCGACGATCATTTTTTCAATGACGTTGCGCTTGATCAGAAGCATGCCTGTGCCTGCATAGATGGCACTGACGAAATCGCCTTCACGCTCGGCGACTTGGCCGACAAGCGGGGTGCCGACATAGTGAAGTGCGGCGGACGAAAGTGTTACGCCATCACGTGAATTGATGCGGGCGGCCGTGTCCCAATCGTAGTCCTTGATGGGATACATGGCGGCGACCACATCCTTGTCGGCTCCGAGCAGTCTCATGACCTGATCGGGCTCGAAGCTGATGTCGGCGTCGATGAAGAGCATGTGGGTCGCCGTGGTATCGTTCAGGAAAGACGAAACGAGCGTGTTGCGGCTGCGGGTAATCAGGGCGTCATTGCCGAGCAGAGCAAGTGTCAGTTGTATGCCCGCCTGCGCGCCCGTCTGCATCAGTGAAAAGATGGACTGCATGTAGTCCTTGGTAACGAGGCCACCGAAGCAGGGTGTCGCTATGAAGATCAGCCGGTTCTCATTCATTCGCGATTTTTCCCTCTTAGATGGCGCGACTCGCTGGAATCTAGGAAAATTCAATATTTCTGTGTGTACCGATTTATTGAATTTTGTTTCTGAACTTTGCTCAAGCCGGTGGACTAGGGCCCTCTTGCCGTTTCGTCGTGCCCGCCTCGATAGCATCGTCGCAATTGGGTTTGGTCGCCATGCTCCCGCCGATTGCCGAAACGCGCTACCATCAGATGTGGTTGATCGTCTTGATTGGCAGATGTTTGCATCAACAGGGATATCTCCGCGATCGCCGCAGGAAGCTCGATATGCCCGCCGTCGCAAGTTGCATTTAAGCAACATAGGCCAAGACTAACGCTTGAGCGTGTTTCATATAATTGACAAACATACGGGCTGTTTGTAAACCAAATACAGGACAAAAGTTGTCTTACGGTCGAGTAATCGGTCGGATCGGTAGAGGCATTTCAAGCCCTTTGCCGCGGGGGCAATCATGGAGGTTCGAGGGGACTCAAGCCAACATCAGGTGCGTATTTGCCGGGCTACCCGGTCGCGTTTAGAACGAAGCGATCTCTAAGGTGGTGCTCCAGTTGTGCGCTCGCGGTAGATTTGAAATGCATATTACAACCAGGAGTTTAATAATGAACATCAAGAGCCTTCTTCTCGGCTCCGCTGCTGCGCTGGCAGCAGTATCGGGTGCCCATGCAGCCGACGCAATCGTTGCCGCTGAGCCCGAGCCGCTGGAATACGTTCGCATCTGCGACGCATACGGTGCTGGCTACTTCTTCATTCCGGGCACGGAAACCTGCCTCAAGATTGGCGGTCGCGTCCGTTCTGAAGGCGAGTGGTACGACGCTTACAATCCGAACAGCAGGGTCGGTACGCTGTGGCACACCCGTGCTGAGCTGAGCGTCGACACCGCAACCGACACCGAATACGGTCCTCTGAAGACCAACACGGTTATCCGTTGGGACTGGAACGACGGCGGCTCGACCTCCACGAAGCTCCTGTTCGCCAACATCAGCCTCGGTGGTTTCACGGTCGGTAAGCTCGACTCGCAGTACAACCTGTATGTCGGCTACGCCGGCGACGTCATCAACGACGACGTGATCTATGACGGCCCGTACGAACTCAACCAGTTGACCTACAACTACGACGCCGGCAACGGCTTCACGGCTATGGTCTCGCTCGAAGACTCGAACTCCGCTTCCGACGGTTCGGCATCCTACGGTGCAAGCTGGTGGACGGACGACAAGTCCAACCACTACGCTCCTGATGTTGTCGCCGGTCTCGGCTTCAAGTCCGGCGCATGGGGCGTCAAGGTTGTCGGCGGTTACGACTCGATCGTCGAAGAAGGTGCTGTCAAGGTTCGCGTCGACGCTGACTTCGGCGTGTTCTCGGCCTTCTTGATGGGCGGCTACAACACCGACGGCGACAAGCTCAACAAGTATGCCGGTACCAATCTCGATCGTTCGGCTTGCCCCGTTAACGACCCGTCGAAGTGCGGCTGGGGTGACTGGGCTGTTTGGGGCGGCGGTAGCGTTCCGATCAACGACAAGCTGAAGTGGAACATCCAGCTCGCCTACACCGACTCCAAGATCTTCGCCGCTACGACGAACCTCACCTGGAATCCGGTTAAGAACCTGACGCTCCGTCCGGAAGTTTCCTACACCAACTTCGATTCTGTGAACCAGGATCAGTGGGCTGGTATCATGCGCTTCGAGCGTAGCTTCTAATAGAGAATTACCCGGCCTCGCGTCGGGTAAGAGGAGCCCGACGTTCCAATCCGTCGGGCTTCTTTCATCGATCGGTTGACCTCCGATCAAAATAAAGGACCTGGCTTTCCCTCCGGGTCCTTTTTTTATTCCAGGCTTTTGGGGATCTGTTCTGCGTTTGGCAGAGACGTCGAAGCGTTCTCGTCATTCCCAGATCATTCCGAAGGGAAAACCGCTGCGCGCCTTTCCCGGAATCGTCAGACGGCCGTAATCGCCAGCTCCTGCGCCTGGGCCAGGGGAAACCACGTCTTCAGCACCATCTTGATGAACATCTGTCCGCAAGGGACCAGCTCGAAATTGCCCCGGTCGAGCGTCCATTCGGTGATCAGGCCGCCGATGACTGCCGTCAGTGCGGAGGCGGCCGTATCCGGCGTCCAGGGCGCCGGAAGTTTCGTCTTTTCATCCATCAGCGTGAATATGCGTTCGAAGTTCTCGTGCATGTCGTGCCGGAACGAGCTTGCACGGCTGGTGGTGCCGTCACAAAACGCCATGTCGAGGTGCATCATCACCTTCAGCATGCTGCGCTTGCGCGGATCACCGTGAACGTCGTCGAATATCGCTGCTATCGTATCGGCGATGAGATCGAGCGGATTGGGCGGCAGCTCCTTGGACATCCGCTCCGCCAATTCCTGAAACGGCTCTTGGGCCTCGTCGCGAATCGCGAACATCAGCCCCTGCTTGTTCTTGAAATGCCAGTGCACTGCTCCCCGCGTGACACCGGCGGCTGCGGCTATCTCCTCCAGGCTAACATTCTCGTAGCCCCTGTCGAGAAACAGAGCCTTTGCAGACTGCAAAATCTCGCTCCTCGTTTCTGCCGCCTCCTCCTTAGTTCGCCTCATTCACCTCTCCACAGAAACCGATTTCCAAGCTGAGCCCCTCTTCTTTTATTCTTGTTCCATCAATGCCGCCCGGTGCCGGAGCCAATATACCAGCAGCGCTCAACAAAGTGGCGGAATTTATATATTCCCTAAAAATTGGGGAAGGAAATCGCAACAGAATGTATTCGTCAAGCGCCTATAAGCCACGCGCAAGTTTCCTCGTGCAATTTCCCCATGTTGGGAAGTGAAAATCGAAAATGTGCAGATGCTGATATAGCCATGATGGCGACAAGTATTGGCGGGGCGATCCCGGGTTCGCTTGCTCTGGAAACGACGCATCGGTCAAGTTGGGGCGCAAGACGCGTTTGACCAGCGGCGTTCGCAAGTCCATCCGCTCATATCGATCATCGAAGTCGTGCTTTCGCCTTCATACGGCGGGGTCTGGCGTCGAACATGTTCAAGTCGCGTACGCATAAGCCATCCGAGTTCCTCTCAACGCTCGTATCTGGAGGCCCCAATGACGAGCATATCCTCGATCTCATCGAGCAACTACTATCAATATCTGACATCGCGTTCGACAGCGTCGACGGCAGATGATTCCATTGCATCCTTGCTGTCCGATAGCTCCTCAGGTAATTCGTCGGGCAGTTCTTCCGGCACGAGTTCCTCATCGTCCTCTTCGGACGATCAGTCTCTGATCGCTTCGGCGGAGCAGCTGGTCGCGCAGCTGATGAATATGATTCTCAATCTGCAGGCCGGCACCGGCAGCGATAGCTCCACATCGGATTCGAATAGCAACTCCAGCGGTTCGACGTCGAGCACTCAGCAGGCTTCCGCAACCGGCAGCCAGGATAGCAGCCAAAGCAATATGATCAGCGCCATGGACACCAATGGCGATGGCAATATCAGCGAAGCGGAATTTGTGGCCGCGCGCCCATCGGACGTCAGCGAAACTCAGGCGCAGCAATTGTTCCAGAGCTTCGACACGAACAACACCGGCTCGCTCACCGAGGCGCAGCTCGGGAAAGCCATGGAGGCAGGGCATCACGGCCATCACGCGCAGGCTGGCGGGCAGATGAGCGATGACCAGCTGTCCACCGCATTCTCCTCCATGGATACGGACGGCGACGGCAGCGTCAGCGAATCCGAATTCGTCGCTGCCCGTCCATCCGACGTCAGCGCAGATCAGGCAACGTCGCTGTTCAAGAGCCTCGATACCTCCGGTTCCGGATCGTTGACGCAGAGCCAGTTCGAGCAGGCCATGAAGGCACAGCAGTCGCAGATGCCGAATTTCGGAAGTTTCTATTCGACCAATGAGCAGGATCTGACGACGAGCGATCTGCTGACGCTCTGATCGAGCGGAAGCTTTCGCATCCGACCATGCGAAGTGCCGGCAAACCCGGGCAGGGGAGGTTGAAACCTCTGCCTCCGGGTGAGCCGGCTCTTCTGTGTTTGCCTGGTGGGTGGTCCTTGGCGGCTTGAAAAGAAAATTCGAAAGCCCGCGACGTGAAAGCGACGGAATTCTCCCGGCATACCGTTCAATTGATGTGAACCTGTGTTTGATGTCGAAGGATGATACGCTGACCGAGATGCTGCGATCCGATTGGCCGTGCTTGCCGGAGTTGACGTCCAGGCGGGACTTGCCGGCCGGAAGGTCGAAGCCGGCGTGCCATGCCGGTATCGCGGGAAACGGAAACGGTGGCGATTGTCGATGAAGTGGGATCGCACGCCCAGGAGTGGCGACCCGGATGAGGATCTGCTCGGTCGTATCGCTGCGGGCGACGTTTCGGCGATGCGTATGATGATAGCCCGGCAGTTGCCGCGCATCATTGCCGTTGCGACCCGTATGCTTGGCGATGCGACCGAGGCCGAGGATGTGGCGCAGGAAACGTTCCTGCGCGTCTGGCGGAATGCCGGCGGCTGGCGCCAGCGCAATGCCCGCTTCAGTACCTGGGTGCATCGCGTAGCGATCAATCTTTGCTACGATCGGCTGCGGCGGCGCAAGGACGTTCTTGCCGAGCAGCCGCCCGATATCGAATATGAGGGGCCGGCGCCGGATGCGGGTCTGATGAGCGACGACGATCCGTCCAGGCGTGTGGAGCGGGCCATGCAGATGATTGCGCCCCGGCAGCGCGAGGCGATCGTCCTGGTTTACTATCAGGCGCTGTCGAATGCCGAGGCTGCCGAGGTCATGGACGTCAGTGTCGACGCACTGGAAAGCCTGCTTGCGCGTGGAAGGCGTTCCCTGCAGGTGCTTTTGTTGAAGGAACAGGGCGATGGTTGAGAGTATCGCGGGTCGGATGAATGCTGAGCGCTTCGAAGCGCTGACCGCTGCCTATGGCGGCGATATCGGCCGGTGGCCGCAGGCCGAACGCGCGGCCGCGCGGGAGTTCGCCAAGGGCCCAGCCGCCATCGAGACGCTTGCGCGCGCCACCGATCTGGATGCACTGCTCGACACCTATGTCGTGAAATCTCGCCACGCCGATCTCGAGAACCGAATTCTCGCAAGGCTCGTTCGCCGCCTGACGATACGAAACTGGTTCCGCTTCGGCTCCGCCGGTATCGGCCTCGTGGGTGTCGGCATAGCCGGCGCGCTTGCTGGCAGCATTGCCATCGCCGTGCTGGCTCCGAGCTTGACATCCGATACCTCGGTCGTCTCCGACGGAACCGCAACCATGTTCGGCGATATCGGACCGGACGCGGGCATAGTGCAGGACAGCCAATGACGGATCGCAGCTTTCGAATAGTGGTCATTTCTCTGCTGGTGCTGAACACGTTTCTGATCGGTGCGTTGGCGGGGGGCGGGCTCACATGGATACGCAAGACCCAGGCGCCGGCCGGAATGATGCCGCTCGCCGGCGAGCAGCTGCCTTCGTCCCAGAAGAAGGCGCTGCGCGCGGCGCTCAACGACGCGCGCAAGGATGAGCGCCAGAGCATTCTCGAGGCGCAGCAGGCCAAGGTCGACGCTGCCTCCATCCTGGGGCAGCCGACGCTCGACAAGGCGGCGCTTTCGGCCGCCCTGGCAAGGGCGCGCGATGCCGATATCGCCCTCAGGGCGAAGCTGGAGCAGCGCGCTGTCGATTTCGCGGCAACGCTCTCTTACGACGAGCGTCGGGTGCTCGCGGAAAGCCTGATCCGCCGCAGCATGCCAAGGGCCGCTGCCATAAAATGATCACACTTGCCGAGCGACGGATCGAAACCATGCCTGCGTTAAAGGGACATATCTGATGCAGGAGTTGGCAAGACCATGGCCCAGCAGTCCAATGATATCTATGCCGCGCTTGCCCTTTCCCGCTTTGGGCTAGGGGCAGACCATAATGGCACCACCTCGATCGCTTCCGATCCGCGCGGTGCCTTGCTGGAAGAAATCACCGAGCGCTTCGTGCCCGTCCCGGTCGGGCCACAGCTTCAATCGACCGCCGATCTTCTCGTGTCCCTTTACGCATTCCAGGACGAGCGCAAGGAGGCGAGACAACAGGCCGCCACGGCTGTCGCCGCCATACCGCAGGACAAGCCGAAGCAAGGGCCGCAACAGCCGCAGCAGCCTCCCAGCGCCATGACAGGACAGCCGAACAATCAAGCCATGGCGGCCCAGCCGAATAATCAGACAATGGCAGCGGCGATCGGCAAGGCGGTCGAGAAGCTGGAAAAGCCCCAGATGCCCTATCTTCCGCAGCAGGTTCTGCTGGCCGAAGTAGACGCGCGTTTCAACGGCACCATACGGCAGCCGTTGATCGGATTCGGCGAGCGGCTCGCCATGTTCTGGGCAAACCATTTCTCGGTCGCGATTTCGAAGAGCGAGGAAGTTCACATTGTTGCCGGTGCCTTCGAGCGCGAAGCCATCCGGCCGCATGTCTTCGGGCGTTTCGCCGACATGCTGCTAGCTGTCGAGACCCATCCGGCCATGCTCGGCTATCTCGACAATCAACAGTCGATCGGGCCGAACTCCAAGGCCAATGCCAACAAGAAGCGCGGGCTCAACGAGAACCTCGCCCGCGAGACGCTGGAACTCCACACGCTTGGTGTCAATGGCGGCTATACGCAGACCGACGTGACGACGCTTGCCAAGATCATCACCGGCTGGACGGTGGCGCGCGCCGAAGGCAAGCTCGGGACACCCGGCACCTTCGTCTTCAACGCGGGCGCTCACGAGCCCGGCGACCAGACCCTGCTCGGCCTCACTTACGCCGACAACGGCGTGGGGCAGGGACGGGAAGCGCTGCACGATCTCGCCCGCCAACCGGCGACAGCGCAGCATATCGCCACCAAGCTCGTCCGGCATTTCGTTGCCGATACCCCACCAGCGGCGCTTGTGCAGACCGTCGCTGCGACCTTCAGTAAGACCGACGGCGATCTTTCCGCTGTCTATCGGGCGCTCGTCGGTTCCGAAGACGCCTGGAACCCGACGCTGTCGAAGGTTCGCTCGCCGCTGGAATTCATGAGCGCACTTTTGCGGGCGAGCGGTGAGACGCCGAAGCCGAATGTGATTCTCGGCGCATTGACCGCTATGGGCCAACCGTTCTGGGCGCCTGCCGGCCCCAACGGCTTTGCCGACACCGTCGATGCCTGGGCCTCCAGCGAGAGCCTCAGCATGCGCATGGATGTCGCCAATATGATCGCCAATGGAGTACCGCCCCAGGTCGATCCGCGCCGCTTCGTTTCCGACAGCCTTGGGCCGCTTCTCTCGAAGGAAACGCTGCAGGCGGTATCGCGTGCGGAGACCCGCAATCAAGGCCTGACGATCGCTTATCTTTCCCCCGAATTTCAAAGGCGCTGACCATGACCTGCGAACTCATGACCCCCACCCGTCGTGCCGTGCTTGGTGCCTCCGGCGCCCTGTTCGCCTGGGCCTTCATCCCGCGTTTTGCCCACGCCGCCGGCGGGCGCGATCCGCGCTTCATCACGATCATTTTGCGCGGCGCGCTCGATGGATTGACGGCGGTTCCGCCCGTCGGCGATCCCGATTATGCGACGCTACGGCAGGCAATTGCCATGACCACAAGTGGCCCCAGCGCCGCTCTTCCTCTCGACAGCTTCTTTGCGCTGCATCCGTCGATGCCGAATTTCAACAAGCTCTATCGGGCGGGGCAGGCCGCCGTGGTGCATGCCAGCGCGACGCCCTATCGCGACCGGTCGCATTTCGACGGGCAGGATGTGCTGGAGTCTGGCTACGAAATGCCTGGACGCGTCGATTCCGGCTGGCTGAACCGGATGCTCGAGGGCTTGCCGAAGGGCGACAAGGTTGCGCCCGGCGCATCGGAGATCCGTGGATTGTCCGTCGGCGCCAATGCGCCGCTGGTCATTCGCGGCAAGGCGCCGGTGCTCGGCTGGTCGCCGTCCAACCTGCAGCCGGTCAGCGATGACCTGCCGCCGCGGCTGATGGATCTCTATAGCCACACCGATCCCTTGTTCGCGAAAATTCTCGCCGAGGGGATTTCGACCGGCAAGATCGCCGCCGGCCTCGACGTCAAGGCAAGGGGCGGACCTGGCGATCCCACGGGCATGGAGCAGATGGCGAGAGGCGCCGCGCGCCTCCTGGCGCAGGATGATGGCCCTCGCGTCGCAGCGCTTGCCTTCGAAGGATGGGATACCCATGCCGGCGAGGTGGATCGGCTCAACAAGCTTCTTGTCGGGCTGGACAATTCCCTTGCCGCGTTCCAGCAGGAGCTTGGCCCGGCCTGGAAAGACACCGCGATCTTCGTTGCGACCGAATTCGGCCGCACCGCACAGGTCAATGGTACGCAAGGCACTGACCATGGCACTGGTACCACAGCTTTCCTCGCAGGCGGCGCGATCAAGGGCGGCCGGGTGATTGCCGATTGGCCGGGTCTCAAGCAGGCGCAGTTGCGCGACGGCCGCGATCTTGCAGCCACCACGGATCTGCGCGCCGTCGTCAAGGGCATCGCGGTCGATCTGCTTGGAGCGTCGCCGGTCGCACTGACGCGCGATGTCTTCCCGGGATCGGATCACGTCCTGCCGATGAAGGGGCTGATTGTCTGAGCTGTGCTTCGGTTGCCCGACATCACGGCCAATCGGCATAGCCTGAGGAAAGCGTGCTTTCCGCGACGTTGCTCCGGCGGGCTACGTCGCGATAGGCGGCCGGCGAAAAGCCGGTTTTCTTCTTGAAGAAGTGGCTGAAATAGGTGGGGTCGCGAAAGCCGAGCCCGTCTGAAATTTCCTGGACCGTTCGTGCCGAGCGCTCCAATCGCAACTTGGCCTCCTGTACCACCCGTTCATGCAGCAAATGCACAGGGGAGCGGCCGAGCGCGCCGCGGCAGATCGCATGCAGGCGATCGGTGGTCACACCGAGTTCGCGCGCGTAGTCTGTCATTGGCCGATGGTGCCGAAACCAGGCTTCCACCAATTGCCGGTATCTTTGCAGGATCGATGCACTGCCGCCGCGTCCGCGCTGCTCTGCGGTCTCGGCGCCGCCGGCTCGCCAAAGCGCCATCAGGGTCAGCCGCATATAGGCCGAAATCGCCATCCATGAGGCGCGTGATGGGTCGCCGAGTTCGCGAACGAAGCCGGTGACGAGCGGTTGCAGCTCGTTGACGGCATCGATATTCGGCTCGGCCATGAACCACGGTTGTTCGCTGAAAATTCTGAGCGCGTAGGATTCCGCCCGGTCGCCGATCGCGTCGACCATAATCTGCGGCGAGGCGCCGATGATGAAGCCGGCGGCACCGGCCGCCATGTGCAGTTCGCAGCGCAATTGAGGTGGTAGAGAAGCTATGGTTGGCCCACGCAAGGATCTGTGGTCTTCACCCTCGGGAACCAGTGTTGCCGCTCCCGTCTGCAGCAGGAAGAGGTGATGGAATTGGGCATAGACGCCCTTCTGGAAACGGATCGTGCGAGGCGCCAGAGAGGGCTCGCGCCACTCTCCCCGTGCATGAAGATGGATGCCGCTGTCGGAAACCACCGCGTCCTCCTTCGCATGGCATGACGAAAACGTGTCATGATTGCCAGATAATTGCAATATTAACCCAGAAAATTGCATTCAAAGCGCACAACAACCACGTAATCTCTTCTCATGAGCCTTTGGGAGGAGGTCTCCGCACAAAGATATGGTCTCGCAAGGCTGCAATCCCGGCCGCGTTTGACCGTGCGCGCTTTCTCTCATTCAGATCACTGCAGGCATAGCCTGCCAAGAGCGGAAGATCGCCATGTTCGTGGCAAAACTGCTGATCGATAATGAAGCGCTGGATGCGTCCGATGCCGCAAGCTTTGAAAGCCTCGATCCGGCAACCGGCGATATCGCGACGATCGCTCCGGCCGCTTCGGTGGCAGACGCTGCTCGCGCCGCCTGTGCCGCGGCAGCCGCCTTTCCTCTGTGGTCGCAGACTGGACCCAGCGAGCGGCGAGCACTCCTGAACAGGGCCGCGGATATTCTGACCGCCCGCATGGCAGATTTTGTCGAAGCTATGGTCGGTGAAACCGGGGCGACGGCACTCTGGGCGGGGATCAATTGCACTCTCGGCGCCGATATGCTGCGCGAGGCGGCCGCCATGACGACGCAGGTCGCCGGCGAGATTATTCCTTCCAGCGAACCGGGCAGCCTTGCCATGGCGCTGCGCCAGCCGGCCGGAGTCTGTCTCGGGATCGCGCCTTGGAATGCGCCGATCATCCTTGGCGTGCGCGCCATCGCCATGCCGCTTGCCTGCGGCAATACCGTCATTCTGAAGGCATCCGAACTCTGCCCCAAAACTCATAGCTTGATCGGTGATGTGCTGCGCGAGGCGGGCTTCCCGCCGGGTGTGCTCAACGTCATCACCAATGCGCCGAAGGATGCAGCTGTGATCGTCGAGGCCTTGATTGCACATCCGGCGGTGCGCCGGATCAATTTCACCGGCTCGACGCGTGTCGGGCGCCTCATTGCCGAAGCGTCAGCGCGACATCTCAAACGGTGCCTGCTGGAGCTTGGCGGCAAGGCGCCGTTCATCGTGCTTGCCGATGCGGATATCGACGAGGCCGTTCGTGCCGCCGCCTTCGGTGCGTTCATGAACCAGGGTCAGATCTGCATGTCGACGGAGCGGATCATCCTCATGGAAGAGATCGCCGATGAATTCGTCCAGAAGTTCAGGGCGAGGGCCGAGACGCTTGTCGCCGGCAATCCGCGCGACGGCAACACACCGCTCGGGACGATGATTACGGCTGAAGCCGCACGGCGTGTTCGCACGCTGGTCGAGGATGCCTCGCAGAAGGGCGCCGTCGTCGTCTGCGGCGGTCAGGCGCGCGGCACGCAGATCGACGCCACGATCATCGATCACGTGACGCCGGCAATGCGGATCTATCGCGAGGAAAGTTTTGGGCCGCTCGCGGCGATCATCCGGGTCGACAGCATCGACGAGGCGGTCACCGTCGCCAACGACAATGAATATGGCCTGTCATCGGCCGTGTTCAGCCGCGACATCAACCAGGCGCTTTCGGTTGCAAGACGCATCGAGACGGGCATTTGCCACATTAACGAGGCAACCGTCGCCGACGAGCCGCAAATGCCGTTCGGCGGCGTCAAGTCGAGCGGCTACGGCCGCTTCGGCGGCAAGGCGGCGATCGATGAGTTCACCGAGCTGCGCTGGATCACGCTTGCCTCGGGCAAACGAGAATATCCGATCTGAGCCTTCCAAGGCGCCTGATTGGCAAGGGACTGAGACATGCGGAGTAAGAGGGCTCCGACAACAAGGGAGGATTATTTCATGACAGGTAGTTTCAACAGGCCGATATTGAACGCTGGATTGACGCGGCGTGGGTTCATGGCCGCAACGGCGGCTGGTACGGCCACACTTGCCTTGGGCGGACGGTCGGCCTTTGCTGCGGACGATACGCTGAAGGTCGGGTTTATCAGCCCGCGTACAGGCCCGCTTGGCGGCTTCGGCGAGACGGATGGCTACGTCCTGGAGCTGGCGCGCAAGGCGCTGGCTGCCGGACTGCAGGCGGGCGGCAAGACATGGAAGGTGGAGATTCTCGACCGCGACACGCAGTCCGATCCGTCGCGCGCCGGCCAACTGGCAAAGGACCTGATCAACAATCAGGCCATCGACCTGATGCTGGTGGTCTCGACGCCCGAGACGATCAATCCGGTCGCCGATGCCTGCGAGGCAGCAGGCGTGCCCTGCCTGTCGACCGTCATGCCGTGGGAGGCCTGGTATTTCGGCCGTGGGGCCAAGCCCGGCGCGCCGTCGCCGTTCAAGTGGACCTATCATTTCGGCTTCGGTGTCGGCGAATTCCTCAAGACCTATATTTCGCAATGGAACCTGATCGAGACCAACAAGAAGGTCGGTGTCATGTATCCGAACGATGCCGATGGCAACGCGATCCGCGCCAATCTGGCACCGGCGCTTGCCAAGGCCGGCTTCACCATCGTCGATCCCGGCGCCTATGAGACGGGCACCACCGATTTCTCCTCGCAGATCGCGCTTTTCCGGCAGGAGGGCGTGGAGATTTTCAACAGCTTCCCGATCCCGCCGGATTTCGCGGCCTTTTGGCGGCAGGCGGCGCAGCAGGGCCTCACCCAGCAGATCAAGATCTGCCAGGTCGCCAAGACCGGCCTCTTCCCGTCCGATATCGAGGCGCTGGGCGACCTCGGAATGAACATCGCCAGCGCCGCCTATTGGCACAAGGCCTTCCCGTACAAGTCATCGCTGACGGGTATCTCCGGCAATGATTTGGCCGATGGCTATGAGGCGGCGAGCGGCAAGCAGTGGACGCAGCAGCTCGGCGCCAGCCTGTCGCTGCTCGATGCCGGCTTCGATGCGCTGAAGGCCGCCGTCGACGTCAAAAACAAGGCGGCCGTCGCCAAGGCGATGAGCACGCTGAAGACCACGACGATCGCCGGCAAGGTGGACTTTACCAGCGGTCCCGTCGCTAACGTTTCTCCGGGGCCGATCATCGGTACGCAATGGGTGAAGGCCCCGGCCGGCTCAAAATTTGCGCTCGATTATGTCGTGACCGAGCACGTCACCGATCAGAACGTGCCCGTCGGCGCCAAACTCATCGCTTACAACGGATAACGGCATCGTGCAGGGCAAAGAGCAACAGCGGCCGGAACGGGATTTCCTGGCGGCCAAGGGCATCCACAAGCGCTTCGGGGCGCTTGTGGTTCTGGACAACCTCGACTTCTCGATGGGCGATGGCGATGCCGTCGGCATCGTCGGTCCGAACGGTGCCGGCAAGACGACGTTTCTGAGCGTGCTCGCCGGTGCATTCCAGCCAAATGCCGGGACCATCACCTTCGGCGGACAGAACGTCACGGCGCTGACGGCAGCCGACCGTTGTCGCTCCGGGCTGGTGAGAACGCATCAGATCCCAAAACCCTTCAGCGGCATGACGACCTTCGAGAACGTCTTCGTCGCCGCCTCGCACAGCAAGACATCCAGCCGCGACGAGGCCTATGAGCGCGTGGTCGATTCCCTGCGGCTCTGCGGTATGCTCGGCGTTGCCAATCGCCATGCCGATACGCTCGGCCTGCTTGACCGCAAGCGCCTGGAGCTTGCCCGGGCGCTTGCGACCGGACCCCGGCTGCTGCTGCTCGACGAGATCGGCGGCGGGCTGACCGACGGCGAGGCGAGCGAGCTGGTGGAAACCATTCTCGAATTGCGCCGCCGCGGCATCGGCATCGTCTGGATCGAACACATGGTCCATATCCTGCTTCAGGTGGTCGAACGGCTGATCTGCATGGATGCCGGCAAGATCATTGCCGACGGCGATCCGAAGGCGGTCATGAGCGATGCTGAAGTCGTGCGCGCCTATCTCGGAGGAGCGCCCGTATGAGCATTCTTTCCATTCGCAATCTCGATGTCCGCTACGGCCTGTTGCAGGCCGTGCGCGATGTCAGCTTTGATCTGGCCAAAGGCGAGGTGCTGGCACTTGTGGGAGCCAACGGCGCCGGCAAGACGACATTGCTGCGTTCCATTGCCGGCGCTCATCTTCCGGCGGGCGGCCAGATCCTGTTCGACGGCGAGAATGTTACCACCGTTCCCTCGCACAGACGCATCGCCAAGGGTGTCGCCCTGGTGCCGGAGGGGCGGCGATTGTTTTCGCAGATGACCGTTGAGGAAAATCTAATGCTCGGCAAAAGCGCCGGCCGCCGCGGCGAATGGACGGTCGAGCGGGTCTTCGACGCCTTTCCGAACCTGAAACCGCGCCGCCATGCCAAGACCGGACATCTCTCCGGCGGCGAACAGCAGGCGACGGCGATCGGCCGGGCGCTGATGAGCAATCCCGATATCCTGCTGCTCGATGAAGTATCCCTCGGCCTGTCGCCGCTGGTGGTCGACCGCGTCTATCAGCAGCTGCAAAGCCTGTTGTCATCGGGCACGACGATCGTTCTCGTCGAACAGGATCTGGCCCGCGCCATGGGCGTCGCCAGCCGCGTCATCTGCATGCTCGAAGGGCGCATCGTGCTCGACAGGCCGGCCAATGGCGTAACGCGCGAGGAGGTCACCCAGGCCTATTTCGGGCTCAACCGGCAAGCAGCTGAAAGGAGCGCCTCATGATCAACACGCTCATTCAAGGCATCCTGCTCGGCGGCTATTACGCCGTCATCGCCTGCGGACTGTCCTTCATGTTCTCGGTCATGCGCATCATCAATCTCGCGCATGGCAGCCTTGCCGTCGTTGCCGCCTATGGCCTTTGGCTGCTCGCCGCCAAACTCGGCATTCCGCCCTTTGCCGGCCTTCTGATTGTATTGCCGGTCATGGCTGCGCTCGGCTGGCTGTTGCAGAGGTTCGTGCTGGAGCGCAGCGCGCGCGGCGGTACGCTGCTGCCGATCCTGACGACCTTCGGCCTGTCGATCGTCATCGACAATCTGCTGTTCGAACAGTTCGGCGCTGACACGCGCTCGCTGGCGCCGTTCATCGGCAACCTCTCCTACGCCTCCTGGCAGTTGCCGGGCCATATCTTCGTCGGCAAGCTTGCCGTGCTGATGATGGTGACCGCGATCGTCATCCTCGGTGGGCTCCAATTCTTCCTCAGCCGTTTCGCGCTCGGCCGTTCGATCCGCGCCACGGCGGAAGACCCGGATACGGCGGGGCTCGTCGGCATCGATGCCCGCAAGGTCAACGCGGTCGCGACCGCGATCACCATGGTCACGATCGGCATTGCCGGCGCGTTTCTGGCGATGCGGGCAACCTTCAATCCCTATTCGGGCGGGCCGCAATTGCTGTTTGCCTTCGAAGCGGCCGTCATCGGCGGCGCCGGCTCGCTCTGGGGAACCTTGCTTGGCGGCATCGTCCTTGGCCTTGCGCAATCGGTCGGTGCTCAGATCCATCCGCAGGGTTTCCTGATCGGCGGCCATGTCGCCTTCCTGCTCGTCCTCTTTGTGCGGCTCCAACGGTTCGGCGTGCCCGGGCTTGGCAGGGTCCGCGCGCTTCTTCGGAGCCCGTCATGACCGTGATCGCACCCGGAATATCCATCGAGCGCTGGACGGCATCATCGCGCCTGACACTGGCCGTCATGACAGTCGCAGCCATCTTGCTGGCTGTATCGCCCGCCTTCCTGGGCGCCGGTGCCATCGACCGGATGACGGCGCTGTTCATCTACGTGATCCTCGCCGCCATGTGGAATGCGCTCGCAGGCTTCGGCGGCCTCGTCTCCGTCGGCCAGCAGGTGTTCTTCGGTCTTGGTGCCTATTTCACCATCCGTCTCGCCGATGCCGGGCTTGATCCCTTCGTCTCGCTCTTCGTTGCTGCCATCATTACCGGCATCCTCTCCGTGCCGCTCTCTTGGTTCATGCTGCGGCTGAAGGGCGGGGAGTTTGCCATCGGCATGTGGGTGATCGCCGAGCTTGCCCACCTGCTCGTCAATCTTGACCGGCTCATCCAGGGGGAAACCGGCACCTCGCTCATCGCGCTCAACGCCTATGACAGCGGCACGCGGCGCGTCGTGATCTATTGGCTGGCGCTTGCCGCGATGATTGCCCTGCTCGGCGCTCTCTTTGCCCTCATGCGCAGCCGCGCCGGCGCCGCCATGCAGGCGATCCGCGACAACGAGGATGCGGCAACCTCCGTCGGCGTCAGGGTGGCCGCGACCAAGCGGCTGCTCTTCGTGCTCGCCGCCTTCGGTATCGCGGTTGCCGGTGGCCTCTGGCTGGCAACGGCCGTCACCTTTCAGCCGAAGACCTATTTCAGCGTGCAGTGGACCGCCTACATGATCTTCATGGTGCTCGTCGGCGGCATCGGCAAATTCGAGGGCGCGATCCTCGGCGCCCTGCTGTTCTTCGTCATCGAAACCGTCTTCGGCGGAACCGGCGTCTGGTATCTGGTCGGCCTCGGCGCAGTGGCGCTCCTCTTCTCCCTCTATCTGCCGCAGGGCCTTTGGGGCGCCATCGAGCGACGCTTCGATCTGCAACTGCTGCCCGTCGGCTACAAGCTCACGGTTTCCGAACTCTTCAAGGACAAACAATAGCGGCGGCACCTATCGTCGCATTTCATGAGAAAGGTGAAATCATGCTTTTCGGCAAGACCATCCTCGTCACCGGGGTCGCCTCGGGCATCGGCGCGCGCACCGCGGAACTTGCGGGACAAATGGGTGCGGATGTCATTGGCATCGACATGCGCGAACCGTCGTCTGGCATCAGCTCCTTCATCAAGGGAGATATCTCGACGGCCAGCGGCGTCGCAGACATCGTCCGGCAGCTGCCGAACCGCATCGATGCTCTGGCCAATGTCGCAGGACTTTCGGGAAGCACCGGCGTCGCAGCAACGCTCGCTGTCAATTTCTACGGCTTGCGCGCGCTTTCCGAAGCCGTCGCGCCTCGGTTGCGCGAGGGCGGGGCGATCGTCAATGTCGCCTCGATCGCCGGCTATGGCTGGCGCGCCAATCTGGAGCGGGCAAAGACACTGACGACAATCGAGGGCTTTCCCGACGTCGCTGCTCTCGTCAGCGAGCATGGGCTGAAGGACGAGGAGGGTTATCCCTTGTCCAAGGAGCTTCTGCTGCTCTGGACCATGCGGGCTGTACATCAGCCCCTCTTCAGAGATCGCGGAATTCGGGTCAATGCCGTCAGCCCAGGCCCCGTCGAAACGCCGATCCTCAAGCAGTTTCGCGCCGTGCTCGGCGACGCCCGCGTCGACAGCGACATCACGCGCGTCGGCAGGGCAGGTACCTCGGCCGATATCGCGCCGGCCATCCTGTTCTTGTGCTCGGACGGCGCGCGTTGGATCAATGGCGCCAATCTTCCCACCGATGGTGGGCTCGAAGCCTCCATCAATGCCGACGTGCTCGGCTTCTAGATTTCATCCGCATCAGGAGACAAGCGATGAATATTTCCCTTCTCATCAACGGCGCCGACAGGCCGGCCGCCAGCGGCCGAACCTATGACCGCCTGGACCCCTTTACCGAAAAGCTGGCAAGCCGGGCGCCGGCGGCTGGCCTTAAGGATGTGGCCGCCGCAATCGAAGCCGCATCCAGCGCCTTTCCGGCCTGGTCGAGCACCGGCCCCGGCCAGCGCCGTACGATCCTGGCAAAGGCGGCCGATATCATGGACGCCAAGGTCGGCGAGTTCACGACGCTGATGATGGAGGAGACGGGAGCGACCGCGCCCTGGGCCGGGTTCAATGTCATGCTTGCCGCCAATATCCTGCGCGAAGCCGCCGCCATGACGACGCAGATTGGCGGCGAGATCATTCCGTCCGACAAGCCCGGCACGCTGGCGATGGGCATCCGCCAGGCGGCCGGCGTTTGCCTCGCGATCGCGCCGTGGAATGCGCCTGTCATCCTGGCGACGCGCGCCGTTGCCATGCCGATCGCCTGCGGCAACACGGTGATCCTGAAAGCCTCCGAGCAGTGCCCCGGCACGCAGCGGCTGATCGCGACGGCGCTTGTGGAGGCCGGCCTGCCGGCAGGCGTCATCAACGTCATCACCAATGCGCCCGAGGATGCGCCGCAAATCGTCGAAGCGCTGATCTCCCATCCGGCGGTGCGGCGCGTCAACTTCACCGGCTCGACCAAGGTGGGCAAGATCATCGCCGAACTCAGCGGCAGGCATCTGAAGCCCGCTTTGCTGGAACTCGGCGGCAAGGCGCCGCTTGTCGTGCTTGAGGATGCAGATATCGACGGCGCCGTCAACGCAGCCATCTTTGGCGCCTTCATGCATCAGGGCCAGATCTGCATGTCGACCGAGCGCATCATCGTGCATCAGGCGATCGCCGACGCCTTCGTCGCCATGCTTGCGGCTCGCGCCAGCGCACTGCCGGCGGGAGATCCGCGTGGCCATGTGGTGCTAGGTTCGCTGATCAGCCGCGATGCCGCCAGGAAGATGGAAGAGCTGATCGCCGACGCGCAGGCGAAGGGTGCTAAACTGGTGGCCGGCGGCAAGCGCACGGGCACGGTGGTCGAGGCGACGCTGCTCGATTTCGTCACGGCGGATATGCGCGTCTACGCGGAAGAATCATTCGGGCCGGTGAAGCCGATCATCCGTGTCGCCGATGAAGACGAGGCGATACGTGTTGCCAACGATACCGAATACGGCCTCTCATCCGCCGTCTTCAGCCGCGATGTCCAGCGCGCGCTTGCCGTTGCCGGACGCATTCAGTCCGGTATTTGCCACATCAACGGCCCGACTTTGAATGATGAAGCCCAAATGCCGTTCGGCGGTGTCAAGGGCAGTGGCTACGGTCGCTTCGGCGGCAAGGCAGCGATTGCCGAATTCACTGATCTGAGATGGGTTACCATCGAAGATCCAGCGCAGCACTATCCATTCTGAGGACGGGAGGTGGCGGCCAATGTCTTGTTGGCCGCCTTCTCA
The DNA here is from genome assembly GCF_044769665.1 of Rhizobium sp. NPDC090279. Classification (NCBI taxonomy): domain Bacteria; kingdom Pseudomonadati; phylum Pseudomonadota; class Alphaproteobacteria; order Hyphomicrobiales; family Rhizobiaceae; genus Rhizobium; species Rhizobium sp. NPDC090279. The sequence continues at coordinate 92,563 of NZ_JBIVYI010000013.1, read as the reverse complement.
TTTTCTTTGAGTGGATGCCCCATTGCCCGCAACGGACCAGCAAACGACCAGCGCCCCGGCGCCAGAGCTGCGTACGGGCGAAATTACGTGAGAGCCGCATGCGGCGGGACGGTGCCGCTGCGCTTCTCGTTCGCTGCGGAGATCATGGCGACCACGCAGGCCAAAGCAAGCGCCACAGCACCAAGTACCGGCAAACTGCGATAGCCATACCCACCCTCAAGCAGAGCGGCACCGATGCTTGCCGCGATCGCAATGCCGATATTGAACCCTGACGGGATGAGCGAGGAAGCGAGACTGGGTGCATCGGCGGTCCACATCAGGATGCGAGCCTGGATCGGGGTGCCGATAGCGAAATTAAGTGCGCCCCAGATGAAGATCGTCAGGCTCATCAGCAAGGGGTAGGGGCTCACCAGGTAAAGCGCGACGAGTATGGCCGCCTGAACAGCGAGCATGACGATCAGCGAGGGCATCAGCCTCCAGTCCGATAGCCGACCGCCAATGAAGACACCCAGTGTCGCCCCGACACCATTGAGCAGCAATATCCAGGGAATCAGCATGGCATCGAGGCCTGTCACCTCCCGCAGGAGCGGCGTGATGTAGGTGAAGGGCACCATTTGCCCGATCATCAGGGCGAGCATCATGATGAGGGACGTCCAGACCTGCTGACGGCCAAGAACGCGCACCTCGCGGCTGAAATGGCCGGATTGCCGAGCTTCTGCTTTCGTCGGCGGGATCAAGGCCCATATCGCGACCAATGCGAGGACGCCGACCAGAGTCATAGCCCAAAATGTCGTCCGCCATCCCCAAAGTCCGCCGATCGCCGCGCCGACAGGGACGCCGACAATATTCGAGACCGTCAAACCTGCGAGAATCACGGACACGGCGCGACCGCGAAACGCCTGCGGGACGAGGCTGACCGCCACCACCATGGCGATACCGAAATAGGCGCCATGGGCGATGGCGGTCGCAACACGGAAGATAAGCATCGCGGTGAAGTCGGGCGCAAGCGCACAAGCGATCTGCCCCAGGCAAAAGGCGATCGTAAGGGCGATGAGAATGGTACGACGCGAAACCTGTCGTGTCGCCATGGTCAGGAACGGGCCGCCGAGTGCAATTCCGAGCGCATAACCGGAAACCAGATAGCCGGCAAAGGGAATCGAGACACCCAGGCCCTCAGCCACATCCGGCAAAATACCTGCGATGACGAACTCGGTGGTGCCGAACGCAAACGCAGCCAGAAACAAGGCGAACAGAGGTAAGGGCAAGATCGACTCCCATATAAAGGAATAAGGATTTGTTTATATTGGGATGAAGGGGACATCAAGTGCGAGATATCGGCGGGAGTATTCTCCGCCTGAGGCTATCTTTCCCGGATCGCTTCAGGCCGGACGAACATGCGCCGCTTCCCGTTCGATCCTTGACAAGCGGAGAATGTTTGTGAAGTTTGGCTGCCATGAGTGAGGTGGCTGATTGGTTATCCTATACAAGTCCGATCAGTCGGAAAAACGCTGCCGAGGCAGTGTTTGAGGATATTCGTTCGGCAATTACATCGGGGCGGTTGGCGGTCGGGACGCGGCTGCCTGCCGAGTCGCAGCTTGCCGCGCGCTATGGTGTCAGCCGCCCGATTATCCGCGAAGCACTCCGCTCGCTTCAGACACTCGGCTTAACGCAGACCCGTACCGGCAGTGGCACCTATGTTGTCATGACGACGCCCGGACCGGAGCTGCGTTATGGCGGCTATTCCGCGCGCGATCTGATCGAGGCGCGTCCCTTCATCGAGGTTCCGGCGGCGGGCTGGGCGGCGCTGCGGCGCACGGAGCCGCAACTGGCAAGACTGCTTGCGCTTTGCGATGAAATGGATCTGGAGGAAGATCCCCTGAAATGGGTGACTCTGGACTCGGAATTCCACTCCATGATTGCCGCGTCCTCGGGAAATGCCGTCTTCGCCAAGATCGTCTCCGACGCCCGCGATGCCTTGATGCGGCAGTCGGAGCTGGTCAACATGATGGCGCAGCGCCGCGTGGCCTCGAATGTTGAGCACCGCCGCATCGTTGAGGCGATTGCGGCGGGATCGGAAGGGGAGGCCATCGCGGCGATGGAGGCCCATCTCGGTCAGGTGAAGCGTGTGGTGACCACGATCATCGGCGAGGATCAGCCACACCATTGAGAGGGACCGTCAGATTGGCGAGCCGCTCCGGCCGCAAGGCCTCGAACAGCTCTTCTGCGGTCAGATATTCGTGCTGAAGCACGATTTCCGGCACGGTACGACCTGTGGCTAGTGCCTCTCGGGCAACGGCGGTCGCCGCCTGGTAGCCGATCAATGGGTTGAGCGCCGTGGCAAGGCCGATCGATTCCTGTAGGCGCTGCGCCATGATGGCCGGATTGGCGGTGATGCCATCGACGCAGCGTTCGGCAAGGATATGGCAGGCTGCAGTCAGGTGCATGATGCTCTCCGACAGCGACCGCACGATGATCGGCTCGAAGGCGTTGAGCTGCAGCTGGCCGCCTTCCGCCGCCATCGTCACCGTGATGTCGTTACCGATTACCGAAAAGGCGACCTGGTTGACCATTTCCGGGATCACCGGATTGACCTTGCCGGGCATGATGCTCGATCCGGCCTGCATGGCGGGCAGGTTGATTTCGCCTATGCCGGCACGAGGCCCGGAAGAGAGAAGGCGCAGGTCGTTGCAGGTCTTCGACAGCTTGACGGCGATGCGCTTCAGCACGCCGGAGAGATGGACGAAGGCGCCGGGGTCCTGCGTTGCTTCGATGAGATCGCTTGCCGTGACCAGGGGACGGCCGGTCAGCCGGACTAGATGGGCGCAGGCAAGGGCGGCGTAGCCGACCGGCGCATTGAGGCCGGTGCCGATGGCGGTGGCGCCGAGGTTGATCTCATGCAGGAGGGCTGCCGATTCGATCAGACGGGATCGGTCTTCTCCGAGCATGACGGCAAAGGTCCTGAATTCCTGTCCAAGCGTCATCGGCACGGCGTCCTGCAGCTGCGTGCGGCCGACCTTCAAAATGCCGTCGAACTCCCTGGCCTTGCGCTCGAACGCGTCCCGTAGCGTCTCCATCGCCGCGGCCAGGCCGTCGATCGCCTCAATCAGCGCGACGTTGACGGCCGTCGGATAGGCGTCGTTGGTCGATTGGCTGAGGTTGACGTGATCGTTGGGATGAAGATGCGCATAGTCACCCCTGGCATGGCCGAGCAGTTCGAGCGCGCGGTTGGCGATGACCTCGTTGGCGTTCATGTTGGTGGAGGTTCCGGCACCGCCTTGAATGACGTCCACGACGAATTGTTCATGGAGCTCGCCGGCGCGGATTTCGCGGCAGGCCCGCACGATGGCATCGAGCCTCTCAGTGCTGAGCAGGCCGAGCTCGTGATTGGCAAGCGCGGCTGCTTCCTTGACGAAGGCAAGGCCGCGGATGAGATGCGTGTAGCGTCCGATCGGCGTGCCCGTGACCTGGAAATTCTCCACGGCTCTTGCCGTATGCACCCCCCAATAAACCTCGGCCGGAATATCCTTTTCGCCCAGCAGGTCATACTCGCTTCGCGTCCTGACCACATTATCCTCCCATGGTCGAAATGCAGTTAAATCTGTCAAGCTGTAAGACAGATTTTGAAATGTGTTATCCGCTGCGCGTTCCCGCGTCAATAAGCGCCGCCCGGCTTGACCTGCCGCCGCTCTGTGTCTAAGAGGGAAAATCTGTCAGACAGCATTACAGCATGACCGGCGACCGATAATGTCGATCGACGGCCTGATTAAGGCAAGCGGCATCCTGTCGGGTGCAAACGAGCACCCCGGACCCGTCCACGGACAAACGGCTCAAGGGAGGAGCAATGTCAGTCGAACCCATTCAGAATATCCCGGCGGATCGCCGGCCGCCTGATAATGAGGACCTTGGTTATCACAAGGCGCTGAAGCCGCGGCAGATCCAGATGATCGCCATCGGCGGCGCGATCGGCACCGGGCTTTTCCTCGGAGCAGGCGGCCGGCTCGCTGCAGCCGGTCCGGCTCTGATCTTCGTTTATGCGATCTGCGGCTTCTTCGCCTTTCTGGTGCTGCGCGCGCTTGGCGAATTGATCATGCATCGCCCGAGCTCCGGCTCGTTCGTCTCCTATGCCCGCGAGTTCTACGGCGAGAAGATGGCCTTTGCGGTCGGCTGGATGTACTGGCTGAACTGGGCCATGACCTCGGTTGCCGATGTGACGGCCGTTGCGCTCTACATGAACTTCTTCAAGCATTACGTTCCCTGGCTTGCCGGCATCGATCAGTGGGTGTTCGCGCTGATTGCGCTGATGGTCGTGCTGGTCATGAACCTTCTGTCGGTCAAGGTCTTCGGCGAGCTCGAATTCTGGTTCAGCCTCGTGAAGGTTCTGGCCCTCGTCAGCTTCCTTGCCATCGGTATCTACTTCGTTGTTTCCGGCACGCCTATTGCCGGCCATGCGCCGGGCTTCAGCATCATCAGCGACAGCGGCGGCTTCTTCCCCAATGGCATCTTGCCGGCCTTCGTCATCATACAAGGCGTGGTCTTTGCCTATGCGTCGATCGAGCTGATCGGCACGACCGCCGGCGAAACCGAAGATCCGCGCAAGGTCATGCCCGGTGCGATCCGCACGGTGGTCGCCCGCCTGCTGATCTTCTACGTCGGCTCGGTTCTGCTTCTGTCGCTGCTTTTGCCCTATACGGCTTACAAGTCCGGCGAGAGCCCCTTCGTCACCTTCTTCGGGCTGATCGGCATCAAGGGCGCCGATATCATCATGAACCTTGTGGTGCTGACGGCCGTATTGTCTTCGCTCAATGCCGGCCTCTACTCCACCGGCCGCATTCTGCATTCGATGGCTGTTTCCGGCTCGGCGCCGGCAGCGCTTTCCAAGATGAACAAGGCGGGTGTGCCCTATGTCGGCATCGCGGTGACCGCTGTCGTCACCGTCATTGGCGTGGCGCTGAATGCCGTCGTGCCGTCGGCCGCGTTCGAGATCGCGCTCAATATCTCGGCGCTCGGCATCATATCCGCCTGGGGCGTTATCGTGCTGTGCCAGCTGAAGCTCTGGAAGCTTGCAAAGCGCGGCGAGATGGCGCGTCCGGATTTCCGCATGTTCGGTGCGCCCTATACCGGTATCCTGACCCTCGTCTTCCTCTTCGCGGTGCTGGTGCTGATGGCGCTCGACTATCCCGTTGGTACCTGGACGATCGCGTCGCTCATCCTGATCGCGCCAGCGCTGGTCATCGGCTGGTATTTGCTGCGCGACCGTATCCACCGGTTGGCGGCCGAGCGGGGCCAGGCGTGACGACTGAAAGGATCAATCCGCTGGTGGCAGTCATTGCCACCGGCGGCACCATTGCAAGCGAACGCACCGACAGCGGCGCCAGCATCCCATCATTGACGGGAGAAAGCCTGCTGGCACTGCTTCCCGACATGCCCGTCGATCTCAGACCGATCGAGCTGATGGCAAGGGATTCTGCGAGCCTCACGCTCGCCGACATGCAGGAGATCAGCAACAAGGTCAGTGAATTGCTCGGCGATGCCGCCGTCGATGGCATCGTCATTCTGCATGGTACGGACGCGATGGAAGAGACGGCGCTGCTCGTTCATTTGCAACACGGGCTGAGCAAGCCAGTCGTGTTCACGGGTGCGCAATTCACCGCCGATCATCCCAAGGCCGATGGCCCTTCCAACTTGGCCGCCGCCGTTGCCGCCGCCATTGATCCGGGCAATGCAAGCCGCGGCGTGCTCGTCTGTTTCGGTGGCCGGTTGTTGCCGGCCTGGGGGCTCTACAAGCGGTCCTCGGATGTCACCGATGCCTTTAGGCAGTCGCGTCCGCTCGAGAATCCGCCAAGCCCGCGTCTTGCGGCAGCGCTCGACAACGTGCGCGTCGATGTGGTGGCGATCTATCCCGGATGTGACTCGGTGCATGTGGATGCCAGCCTCAGGGCTGGCGCCCACGGCGTTGTTCTCGCAGCTCTCGGCTCGGGCAATGCCAATCCGCGCCTGGTCGAAGCTGTCAGACGCTGTGCCGGCGTCGGCGTGCCCGTCGTGGTCTCCAGCCGCGTGCCGGATGGATTGCTGGTCTCCAGCTATGGCGGCGGCGGCGGCGGGCATGATCTTGCCGACGCCGGCGCGATTCATTCGTCTACGCTACGGCCGGGGCAGGCGAGAATCCTGCTGGCAGCTCTCGTCGCCTCCGGCGCCAGCGCTAGGGTCATCGAGCAGGCGTTTGCGGACTTCGCTGGCAGCCTCGCACCCTGATCGCGGGCCAAGCGAACGGGCCGGCCGTTGATGGACGGCACGGCCAGAAGTTTGGCTAGAGACTATGATCGTCAAGCCTGATGCGCGGCATTGGCGACAACGACGGGGATCAAAAGATCACCCCAGTTGCCGTTGCCGCCATGATGGCGGGCCGAACGGACGAGCTCGACGGAAACGCCGGCCTCGACCGCATTCATCACCGCCTGATTGAGACGATGCAACTCGTTGGCCAGCATGCGGATAACCGCCTGCTGATCGGTGTTCATGGTGAGAGACTGCTCCTCGGCTCTCTCGCGAACGCGTGCTATCGATGGCATTTCATTCTCCTCCTGTGATCTCGATGTCACTCTGCTGCTGGCTTGAATTGCGCATGCTCGGTCGATCCGTGCATGGCCGTGGTGGATGACTGGCCGCCGGTGATCGCCAGCGAGACCGCATCGAAATAGCCGGTGCCCACTTCGCGCTGATGCTTGGTGGCCGTGTAGCCATTGGCTTCGGTGGCGAATTCAGCCTCCTGCAATTCGGAATAGGCCGCCATCTGGCGGGCCTTGTAGCCGCGGGCAAGCTCGAACATGCCGAAGTTCAGCTGGTGGAAGCCGGCAAGCGTGATGAACTGGAATTTGTAGCCCATCGCGCCCAACTCGCGCTGAAACTTGGCAATCGTCGCGTCGTCCAGATTTTTCTTCCAGTTGAAGGACGGCGAGCAATTGTAAGCCAGCAGCTTGCCGGGGTGGACCCGATGCACGCCCTCGGCAAATTTACGCGCCTGTTCGAGATCCGGCTTTGACGTCTCGCACCAGATGAGGTCGCAATGCGGCGCATAGGCGACGGCCCGGGCGATGCAGGGATCGATGCCGTTCCTGACCTGGTAGAAGCCTTCGACCGTGCGGCCGGCATCGTAATCGACGAAGGGCTGGTCGCGCTCGTCGATATCCGATGTCAGAAGCTTGGCAGCCTCCGCGTCCGTACGCGCGACCACCAGTGTCGGTACGCCCATGACATCAGCTGCGAGACGCGCGGCATTGAGATTGCGGATATGGGCCGCCGTCGGGATCAGAACCTTGCCGCCGAGATGGCCGCACTTCTTCTCAGATGCCAGCTGGTCCTCGAAATGGACGCCTGCAGCACCCGCCTCGATATAGGCCTTCATGATTTCGAAGGCGTTGAGAGGGCCGCCGAAGCCTGCCTCGGCATCGGCAACGATCGGTGCAAACCATGTGTCGACGGAAAGCCCTTTGCCTTCGGCGGTCTCGATCTGGTCGGCGCGTTGCAGAGTGCGGTTGATGCGCTTGGCGAGCTCCGGCCCGGCGTTGGCGGGATAAAGGGACTGGTCGGGATACATGGCCGAGGCTGTATTGGCGTCCGCCGCGACCTGCCATCCGGAAAGATAGATCGCCTTCAGGCCGGCGCGGACCATCTGCATGGCCTGGTTGCCCGAGAGCGCACCGAGCGCATTGACGAAATCTTCCTCATGGATGAGCTGCCAGAGGCGGTTCGCACCCATCTCGGCCAGCGAATGCTGGATGGCGATCGATCCGCGCAGCCGCTCCACATCGTCTGCCGTGTAAGGCCGCTCGATACCATCGAAACGCCCTGCAGGCGCGCTTGGGACCAGTTTGTAAAAGTCTGTCATGCGATTCTCCCGATACTTCCTCTCGATCCTCCGATCGATCTCGATTGCATGACGATTTTTACAATATCGATGCCGTGACGGCCAGAAAAACGAGAAGGTCCCGTTAGATAAAAGGGTTAGGATGTGCTATCGTTGACAGCGGTTCTGAGTAAAATTGTAAATCTTGTAAAACTTAACCAGACGGAGGTTTGTAAAGGGTGTGACACATGGTTGAGCGCAAGATCTTTGCCGGACCTCGGGTTCGACGCATCCGCATGGGGCTAGGCCTGACGCAGACGACGATGGCGCAGGCGCTGGATATCTCGCCGTCCTATCTCAATCTCATCGAGCGCAATCAGCGGCCGCTGACCGTGCAGCTGCTGTTGAAACTCTCAGCGGTCTATAAGGTCGATCTCGACGAACTGCAGGGCGAACAGGGCGGCAGTGCGGGGCAGTTGCGCGAAGTCTTTGCCGATCCCTTGCTATCAGGCGAAATCCCCGGCGATCAGGAACTGATCGAGTTCGCCGAAGCAGCACCGAATGCGGCGAATGGCATGATCCGGCTCTATCGCGCCTATCGCGAGCAGGCTGCCAGATTGTCGGATCTCGCCGAGCTTCTATCGCGCGAGGGCAGGGTTGCCGATGTGGCAGCGCCGCGCCTGCCGCTCGACGAGGTTCACGACCGCCTGCAGTCGCGACCGAATTTCTTTGCCCGCATCGAGGATGCCGCTGAAACACTTCATCAGCGCCTTGCGCCAGGCGACGATATGGCTGGCGCATTGAGGACATGGCTGAAGGGCGAGCATGGTATCTCCGTTCGCCTGCTGCCGGCGCGCTCCATGCCAGGCCTGCGGCGGCGCTACGATCGACATTCGATGCGGCTTTTTCTCTCCGAGCGCCTGTCGCCATTTGATCAGCTCCGCGAGATCGCCACGGAGGTTTCTCTATTGGCGTTGCGGGGAGAGATTTCCGCCGAACTCGATGCACTTCAGCTTTCCACGCCAGAAGCCAATCGCATCGCCCGCTTCGAGCTGGCGCGCTATGCCGCTCATGCGCTTTTGATGCCCTATGGCGCCTATCTGTCGGCCGCGCAGCGCCTGCACTACGATATCGATGGTCTCGGCGCTCGCTTCGGCGTGTCCTATGAACAGGCGGCCGTGCGGTTGACCAGCCTGCAGCGCCCCGGTGCATCAGCCATCCCGTTTTTCCTGATGGAGATCGATATGGCCGGCAATCGACTGCGCAAGGCGGGCGCGCAAGGTTTTCCGCAGGTGCGCTTCGGCGGCGGCTGTCCCAAGCTCAATATCCATGTCGCCTTTGCCCAGCCCGGGCAGATCCTGGTGGATGCCGCGCAAATGCCGGACGGCAGCCGCTTTCTGACGGTCGCGCGCACGATCGAAGGGCCGCAGGCTGATTTCGGCGAGAGGGTACGCCGCTCGGCTCTTCTGCTCGGCTGCGACATCGCTCATCGCGACGAGGTCATCTATGGAAAAGCATTGGGCGCAGCCGACGTTTTGATCGGTCGGGCCTGCCGCCTATGCGAGCGTCAAGGCTGTCTGGCGAGAGCCGAGCCGCCGGTGACGCGGCCACTGGGCCTTGATGAAATGGCGGCGGGTTTAAGTGTGTTCGATTTTCAGTGAACGCAATGATTGCGTCATGGGGCAGCGCTCCTAGCAGATCGAATGTATTAAAATCTATCGTTTATATAGGTAATTTGTTGCGTCCGAGCGCCGATAAATAGCACCATATTCCTCGCCTGCCGGGCTTGGTCTCTCTAGGTTCCGCGCAGACAAGGAGTCCGATGTCCATGAATATTGCCAAGCGAACGTCTGCCGCCATTTTTGCCGCTGCGCTTTCCTGCGGTGCGCTGTTCACCACGATCGCGCATGCCGATGCGACGCTCGACCGCATCAAGGGTCGCGGCGCGCTGACGGTCGGTGTCATCCTGTCGGGTGCGCCTTTTGGCTACATCGATCCGGCAAGCCAGGAGCAGAAGGGCTACAATCTCGACATCGCCAAGGCACTCGCCGACAAGCTCGGCGTCAAGCTCGAAACGGTGACGGTGACGCCGCCGAACCGCGTGCAGTTCCTGCAGCAGGGCAAGGTCGATATCCTGATCGCCAACATGCAGTACACCGAAGAGCGCGCCAAGATCCTCGATTACGTGCCGACGCCCTATGACCGCAGCGGTGGCGCCGCCGTCGGTCGCAAGGATAGCGGTCTGAATGACTGGAGCGACCTGAAGGGCAAGCCGGTTTGCGTTTCTCAGGGCTCGAACTACACGCAGCCGCTGATCGAACAATATGGCGCGGAAGTGAAGGCGCTGCCGAGCCAACCGGAATCGCTGCTGGCGTTGCAGGGCGGCAATTGCGTCGCGGCCGTTCATGTCGGCGCGACGGTTGGTCTGCTTCTCCAGGATCGCCCGGAAGACTGGAAGGACTACAAGATCCTGTTCCCGACCGAACTTGTTCCGTCGGATTCGGTGATCTGGCTGCGCAAGGGCGATGGCGACACGCGCGACGCGCTCGACCAGGCTATTCAGGAACTGCATGCCAGCGGCAAGCTTCTCGACTATGCCAAGGCAAACCGCCTGCTCAATACGACTTTCCTTGAGGAAGAGCATAAGAAGCTCGAAGGCAAGTGATATCGACGGTCGCTTGAGGAACGGTTTGCATGGGAAGTTCGCTTCTTCAGACCTTCATCGACTGGACTGGCAAGATCGGACTGCATTACGAGTTCCTGGCCAGCGGTTATGAAGCGCAGATCTGGCGTGGTGGTTTCATCACCACGCTTTATCTCATTGTGCTCCTGATTCCGGTCAGCCTCCTCTTCGGCCTGCTGTTTGCCGCGATGCTCACTTCTGGAAACAAGGTTTTGGCAGCACCGGTCAGGGCCTTCATCGAAGTGACCCGCAACACGCCGACGCTGGTGCAGCTTATGTTCAGCTTCCTCGTGTTGAACACGTTCGTCTCCAATGGTCTTGGCGGTGCGCAGCACAATCCTTTGACGCCGTTCTTCTGGGTGGTTGCCGTCGTCGGCCTGCATGTGGCAGCGCTCCATGCCGATGCGCTTCGCGCCGGCATCGAAGCTGTGCCGGAGCAGACGGTAGAAGCGGCCAGAGCGATTGGCTTTACTCGGCTGCAGATCCTGCGTTTCGTCTCGATACCGCTCGCCTTCCGGGCGTCGTTGCCGGCAATCGTCAACAATATGATCAATCTCGTAAAGCTGACGACGGTGGGCAATGCGATTGCCGTCAGCGAGATCACCTATGCATCGATCATGGTCTGGACGCAGCGCGACAATGTCGTCGAACTGATGATCGTCATCCTGCTCTTCTTCAGCGCCATCAATCTCGCTCTCGCCAGGATCGGGCGCTGGATTGAGAAACGGCTGGCCGTGCCCGGTTTCGGAGTGGGCATATGAGCGTGGCAAAGCTCTCATCGGCTCCTTCGAGCAATTGGCTGCTCTGGCTGTTCGGGGCATTGGTCGCGCTTGCGGCGGCCTGGCTGCTGGCCGATCTCTCGCTGCTGCATGTGCTGATTGAATGGTTGCCCTATCTCGGTAGCGGCTTCCTGATGAATATCCTCATCAGCCTGCTCGCCATGGCCGGCGGCACAGTGGTCGGCGTGGCGCTTGGTATTCTCGAGCTGACACCGCTGAAGATCGTCCGCTATCCGGTCGTTGCCTATGTCCAGATCTTCCGTAACGCGCCGCATCTCGTGCTGATCTTTGCCACGACCTATATTTTCCCGTTCGAAATCGTCGTCTTCGGCCACTACCTGCCTTTTCCTGATTGGCTGAAAGCCGTCATCGGGCTTGCCATCCCCGCAAGCGCCTATGTCGCCGAAATCACGCGGGGTGCTATCCAGTCCATTCCGACCACCCAGTGGGAGGCGTCAAAGGGGCTCGGTTTTTCCCGGCTGCAGGCGCTGCGCTGGATCATCCTGCCGCAATGCGTGCGTCGTTCGCTGCCGCCCTGGATGAACCTTTTCTCCTCCATCACCATGGGGACCGCACTTGCTTCTCTGGTCGGTGTCCACGAATTGCTGCATGCCGCGACCGATGCCAGCACCGCCGTGCGCCGCTTGGATTTCACCGTGCTTGCCTATCTCGTCGTGATGGCGGCCTTCTTTGCCCTCTGCTATCCCATTTCCAGCCTGACGCGCCGCCTTGAGCGCCGCTTCAAAGCTTAAAGGAGCCGGCATGAGCCAAGCTCAGACCAATCCGATCGTCGAACTGGCCGACGTGCATCTCGCCTTTGGGTCCACCGAGGTCCTGAAAGGTATCGACCTGACGGTCGCCCGCGGCCAGACCGTTTCGATCATTGGCCCCTCGGGGTCGGGAAAATCGACGATCCTGCGCTGCATCAACGCGCTGGTCGCACCACAGAAGGGGCGCATCACCGTCAATGGCGCGCATGTCGACCAGATGCGTACGGAAGCCGAACGCATCAAGCTGCGCCAGAAGATCGGCATCGTCTTCCAGCAGTATAATCTCTTTCCGCATCTCTCCGTGCTCGACAATATCACGCTCGCGCCGATGCGTATTCTTCGCGTCGATCGCGCCGAAGCCGAGCGTCACGCCAGGGATCTTCTGGCGCGCGTGCGCCTGTCGGAAAAGGCCAGCATGTATCCGGGGCAGCTTTCCGGCGGACAACAGCAGCGCGTGGCGATCGCCCGGGCGCTGGCGATGCGGCCCGATCTCGTCCTGTTCGACGAGGTAACCTCGGCGCTCGACCCGGAAACCGTCGGCGAGGTGCTTGCCGTCATCCGCGATCTCGTCAAGGAAGGCATGACCAGCATTCTGGTGACGCATGAAATGCGTTTTGCCGAAGAGATCAGCGATGTCGTGGTCTTCACCGAAAACGGTCAGATCGTCGACCAGGGGCCGCCCGAGCACATCTTCCAGGCGTCGACGAACGCGCGCATCCGTCGCTTCGTCAACGGGCTTGCCGGTGCGCGCGCGTCGCTGGAAAACGGTGAAGGCATTTAAGGAGCTTTGACGATGGAGACGGCTTTTCCACTGACCACAGCATTTGCCGAAGCGATCGTTTTGGCCGAACCGCTGCGGGATGAGGCCGCCGTGGCAGCTGGGCGCAAGGCGATCGTCGATTGGCTTGCCTGTGCTTTCGGCGGTGCAGCCGATCGCACGACCCGCATTCTGCTGGAGCAGTTGCCGGCAGGCCCGGGTGACGCCGTCATCATCGGGCAGGGGCGCCGCACCGATGCGCTGACGGCGGCGCTCGTCAATGCCCATGCTGGCCATGTGCTCGACTATGACGATGTACATGCGAGTGCGCGCGGCCACCCGACGACGGTGATCGTGCCCGTGCTGCTTGCGCTTGCATCGGAAGAGCGGCTATCGGCCGATCGCTTGATCGCGGGCTATATCGTTGGCCTGGAAGCGATGGCGCGCCTTGGCCTCTCGATCGGCATGCGTCACTACGAGAATGGTTTTCATGCGACCGCGACGCTCGGCACGATCGGTGTCGCTGCGGCTGTGGCGCATGTACTCGGCTATTCCATGGCGGAGACCGCGACAGCACTCGGGCTCGCGGCCACGCATTCGAGCGGGCTGCGCTTGCAGTTCGGTCACGACGCCAAGCCCTATCATGCAGGTATGGCCGCCCGCTCCGGTCTGCTCTCGGCAAGGCTCGCAAAGGCCGGCTTTGGCGGCGCCCGGGATTTTCTCGACAACCCGATCGGCTTCTTTTCGGCCTTTGCCTTTGGTGAGCAACGACCTCAAGCGGCAATAGAGGGGTGGGGTGCGCCGTGGCAGATCGTGGCGCCCGGCCTCACGCTCAAGGCTTTCCCATGCTGCACGGCGAGCCATCCGGTTGCCATGATCGGTCTTCAGCTTCACGGCGAAGGTTTGCGCGCGGGGCTGGTTGAAGACGTGCTCATCACTTTTCCGCCGGGAGGCGATGCGGCATTGGTCGTCACCAGCCCGACGACCGGCATCGATGCCCGCTTCAGCGCTGAATATGTGTTCGCGACGGCCCTGGTCGACGGAGCCCTGAAAATCAGCCATTTCGGCGAGACGCCGGTGCGCGATGACCTGACGGCGATAGCACGGAACGTGCGCCGGCGGCATGACGAGAGAGCGCCACGGCTTTCGAACGATCCGAAGACACGCTTCGTCATTGCCGAAGTCACGCTCAGGGACGGAAGCCGTCTGGTGCGCGAATTCAAGGGCTTGCCAGGCCTCAGCGACCCTACGGAGAAATTCCGCGACGCGACTGGCAGCCATCAGGCCGTATCAGCCGTCCCTGATCTCGTACTGGCCATGCACAGCGAGGATGATCTTTATCGTCTCATCGAGCATCTCGCCAAAGGCCTGAACTGATCCATTTGTTTAAAGAAACCCAAGGCAGCTATCCATGAGCAAGCACCGCAAGATCCATCTCGGCCTCTTCCTGCAAGGTGCCGGCCATCACGTATCCGGCTGGCGCCATCCGGATGCGGAGGCGGGCAGTGAGAATTTCGACCTGCTGCGCCGCGTGGCGCAGATCGCCGAGGCGGGCAAGTTCGACATGCTCTTTCTCGCCGACGGCCTGACGAGCGGCGTCGACGCGCATCCGTCGATGATCGCCCGCTTCGAGCCGCTAACGCTGCTTGCCTCGCTTGCGATGGTGACGAACAAGATCGGCCTTGCCGCGACAGCGTCGACCACCTACGGCGAACCCTACCATCTCGCCCGTGCCTTCGCCTCGATCGATCATCTGAGCCACGGCCGCGCTGCCTGGAATATTGTCACGACTTCCTATGCGCGCACCGCCGCCAATTTCTCCAAGAGCCATCCGGAGCATGACGAGCGTTATGCCGTGGCCGAAGAGTTCGTCGATGTCGTGCGCGGTCTCTGGGACAGCTGGTCTGACGATGCCTTTCCGAAGGACAAGGAAAGCGGCGTCTATGCCGACCCCGCCAAAGTGCGGGTGCTCGATCACGCCGGCAAATATTATACGGTCAAGGGACCACTGAATATCCCGCGCTCGCCGCAGGGCCATCCGATCCTTATCCAGGCCGGTTCCTCCGGTCCGGGTCAGGATCTTGCCGCCCGCACCGCCGATATCGTCTTTACCGCCCAGCAGAGCCTCGGCGAGGCGCAGGCCTTCTACAAGAGCCTGAAGGGTCGGGTCGCCGGCTTCGGCCGTAGCCCCGATGACGTCGCCGTCATGCCCGGCTTCCTGCCCGTTATCGGCCGGACGGCCGTGGAAGCGCGCGAGAAGCTCGATGCCCTGAACCGCTGGACTGACATCAAGAGCGCCATGCCCCTGCTGGAAGAACGGATTGGCCATAGTCTGGCCGATTATGATCTTGATGGCCCTTTGCCCGATCTGCCGATCTCGGACCAGCTGCGCAGCCGCGCCGAGTTGTTGACCGAGCTTGCCCGCCGCGAAAAGCTGACGATCCGCGAGCTTGCCTTGCGCGTGGCGGCCGGCCGCGGCCATCACATCGTGCTTGGCACTGCCGAGGAGATCGCCGACCGCATGCAGCTATGGTTCGAAAACGGCGCTGCAGACGGTTTCAACGTCATGCCGCCCTTCTTCCCGGCCGGCCTTGAGGATTTCACCCATCAGGTCGTCCCGATTTTGCAGGAGAGAGGCCTTTTCCGCCTTGAATACGAGGGCACGACATTGCGCGATCATCTCGGTCTCTCGCGACCCGCCTGGGCCTGATGGTTGCCGAGGCGTAGGGTCTCGGCTCCAGGTCGCCGGATTACATCGGCAGATCAGGCATAAAGCCCGAACTGGGCGTTGTGGAGCCGCGCATAGGCGCCACGGCGGGCGAGCAATTCGTCATGCGATCCTTGCTCGACAATACCATTGTCACCCATGACGATGATGCGGTCGGCGTTGCGGATGGTCGACAGCCGGTGCGCAACCATCAGCGTCGTGCGTCCTTTCGCAAGCTCCAACAGCGCTTGCTGGATCGCGTATTCGGTTGCCGTGTCGAGTGCCGAGGTGGCCTCGTCGAGAATAAGGATCGGCGGGTCTTTCAGGAAGATACGGGCGATGGCGAGGCGCTGCTTCTGTCCGCCCGAAAGCTTGACGCCGCGTTCGCCCGTCGGCGTATCGAGCCCGCCCGGCAGGGACCGGACGAATTCGTCGAGCGAGGCGCGCTGCAGCGCCTTCATGATATCCTCGTCGGTGGCGCCGAGCTTTCCATAGGCGATGTTTTCGCGAATGGTCGAGCCGAACAGGAAGACGTCCTGCTGCACGATGCCGATCTGACTGCGCAGCGACGCCTGGCTCATGTCGCGGATATCGATGCCGTCGATGGTGATGTTGCCAGCCGTTACGTCGTAGAAGCGGGGCAGCAGCGAGCAGATCGTCGTCTTGCCCGTGCCGGACGCACCGACAAAGGCCACGGTCTCGCCGGGGGCGATCGTTAGAGAAAGATCCTTGAAGATGGTGGTCTGGTCGGAATAGCCGAAAGCGACGTTTCTGTAGGCGATATCGCCCTTCAGATGATCGACCACGATCGCATTCGGCCGGTCGGCGAGGTCCGGTTCCGTGTCGATCAGCGACAGGAAGCGTTTGAAGCCGGCGATGCCCTTGGGGTAGGTCTCGATGACCGAGGTGATCTTGTCGATCGGGCGGAAGAACACGTTGATGAGCAGCAGGAAGCTGATGAAGCCGCCATAGGTCAGCTCACCCGACATGACGAACCAGGTTCCCGCCATCATGACGACGAGCTGCACGAGACGCGTGCTGAAATAGCTGAGCGCAATGCTTGCCGTCATATAGGCGTAGCCGTCCAGCTTGGTCGCCTTGTAGTCCTCGTTGTCGCTGGCAAACAGCTGGCTTTCGTATCGCTCGTTGGCGAAGGCCTTGACCACGCGGATGCCGCCGACGGTTTCCTGCATGCGCGTATTGAAGTTGCCGACCTTGCCGAACAGGCTGCGCGAGTTCAGCGTCATCTTCGCGCCGTAGCGGCTGACCAGCCAGGTCATGAAGGGAACGATGGTCGTCGTTAGCAGTGCAAGCTTCCAGTGGACACTGAACATCAGCAGGAAAGCGCCGATGAAGGTCATGATCGCGATGAACAGGTCCTCGGGGCCATGATGGGCGATCTCGCCCACTTCCTCCAGGTCCTTGGTGACGTGGGTGATCAGGTGACCGGTGCGGTTGTTGTCGAAATAGCGGAAGGACAGCTTCTGGATATGGTCGAAGGCCTGTCGGCGCATATCGGATTCGA
This sequence comes from Rhizobium sp. NPDC090279, assembly GCF_044769665.1. NCBI lineage: Bacteria > Pseudomonadati > Pseudomonadota > Alphaproteobacteria > Hyphomicrobiales > Rhizobiaceae > Rhizobium > Rhizobium sp. NPDC090279. Next base: position 75,499 of record NZ_JBIVYI010000013.1, on the reverse strand, counting down.
TCGAGATGCCCAGCGCATGGCCCCAGTAGTTGACGATCGCCGAGAGGCCGGTCGCCACCGCATAAACGACGAGCAGCGCAGCCGCCGTCGCAAAGATCAGGCCCCAGTCGCGGCCTGGCAGTAACTGATCGATGAAGAGCTTGACCGCCAGCGGAAAGCCGAGCTCCAGCAGGCCCGCGAGCACGGCGCAGCCGAAATCCAGGAAAAACAACGTCTTGTAGCGCGCATAATAGGAAAAGAAACGGCGTAGCATGAATGCCCTCCGTGGGCATTGAAGAGGATTTGGGGAGATAAGGACGGACCGAACGACAGCCCGAATTCGGCGTCGCCGTTCAGCGTCAGTGGGTGCCGAAGTTTCTCATCTGGCGATCCTCCTGTTTGAGGGCGCGATTGGTATAACCGACGGGTACAACCCTGTCACCTCTATAAACGATAGGACAGTTGCCCTGCGAGTGCTGCGGCACGGAGGCTGAAGGATGGGCGGCGGGCGGCTTTACGATCATCCCGGCCGGCAACGGTAAAATCGCGACGCCTGCCGACGGAGGCTCGACTCCTCAGAGGTTCTAAAGCGGATGGGATCGGCGGATCACATCGGCGCGCGTCGGTGCGCCTGATCGTCCTCCGAACACCTCGCACTTGATGGCAGCGGCAATGGAAGAAAAGCGGATCGCGTCTGCCGGTGCCATTCCTTCTGCGATTGCAAGTGCGAAAGCGCCGTGGAAGATGTCCCCGGCGGCAAGCGTGTCGACGGCCCTGACGGCAATGGTCCGGGAGTGCTTGATCTTGCCGTCGTCATCATTGAACCAGTAGCTGCCGGCGGCTCCTGCTGTGACACAAATGAGCGATTGTCGGTATGCTCGTTTCAGAAGGCGGACCATCTCCGGAACATCGTCCGTTCCCGTCAGGCGTTGTGCGGCAGGTTCGGAGAAGACGATATGGGTCGCCTCCGGGGCCAATTGCGCGATAATCCCGTCCGCGGCGACATCGCCATCGAGAATGGCCGGCTTGCCGATCGCTCTTGCGGTTCTGAGAACCTGAAGTGCCAGCGCAGGCCAGCGGACGTCGACGAGCACCGCATCGAAAGTGGCGATATCCTCCGCTGTGAATTCCTTTACGGTGTGGTGCAGCTTTGGATCGTAGAAGGGGACGATCAGTCTTTCACCGTCATCGTCCACAAGGATCGTCGATACCGCGGAGCGGGCACCTTCGACCAGCGACATGCCGTGCATATTGATCCCATCGGCATTCAGATCGCCAATGATGCGCTCGCCGATTTCGTCATCACCGACGGCACCCCACAGGCTCGCCTCGCCACCGAGCCGGGTGATGGCATAGGCAGCGCTCGAGGCCATGCCTTCGGCGATCTGCAGCATGTCGTAGGGCAGGACCTTTCCCTGACCCTGCGGAAGACTGCGGACACGAAAAAGCGTGTCCAGAACGGCGGCGCCGACGCAAAGGATCTGCTTGGGTCGGCCGGATGGCGGGTCGAAGATGGACGAGGAGCTCAAGACCGCTTTCCGCTTGTTTTGTCGGCATCATGCAGGTTCGCCGGATCGCTGGCAATGTCGATCCGGCCACCGCAATGCGTCAGGTTGCTTCGTCCCTCCACGGATACCAGGCGCATCATTTGACGGCCCCGGCCGTGAGGCCCGCAATGATCTGCCTCTGCGCAAACATCGTCAGCACAAGGACCGGCAACGTGACGATCAAGGCGGCAGCGGCAAGCGGCCCCCAGCTGACCTGCTCGAAGGAAAGCATGTTGTAGACGGCGACGGGCAGCGTGCGGGTTTCGCGACTGGCAAGCACGATGCCGAAGACGAAGTTGTTCCACGAGAAGATGACCGAGAGGATGAAGGCGACGACGATGCCGGGCCGGGCGATCGGCAGGGCGATCAGGCGGAAAACCTGCCAGGGCGTGGCGCCATCGATACTTGCTGCCTCCTCGAGCTCCATCGGTGTCGTCTCGAAATAGCCGATCATGATCCACACCACGATCGGGACTGTCACGACGAGATGGATGATGATCTGCGGCCAGAGCGTTCCCAAAAGATTGAGCCACTGGAACAACAGAAACAGCGGTATGAGGAAGGATAGGCCCGGCGTCATGCGGGCGATCATGATGACGACTGCCGATTTTTCCGCCTTCAGCCGCGCGATGCCGTAGCCGGCCGGCACGCCGATGATGAGCGCGAGCAGGGTGGCCGCCCCCGTCACGAGAACTGAATTCCAGAAATAGAGGAAGAAGTTGTTTTCCTGGAAAACATTGACGTAGTTCGTCCAGGCGATGCGATCGGGAATGAGGATCGGCGGATAGGCGCCGTTGTCGATCTCGTATTTCAGCGACAGCGAGATCATCCAGAGGAAAAACAGCACGACCGGCGAAACGATCACCAGCGCCACGAAGAACAGGCCGATCCGGTTGAGTGTCGAGCGCTTCATCTCAATGTCCCTCCGCATCCGTCCATTTCGTGCGCTGCCGCATCATCAAAAGCATGAAGGAGAGCGCGACGATCAGGATGAAGAACACCACTGCCATGGCAGAGCCATAGCCGATGTCGTAATAGGAAAACGCTGTGTTGTAGAGATAGATGTTGATGGTCTCGGACGCCGTTCCCGGTCCGCCCTGCGTCATCGCATAGATGATATCGAAGCTCTTGATCGCGTCGATGCCGCGGATCATGACGGCGATCATCAGGAAGGGCGAGATCATCGGCAGCGTCAGGTAGCGGAACTTCTGCCAGGCATTGGCACCGTCGATTTCGGCGCTTTCATAGGGTTCGCGCGGCACGGATGCGAGACCGCCGAGCACGATCAGCATGACCAACGGCGTCCATTGCCAGACCTCGACCAGGACGAGCGAGGGGATGACGCTGTTTTGGTTATAGATCCATTCTTGCGGTCCGATGCCGACGAGCGACAGCAGATAGTTCAGCACGCCGAGTTGCGGATGAAACATCATCGTCCAGACCAGCGCCACGGCGACGGGCGTCGCCATCATCGGCATGACGAAGACGCCGCGCAGAAACCCGCGCAGCGGAAAGTTCGCATCGAAGATAAGCGCTGCCAGCGTCCCGAAGATCAACGGGCCGACGACGGACAGCACGGTATAGAGAACCGTGTGCCATAGTGACTCCCAGAAGCGCATGTCGGTCGCCAGCCGGACATAATTGTCCCAGCCGACGAAGCTCTGCGATTGGCCGAGCGTCCATTTGTTCACGCTCATCCAGAGGGTGAAGACCCAGGGAAAGACGATGACGGCAGCAATCACGATCAGCGCGGGAACGACAAAGGGCCAGTAGTTGGGAGCAAGCCTTTGCGGCTTGCTCCTTCCTGCAGCGGCTTTTGCGGCAGTATCTTCGATGCTCACGGAGGCCATCATCCCTCGCTTCGTGCGAGCACCGGCTCGAACTGGGCGGTTGCCGTCTTCAGCTCGGCCGCCGGATCGGCGCCGCCGATCATGTTCGTCAGCGCGACGCCATAAATGTCGCGGAACTCGGTGACCGGGATGATGACGGGCAGGGCAAGCTGCGAGACCTTGGCGGAACCGGCGACGGCATCCAGCCATGCGGCCGGCATCTTTACGCCTTCCCGAACCTTCTGGTCCTCCAGAATCGACTGACGGAAGGGAACGCCGGCGCCGGCCTGCAGCAGTCGCGCACCCATGTCGTGCGAGATCGCCCATTGGCAGAAGAGATAAGCCGCTTCCTTCTTCTGGCTGGCGGCCGTAACGCCGATGCCGTCGCCGGTCGTTGCTGCTGCCTGCGCGCTCGGTCCCTTCGGCATGACGCCATAGCCGACCTGGCCAACGACACGGGACTTTTCCGGATTTTCGATCGGCGGGGCGAAGCCGACGCCATCAAGCCACATGCCGATCTTGCCCTGCAGGAAGGCCGATTGTGCTTCTGCCCAGTTGAAGCCGGAAACGCCGGGAGGCGCCGATTTGGTCATCAGGCGCTGATAGAGCTTGGCGGCATCCACGGCCCCTTGTGATTCCGTTTGCAGCTTGCCGTCGGCCGAAAGCGGCGTTGTACCGTGACCGAGCATGAAAGTCGTCCAGACAGGCGCATTGGCATTTTTGAGGCCGCGCGCGACGAAGCCGTAGGTGTTTGTCGATTTATCCGTCAGCGCCTCGGCGGCCTTGGCCATATCCTCGAAGGTTGCCGGATAGGCCAGCCCCTTCTTCTCGAACAGCGCCTTGTTCCAATAAACGATCCAATAATCGACCGAAAAGGGCAGGGAGCGCATGACGCCCGCGGAGTCCTTGGCAAATGTCAGGCCGGCCTCTGCGAAATCGCTCTCCGTCAGCGAGGGGTCGGTGAGCGACGGGTCCTTCATGAAGCCGCTGATATCGGCCAGCCAGCCGCCCTTTTCGAACTGGCGCTTCTGCACATGGTAGCTCAGATGTACGACGTCGAAGCTCGGCTTGCCCGAGCTCAGCTCGATGGTGGTCTTCTGGCGCTGCTGCTGCTCGGGTGTCGCCTCTGCATTGACCTTGATGCCGGTTAGCGCTTCGAACTCGCTTAGATATTTGAGGATCGTTTCGCTGCGCGGGCTCTTGATCAGATTGACTTCGAGCGTCGTGCCGGAAAAGCGCTTCCAGTCGACCGCAGCCGAGGCGGTCCGGACACCCAGAAGGCTTGCCGCGCCGAGTGCTGCCGTACCGGCCATGAAGCCGCGACGTGTCGGATTGAAAAATGACGATGACATGCTGTTCCTCCTCCTTTGGCCGAAAATCTCCTCATTCGCGGCCTTGTTATTCGAAGCTTTTCAAATCTTCAGTGCCCGATCCCGTGCTCCGCCGATATGGGATACGAGAGCCGTCACAGCCTCTTCGGCGGATCGTCGCTCAATGGCCTCAAGCACTTTCAAATGCTCTTCCATTACGGGGCCGACATGGCCGTTGATGCGGAACCTGTCCTGGCTGATCAGCCGCATCTTGATCGAATTGACCCGGTAAGCATTCGAGATGATCGTATTGCCCAGCGCATCGATGAAGGCATCGTGCATGCCCCAATCCACCGATTGCGCGTGCAGCTCCAGCTCCGGGGAATTGTCGCCAGCGCGGATGGCATCGGCGATATCGCGATGATCCTTCAAAAGCTTGGCGATCGTCTCGTCGGATGCCGAATGGGTAAAGAGTGCGACAGCCTCCTTCTCGAGGAAAAGACGGAGCTGGAAGGCCTCGCGGATGAGGTCTAGGTCGATATGGGCGATCTGCAATCCACGTTGCGGGACCGTCTTGATCAGCCCTTCGGCCTCCAGGCGAGGGATCAGTTCCCGGATCGCGCCGAGCGTCAATCCCGTCAGTTCGACGAGCCGCCGTTGCGAGATGAACTGCCCTGGCCGCACGTCGCGTGCCAGCAAATGGCGCGTAAAGCTTTCGTAAGCCTTCTCTCTCAGCGTCGGTTGTTCGCCTGGTCCATCCATCGGCAGCTCCGGGCTGTTCGGTTAGGCGGCCTTGGCGCGAAACAACGCGCCGAAGGCAGCAAAGAGCGTCTCGGAATCCTGCCCGTTCGCTGGCACGAGAGGCGGACGCACGGCAAGCCAGCCGTCATCTTCCGTCAACCGGGCGAGAATTGCCTTGATCGAGGGAATGATCGGATAGTTCAGCAGCTGTTCGACGAAGCGCTCGACATTGGCATTGTCGACGCCCTTCTCCGCCATGGCCTGGACTTCGCGAGGCAGGAGGTTTGCCATGCCGGAGATCGCGCCCTGTCCGCCGAGGCGAACTCCGCGCGCCAAGTGCCGCTCGTCGCCGATCAGAATGATGAGATCGCCATGCGTCTTCAGCAGTTCCTCGGTATAAGGCCAATCGCCGGAGGAATCCTTGACGCCGACGACGACACCCGGAAACGCCGTGCGCAGGCGGCCGACAAGGGAGATGGAGAGCGGTACCATCGTCACCGATGGAATATTGTAGACGATCACGTCCCGGGCATGCGTGCCGAGCATGGTGAAGACGGCGGCAAACCATTTGAAGAGGCCGTCATCGCTGACGTTCTTGAAATAGGAGGGCGGTGCGAGAAGGATGTTGCGTACGCCTTGCGAGAGCGCCTGTCGAGCCTGTGCCGCGGCATCTTCGGCGGCATCGACGAGCACGCCCATGACGATCTGCGAGGGAGGAATGCCGGCAGCCATCATGGCGGCCAGAACCCGCTCGCGTTCCTGCATGCCGATGGACGCGCCTTCGCCTGTGGTGCCGAAAAGCGTGACGCTCTTGCAGCCGTTGGAAAGGCAGTGCTTTGCCTGCTCGATCACGCCAGGGATCGCAATCTCGCCATCCGCATCAAAGGGGGTTGCCAGCGCGGCCGACAGGCCAAAACTCTCAGTCATCCAATCCTCCCGATCTTGTAGGATCAGTGAATATCATGCTGACATGTTAGTTGTAAAGCAAGGTTTCGTTCAGTTGTTTACTTCCAGGTTCGATCCGTGAACAAGGCTGCGGCGGTGCGTTGCCATACGCTAATATGGGCCGCGTAAGCCGTCCTAGGCATGAGTGCCGTTCAAATGATTCGGCTTGCTCCGAAAAGGGCGCTTGTCTGGCACGCGCCGCGATATCGTCTTGATGGAGCGATCACATCGTCAGGAGCCGACAGGCACGTAATCGCGCCCGCCATCGATCCGTGATGGTCGGCCATCGAGAAAGAGTTCGCCGATGCGCGGTGCCGAGCGGGCGATGACCCTGCCGCGCTTGACGACGGCGAGTCGATTGGGCTTCAGGCGAAGTGCTTCCAGCGTGTCGACCGCTTGTAGTACCACGAAATCGGCATTGCAGCCCCTTTCAAGGCCGTAGCCTTCAAGGCCAAGTGTTCTGGCGGAATTGACGGTGAGTGCATCGAAGATCTTCTTCTTGTCTTCGATGCCGGCCATCTGCGCGACGTGGATCGCCATATGACCGACTTCGAGCATGTCGCCGGAGCCCATCGAATACCAGGGGTCCATCACGCAATCATGGCCGAAGGAAACGTTGAGGCCGGCATCCATCAATTCGCGCACGCGCGTCATGCCGCGCCGTTTCGGGTAGGTGTCGTGCCGGCCCTGCAACATGATGTTGATCAGCGGATTGGGGATGACGTTGATCCGTGCTTCCGCCATCAGAGGGATGAGCTTGGAGACGTAGTAATTGTCCATCGAATGCATCGAGGTCAGGTGCGAGCCGGCGACACGGCCCTGCAGTCCGAAGCGGACCGTTTCCGCGGCCAGCGTCTCGATGTGACGCGACATCGGATCATCAGTTTCGTCACAATGCATGTCGACGGGAAGACCGCGATCGGCCGCGATCCGGCAAAGCGCCTCGACCGAAGCCCTGCCTTCATCCATGGTGCGCTCGAAATGCGGGATGCCGCCGAGGATGTCGACGCCCATGTCGAGCGCCCGCTCAAGGGAAGCGACGCCATCCTGGGCGCGGTAATAGCCATCCTGCGGGAAGGCGACGAGCTGCAGGTCGATATAGGGCTTGACCCTGTCCTTCACTTCCAGAAGCGCCTCGGCCGTCACCAGCTTGGGGTCGGACGTATCGACATGGCTGCGGATGAAAAGCAGCCCTTGCGTCACCGCGAGATCGCAGTAGCGCAGCGCGCGATCGACAAGCTCTTCCTTCGTGACGATCGGGCGCAGCTCTCCCCAAAGCGCGATGCCCTCGAGAAGCGTGCCGGAAACGTTCATGCGCGGCAGGCCGAGCGAAAGCGTGGCGTCCATATGGAAATGCGGGTCGACAAAGGGTGGGCTCACCAGCCTGTCGGTCGCATCGATCTCTTCCTTTGCCCCTGTCGTGATCGAGGTTTCGATTGCTGCGATCTTGCCATCCTTGACCGCGATATCGATGCCCTTGCGGCCATCGGGCAGGTTGGCATTCCGAATGATGAGATCGAACATGAAAGGCTCCTCGGATTATCTCTCGCCACGGCGATAAGGTTGCATCAGCGCCTGCGGCACGCGGGCACGCCTGCTCATGACGACAAGGGCAACGATGGACAGAATATACGGTGTCATCAGGAAAATCTGATAGGGCACGCCCTGTACTGCGGTCTGCAGGCGCAGTTGGAAAGCGTCGAAGAAGGCAAAGAGCAGGGCGCCGAACAATGCCCGCCCCGGCCGCCAGGATGAAAAGACGACCAACGCGATGCAGATCCAGCCGCGCCCTTGCACCATCGTCGGAAAGAAGCTGTTGAAGGCGGAAAGCGTGAGGAAGGCACCGCCCATGCCCATCAGGGCGCTGCCGGCAATGATGGCGCCGTAGCGGATCTTTATCGGATTGAGGCCCTGGGCCTCGGCCGCATGCGGGTTCTCGCCCGTCATGCGGATCGCAAGCCCGACCGGCGTGCGGAAAATGAGGTAGGCCATGACGAGTGCCACCAGGATCACCAGATAGGTCGGCGCTGTCTGTGTGAAGAGAGCAGGACCGATGAAGGGCAGGGTCGAAAGGCCGGGGATGGCGATCGGCTGGAACGGAGTGATGGTCGGTGGTGTTCCGGCGACGGGCACGACCAGCCGGAAGACGTAATAGCTGAAGCTGGACGCGAACAGCGTCACGCCGAGGCCGGAAACATGCTGCGACAGGCCGAGCGTGACCGTCAGTGCCGAATGCAGAAGCCCGAAAATGCCGCCGGCGATTGCCGCAATCAGAAGTCCGGTCCACAGATCGGCGCCGTGATAGACGGAAAGCCAACCGATCATCGCGCCGAAAGTCATGATGCCTTCGATGCCGAGATTGAGGACGCCGGCGCGCTCGCAAAGAAGCGCGCCGAGCGTGCCGAAGATCAGCGGCGTCGCAATCCGCAGTACGGCTGCCCAAAGTCCGGCGGAAGCAATGATGTCAACCAGCGTGCTCATCGGCGAACCCTGTATTGCGTGAAGAACAGCGCGATCAGCATGGTCAGTAGCGACAGGGCGACCGTGACGTCGGCGATATAGCTGGGGATACCGAGGCTGCGGCTCATGCCATCGGCGCCGACGAACATCGTAGCGGTGAAGATCGCCGCAAGGACGACGCCAAGCGCGTTGAGGTTTGCAAGCATGGCGACGACGATGCCGGCATAACCGAAGCCGGGTGACAGGTCGGTGGTGACGTAACCCTTGACGCCCATCACTTCGATTGCGCCGGCAAGGCCGGCAAGCCCGCCCGAGAGACAGGCGACCTTGACGAGGGTCGAGCCGAGGCGAACACCGGCAAAGACTGCACCCGACGGATTGAGGCCGGCTGCCCGCGATTGCATGCCGAATACGGTGCGCGATTGGACGAAATAGACGATTGCCGCGATGACGATCGCAATTGCAAAGCCGATATGAAGCCGCGAGCGGGCAATGAGCTTCGGCAGCATGGCGTGATCGACAAGGGCCTGAGATTGCGGCCAGCCGAACGCGGTCGGGTCTTTCAGCACGCCATCGATCAGCATGGAGACGAAGAGAACGGCGATGAAATTCAGGATAAGGCTGGTGACAACCTCGTCGACGGAAAAGCGCAGCCGCAGCCATAGTGGCACAAGGATCAGAATCATTCCGGCGATGGCGCCGATCATCATCAGGAGCGGAATGAGGATTGGGCCGGGCAGGCCGGCGAGGATTTTTGAACCGAAAGCGGCGACCGCGATGGCACCGAAATAGAATTGCCCTTCGGCGCCGATGTTCCAGAGGCGGGCACGAAAGGCGACCGCGGCGGCGAGACCTGTCAGGATCAATGGCGTCGCGCGGGTGAGCGTCTCCGTGGCCGAAAGTCGCGAGCCAAAGGCGCCTAGCAAGATCCGCCGATAGGCTTCGAAAACGGGCGCGCCGGCAATGGCGATCAGTATGCCGGCGAGCGCGAGCGCCGCGACGATCGCAAGCACGGGCGCTAGGATCATCATGTAGAGTGGGCGGTGTTCGCGCCGTTCAAATCGCATGTTCGTTCCCGCTCGCTGCTTTCCATTCCCCGGCCATCATCAGCCCCAGGAGGCGTGCATCGGCCCCATCGGCATCGATGGGTGGCGAAAGGCGCCCGCCGACGATCGCCTGGATGCGATCTGCCAGAGCGATGACCTCATCCAGATCTTCCGAGATCAGTAGAACGGCGGTGCCTTGCCGGCGCGCTTCCAGAATGCGCCCATGAACGGCGGCGACCGCTCCTTCGTCCAGTCCGCGCGCCGGCTGGGCGGCGATGAGGATGCGCGGGCGTTCAACGAGATTGCGGCCGAGGATCAGCTTCTGCATGTTGCCGCCCGACAATAGCCGGGTGCGGGTCGCCGCGTTGCCGCCGCGCACGTCGAATGCCTCGATGATCCCTTGCGCAAACGCCATGCCGGCGCCGCGGTCGACCAGACCGTGCTTCGAATAGGAGGACAGGCGCTCAAGTACGGCATTTTCCCAGATCGCCATTTCGCCGATGGCGCCGTCGCGGTTTCGGTCTTCCGGGATGCGCCCGATGCCTGCATCGATGACCGCCGCCACGTCGAGATCGCCGACATGTTCCCCAAACAACATAAGCTCGCCGGATGAGCGGTTCGACGTTCCCGACAGCATCTGCCCCAAGCTCGCCTGACCATTGCCCGACACGCCGATGATCCCCAGAACCTCGCCGGCACGGACATGGAAGCTGATCTTCTTCAAGCGTTCGACGCCGCCGCTTTTGAGCGTGATGTCACGAGCCTCCAGAGCGATGTCGCCAGGTACGCTTTTATCGCGGATCGGGCGCGTGACGCGATGTCCGACCATCAGCTCGGCAAGCTCGGCCTTGCTGGTCTCTGATGTCCGCCGTTCTGCCGCAACCTTGCCGCCGCGCAGGACGACGATGCGGTCGGCCGTCGCCATGACTTCATCGAGTTTGTGCGAGATGAAGATCAAGGAAAGGCCCTGCGCCGCCATCTGCTTCAGCGTCGAGAACAGCTTTTCCGCCTCGATCTGGGTGAGAACTGCGGTCGGCTCATCGAGGATCAGGATGCGCGCGTCGTTATAGAGTGCCTTGAGGATCTCGACGCGCTGTTGCTCGCCAACCGAGAGGTCGCCAAGGCGGGCATCGGGATCGACTTTCAGCCCGAAGCGTTGCGATATCGCCAGCAGCTTTTTGCGGGCGGCGGCCGTTTGAGACGTGAGCGACCACAACCCTTCCGTACCCGTCATGATGTTTTCGAGCACCGTCAGATTGGGTGCGAGCGAGAAATGCTGATGCACCATGCCGACGCCGGTCCGGATCGCCGCGCGTGGCTTGCCCTGCGGTAATTCTGCATTGTCGATCAGGATGCGTCCGGTATCGGGCACGTAGTGCCCGAAGAGGATGCTCATCAGGGTCGTCTTGCCGGCGCCGTTTTCGCCGAGCAGGGCAACGATCTCGCCCTTGGCCAAAGACAGGGAGATATTGTCATTGGCCACGGTGCTGCCGAAGCGCTTGCTGACACCTTCGATGGTCAGGACAGGGGTGCTCATGCCGGAAATCCTGCAATCGGATAGCGGTGCCGCCAACGTTGCTCGGCCTCGAGCGCGGATGCAAGCCGCAGCAAGAGGTTGTCCTCTCCCATGGGCGCCATCATCTGGACCGGTAGCGGCAACCCCTCGGCATCTTCACCAAAGGGAAGCGTCAGCGCCGGGAAGCCGGATATGTTGGCAAGCGAGGCAAGCGGTGCGAAGGACGTCATGCGCTCGAGGTGCAATTCGGTGTCCGAATGATCCGTGGGGAAGGACCCGATGGGCGGCGGTGCAGAGGCGAGCATGGGCATGACGATGACATCCACCCTGTCGAAGATCTCCCATAGAATGCGGCTGGCCTTCACGGCGCCATTGAGCGAGCTCCAAAAGGTGGTTGCGGTCATGGCGCGTCCGCGCATGATGAACGCCTGCGTCATCACCTCGGCCACCAACATATCCAGCTCTAGGTCGTCGACCAGGCCGGCGATATTGACGGAAATGATATCGCCGAAGGCGCGGGCGCTGGCCTGAACGGCGCTTTCCATCTCGTCCCAACGGATGGATACCAGCTCGTTTCCTTGTCTTTCCAGAGAGCTGGCCGCTGCGTCCACCGCTTGGGCGCGGTCGGCTGCAAGGGGGTAGTGCTTTCCGGTATCCGCAAGCAGGCCGATGCGAAGCCTGCCCGTCTTAGACGGGGATTGGGCGATATCCGCGAATGGCCCCTTCGTCCTTCCGCGCACGACATCGAGTATCCGTGCGGTATCACGCACCGAGCGGGTGATTGCGAGTTCGCTGGCGATGCCGCCGAGATGATTTCCGAAGGAGGGGCCGGCGGGCACAGCGCCGCGCGTCGGCTTTAATCCGACCAGGCCGCAACAGGCCGCCGGCACGCGGATCGAGCCGCCGGCATCCGTTGCATGCGCGATCGGCACCATGCCGGCGGCGACTGCGGCGGCCGCGCCACCCGAAGAGCCACCTGCGGTTCTGCTTCGATCCAGGGGGTTTCGGCAGATCGGGCCGATCGCCGGCTCGGAGCTAAGCGAAAAGCCGAATTCCGGACTGGTGCTCAAGCCGAAGGCGCAGAGGCCCGCGTTACGAAAGCGGCCTGCCAGATCGCTGTCTGCGCCTTTGTGCGCGCGCGCGAACAGGCGCGAGCCAGCGGTCACCGGCAGCCTCGGAAAGGGGCCACCGAGATCCTTGGCGACCGTCGGCACACCGGCAAACGGTCGCAACGCAAATCGCTCGGGATGCTTTGATGCCTCCTGATCCATAGCTTGCGCGGCGGCAAGCCCCGCCTCGGGATTGAGATAGGCGATGGCGCCCAGCTGTTTGTGCTGGGCGCAGGCGGCAAGTGCTGCCTGCATGGCATCCACGCAGGCAAGCTTGCCGGACTTGATGGCGCCGGCGAGCTCCGTGGCATCGGCGAATGAAGAGCCGCTCATGATCGAGCCGAACGGTTACTTCGGCTGATCCATAACCTTCGGCACTTCGAAAGTGCCGGCCTTGATGTCGGCACGGACCTTTTCCATCGCAGCTTCCGCTTCCGCCGGTGCGACGCCCTTGACGTAGACGATGTCGCTACCGCCTTCCTTCATCAGGCCGTAGGCCGTGTAGCTGCGGCCGACCGGCTTGCCGGCGGCAACATCGGCGATCGCGGCATTGAGAATGGGGCGGAAGTACCACATGGCATTGGCAAAGACGGTATCCGGATAACGTGGCGTGTAATCGATCAGCGATCCCACAGACTTGATGTGGCGCTCCTTGGCGGCGTCCGCCGTACCGATGCGTTCGCCGAAGAGAACGTCGGCCCCGGCATCGATCTGCGCAAGACCGGCTTCGCGCGCCTTTGGAGGATCGAAGAAGGTGCCGATGAAGGAGACCAGATGCTTGCAGTCGGGGTTGACCGCCTTGACGCCTGCAGCAAACGCATTGATCAGCATGTTGACTTCGGGGATCGGAACGGCGCCGACCGAGCCGACGACATTGGACTTGGTCATCTTGCCGGCAAGCATGCCGGCAAGATAGGCGCCATCATAATTCCAGGTGCCGAAGACACCGAAATTGTCGCCGGCGGCCTCGCCGCTGGAGCCGAGAACGAAGGCTGTATCCGGGTAGTCGGCGGCAACCTGGCGCGCTTCCTTTTCCACGGCATAGGCCTCGCCGATAATCAGCTTGTTGCCCTGTTCGGCATATTCGCGCATGGCACGTGGATAGTCCGTGCCCGAAACGCCTTCGGAAAAGACGTATTCGATGACACCTTCCTTGGCCGCGTCCTGCAGCGCCTTGTGAAGACAGGAATTCCAGGCATTTTCGACCGGCGAGGCGTGAATGCCCGCAACCTTGAGCGGCGCGGCCGCTCGGGCAGCCGGTGCCAGTGTGCTGATGCCTAAGGCAATGCCGGATGCGATGACGGCGCGGCGTGTCAGTATGATTTCATTGGTCATTTTTTCGTTCCCCTGCTTTTTGATCATTTGGTAAAAATCATAGGAGGGGGCTAAAAAAGTGTCAAGCAACCTGGGTGCTTAAATAATATGCGGGAGCGGTCGATATTCGTTCGTTGCTGGCGGCTGCAAACAGTCGGCACGGTCGGTATTGTCTCGCTTCAAGCGCAGCGATTTATTACGACTTGATAAGCAGGCGCGTCAGTCTGCGATACGTTCGATCATAAGGGCAATGGCCTCGCGATAGCGGTCGACATCGCCGCCGGCATCGACGGCAAGGGCGGCCCGATCGAAGGCGGCCGACAGAATATCGGCAAGCGCGTCGACCGGGGTGCCAGACTTCCGGCCGTGACTGAGTGCTGCTTCCAATCCCTGCTTCAAGGTGAGGGTTGTCGTCTCCTCGTCCAGCTGTTTCATTTCCGTGAAGCCCAGTACCGTCGGCCCTTCGATCAGCAGAAGTCGCGTGCGGCCGGTAATCCGCATAGCATCGAGATAGGCATTGCTGCCCGCTATCAGAGCTTCGCGCGGCGCAAGGTGTTCCGGCGTTGCCTGTTCTACAGCGCGCGTCACAGCCATAGCCTCTTCGGCGACGACAGCGCGAAAGAGCGCCCGTTTGTCCTCGAAATGGTGATAGAGCGCGCCGCGGGTGATGCTGGCGGCAGCGACGATCTCCGGCGTCGACGTCTCGGCATAACCCTTTTCCACGAACAGCGCTCGTGCCGCCGCGATGAGCGCAGCCTTGGTCTTCTCGGTTCTTTCCCGATTGGAACGATAGTCTTGCATGCATGCAGCCTGTATGTTATTTGAAATAATACAGACAGATTGTATGTCTTTTTATGGGGGAAGTGAAGCATGAAGGTAACGAGCTATTATCCGGTCATCATGACCGAGCGGGTCGAGGAGACTGCAGCCTTCTACATCGCGCATTTCGGGTTTCAGGAAAACTTCGCGAGCGACTGGTACGTGCATCTGCAGTCGGCGGAGGATAGCGGCATCAACCTTGCCATTCTGAACGGCCGGCATGAGACGATCCCGGCGGAAGGGCGGGGTCGGGTGGCCGGGCTATTGCTTAATTTCGAGGTGGAAGACGTCGATGCCGTCTATGACGAGGTGTGCAAGGCCGGACTGCCCATTCTGCTTGCGATCCGCGATGAGGATTTCGGTCAGCGTCATTTCATCACTGCCGATCCGAACGGTGTGCTGATCGACATCATCAAGCCGATTCCGCCGAGCGCGGAATTCGCTGCCCTCTATTCTGAGGAGGCCCTGCCGCAGGACCGCTAAGGTATTGGGTGCAATCGATAAAATCGAGCGACACAACTCTATCTTTCATTAACTAGGTCACTTCACCCAATGTTTCGGTTTTCATGCGAGAAAGCCGGCAGGAAGGTGAGGTAACCCATGCAAGAACTCTCGGTCTCGTCAAAAATCATCAAATCGGTCTTTTTCCGCCCGGATGACGGCCGGCTTTACATTCGCTTCAGGAATGGCGAGGAACGCCAGTTTACCGGCGTCCCGCAGAAGGCGGCGATTGCCATGGTAAAGGCCTCGTCGCCCGGCCAGCACTATATCGAGCATATCCGCACCCAGTTCGAACGCGTCGCCTGAGGCGCGAACGGATCGGTCTTCGCTTCAAGGGTGCTGGCCCGCTCGTTTCTCGTCGCGGATTTTACGGACGACGTGAGCTTGATTTGTCAACGCATTGATAAACGTTGAGTTGCGCTATCTATATCAATCAGGACCATCTTTCAGGGAGGAAGAGGCGTGGTTGATGAAAAGCAGCTTATCTCCAAGATCACCTGGAGGCTCATGCCCTTTCTGGGTATCCTCTATCTGATCGCCTATATCGATCGCCAGAATGTCAGCTATGCCAAGCTTGAGATGGTCGGCGATCTCGGCATGAGCGAATATGCCTATGGTCTCGGCGCATCCCTGTTCTTCATCGGCTATTTCATCTTCGAAGTGCCGAGCAATCTGCTTCTCGACAGGTTCGGGGCCAGCAAGTGGTTTGCCCGTATCCTGGTATCCTGGGGGATCGTCACCGTCGCTCTCGCCTATACGCAGAGCGCGACGATGTTTTACATCCTTCGCTTTCTGCTCGGCGCCTGCGAAGCGGGCTTCTTTCCGGGCGTGCTTTACCTGCTGACGCTTTGGTATCCTTCTGCCTATCGCGGCACGATGGTCGGCCTCTTTATGATCTTCAGCGCCTTTGCCAACGCGATCGGCGCGCCGCTCGGCGGTGCCCTGCTGGATTTGAATGGCCTCTATGGCTTGGCGGGGTGGCAATGGGTCTTCCTCGTCACCGGCGTGCCTGCCATCATTGCCGGCATCATCACGCTGTTCTATCTGCCCGATCTGCCAGCCAAGGCCTCTTTCCTCAGCGACACCGAGAGGAACTGGCTGAAAGAACGGCTCGCGGCGGAAAATTCGGGCATGGAGAAGAACGCTTCCGACGGCTTCACGGCGCTGATCAACCCGCGTGTGCTGCTGATGGCGCTTTGCTATGTCGGATTTCCGCTGGCCGCCTATGGTCTCAGCTACTGGCTGCCGACCATCGTCAAGAATTTCGGCGTCGGCAACACCACGAACGGGTTCCTGAATGTAATTCCCTGGCTTCTTGTCGCCGTCGCCCTTTATGCGGTGCCTGCGGCCGCGGACAAGGCGGAGTCGAAGACGCCCTATATCGTCATTCCCGCGCTCGTCGGTGCCGTAAGCCTGGTCCTGTCGGCAGTTATTCCCGATCACGCACTGCAATTTACCTTCCTCTGCATTGCCGCAGCCGGCATTTTCGCAGGTCAGCCGGTGTTCTGGAGCCTGCCATCTCGTTTTCTGCGAGGGGCGGGAGCCGCAGCGGGTCTTGCCGCGATCAACTCCGTCGGCAATCTCGGTGGCTTCGTCGCCCAGAATGTCGTGCCCTGGATCAAGGATTCCACAGGCAGCACCATCGCGCCGATGTTCTTCCTAGCCGCTTGTTTGCTGGCGGCCGCGCTCCTGGTCCTTGTGATCGGACGCATGGTGCCGCGCGCGCCGCAGCGAGAGGAACTCGGCAATGCGGATGCAGCGCGCATGAAGTGACTACGAGCAGGATCAGGCGATCACTTGCCTTGGTGAAAAGGACTACCGGAAGGCCAGCCGCTAGAGGATGTTTTCGCCACGCGCCGCGTGCCCGGGGTTTCCCGTCCGCGCTTCCATGAGAAGCCAATTGGCAAAGATCTGTATTGGACCGTCGCTCAATCGGATCGGTTCCGGCAGAACGAGGCAGAAGGTCTTGGAGATCGACCGACCATCAGGCCAGGGCGCGATCAAGCGTCCTTCCGCCAGTTCTGTTTCGACATAGAGACGCGGCACCAGCGCAACGCCAAGTCCCGCCAGCGCGGCCTCAATCAGCATGATGTGAAGATCATAGCGGGGGCCGATCGCGGGATTGGTCAGCACGATGCCGGTCTCCTGTGCATAGCGTTGCCAGGCATCGGGGTTTTGGCGCCGATGAAGACGCGGCAGTTCGTCCAGGGATGGCGGCCCTTCGCCTTTATCGAGAAGCGCCGGATGGCAAACGGGAACCAAAGTCTCGTGCAGCAGTCGATGCGTTCTCATTCCCGTCCATGCGGGGTGTTCGAAATGAATGGCAGCGTCGAACCCGCTTCCGGCAAGGACAAACGGCTCCATCCGTTCGGCAAGATGCACGATAATATTCGGGTGTTTTTCCCGAAATCGCGCCAGACGGGGGATGAGCCAACGCGCGGCGAAGGTCGGGATGGTGGCAATGTCGATACTGCCGCCATCGCTCGGCTCGCCCATCAGATATTGACTGTCGCGCTCCAGGCGATCGAGTGACTCGCGAACCTGAACGGCATAACGCTCTCCATTCGGCAAAAGCCGCACGCGATTACCGATCCGCTCGAACAGCGTGACGCCGAGGAAGGCTTCGAGGCGGCCTATCTGGCGGCTGATCGCCCCTTCGGTCAGGGCCAACTCGTCGGCAGCGCGAGCAAAGCTTCCGTGACGAGCCGACGCCTCGAACGCCATGAGTGCGGAATTGCTTGGAATCTTGCGGCGCATGGGAGGCTCTCGGGCATGATGGTTCGGCATTCGATCCGCTGCCATCTTGATATTTACTCACTGAAGCATGATCCGATGTCGATGTATGGACGACGATCGGCATCCTATCATGAGCAAATATCAATGAGAAACAAGACCGGACGCTGATGTCTGCGGTCGGAGGTGATACGATGATCTATACGGTGGAATGCAGCTTTGCCGATCCACACAGCGATGCGGAGTGGAATGACTTCTATAGCCTGGAGAAACTGCCAGCCCTCATTTCGGTGAACGGCTTCCACACCTCGCAGCGCTTCAAGGCGTTGAGCCGTGGCTGCCCTGTCTATCTTGCCATTCATTCGATCGATGGCCTCGACATCCTGACGGGTGAGGAATATCGCCAAAAGGGCGGTGGCAATTTCGCACGCTGGCAACAGCACATCACCGACTGGCACCGAAATCTCTATGATGGCATCGAGCGCGCGCCGGCCATTGGTGAGGGCGAATATCTGGCCTTGAGCGCTAGAGGTCCCGAATCGCTGATCCGGCTGGGCCTTACCCCACAGGCGATGCATGCGGTCGCTATGGAGAAGTTCCCGGAATACCGCTGGCTCGCCAAAGTGGAGGGCACCAAGATCGCTGACATCGCGCACCTGCCGGAAGACCTCCATGTCTATGAACCGATGACGAGGCAATTGACGAGTGATGCCGGCGCCACCGTCGAGAAGGCACGCTAAACGCCGATGCCGAATGTCACGATTTTCATCCCCGCAGACAGGATGCCGCCGGACGAAGCACTCGCCGACCTCACGGAGCAATGCACCGAACTCTGTACGGGCATTCTCCGCGCCGCATTGGTGAATGTGCATGTCACCTATGTCGCCGTCCGGCACGGGCGGGGGCACCTGGTCTTTGCCGAAATCCAATATCGCCTTGAACCCTTTCGGACGCCGGCCGTGATGGATCGGTTCACGGAGGGCCTGGATGACGCCATCAGGCGCATTATCGACCTCACCGCGCGCATCCGTTGCTTCGGCTATGCAGCGTCGAGCATTCACGCGCGAAACTGAGCTGATGCTCTGAGAGAACCCATGACAAATATCGCATTTCCCAGCCAGCAGCTTGGCGACTTGACCATCACCGCCATCAGCGATGGCTATCTTAACGCCGGCCTCGACCTTCTCTCGAATATCGACCCGGCAGATGCCTCCCGGATGCAGGAAAGCGCCGGGGTCAATGACAGCACCTCGATCCATATCAACTGCTACCTGGTGCGTGGCGGCAGCCGTACCGTCTTGATCGACGCGGGAGCAGGTGGTTTCAGGCAATGGGGCGGTCGGCTGACGGCCAATCTCGCGCTGGCTGGCGTCCAGCCTTCCGAGGTCGATATGATCCTGTTGACACATGCACATCCCGATCATGTCGGAGGGCTGGTGGACGCTTCAGGAGAAGCGGTCTTCCCGAACGCCGAGCTTGTCGTCCACAACCGGGAAATCGCATTCTGGCGGGATGACGGCAATCTGAGCCGCGCGCCCGAGCGCGCCCGCGGCAACTTCTTGGTGGCGCGTCAGGCGCTCGACTGCTATCGCGACAGACTGCGCACCTTCGACGCCGGTGAGGTGCTCCCCGCCGTGACGGCGATGCCGCTTCCGGGCCACACGGCCGGGCACACAGGCTATCGTCTCGACTCCGCCGGCAAGAATCTGCTGGTCTGGGCAGATATCGTCCATTTCCCCCGGATTCAGATCCCGCGCCCCGATGTGTCGATTGCGTTCGATCAGGATTCACATCTCGCAGCAGCGACACGATCAAGGTTGCTTGATCTCGTCAGCTCGGAGAGGCTGCTGATCGCCGGTATGCACCTGGGCGAACTCGGTTTCGCGCGCATCGAGCGAAGGGGCGGAAGCTATGGGGTTACTTATGAGGGACTTTCCAGAGGATAGTCCCAAAAAGTTGCGCGCCGCCCTTTTTGTAATCCCCCGAGATTGGCGGCGAAGTCGCAGCAACCGATCGGTTAGAGGGTTTCTGTCGCGAAAGTCGGCATTATGCGGAGGACTTTTGGATTGTTGCGGCAACTCCAAAGTCTGCTTCGAGCCGATAGGCGCCGGTTTTCGCTGTCGAGATATCCAAAGCGGTTCAACGCAAAAGGCGAGGAGCAAAGAAATCGAAGGCTTCATGAAAGATCGGATGCCAATGTCGGTCGAGCGGCCGGTCTAGAGGATGCCAGAAGAACGCAAACGAATGGCCGTAATCATCTACGGTCTGATGCTGCCACGTCTCGGGCAAACCCAAGACTTGCCATTTGAAAAAATGCCACAGCTGGCGGTCGGGTCCGATTTCGCGTTGCCCCAGGAATGCCATGGGCGAACAGGCCGTCAGCCCGCTCTCTTCCCAAAGCTCGCGCTCGGCAGCACCAAGTGGCGTTTCGCCAGTTTCAATGCTCCCCTTCACAAACTGCCTTCCGGCGGATGGATGCACAAAGGCAAGAACCGCCGATCCGCGATCAAGTTTTCTGAACACAATGGGACAGGCTTTCTGCACTTTACTCATTCAACGATCAGGATGTTTTGCGGCGTGATTGTCAATGGACGCTTGGGTCGACAGGATTGCAGCCTCTGAATTTTCACGCTTAGGCTCGATCGGCCCTTTGGCCAACGCTGTCACGGCAAGAAGTGGAACCGCAAAATCTGGCGGGTCCACGTTTGAGTGAGCGGCTGGGCGATAAGGCCATCAGAGATCGTCAGGCAAAGGCGTAGGAGCCGTCCGGGCGCCTCGGCACGCGTCGTTGCCAATGGATGTAGCCTTCCTCCTCCATTGCCTTTTCGTCCATATCGACCCCCCAGCCCGGCCGGTCGGGCCTGAGTTCCAGATAGCCGTCCTTCGGCAGGTAGGGATCGACGACATAGCGGGTTTCCCCTTGCCGTTGCTCGATCTCATTGCCGCCGTAGACATAGGCCTGGCCCTTCGGCAACCGGTATTCGAGTATCTTGAAGTTCTGCGCGGCGGCCGAAAAATGCACGTTGACGGCGGTTGCGAGCGGACCCATCGGATTATGCGGGGCGACGCCGACGAAATGCGCCTCGGCGATCGTCGCGATGCGCCGCATTTCGCTGATGCCGCCGACGACACAGATATCGGGCTGGATGAGGTCGGCGCCCTTTACCTGTAAGAGGCGCAGGAATTCGTTGCGATTGTAGAGGGATTCACCGGTCGCCAGGACGCAGTTGAGCCCCTGTTTCAGCTCTCCCCACATCTCGATATTTTCCGGGCGCAACGGCTCCTCGTAGAAAAGCGGATCATAGGGAGCAAGCGCGTTGCCGAGCTGACGCGCGGCAACCGGCTCGAAGATCTTGGCATGGGCGTCGAAGGCGATCTCATAGTCGTCACGCACGGTTTCTCGCAGCGAGCGGAAATAGTCGGCCGATGCCTTGACGACGTTGCCCCAGCGATGCGCATGCATGTCGATGCGCCAGGGGCTGAGCTTGAAGGCGGTAAAGCCCCATTCGGCATTGAGGCGATCGAGCTCATCGCGTGCCGCCGGCGCATCCGGGGCGGTATAGACGCCGGCATAGACCTTGATGCGATCGCGCACCGCGCCACCGAGCAGCTTGTAGACTGGAACATTGAGGGCTTTGGCCGAGAGATCCCAGAGGCAATGGTCAAGCGCGGAAATTGCCGAAAGGCCAAGCGCGCCGGGCGGGAAGCGGCTTTGCTGGATCAAGAGGTTGACGAGATAATCGATGCGGCTCGGGTCCTGGCCGGCGATGAAGCCGTAGAGATAGTCGAGGATCGGCGGCAGTGCCTTGTCGGGGCCGTGATTGTAGCATTCGCCCCAGCCCGTCAGCCCATCATCCGTATCCAGCGCCACGATGACGCGCGGGCGATCCTTGTCGCGGGTCATGAATACCCGCATGCGGTCGATCTTCATCTGATTTTCCTTCTATCGATGGTTACGGATGCGGCATGGGAGGAGCCGCAGTTTGGGAAATTGTTGCCGCACCGCAGCTGAGCGGTGGCGCATCATTGCCGGCGCCATGTCGACGTCGGTCATCATGCGGCACTGCCGTTTTTCACGGTTTCAGGTTCGACATAACGGAAGCGCCGCGAGCGATCCCGATCGCGCGGGTCCGGGCGGGGGATCGCTGAGATCAGCGCTTGCGTATAGGCATGTTCGGGCGCGTTGCAGACCTTTTCGGCATCGCCGACCTCAACCAGGCGCCCCTTGTACATGACGCCGACGCGGTCGCACATGTAGCGGATGACGCCGATATCGTGGCTGATGAAGATATAGGCCAGGCCAAGCTTGTCCTGCAGCCGCATCAAGAGATCAAGCACCTGGGAGCGCACGGAGACGTCGAGAGCTGATGTCGCCTCGTCGGCGACGATGATGCGCGGATTGAGCGTGATGGCGCGGGCAATGCCGATGCGCTGGCGCTGGCCGCCGGAGAAGGCATGCGGATAGCGCTCGCGCGTCCTCGGGTCGAGGCCGACCTGTTCCATTAGATGGCAGACGCGGTCATCGAGCATCCGTCCCTTGGCGATACCGTTGACGAGCAAAGGTTCCCCGATGATCTGGGAAACCGTCATTCGCGGATTGAGTGAGCCAAACGGGTCCTGGAACACCATGCGCAGTTCACGACGGGCTGCCGCAAGTGCCGTTCCCTTGGCGCTTGCCAGATCGGTGACATCGCCATCGCCGCGGCGATAAAGGATCTCGCCGGCGGTCGGGTCGATAAGGCGCATGATCGAGCGGCCCATCGTCGTTTTGCCGGACCCGCTCTCGCCGACGATCCCCAGCGTTTCGCGCGGCAGAAGCGAGATCGAGACATCGTTAAGCGCGCGAACCTCGCCGAAGGCCATCGACACGTTGCGCAGTTCGAGAATGGGGGCGACCGTTCTGTCGAGCGGCGGTCGTGCCAGCCGGATTTCGGCCTTCCTCTCGAGCTTCAGCACCGAGCCGATCAGCATGCGCGTATAGTCGTCCTTCGGTGCATGGAAGATCTGCTCAACCGGGCCGTATTCCTTGACCACGCCATTGTGCATGACGAGCACATCGTCGGCGATCTGGGCGACGACGCCCATGTCGTGGGTGATGAACAGGACCGCCATGCCATTGGCCTTTTGCAGCCTGGCGATCAGATCGAGGATTTCGGCTTGTGTCGTGACGTCGAGCGCCGTCGTCGGCTCGTCGGCGATCAGAAGCTGCGGCTTGCAGGCAAGCGCCATGGCGATCATCGCGCGCTGGCGCATGCCGCCCGAATATTGAAAGGCGTAGCGGTCTACAGCCTTTTCCGGGGAGGGGATTTCCACCTGCTTCAGAAGCGAGATAGTCTCGGTCCGCGCCTCGGCCTTGCTCATTTTCGTGTGGAGGCGTAGCGCTTCCATGATCTGGTCGCCGACCGTGTGGACCGGCGAAAGCGAGGCCATCGGCTCCTGGAAGATCATGGCGATGTCGCGCCCGCGGATCGACCGGATTTGCCGCCCGCGCGGATTGAGCTTGACGAGATCGATGGAGCTGCCGTTCGCCGCGTTCAGAGTGATCGAGCCGGCGGTGATGCGACCCGGCGCATCGATGATCTGCAGGATCGAGCGCGCCGTGACGGACTTGCCCGACCCGCTCTCTCCGACGACGCAGAGCGTCTTTCCCGGCTCGATGGCGAAGGAGAGATTGTCGACTGCGCGAAACGTGCCGGTTCGCAGAGGAAAGTCGACGGTCAGGTTCTTGACCTGCAGCAATGGACGGGCGGTGTTCATGGAAACGATATCGGTCATGCCCGCCTCATTTATTATAGGGATCGGCTGCGTCGCGCAGGCCGTCGCCGAGAAGGTTCAAGGCCATGACGGCGATGACGACTGCGACACCCGGCAGAAAGAGCCAC
The DNA here is from genome assembly GCF_044769665.1 of Rhizobium sp. NPDC090279. Classification (NCBI taxonomy): domain Bacteria; kingdom Pseudomonadati; phylum Pseudomonadota; class Alphaproteobacteria; order Hyphomicrobiales; family Rhizobiaceae; genus Rhizobium; species Rhizobium sp. NPDC090279. The sequence goes on along the minus strand of NZ_JBIVYI010000013.1, from coordinate 51,768 downwards.
GGCGCCGTTGCGATCGAGCGGATGTTCTGCGCCTCGCGCAGCAGAACCCCCCATGAGATGGTCGGCGGCTGCAGCCCAAGCCCGAGGAAGGAGAGGGACGTTTCGGCGAGGATCATCGCCGGGACCGCAAGCGTGATTGACGCGATGATGTGGCTGGCAAAGCTTGGCAGCATGTGGCGGAAGATGATGCGTCCTTCGCTGGCGCCGTCCAGTCTCGCTGCGGCCACGAATTCCTCGGTACGCAATGACAGGAAGCGGCCGCGCACGACGCGGGCAAGCTGCGCCCAGCCTGTCAACGACAGGATGATGGTGATCATCATATATTGCAGCGCTGCCGGCCAACCCTGCGGCAGAGCCGCGGCCATGGCAAGCCAGATGGGGATCGTCGGCAGCGACAGCACGAAATCGATAAGGCGTTGGATGAAGAAGTCGAGCTTTCCGCCGTAGTAGCCTGAAATTCCGCCTAAAACGATGCCGAGCATCAGCGAGAAGAAGACGCCAACAAGGCCGATCGACAGCGAGATCTGCGCGCCCTGGACAGTGCGGCTGAAGACGTCACGCCCGAGACGGTCGGCCCCGAACAGCAGCAGCGGCGTCGACTTGTCCGAGGATGCCAGCAGATGGATGTTGCTCGTGAAGAGACCGAGCACCGAATATTCGTAGCCGCGCCCGAACAGGCTGATGGAGACCCGCTTCGTCGTATCTTCCTTGAAGATCGCTGCCAGCGTTTCCGGATCGCGGCTGAGTTTCAGCGGGTAGTAGTGTAGCCCGATCGAGAAGCCGTTCTCCGTGTCGATGAAATGCACTCTTTGCGGAGGATGGAAGGTTGCCCGCGCATTCTGCTGCGTGGGATCGTTGATGGCGAAGAACCCAGGGACAATAGCGACGATATACATCGCTAAGGTGACGATGAGGGCGATCATGGCCAGCTTGTGGCGACGGAATGCCCACCAGATCAGCTGCCATTGCGATGCCACGGCGTTTCGATCGGGACGGAGATTTGTAGCGGCAATATCGGCCATGGGCTTCTCCTATTCCAACCGGATGCGGGGATCGACGAGGGCAAGCAGGATGTCGCTGATGAGCGAGCCGATCAGCGTCAGCGCGCAGATCAAAAGCACGAAGGCACCGGCAAGATACATGTCCTGCGCCATCAGTGCCTGCAGCAGCAGCGGTGCGGCTGTCGGCAGATTGAGAACAATCGCCACGACGACAGACCCGGAAATGAGATTGGGCAATAGCCAGGCGATCGTCGAGATGAAGGGATTGAGCGCGATGCGCAGGGGATATTTCACCAGCAGCCGAAACTCCGAGAGACCCTTTGCCCGCGCCGTCGTCACATAGGGCTTCGGCAGCTCGTCGAGCATGTTGGCGCGCATGACGCGGATGAGGCTGGCGGTCGAGGACACGGCGAGAATGATCACGGGGAGCCAGAGATGCGACAGGAGGTCCAGCATCTTCGCGATGCTCCAGGGCGCCGTCTCGAACTGGGAGGAGAACAGGCCGCCGACATCCTGGCCGAACTCGACAGCGGCGACATACATCAGCACCAGCGCCAGCAAGAAGGAGGGGATGGCAAGCCCAAGGAAGGTGAAGGCGGTGAAGAAATAATCGCCGATCGAGTATTTCCTGACGGCTGAATAGACGCCGATCGGCAACGCGATCGCCCAGGTGGCGATCAAAGCCGCCAGCGCCAGTATCAGCGTCAGCGCCATGCGCTCCCAGATGAGGCCAGAGACCGGCTGCTGCCATTCGAAGGAGATGCCGAAATCGCCGCGCGAAAGAATGCCCCACATCCATTTGAGATACTGGATGAGCATCGGCTGATCGAGGCCGAAGCGTTCGCGCAGCTGTGCTGCCGTATTCTGATCGACCACCTCGTTCGAGGAAGCCAGCGTGGCGATATAGGTCGTCACATAGTCGCCGGGAGGGAGCTGGATCAGCACGAAGGCGAGGAAGCTGATGGCGAAGAGGGACGGGATCATCCATAAAAGGCGTTTACCGATGAAGACCAGCATGGCTCTTTCTCGCAGTGAGCGCTGCTACGGGCAGCTCCGCAGGGAGGAACGCGCCGCCCATAAGAGGCGGCGCTTGATTGGCGTGATCAACTGGTGAAGAAGAATTGCTGCGGCATGGCGGGCCCCGGATTGGGCCAGGACCAGCTGTCCGGCTGCTTTTCGGGGACGTTGCGCAGATTGTTGCGGATGATGCCGAAGCCGCCGACGGCGAGGCAAAGCCCAACGGTTTCAAACTCTTCCGCCGCGATATCGAAAATCTGCTTCATGGCGGCGCCGCGCTTGTCGAGGTCGGCCGTCGAACGCGCTTGGTCGAAGAGCTTCATGCGCTTCCTCTGGCTTTCGGGGGGCTCTTCCCCTTGCTTGCCGTTCGAGGTGTACCAGACCGCCCAGGGGATGGCGTAGCGCGAGCCCTGCGGATGGAAGGCGAAGAAATCGCGCGGATCGAGCATGGGGTCGAGACCGCCTGGCCCCGGCCAGACCTGGGCGTCATGAGCGTTGTCGTCGCCGCGAGTGTAATAGAGCGCGCGCTCGATGGTGTTGACCTTCATGTCGACGCCGATCTGCGCCCAATGGGCCTTGACCAGTTCCAGAGCGTCGACCAGATCGGGATAGAGGGTCGGAATGACATCGACGGCGAAGAAGATCTTCTGGCCGTCCGGCCTCAGGCGAAAGCCGTTCGCGTCTTTCTTGCCGTAGCCGGCCTGATCGAGCATGGCGCCGGCCTTGTCCGGATCGTGGTCGGTGAACTGGCGGGCGTATTTTTCATTGTACCAGGGATGTTCCGGTCGTGGCCCGGCCTGGTAACCCTCGCTTTGGCCGAAATAGACGATGTCGATGATTTCCTGGCGGTTGATACCGAGCGAGAGCGCCTGCCGCACCGACTTGTCGGCAAACATCTTGCGCATCGCCGGATCTTTATGGGTGATGTTGAAATAGATCTGGCATTGCTGCGAACTCGAAGGGATAAGAGAAAGAAGGCGATAGTCGCCTTTCTTCGTGTTTTGCGAAAGCGTCGGCTTGTTCGCGAGCACGCTGATGTGGCGCTCCTGAATATCGATCTTGCCGGAAATGACGTTCAGCATCAGCGATTCCACGTCCTGCGAGATGCCGAAGTTGATTTCGTCGACATAGGGAAGCTGGTTGCCAGCAGTATCGACCTGCCAGAAGTAAGGGTTGCGGGTCATGACGACGCGGGTAGCACCACCGGTATAGGGCTCTTTGACGACCCAGGGGTCGAGCGTCGGCTTATCGGGGTTGCCCCAGCGTGATGGGATCTCGATGTCGCCGCAACGGGCGCGGAAAAGTTCGGGCCAGCTGTTGGAGCCGGCCTTCTTGGCATCCTCGGCGACGTTCGGATTGTATTTCGGCAGGAACTGGCTGCAGTAGTGCTTGGGAAATAGCGTCGGGTGCTGGCCAAGCGGCGTCGCGAGGTTTTCCAGATAGAGCGCGTTCGGTGCCGCGAAGGTGAATTTCACCGTGTAATCGTCGACCTTCGTGACGTCGACCGCCTTGCCGGCGACGGATAGTTGCGCCGGCGCCGCGCTATAAAGATCGGTATTCTTGACGCAGTCTTCGATGGCAAAGACCACGTCGTCGGCGGTAAATGGATGGCCGTCAGACCAGCGGGCGCCCTGGATGAGATAGAAGGTGAACTCGGAGGCGTCCGCATTGACGTCCCAGCGTTCGGCGAGGTTCGGCAGGACCTGGGTGAACTCAAGGTTCCAGCGCACCAGGCTCTGATTGCCCACCATGCGCAAAATGCCGTTGTGGTCTGACGAGCCGCGAAGGCCACGTCGCAGCGTGCCGCCATAGGTGCCTACCTTTTCGTAAGGGGTGACGACCATGGGCTTCTTCGGCAGTCGGTCCGCAAGCGCGGGCAGTTTGCCGTCCTTGACAAGCTGCGCCAGGGCGGGCGCTTCACCACCGGCATCGGCGGCGCTGACGCGGCCGGCCAGAGACAGGGCTGCCATTCCCGCCATGCCCCCGAGGACGGCACGTCTGCTCACGCCGCGGGACAATATTTCATCGCGCATCGAATCCCTCCCGTTTTGACCTCGGTTGGGCTTTGCCTCAACCGATGCGACGAGCTCCCGACCCGTCGCGATGCACCCCTCTGGCGCAGCGTCGAGACCTTATTACGTTCTCAGATAATTACAAGAGTTGACAGATTTTTACAGATTTAGTAGCTCTGTCGCGCAGGAAATGCGCTATGGCTGTCGCTGGTCGGCAATCACGAAGGACGATGATGAAACTCTCTGTCGCCAACGATTCCGGTGCGGGCGCGACGCGCTTCGGCGACATCATCTATGAGCGGATCGTCGCCATGATCGCGGACGGACAGTTTCCGGTGAACGAACGACTGCCGGCGGAAGCAAAGCTAGCGGAAATGTTCGGTGCCTCCAGGCCCGTGGTGCGCGATGCTCTGGAACGGCTGCGTACCGACGGCTTGATCGTGTCGCGCAAGGGCTCCGGTTCCTATGTCAGGCAAAGACCGGATTCCTCGGTTTTGAAGATGGTGCCGGTGGGGTCGCTCGCCGACGTCCAGCGCTTCTTCGAATTCCGCGCCGGGCTTGAGGCCGAGGCAGCCGAGCTTGCGGCGCGCAATTGGCAGCCCGATGACAAGGAGCGGATCACGGCGGCGCTCCAGAAGATCGAACGATGTCTTCGCGAAGGCCGCCTTGGTGCCGAGGAGGATCAGGAACTGCACGATGCGATTGCGATCGCGACAGGCAATCAGTTCCATGTCACCGCCCGCGAATTGTTTCGACCGCATTTCGCCATCGGGCATTCCGTGACCCGCAGCCTTAGTCTGAAGCGGACGCCCGAGCAGATCCGCAGCGTGCAGGACGAGCATGCGGTGATCGTGCAGGCGATCTTCGAGCGGCAAGAGACCGAAGCGCACGATGCCATGAAGCGACACATATTGAATGCACGCGCCCGCATGTTCCAGGGCATTTAGGGAATTGGATAGGCTGAGGGTGAAGCGATCGGGTTCTTGAAGCTTCGTCGCTTACGCCTCGATGGGTGACGAAGGGTAAGGGTAGGAAGATGAGCATTGAAACCATGCGGCAGGCGCTGACCGGCGTATCGGGCGTTCCCGTCACTGCCTATGATGCAGATGGCGAGGTAGAACCGCGCGTGACCGCTCAGGTCTACCAGCGCGTGGCTGCAGCCGGTATTCATAACATCGTCGCGGCAGGCAATACCGGCGAGTTTTATGCGCTGACCCCAGAAGAAATCCGCCGCGTCCATGAAGCTGCTGTTGCCGGTGTCGATGGCAAGGCGCCTGTCACGGCTGCGATCGGCCGCTCCTTGCGTGAGGCGATCCGCATGGCCAAGGATGCCGCCTCGATCGGCGCCTCGGCCGTGATGTCGCATCAGCCTGTAGATCCTTTCGCCGCCCTTGCCTCGCAGATCGATTACTTCCGCGATCTGGCGGAGGCGTCGCCGCTGCCGCTCGTTGCCTATGTCCGTGCCGATGGCTTCGGTGTTGACGATATGGTTCGCCTGGCCAGCCATGGCAATATCGCCGGCATCAAGTTTGCGACGACGGATCTGATGCTGCTTTCACGTGCGATCGCGGCTTCCAATCCGAATGGTGCGCTGTTCGTTTGCGGTCTGGCCGAAAGCTGGGCGCCGACATTCGCTGCCGCCGGGGCGCGTGGCTTCACCTCCGGCCTCGTCAACGTGGCGCCAAAGCTGTCGCTTGCCGTTCATGCGGCCCTGGCGAAGGGCGATTTTGCGACAGCCCGTATGATCGTCAACAAGCTCGAGCCCTTCGAGCGTATGCGCACGAAGTTCCGCAACGGCGCGAACGTCACCGTCGTCAAGGAGGCCGTGACCTATTCCGGCCTCGATGTCGGTCCCGTCCGCGTTCCGGGGCTGCCACGCCTCGACGAGGAGGATCGCGAGGAGTTGTTCGCGCTGCTGCGTAAATGGCGGGGAGTGGATGAGGCCTTCTAGGGCCGGAGGGTCGATGGGCGGCGTGGCGCTGCTGCGCCTCTTGTTGTCCTGACCATAGCCATGCGATGCTGATTGAGGCGTCAGCCTTTGCAGCGGAACACAGGATGGCATGAGCGTATCACGATTGGACACAGGCGGCCCGCGCAAGACAAGCCTCTATGAAGAGCTTCACGGCCGGCTGAAGGCGGAAATCACGAGAGGAACCGTGCCGGAAGGGCTTGTTCTCACCGAGGCTGCCCTTGCCGATTTGGTCGGCAGCAGCCGGGCGCCGGTTCGCCAGGCGCTGCAATTATTGTTCGATGATGGGCTCATCGCCCGTTTCGATGGTCGCGGCTTTGTCGTCGGAACGACGGGAACGCCGCCGAAGCGGGTCAAGCTTGGCGACTATCTCGGCAAATTATTTGATGAAGACGGCGACAGGACGATGTTTGCCTGGCAGGCGCTCTATGAGGATGTCGAGAGCATCGTCGTCTACCGCTCCTTCTTCGGCCGCTATCGTATCAATGAAAACGAGTTGGCACGCCATTTCGGCGTCGGGCGCGGGGTGGCGCGCGATGTCTTGCTGAAGCTCGAGACACTTGGCATCACGGAGAAAGATGACAATTTTCGCTGGTCGATCGTGCCGCTGGATGCCCAGCGCATTCGCGATCTCTATGAGGTGCGCGAGCAGATCGAGCCGGTGGCGCTTTCAAGTGGCTTGGGCGGACTTTCCAATGAGCATGTCGACACGATGCTCGAGCGCCTCTCGCAGGCACTTGCTGATTATCCCGATGTCTCGGCCTCGACCATGTACGAGCTGGAACTCGACCTTCATCAACGTAGCCTGCAGTCCTGCCCGAACAAGGAGTTCCTGAGTATCCTGAAGCGGACCCACTGCATCCTCACGCTCAGCAAGCATGTCGTCGGCAGCCGCATCAAGATGCCGGACTATGAGCCGTTTCTCGCCGAGCACATTGGTGTGTTCAGGATGGTGCAAAGACGTGATGAAGAGGGACTGCGAAAAGCGATGCGCGATCACATCAGCAATTCGCAGCCCAATGTGCAGGCGCGCGCCGCCTATATTCGAGAGCACTACCTGCCGGACGAATACAGCTTTATCATCTAGCGCGAGATGGCGTCAGGTGATGGCACCGACCTGCCAGGGAACAAATTCATTGTCGCCATAGTCGAAGGTCTCGCTCAGCGTCTTCTTGCCGGAGGCGACCGCGATGATTTCCTCGAAGATCCGCTCGCCGGCTGCTTCGATCGTATCGTCCCCGCTGACGATATCGCCGCAGTTGATGTCCATGTCCTCGCGCATATGGTTGTACATCTCGGTGTTGGTGGCGATCTTGACGCAGGGCGCCGGCTTGAAGCCGGAGACGGAGCCTCTGCCTGTCGTGAAGCAGATCACATTGCAGCCGCCGGCGACCTGACCGGTGACGGCGACAGGATCATAGCCGGGCGTATCCATGAAGACGAAACCGGGCTCGTCGACGATTTCCGAATATTCGTAAACGGCCTTCAGCGGCATGGAGCCGCCCTTGGCGACCGCGCCGAGCGACTTCTCCAGGATGGTCGTCAATCCACCAAGCTTGTTGCCATAGGAGGGGTTGTTGTTGAGTTCGGCGCCGTTGCGGCGGGTATAGTCACGCCACCAATCGATCCTGGAGAGCAGTTTTTCCGCAACCGCAGGGGTCACTGCGCGGCGGGTCAGCAGGTGTTCCGCACCATAGATCTCCGGCGTTTCCGCCAGAACCGACGTACCGCCATTGCGCACCAGAAGATCGGAGGCATAGCCGAGCGCCGGATTGGCAGAAATCCCCGAATAGCCGTCGGAGCCGCCGCATTCCAGAGCGAGCTTGATCCCCGAGAGCGGCTGAACGGTGCGCTTGGCGGAATTGACCTCCGGCAGCATGTCGCTGATCATTTCGGATGCGGCCGCAATCGTCTTGCGGGTGCCGCCGAGATCCTGGATCGTCATGGTGCGCAGCCGGTTTCCTTCCTCAAGCTTGTAGTGCTCGAGAATGGGCGCGATCTGATTGGTTTCGCAGCCAAGGCCGACCATCAGGATGCCGCCGAAATTCGGATGCCGGGCATAACCCTGGAGGGTTCGCGCCAGATAGCGATAGCCTTCGGACTGAGTGTTGATGGCGCAGCCGCCGCCATGGGTGAGGGCGACGACGCCATCGACATTGTCGAAGCCATCCAGGCCGCCGGAGCGGTTGAAATGCTCGGCGATGTATTTCGAGACGGTCGCTGAACAGTTGACCGTCGTGATGATGCCGATGAAATTTCGGGTGCCGACGCCGCCGGCGCCGCGATCGAAGCCCATGAAGGTCCGACAGTCTTCTTGAGGTAACATCCCGGCTTCTTCGATATCGACGCTGAACTGGTAGGGATGCTCGGATTCGATCACCGCCAGATTCTGCAGATGGACATGGCCGCCAGCCGGAATGAACTGCGTCGCAACGCCGATCGGCTGGCCGAATTTGCGGATCTCCTGGCCCGCCTGGATGTCGCGCACCGCCACCTTGTGGCCACGCGGGATCTGATCTGCAGCGATCAAACCGTCAATACCGGTTGGGCTTCCGGCGCGGATCATCGCACGCGCGACCGCGACATCGTCGATGGGATTAAGGAGGATGACGGGCGAAACGGCGGACATGAAAAATTCCATATGTCTGAATGATTGTCTATTGCTAGCAATAGACAATCATTCGATGGAAGATGCGTCAAGCGCGTTCAACATCGCTGATGAAGTTCTCTTCTTCTCAGAAATGCGCAGGCTGAAAAATTGCGCCTCCAGGCGTTTGCGGAGATGCAGAACGATGCTGCCTCCGCGGGGGGCCAGCCTTAATTTTCCCCCTTCGGGGGATGCAAAGTAAGCTGCAGATCCCTCAAGCCACGGCTGCCGTCGCGGTTGCCGGTTGCGGCGACGGCGGTGAAGATGCGCTCGGCGTCGTCGTACATTTTGAGATTGAGGTAGCAGTAGCCGCGCAGCACCATGAGGTCGACGCGCTCCTGTTGCAGTTGCGCGCGCTGGTCGAGATAGAGCAGCGTCTCGTGATAGCGTTTGCCGTCGAAGGCGGAGAGCGCGCGATCGCTCAATATGGCCACCTGCAGTTCCGCAGCGCGCTGATGGCTCATCGGCGCCTTGGTTGCGGAGACAGCCGCATTGTTGGCAAGGCCGGCCCGTAGATAGGCGAGGCTTTGGCCGTAGGCTGCCTCTTCGCGCGACTTTGAATCCGTGTTGTTCAAGGCGACGCCAAAGGCTTCCACCGCTTCCATTGGCCGGTTGAGGTTCATCAGGCACCAGCCGCGGGAGAGCGCATTGGCAGGTGTCAAAAGCTCTGCATTCGCGGTGGTCTTGCATCCAGCCGGCTGCCGCCCAGAGCGGCTAGCCGTTCGGGCGCGAGCCTCTGGTTCGACATAATCAGGTGAGGGAGCGCGGCGGACAGGCGCCACCGGTTGCACTGGGCTTTGCGTATTGACGTAGGGCTGCGTTACCGGAGGCTGAGGTGCGACTTGAGAAACCATCGGCGGCGCAATTTGAGGCGTGCCTTGCAGCGGCACCGTCTGGGGTATGATCTGGGGCGCCGGCTGTAGCACTTGATTGGGCGACGGCAATGGTTCCGATACCGGCGTGCGCGGCGCCGGCTCACCGAGTACGGCGATGCGTTGCGAACGGCCGGCCCAGAGCCGCTGGACTTCGGCGACGCCTTGGCGGTCGTTCAACTGATTGCGCGTAATGGCGAGGCCGTAGGCGGAGGGCTCGTCATCCGGTTTCCAGCGTAGAGCCGTCTCGAACCAGCGGGCTGCCGCCTGCGGCTGGTTCATCGAGCGTGCAAACCATCCGAGCTGCTGGGCCGTTGGAACATATTTCTGCTTCACGACTTCCGCAGCGATACGGCCGAGTACATCTTCAGTCAGATTGGCCGGCGGTTGCAGCGCCATAAGATTGGCGGTCGCTGCGAGATAGGTCGCCATCGCATCCTTGGATTCGTTGCGCCATTTGTACATGGCCTCTTCGGCCTCCTGCGGCTTGCGATCGGCGATCAAAACCAGAGCTAGACCCTGTGAGATCGTGGCGGAATCTTCCTTCTCATGCGCGGCCTTGAACCATTGTTCGGCATCGGGATAATCGCCACGGCGCAGATAGTACCAGCCGAGGAGTGAATCGTCGGATGCGAGGCCCTGACTGCGGGCGACACGCTCGACTTGAGACAGATAGTCCTGCGAGACCGTCAGCTTCGGATCGTCATTGCCCTGCGCGACGAAGCGACGGGCCAGATCGATCCTTATGCTGTCGAACTCCCGCCCGCCATTGCCGTCGGGTCTTTCGAGCGCCAAAAGATCCTGCATCGGCTGATAGGGCAGCAGCGCCGAGGCCTTCTGGACGGTCGCCAGTCTTTCCTGCGGATTGGTGCAGGTTCTCAGAATGTATTTATAGGCGTCCTGGCCGCGCGCCGCGCGGTCGGTACGGATGAAGGCTTCCGCGACGCGCCAGAGGACGTCGATGTCGCTGCAGGTCAGCAGACTGGGCGTCCTGGCGCCGATATCGATCACAGTCTGATATTGCTTCAGGTCGGAAGCGTTGACGAGCCGCGTGCGTGCCTCGGCGATATCCAGACGCTCCAGGAGATCGGCAGGCGGCTGCCAGCCGGCTTCCGCTGCCTGGCGATCGGCAATGGCCTTGCGCACCTCGGCATAGCGGCCCTCCGAATAAAGCTGCCACATGGCTTCGAGCTGCTTGTCGCTGTTTTGCGGAATGGCCAGCGGGTCGGCTGGCGGCGTCCAATTCGGATAGAGAGCCTGCAACCGCGAAATTTCCGCCTGGAGCCGCGCCTTGTCGCCGCGGCTGGCGAAATAGCGCAGCGCGCTTTCATCGACCTTCGGCTGGTTGTTGGCCGCTGCTGTTGTGCTTGTCTGCTGTGACGAAGGTGGCTGGGTCGATTGTGGCTGCGCCTGCTGCGGTGCGGCCTGTGCCATCGAATCGGACGCCGCCGTGTTTGCCGGCGGCTGATCCGGGGTGTCAGAGAGGACTGCAGACGGCGCGGTCGCCTGTATATGGTCAGCAAGCGCCTGCAGGTCGACCGGCTGTCCGGATAAGCCAGGCGAGCCGGCATCCGCGGCAAGCATGGTCTGCGGTTCGAGGCGTGCGGACTTTGCCAGCTTGATCTTGTCTTCGGGCGAATCGTGATCCTTCGTCGCGAGCGTAAACCCCGCCACGGCGACGGCCATGAAAGCCATGATCAAGGTGGACTTTATAAACACTCCGGATGTTTCTCCGTGACGAAAGCCAGGCTCAACAGTTGCAAGGTGGCCGGATAGTAAAGCGATGGCGCGAACTGCTGAACCGAAGCGGGCAGTTTCGTTCCGCCCACCACACACGCCACAACATCGTTAACAATTCTATAACCGGGGTCCGGAAGCAGGTCCTTCGGTTTACCGGTCGCCAGATCGATCGTCGCCGGCTCATCTCCCTCGACCGTCATGCCTTGCTGCAGACGCGCGAGCAGCGCTTTGTCATCGATGCCGGCGCGCGCCAGGTAAAGCGGGATTCTAACGGCATTATAGCCGAATTCCGCCTCGAAGCCGTCGGCAGGCTCCGGTTTGGCCTTCAGGCTCACCCAATCGGCCGGAAGCCTGCGCGGTCCAAATTGCAAGGAGCGCAGCAGGGCAAGGCCGTCGTCGCTCAATTTCTGCCAGCGATCGGAAGGCACCAGCAGTGCCATGACCGGTAACGCCTCGAAGACCCAATAGGATGGGTTGATGATCGGTCCATCCTTGCGCTCCGGCATCCGATAGCCGTCGACGCCGGGAATGAGCAGCGTCCGTCCCCCTGAATTGATGACGACACGGGAAAGGATCGCCTTGGCCATGCTCGCAGCCGCCTGCAGATAATCCTTCTTGTTCCAGGCCGATCCAGCCAGCGCCAGCGCATAGGCAATGAGGAGATCGCCGTCCGAGGCGTTGTTGGTGTCGGCCACATGCGGCGTGGCGGCCGGGTCCCATTTCCAGACGGCAAGGCCGTCGTCGCGCAGCAGGAGTTCGGTGCGGGTAAAATACCAGATCTGTTCGAAATCGGCAGGATTATTGGCAAGATAGGCGAGCAGCATACCGTAGCCTTGTCCTTCGCTGTGGCTGATGCCGCCGTTGCCGTTGTCGATGATGCGTCCGTTCGTATCGAGGAATTTCGCCTTGTAGGCAGTCCAGGCTTGGGCGTCGATTGGCGCGCGTTGCGCGGCAGCCGGCGTCGCCGCCAGGATGGCAGCGCTGCAGATTGCAACAACAAGGCGCCGGATTTTCATTCGCGCCTGCCGATCTTGGAAAGAACGCTGGCCGTGCTGACGCCGAGCAGGAAGGAGCCGACGACGAACAGGAAGGCGTAGGACAATATGTTGCTGGAAAGCCAGTTTGCGGCAATCAGCCGATAGTTTGTCAGCGACCAGGGCTGGGAGACGACAAAGCTGAACCGGCTGACGGGCACTGTATCGATTTTTCCGGTCTTGCCCGAATAGACCGTGATGCGACCACTGATCTGCGACCAGGTGTTCTGTGCCGTCATTGCCTCAATGCCGGCGCGCAGATCTCCGGCGCTGGGAGAAGTGACAACGGTCCAGGTTGCGTCATTGGTCGGATTGGCCTCTTGGGCGATCAGGAAGCTGTTGGCATTTGACGGCGTGAACACCTGCTCCGAACCGGGGATGAAGCGGAGCGAGCTCAAGGTGATATCGAAATTGCGGTGCATCCATTGCTGGAAGCTCTCCATCTGCCCCTGCAGCATTCCGCCGCTGATGCGGGAGCGCCAATCGGCAATCGTCACGGAAGCCTCGGGCGTGCCGCCTTGGCCAGGCGCCGGCGGGCGCCAGGCCACCTGGCTGGAGGCGGAGATGTTCATTTGCGTGAAGATCGTCGACGGCAGTTGCGAGACGGAGCCGATGAACAGCGCATTGCGGGTGCCGACGGTACTTGGCGAGGCGATTGGTTCCAAAGCGATCGGGTGGCCGGCGACGAGCGCCATCTGGCCGAGCAGCGTCGCGGTCGCAGACAACGTGTCGGCATCCGCACGATCGATGAAGAGCGCAGTCGCCTCGGTCTGGCGATTGTAGGGGTAACCGGTGCCGGCAAGTGCGGCAAGGTTGGGTCGCTGCGCGACCCTTGCGAAATCCGGGACACGGAGCTGGCTCGTATCGAACAAGGCGAAGCGAGGCGTCGTGCTTGATGTCGCGGCAGGTGCGCAGGTGGAATCCTCATCCGCCAGCAACAAGGCTTCAAGCGTGATCGTGTTCAGGCCCGGCTTGAAATGCCGCATGGTGATGCGGATGGGCAGTTGGCGGAAGATGCCGCCTCCGGTGACCGTGATCGGCTTGGTGGTAGCGATACTGCCATTGACATAGACGTCGATGTGACTGCCCGGCCGCACGTCCTTGGCATAGGCGGCGTCAAGCAGAATGGTGGCCTCGCCATAGGCATTCGCATAGAAATCGGACGGGATTGCCACGTTGAAGCTGGTATGGAAACGCCGTCCGGAGAACTCCGTCGTCCTGACGCCGAGCTGCTCGAAGGAAAGGCTGGTGTTGGAGTAGATCAGCGGCGCATCCGGTGCGGACCATCGCTGCGTCACCAGCAGATCGCGGCGGGTATCGGGGTCGCGGTCGGTCGGTGAGACCACCATGTCGATCGCCGACGAGATCGCCTGCCAGGATGGTCCGCTGATCAGCAGAAGCTGTTGGCCGCTGCGCGGGTCTGTCGCGAATGTCGCCAGCGCCCCATTTTGCGCCGAGGCCGGAACGCTAAAGACGGGCTGAAGTTCTGCCGGCGTGCCGACGACGACGGTCATTTTGCCAGGACCAGGCGCGGGGAGGGCATCCGTGTCGAACGAAAAGGTTTCATTCGGCATGCCACTGAGCAGCGCCAGACCCTGCGCAAGACGCAGGATCGGCTTCGTCGTCCCCGGTTGCGCGAGTGCCGGCACAACCAGATTGAATTGCGTCTTGCCGACGCCATCGATGCCGATCGCGCGGATCGCGTCGGTCGTCGACAGTTTCTCCGCCTCTCGGCCGGCGAAGCTCAGATAGGTTCTTGCGGGATCGATGTCCGACCAGAGCTCGTAGGTCGACGGAATGTCGCAGTCGACGCGGTGCCGTTGCGTCGCCTCGAAGGTCAGCAGATTGGCACCGGGTTGCAGGAGCCCGCGTGGCACGTCGAAACTGACATCGGACTCGTTGTCGGACGAGCCGATCGGCTGCTGATGCACCACGCGGTCATTGAGGAGGACGGTGAGCTGTGATGCCTCGGGAGCGACGACCACTGCATTCTGATAGGCGAAGCTGAATTTTGCGGGCGACGATGCCTGCTCGGGCGTCAGATAGATCGACCAGGACTTGCGATCGGCTTCACCTTCCAGTCGCAACTTTGCAAAGGGAACGACATAGCGACGGAAAGCGGATGTGGCGGCGGCCGCTTGCTTGGCGTTCGGCGCGACTTGAGGCATTGCCTGAGCGGGAGTGACGGGTGTTACGGCCTGCGGCGCCGCCGTTTGCGGCGTGACTGCCGGCGGGGCTATGACGAGAGGCGGCGTAACCTGAGGAGCCGCGGTCTGCGGTATGCTGGTTTGGGGAACGGCGACCGGAGGCACCGTCTCTTTCGGGGGCTCTGCCTGTGGTGTTGTCGTCTGCGGGGCGATGATCTGCGGCACCGCCGGCGCTTCGCCTTTCGGGCGCTCGCCGGACATGTCGAAAGGCGTCGTCTGCGCCTGCGCGGCAACAGCGCCAAGGAGAAGCATGAGGGCAGGGAGGATGCGGATCATCAGCTTTTCGCCTTCGCATCCTGCCGTTGCTGCGTCCGATCCGAGCCCACACCCCTGAACAGATAGATCAGGCCGCGGCTGGTCTGGTAGAGCGACATGCTCAGGAACCAGAAGGTTCCGCGGATGATGCCCGGATTGCGCCGCCGCGCCTGCTGGAATTTCGTCCATTGATCGGAGTTGGCGAAGACGAGATCGGCAATCAGTCGATGGTCGGCGGCACCCTTCGGAATATATTGACAGCCGATAGCGGTGATGTCTCCCATCTGCTCGACGTTGCGAATGACGACCGACAACGTCACCATGTCGGCGCCGCTATAGGATTGGAAGCGTATAGTGCCTTCCGAGCCGACCTTCACCGGCTCCAGGTCCTTGTTAAAGACGTTCAACCTGGCGCCATGGACGGAAACGTCCTCGATGGACGCGGAATTCCACCGGCCGTCGGTCCCGAACTCGCTGCGCCGATCGACCCTGACGCGCCGCGAGGAGGCCCGCTCTCCGCGTTCGGAGACGACGCCGAGCGCACAGCCGGACAGGACCAGGTTGATGATGTTCCAGCCGCCGACGACAAGCGTGACGTCGGCTTTGTATGGCTCCGCATAGATACGGTATATGGTGACCGCCAGCGCAATGACCTGCACGGCGAAGATGACGAAGAACGGGCGGCTGATTTCCGAAAGGCGGCTGACGGCGATCGACTCGTCCTTGGCGGTGACCTTGAAGGTCGGCTTGCGGGGATTGAGCATGACCGAGACGACGGCTGGCAACAGGTGCACCGTCTGGACATATTCGTAGAGCTCGGAAATCCATGGCCAACGGAACGATCCATAGAGATAGTTCTGCATCATCAGGTTTACGAGCATATAGGCGAGCGTATAGGCGAGGAACTCGCTGCCCGATGCCGTGAAAATCTCGAGATCGAAGAAGAGATAGAAGAGCGGCGCAAACAGGAAGATGACGCGCGGAAACGGAAACAGCCAGAATAGAGTGGACGACATGTAGCAGAGGCGCTGCGGCAGCGTCAGGCCGCGCTTCAGGAGCGGAAAGCGAAAACGCAGGATCTGCATCATGCCCTGCGCCCAGCGGCTGCGCTGGCCGATGAAGCTTGCAAAGGTCGCCGGCTGCAGGCCGGCAATCAGCGGCTTGTCGACATAGATGCTGTTCCAGCCGGCTCCATGAAGCGCAAGCGCGGTTTCGCAGTCTTCCGTGATGCTGATGCCGCTGAAGCCATTTTGCGATTCCAGCGCCTTGCGGCTGAGCACGGCGGCCGAACCGCAGAAGAAGGCGGCGTTCCACTTGTCCAGGCCGCGCTGGATGATGCCGTAGAACATTTCGTTCTCGCTCGGCATGCTGTCGAAGGTGCGCAGATTGCGCTCCAGCGGGTCCGGATTGATGAAGAAGTGCGGGGTCTGGACGAGAAAGAGCTTCGGATCATCCTCGAAATAGCCGACGGTCTCGCGCAGGAAATCGCGCGCAGGCGCATGGTCGGCATCGAAGACAGCAATCAGCTCGCCGGTCGAATGCTCGAGCCCGTTGTTGAGGTTGCCGGCCTTGGCATGTTCATTGCGCTCACGCGTCAGATATTCGACGTCGAGGTCGGCGCAGAGCTGCTTGAGCTCGTCATGGCGGGCGATTGCGGCCTGCGATTCCAGAACTTTGGTAGAATTGCGCTTCTGTGCAGTGCCGCCATCGTCAAGCAGCCAGACCTTGAGCTTGTCGGCCGGATAGTCCATCGCCTTGGCCGAAGCGAGCGTATTGGCAAGAAGATTGGTGTCTTCGTTGTAGGATGGCACGAAGACATCGACCGTCGGGAAGTGCTTGGTCGCGGCGGCGCGCGTCGTGCGTGATGGCAGCGGAGTGGCGACGATGAAGAGGCTGAGCATCAGCATCGCCACGTTGTACATTTCGGCAAGGTAGAGCAGCAGGCCGGGAATGAAGTTTTCCAGCTGGTTGACCGGCGGTATCGTGTAGGATGTGCGCCAATAGACATAGCGCAGCACGATGGCGGTACCGAAGGCAAGCGCGACCAGCCGCCAGGTGCCTTGACGCTTGAGGATCTTGATGATCGCCATCATGGTGACGACCACGGTGCTGGCGATCAGCTGCGTTTGAAGGTTGACCGGCAAGGTGATCAGCACGATCCCGCATAGCGCTATCACGGCCCATATCAAGATGCTGCGTGCAGTGTGCATCGGTGTCCCTTCAAAGGTATTGCCAGACGCCATCCTGGCGCCCCCAAGCAGTCCCGCTTGCTAGCGGCACCCCTGAGATATGCCAGTTGCTCCGTTACAGTCCGGTAAAGGCACGATGATATTGCTTGCAGTATTTGCCGGCGGTGGCGCGGCTATCGAGCTTGCGCCGTTTGTTTGCGACGGGTCGGTCTGCCCATCCGGCAGCGGCACGCGCGGGCCGATCATCGGCGGCAAAGCGGGCGCTGCCTGCGGCTGAGGCTGCACAACGGCCGGCCGGCGAATGACGGCAGGGCGCGTCACGGCGGGGTGGTTCTGATATCCGATGCTGATCGGTGCGGTGCGATAAGGCGCGGCGTCGGGATAGACCAGCTCGCCGGGCTTGCCGAGAACGGCATCAGCGCCGCGCGGCGCGCCGAAAGGGTTCAGCGCCGCGCCGGCGAAGTGGCCGGCGATCGTATAGCCATAGACCGTGCTCAAGAGCTGGCGCTCCGTCGCATGAGCGTCGCAGAGCCGGATGCGCACCTGCACCGTGCCGAAATTGCGCTGCTCCTGCGGTGGCGCAAAACCGGCCTTCACCTGCTGCCAGGCATAAAGGCAGGTATCGCCGGCCCGGCTCTGGCCCGCGGCATAGCCGAAGGGGCCATAGTTGTTCTGCACGATGGTCGCCGAGCGGGCGAGGCGCACGCCTGGCACCGCGGCTGCCATTTCGCGAGCGATCGCGCTGTCGCTGATCGTATTGAAAGGTCTGCTCCCGAGCCCGGGGTTCGAGCCTGTTATACCGAGAAACTGAACCTTGAGGAAGTTTTGGCCAGAGACGGAAGACGATGTGGAGAGCGCGATCGTCTGCTCGACATCCTTGGCACGCCTGCGCTCGACTATATTGATGATCGCCGGTCCACCGGGAGGCGGAAAGGCCAACGCCTTGTCGCTCGTGACCGTTTCCACGCCGATCGATTGCCGAACCTGGCCGGTTGTTGTGCAACCAGCGCCGAGGCAGGCCAATATTATCAACGCTATCGTCTTTGAAAAATGCATCTCTTGGGATCGCGGCAATCGTGAGTGTTCACATTCATCGGCAAATTGCGCGACGGTCTTTGGAATCAAGCCTTTGTATTCACTATAGCAAATAAAGGTGATTATGGTTAACCAAGGGTTAATCTTGGCCGATTGGCGCTCCGGAAAGGACCAGAAACCCATGCCGAATGCGCTCCATCGCGCTGAATACACGAAGAGCGATACGTAGCCGAATAGCGAGCTGCAACTTTTGGCAGCAAGCCTATGAATTTGAAATCTATTTCTTTCTTCGTAGCGCGATCTGCACGGCCCGGTTCAGCGCAACTGGTAGAACCGACATGTGGTTCTCTCCGGCATATTCTTCAAAGGTTACGGTTCCTGTGGACGACGCCAGTTTGGCCCATCTCTGCGCTAGGTCGCGGGCAAGTTCTATCGTGCGCGTTTCCTTGGCCCGTTCCTGCCGCTTCTGCTCTTCGGCGGTACCCTTGTGGAAGGGCGCGAGTATCTCGCCCTCGTATTGCCCGGCGGAAAGATGAAGCTCCATATCGAGAGGCTCTTTATGCCCTTCCAGGAATTCGCTTTCCATTGAAAGAATTGCCGATTCCTCCCAGTAGATCGCCGGGCTCGCCGAAATCCAGCGGCTGAAGGCGTCCGGTTTCGTAAATAGCGCATAGAGCGTGAACAGGCCGCCGAACGAATGGCCGAAGAGTGTCTGGCGCGAGCGGTCGATAGGGGCTTGCTGCTCTATCCACGGCTTGAGCTCATCTTCGATGAGCGTCAGGAAGCGCTCGCCGCCGCCGGTCCGGACATCAGGCGTGTCTGGGTAGAACGGTGGATAGACGCGCCCAGGCGGCGGGCTGAGATCCCAGGAGCGGCGTAGCGGATCATAGGGTTCGTCGGTCGGATAGCCGATGGCGACGATCACGCCGTCTGCAACATCGGTCCCATTGGGATAGCTCGCCTGCACTTTCAGCGCATCGACGGCGGTCGCAAAGCAGGCGTTGCCATCGGTCAGATAGAGGATAGGCCATCCTTCCGCTGGCGCCGGCTTGTCCGGGCGGTAGATAAAGATCCTGTGCGGCTGATCGGCATTGTCAAACTTCAGATCAGCGAACGTGCAGCCGGCAAGGGTGACCGGCGCCGGCATGACAGCGGCATTTTCTGATGAGGGGTGGGACATGGCCTCTCCGGCTGACCGATAATGTGGAGCGTCCGAATTAGCGGCGCTGAATTTCGAAAAGATGATGAAATTTCTCATATTATGGAGAGTCTGATCTGACAAGCAGCCCAAATGCTTCGTCGAAGGTAATTTTTGGTTGTGAGCTGCGCCGCGCCGCGCGATCAACGGGGCCATTCTGCAACATGAAAGCGGAATTCAACAAAAAATATGACTATCCTACTCATGTATTATTGACGCCGGCTGCACCTGCGAACTAATTTGCGCCATCTTTTTCAGAAACGGGTAGGCGAAACGGGACTATGAAGCAGGGATCGTATAATTATATCAATAATTTGACACGTAAGAGAATCTATCTCGCAAGTGGCGCTACCGCCCTTGCCACAATGTTTGCCTTGAGTGGAAACGCCGTCGCGCAGGACGCTGCGGCGAACGCGAATAACGGAAATGCGACCCAGCTCGCACCGATCATCGTCAGTGGTCAGTCGAGTGATGCAAGCGACAACACGACGGTCGCGGCAAAGAAGAGCCAGGGCGCCACCAAGATCAATACGCCCCTGATCGAGACTCCGCGATCCGTTTCGGTCGTGACCAGGAAAGAGCTGGATGAGCGTGGCGCGCAGGACATCACCGAGGCGGTGCGCTATTCCGCCGGCGTCCAGACCGGCGCCTATGGCTTCGATCCGCGCTTCGATCAGATCATCATCCGCGGTAACGACATCACGACCGACGGTAGTTATCTCGACGGGCTGCGGCTGCCCTACATGAATTACGCGATGTTCCGCACCGATCCCTACGCGCTCGAGCGGGTAGAGGTGATCAAGGGCCCGGTATCGGTGCTTTATGGTGCAGGCTCTCCGGGCGGCATCGTCAATATGATATCGAAGCTGCCAACGGATGAGACGATCAGGGAGGTCGGCGCTCTCTATGGAACATCGGACCGCGCCCAGACGATGTTCGATTTCGGCGGTCGGGTCAATCAAGACGATGACAGCATGCTGTATCGGATTGTCGGTCTGGCACGAAAGGGCGATACCAATTTCGATATTGCCGACGACCGCTATCTGATCCAGCCATCCTTCACCTGGAAGCCTGACGACGCGACGAAATTTACGGTCTACGGCTCGGCGCAGTCCACCGAGACCGATGCCAATGTCGGTGCAATGATCGGCCCCGACGGCAACGTCCTCGATTTTCGCGACAGCGATCCGGATTATGACTATCAAAGGACCAAGCAGCAGCAGGTCGGCTATCAGTTCGAGCACGAGTTCGATGGCGGCTTCACTTTCCGCCAGAACCTCCGCTTCTCCCATCTGGATCTGAAGGCGCGCTATCTCAGCACCATCGACTGGGTCGGAGACGTCGCCCAACGTAGCGCGACCGCGATCGGCGACAGGATGAATGTCTTCCAGGTCGACAACCAGCTGGAATCCAAGTTCGATACCGGTCCTGCCGCTCACACCATGCTGTTCGGCCTCGACTATACCCGTATGAGCGATTCCTTCGCCTATGGGATGGATGCGACGACCAGCCCAGCCTACGATTTCGATATCGACAATCCGAAATACGGCGTATCCGGCCCGACGCCGCCCTATAACTACAGCCGGGTGAATGCCAGCCTGCAGCAGTTCGGCGCCTATGCGCTTGATCAGATCGAACTGGATAAGTGGCGCTTCACGCTCGGCGGGCGTCAGACCTGGGTCAAGCAGTCGACCGACACCACGATTGTCTCCACCGATACGACCACGAACGACAGTCTCAACAAGAATGCATTTTCCTACCAGGCCGGTGCTCTCTATCTCTTCGATAACGGGATCGCGCCATTCGCCAGCTATTCGACATCTTTCAATCCGGTCACCCAGCGATCGGCCTCCGGCAGTATCCTCGATCCCACAAAGGGCGATCAATATGAGCTCGGCGTGAAATATCAGCCGCCGGGCACCGACATTCTGCTGTCCGCCGTCGCCTATCACCTCGTGGAAAAGAACAAGCCCGTTCTCGTCGATCCGGTGGCCCTCGTCTACGAGTCACTCGGCGAGGTGACCAATAAAGGTATCGAGCTGGAGGCCAGGGCGAATATCACCGATGGCTGGGATGTGATCGCATCCTATTCCTACAACCACTCGGAAATTACCGGCGGCGACAATGTCGGCAACGCGCCTGCCGTAACACCGAAGAACATCGCCAGCCTCTGGTCGAATTATACCTTCCAGGAAGATTCGGCTGCCAACGGACTGACGGTCGGAGCCGGCATCCGTTATACCGGCGAAAACTACACAAGCACGGGCAACACCGCCAAGAACGATGCGAGCATCTATCTGGACGCAGCGGCCTCTTACGACTTCGGTGCGATCGACAAGAAGTACAAGGGCCTGACGGCATCCTTCGACATCCGCAACATCGCCAATCGTCGCGACACGGTTTGCAACGCTGGTTATTGCTATCTCGGACAGGGCCGCAACATCACGGCGTCATTGAAGTATCGCTGGTAAGTCCTTTACGGGCGCCGAACATCGATCGGCGCCCGTTTTCCCGATGGCCCCGTCTTTCGAGCGAGGGCACGGCTTCCTTTCGTCTCTCCTGCTTTTCGTCAGCCTGGACCGGCCGTCTCTTCAGCAAGGCTATTTGGAGCCGAATCTTCACGGCAACTCCCGGGATCGCCCACGCGACTTCCATAACGTGTCCGCATCCTTGCTCGAGCGGCGATGACGCTGTAGCGTCGCAGACAATGCACCCGACCATCCCGTCTGGAGGCTCCGTATGGCCGAGGTCTTGTTGTTCCATCATGTGCAGGGGTTGACCCCAGGTGTGCGCGCGTTTGCTGATAACTTGCGCTCCGCCGGCCACATCGTGCACACGCCGGATCTGTTCGATGGTCGCAGATTCCAGAGTATCGAAGAGGGGCTCGCCTATATCGGTGAGATCGGATTCGACGATATGCGGGAACGCGGCGTTCGCGTCGCCGACGAACTGCCTGCCGAGCTCGTCTATGCCGGGTTTTCGTTCGGTGTGTTGCCGGCGCAGAAATTGGCGCAGACACGGCCCGGAGCTCGCGGAGCCCTCTTCTTCCATTCTTGTCTGCCGATCAGTGGCGAATGGGCCTTCGGACCTTGGCCGGCCGGCGTCCCGGTCCAGATTCACGGCATGGAAAACGACCCGATCTTCGTCGACGAGGGCGATATCGATGCCGCACGCGAGATTGTGGAGAAGGTCGAGGACGCGGAGCTTTTCCTGTATCGCGGGGATCAGCACTACTTCGCCGACAGCTCGCTCCCGTCCTATGATGCGGATGCCACGGCACTGCTTACCAGTCGCGTGCTTGAGTTCCTGGATCGCGTTTGATCCACGCGGAAGTCCTGACTTGAACTTAGCTCAGAAAGCCGTCCTGCACACCGCAGGCAATCTGCCCGCCTTCGAGAAGCAAGCATTCCGTTCGCTGCACATATGGCTGCCGAAGGGACGCCCGCGAATGTCAACCGCCACCTCTCACCACTATGCCGTTCTGGGCCGCTTCATTAGCAATATGAGCAGCAGCGGTGCGCCGACAAGGGCCGAGACCAGGCCGGCAGGCATCTGGTAGGGAAAGGCGATCATTCGGCCGAACCAGTCCGCCAGTACCATGAGGCCGGCGCCGGCAAGCGCTGCGCCGGCAAGCTGCGGAGCCGCCCGGCGCAGGCCGAGTTCGCGGGCCAGATGCGGACCCATCAGGCCAATGAAGCTCAAGGGGCCGACGACGAGGGTGGCCGCGGCGGTCATGGTGGCGGCCAGCGCAAACAGGCAGGCACGGGCGAAATTGACGCGAATGCCGATTGCCTGCGCTGCCTGCGGGCCAAGCGGCAGCAGATCGAGCCAGCGATAGGCCAAAAATGCCAGCGCAATGCCGGTCGCCGCAGCCATTGTAGCGGAAATTGCTTTCGATACATCAATAAGATAAGTCGATCCACTCATCCATTGCATTACGATCATCGCGCGCGGATCGCCGCTCGCGGCAAGCACGCTGATGAAGGCATCCAGCATGGCTCCGAGCGCGATACCCGTCAAAAGCACCCGCTCCGGCGCAAAGCCGGATCGGATGCCGAACAGGAAGATGGCGATGAGGACGGCGAAAGCGCCTAGACCGCCGAAGCCCAATTGCGCGGCCACACCGGGAGCGGGCAGAAGGAAGAGCGCGGCGGTGACGCCGAGGGTGGCGCCGGCCGAAATGCCCAGGACCTCCGGGCTTGCCATCTCATTGCCGCTGAGCCGTTGCAGGATCGCGCCAACGACACCCAGCGTCGCGCCGGCGGCGAAAGCGCCGGCAATGCGCGGCAGGCGGTAAGGCAGCACATCCGGCCAACGGAGATAGTCAAGGAACGTCCATGTCCCATCCGGGGCGCGTCCGAAGAACACCGCTGCGGCCAAGAGAAGGACGAGCGCGGGGATCGAGACCAGCAAGAGTGCTCGCGGCGTGCGCAGAGCGTGGTTCGCATCCTGGGAGAGGTTCGGCGCGCTGCGCTGCGCTGTCTTCAAACGCGGCAGCATCAGAAGCAGCAACGGAGCGCCGAGCAATGCTGTGATGGCGCCGGTCGGAAGAAACGTCGAGGAGGCTCCGGAAAGCAGCACCAAGGCCTCATCCGTCAGAAGCAGCAATCCAGCGCCGATGAGTGGCGACCAGATAAGCTGGCTCTTCATGTGGCGAGCACCGGCAAGCTGGGCGACGCGTGGCGCGATCAGGCCGATGAAGCCGATGACGCCGACCGCGCTGGTGACGATGGCGGCAAGCGCAATCGCAATGCAGACCGCCACGATGCGGGTGCGCTTCACTGACATGCCAAGTCCGCTTGCGCCGCTGTCGCCAAGCTCCATCAGTGCTAGCGGTCGCGCCATCAGCAAGGCCGCGACAGAGAGTACAGCGATTTTCGGGAGCAGGGAAAGCGGAATGGTCCAGCTCTGCTGCGCGAGCGATCCAGCCCCCCAGATGAAGAGGCCGGAGAGATAGCGATCATTCATCAGCACGAGAATGGCGGCCAATGCGCCGCTCCAGACGCCGACGATCAAGCCCGACAGCACGAGTGCCAAGGGCGAGAAGCCGCGTCTTGCACCGATCAGGAAAACGACTGCCGCGGCCGCAGCACTGCCGAACAGGGCAACGGCGTCGCGGCTGAGACCCTGAAGAGCGGGAAAGGCGAGCATGACGGCAACGAGGGCGAGATTGGCGCCTGCAGAAATGCCGAGCGTCGAGGGCGAGGCTAGCGGATTGCGCAGCACCTGCTGCAACAGGCTTCCCGACAGCGAAAGCGCGGCGCCAGCCAGCAATGCGGTGGCGATCCTCGGCAGCGTTGAATAGAGCAGCAGCAACCGCTGAGGATCGTAACCGGCTTCCGGTGCGAACAGGCGCGAGAGGTCCGGGGCCAGCTGATGCCAGGCGAGGAGGCCGGCGATCGCGAACAGCGTCAGAGCCACGGCGGGAGCACCGAGGGTATTGTTGGCTTCGGTGCGGATCATGCGAATTTTTCCAGATGATTGAGCAGGGTGCGCGCGAAGCGCTCCGCTTCCTGCACCATGCCGAACATCAAGGTGCCCGGCAGCACGGATACGCGCCCGGCCCTCACGAAGGGGAGGCTGGTCCACAACGGGCTATCCTGCAGATTGTCGAGGACGTTCGGCGGGAGCAGGGGCTCGAAGGCGATCAGGCGCAGGCTTTGATCGAGCGTAGCGAGTTGCTCCAGCCCGATCGTTTCGAAACCCCAGTAGTCGCCAGGTCCGGTCCAGGCATTCTTGAGGCCGATCCTGGTCATGACGTTCTGATAGAGGCCCGCGCCGCAATAGATGCGGGCGTGGCGCTGGTCGACGAAATTGATCAGAGCAAGCGGCGGCGGATTGAGCTTCTTTACCCGGTTCGCACAGTCGTCGAAGAATTGCTCGGACCGGGCAAGGAAGTCCTCCGCCTGCCGCCGACGGCCGATGGCATCGGCCAGCAGCCGCGTGGCCTCGATGGAGCGTGGCAAAGCTTGCCCGCCTTCGGCATAGATCGTCAGCTCCATGACCGGCGAAATCGCCTCCAGTTGCGGCTTCAGTGGAGCGAGGTAGGGTGTTGTCAGGATCAAGGCGGGTTTGACGCTTGCCAGGACCTCGAGATTGATCTCGCTGGTCGTGCCGAGATCGACAACACCAGCAGGCATCTTCGGCTCGACGACCCACGTATCCCAGTCGGCAAGCGAAGCGATGGCGGCTGGCGTGACGCCGAGCGCGAGCAGCGTCGAGGCAAGGCCATAGTCCAGGGAAACGATCGGACCGGATATGGCGCCGGCAGACATTGCCGCTTGCGGAACGGCGAGAAGCGCTGCCGCGGCGAGAAGCGTGCGGCGGGAGAGCATCAGGGTCTCGAAGCTGAGTTCAGATGACATAGGCAAGCGGCGTTCCGTGCACGGGATGGGCGGTGACGCCCATGTTGGTGCCGTAGATCGTGTGGAGCGTCTCGGCCTTCATGAGGCTCGGCGACGGGCCGGCGGCAATGAGGCGCCCCTGCTTCAGCGCATGCAGATGGTCGCAGAAGTGGGCTGCGACATTGATATCGTGCAGGACGAGGATGACGCTTAGATCCTTCGTCCGGCAAAGCTCGCGCACCAGCCCGAGGATCTCCATCTGGTGGGCGATGTCGAGCGCCGATGTCGGTTCGTCGAGCAGCAGGCAGCGGCTGTCCTGGGCGACCAGCATGGCGATCCAGACGCGCTGGCGCTCGCCACCGGAGAGCGTGTCCACCATTCGGCCGGCCAGGCTGTCGACATGCGTCAGCCTCATCGCAGTCTCTACCTTTTCTCGGTCGAGATCGGTGAAGCGCCCAAGCGCACCATGCCAGGGGTAGCGTCCGCAGGCGACAAGCTCCTCGACGGTCATGCCCGCCGCCGAGGTGGTGTCCTGCGGCAGATAGGCGACGGCGCGCGCAAATGCGCGCATATCGTAGGAGCTGGCGGCAACGCCATCGAACAGGATACGCCCTCCCGTCGGCTGAATCTGTCTGGCCAGCAGCTTGATCAGCGTCGATTTGCCGGAGCCGTTATGGCCGATCAGGCCTGAGATCTCGCCGGCCTTGAAGCTGATGTCGAGCGGGTGAAGAATGGTCTTGCCCTCGACCTCGAAACGCAGGCCCTCCGTCGTGAAGACCGTGGCATGATGCTGGCTGTTTCGAGTGGTCGTTTCGTCTTTCATTATCTTTCCTGCTGAAGCGCACCGGCTTCCTGAAATGCTGAATGCCGCCGAAGTGGTTGCGTTAGTTGATCGACGTCAATGGTTTGACGAAGAACAGGCACGGATCGCTCTCACGCCAGAGGGTCGGAAATATTTCGGCTCGGATGAAGCCGTTCCTGTCATAGAAAGAGCGGGTCTTTTCGTATTGCGGTTCGCTCCGGCCGCGCGGAGCAAGCGTCTTCACCGTCAGGAGCTTGCAATCGGTGGAACGGGCGAATGCCTCTGCCGCAGCCAGCAAGCTTTTACCGACGCCGCTGCGATGATATCGGCGGCGGGTCGCAATCACCAGAATCTCCATCGCCGCCGGCGGGTGGGCGCGCAGCGCGACGAAGCCGGCTACGGTATCCGCCTCGACGCAACCGAACATCGGCAGGGTTTCGACAGCCCCTGCGCAGGCTTCGATGACATCTGGGTCGGTGAACCAATCCGTCAGCTCCGACATGATCTCACGACAGATTGCGCCCTTGGCTTCGGTTATCTCCACGGTTTCCTGCATTTATCCCGTCCTTTCCCGGTGATCAGCTCGCGGATGATGGCGGCAACCCGCCATCAAGCCCGCATCTCCCGCACACGCGTCGATCGGTTTCGTCTGTGACCGCTGCCGGCGGCGCAACCATGATCGGCCTCGAGCGCGATGGCGGCCAGGCAACGCGAATGCGCCTCGCGCAGGAGGCCGCATACGAGCGCGCAGGATACGCCTGCCTCCTTGGCGATGATGTTCTGGGGGACATCGTCGAAATAATGCTCCTCATAGAACTTGCGGGTTCTGGCGGGCATGGATTCGACCGTGCAACGGAAAGCCTTATAGGCCTCGGCCTCATGAAGATGCTCTTCGGGGCTTCCATAGGCGGAGGTGTTGCCGCCGACTTCCTCGTCGAGGAACAGGCCGCGCTCATATTGCAGCCTCCGCATATGATCCGTCGCCAGATTGCGCACCATGCGCATCACGTAGGGTGCGGGCGCTGCTATATCCTCCTTCAGCGGCTTGGAGACCAGCTGCAGGAGCACTTCTTGCACGACATCCTCGGCCAAGCTCATGCAGCCCGTGATCCTGCGCGCGACGGAGAGGAGCTTCGGATAGGCGTGAAGTGCTGTTTGGAGTTGCTCATTGGAAGTCGACTGCGAATGGTTGGCAATCATGTCGGGCTCTCGCTGAAATCCAAAGTTGCATTTCTGTGTGCCCCTCTTTTTTGAAAGGGACCCTATAAAACATGATAATAATAGTCAAGATAGCGGAGTCGAAAAGTGCAGCATTGGCTAAATTATGGCTTATATAACTGATTTTATTTAGATTTTTCTATATGGTCTATAAGAAAATCCCGTTTTTATGATGCTGCCATTGCGGCTTTGCCGCAGCCTTTGAGGTCGCGATAGCCCATTGAAAATCCCCGGTTTCTTCGCCACCAATCCGGCCGGAGCGGATGAAAATCGGTTCACCAGACACCTGGCTTTCAAAGCTAAAGGTTGTCTTTCCGGGCATCAATATCACGCTTTGCGGGTCGGCCAAGAAACCCTGGCCAAAGCATTTCAGCGCCGCCTCCTTCTGAACCCAGCAGGCAAGAAAAGCCTCGTGGCGATGTCGCGTATCCAACTGATGCACTTGATTGAGTTCGAGTTCGGAAAGGATCATCGGCATGATCTCGCCGGCCTCTTTCTCCGAAAATGCATCGAGGCGTTCGATATCGATGCCGATGCGGCCGCCGCGACAAATCGCGAGCACTATCCGGTCTCTCGTGTGCGAGAGATTGAAGTCGATATCGGGGTAATCACGCAGGTACGGCCTGCCGGAAGCGGTAATTGCAACAGAGAGTGCTTGCGGCGCGCTGCCGACCAGATTGCCGATGATGTTGCGACATAAGATCCGCCCACCGACGAAGAGACGCCTTGCCGCGCATGATCGGAATGCTGCGGCACGGTTCTTCTCGGTCTCGCTCAGTATCGAAACTGGTAAGGGTGGGCCGTCAGGCAGGCGCAGGCTGTGAAGCTCCACCTGCGCCCTCTGCTCCGCCGATTGGTCGGTCTCCACCTATTCCGCTGCCTGTCCCATGTGAGAGGGAAGGTCTAACGATGGCCCATGTGATTCCCATTGGACGATCGGGTCGAGCTGATCGAGATCGAAATGCTGGCGGCCAAGCAATGCGTTGGCGATCACGGCGCTGCGCCACGCGGCAAGGCTGAGCTGCGGTTCGGCGATGCCGTGGCTGTGGCGCCCGGCATTGAGAACGAAGATGCGGTTGTCTCGCGGACCGTCCCATGCCAGCGAGAAGTCGCTTTCCAGCACCGGCTCGCCAATGGAGCTGAGCTCGATACGATTTTCGAGCGAATGCAGGAATTCAGGAAGAACGAAGCGGTAGCCGGTAGCCAGCACGATCATGTCGACGACCAGCGTTTCGATGCTGTTATCGAAGCCATTGCGCATGGTCAGCGCGATTTCGGGGCCATCCTGTTCGGCGGCGATGACGTCGCGGAACGGGCGCAGCGATATGCCGTGATCCGTGCCGGCCGCCGCCTCGAGCTTCCTCTCATAGAGGCGACGATAGAGCTTTTTCAGGGTCGATGCGGAGACGCCGTCGCTTGCCAGCACCTGTCGGCGCGTATGGATGAGCCGCAGCTCTTCCGGCAGGCCGTGGAAGCGCTCCATATAGCTTGGTGTGAAGAGCTCGTTGGTGAAGGGCGTGGCGTCGAGCGGCTCGAAATTCGGCCGGCGGCTGATCCAGTGAACGGTCGAGACGGCGTTCAAGTCCAGAAGCGCATCAACGATCTCGGCGCCGCTCTGTCCTCCGCCAATGACGGCAACGCGTGGCGCTTTGACATCGCCAAGGCGCTGCGTGGCTTCGCTGCTATGGAACGTCATGGATTTCGGCAGTTGTTCGGCCCAGGCAGGGCGAGATGGGATCTTGCCGACGCCGACGGCGAGGTTGCGAGCATCGATTGCACCGTCACCGGTGGTGATGGAGAAAACGCCGTCATTGGCATGAACCTCGCGAACGCTTGCGCCGAAGCGAAGCGACGTCAGTCCGCGAGCGACCCATCCGAGATAATCGGCAAATTCCTTACGAGGGACCGCTTCATATTCCGCATTGAGAAACTGATAAAAGCGTTTATGCGCAACAAGATAAGAGAGGAAGCTCCAGGGGCTTGTCGGGTTGGTCGCGGTCACCAGATCCTTGAGGATGGATGTCTGCATCTCCGCGCCTGGCAGCATCATTCCCGGATGCCAGGAGAAGGATGGGCGCCGTTCGAAAAAGCGGACCGAAAGTTGCGGGATGGAATCGAGTTGAGCGGCAAGGCTGAGGTTGAACGGACCAATTCCGGCCCCGGCGAGGTCGAGCACGTGCGATGTCATGATGCAGCTCCAGAATAATGTCGAAGAGGGGGGTTACTTGACGATGGCTGTGGACAGCGGTCCCGGCGCAAAAGCGTGATCGAGCCGCCGGGCGAAGCGCTGATGAAAGGGCGTCTTGCCGATGATCGTCAGGTGGTTGGTGCCGGTGACGATCTCCGAGGCCGTGGCATTCGGCGAATAGCGCCGCCAGTCGATGACGTTGAGCGCGCGGGTCAGGGAATCCTCGGCCGCGAAAGCATGGATGCGGAAATCGGACTGCTCCAGGCGGTAGTTTCGGAAGATCATCGCATTGTCGATGAGAATCCAGAACGTATGCTCTTCCGAGCCGATATCCGGACCATCCGTCGGCAGTTTGACGTTATGCTTGACGACATGGTGGAGGAACTGTTCGTAGACCTCCTCGTTCATGGCGGCAAAGAGCCTCTTCCAATCCTCGCGCATCGGCGTCGTTGCAAGCCAGGTCTGTACGGCGGCATGGGTGCGCTCGCGGATGCCGTTGTCGAAGCGCGGCATGATGCCGACGGTGAACTCTTCGTCCATGTCGCAGACATCGACCATGCCGATCATGCGCAGATCGATGTCGCTGCCAAGCTGGCGGGCCGCCTCATAGGCAAGCAGACCGCCCCATGACCAGCCGAGGAAAGCGCATGGCCGGCCATTGGCTTGTCTGCGCACGGCTTCGGCATAACGCGCGGTGATGTCTTCGACGCGGGTGCTGAGCGTCTTGGTTTCGGTCAGCGAATAGCAGATGAAACCGGTCGCCGGCTGTTCCGGGCCGAGATAGTCGACGAGGCGCATATATTCGCGCGTGCTGACAAGGAGGCCCGGGAAGCAATAGAGCACCGGTCGGTCACCGTTACGACGGAGATAGACGACATCGACGCCGGTCTCGTCGCGGCTGCCGTCGATCGCCAGCGCCAGATCGCGCACCGTCGGATGGTTGAACATGTCTGCAATCGACAGCGGCCATTCGGGATGGCGCATCTTCAGGCGCGAGACGATGCGCACGGCCATCAGCGATTGGCCGCCAATATCGAAGAAATTCTCCGTGACGCCTATATCGCCGATATCGAGAATATCCTTCCAGGCTTCGAGGATCGCTCTTTCCTTGTCATTGGCCGGTGCCACCATCTCGCGTTCGATACGCGGTGCAGGAAGGGCGGCACGATCGAGCTTGCTGTTCGGTCCCATAGGGAGCTCATCGATCAGCATAATCGTCTGCGGCACCATATAGTCGGGCAAGGCCGTCATGGCGGCGCGGCGCAGCTCGGTCACGCTCAGGCTCTCGCCTTCGCGTGGCACGACATAGGCGACGAGAGAGCTGCGCCCGCCTTCATTGTGCAGGAGGATAACCGCCTCGGCGACGCGCTGGTCGGAGCGCAATACGGCTTCGATCTCGCCGGGCTCGATGCGGAAGCCGCGCAATTTGATCTGGTGATCGACGCGGCCGGCGAATTCGACGATGCCGTCTTCGCGCCAGCGGCCGAGATCGCCGGATTTATAGAGCCTGCCGTCTTGCGAGAAGGGATCGGGGATGAAGCGGTCCGCCGTCAGCTCCGACTGGCCGAGATAGCCACGCGCCAGACCGCTGCCGCCGATGTAGATTTCGCCGATCACGCCGACCGGAACAGGTGCTAGATCGGCATCGAGCACATAGATGCGCCGATCCCCGACGCCACGGCCGATTGGCGCGACCGTCCCCTCGAAGCGGGTTCCCGCCGGAATTTTCCAGATCATCGGCGTCATGATCGTTTCTGTGGGACCATAGCCGTTGATCAGCAACTGCGCCTTCAGGTTTTCGGTGATCATGTCGAACACGGCCTGCGACAGAGCCTCGCCGCCGAAGGAGTAGAGCCGCAATCGCGGTATTTCGCTGTTCTCGCCGGCATATTCGGCAAGGCCGCGGACATAGCTCGTCGGAAGGCTCGCATTGTTGACGCCGTGCCGCTTCATCATCGCGAAGGCGTCTTCCGGCGTCGCAAGCTTGTCCTGCGTCAACACCACGCCGCCACCCGCCATCAGCGGCACCATCCAGCGTTCATGCCCGCCATCGGAGGTGAAGGGAAGGACAGGATATTCGCAGGACGCCTCGCTCATCTCGTAGATGCGCAGCGTCGCCTTGCAATGATGCGCCAAAGGACCATGCTCGACCGCGACGCCCTTCGGCACGCCCGTCGAGCCGGAGGTGTAGATCACATAGGCAAGCTGCTGCGGGGCGATGGCCGTGACCGGCGCTTCGGCGCTTTCGGAAGATAGGTCGATAGCATCCAGATCGAGGTAGGGCGTGCCGATATCGTTCGGCAGGTTCGCGATGTGCTTTTTGCGGGAAATGACGAGCGACAGACCGGGTGCCGTCAGAATATGGCGGTTGCGGGCCTCCGGATGATCCGGCTCGACCGGCGTGAACGCGCCGCCGGCCTTCAGCACGGCAAGAATGGCGATGATCGCGTCGATCGATTTCTCAAGCGCGATGGCAACCCGCTTCTCCGGTCCGATCCCCATCGCGATGAGGCGATGTGCCAGTCGATTGGCCGCAAGCTCGAGCTCGCCATGTGTCACCGACTTCTCGCCCTGCGCCACGGCAAAGGCATTCGGTCGCCGTCTCGCCTGGGCCGAGATGACTTCATGGATCGGCGTGCCGTCATCCGGTTCCGGTGCGTCGGGGTAGGGCGCGGAAAGCCTATCCAATTCTTCCGGCGAGACGAAGGGGATATGCCTGATCTGCGCGGCGGGATTGGCGTTCAGCTGCGTAAGCGCGATGGCAAGGTCGCGGGCGAAGCGGCTGATCTGCTTTCGATCATGCTTTTGGGGATCGAAGCCGATGCCGATGCGAAGCTTGTCGGCAGATGCCGGTGAAACGGTGATGACCAGATCGGCGTCACGGCGCGCGGGTGGCCCCACGGGATTGTGGATCGCGGCCTCATTCGACGTCGCGTGCAGGAAGCGCAGGGGCGGGCGCACATCGAGGAGTGTCTTGACGAGGCCGGTCGTGTCAAAGAGTTCGTCGCGTCTGACCAAGGCGTCGGCAAGGGCCTCAAAGGGCAGGCATTGCCGGGTGGCTGTCCCG
This sequence comes from Rhizobium sp. NPDC090279, assembly GCF_044769665.1. Classification (NCBI taxonomy): domain Bacteria; kingdom Pseudomonadati; phylum Pseudomonadota; class Alphaproteobacteria; order Hyphomicrobiales; family Rhizobiaceae; genus Rhizobium; species Rhizobium sp. NPDC090279. The sequence goes on along the minus strand of NZ_JBIVYI010000013.1, from coordinate 18,973 downwards.
ATTTCCGCGCCGAAAGCCGCGCGGACGCCCCCCAGCGTCATGGTGCCGTTGAGATCCGCAGTCAGGATCAGCACATCCTCGCTGCGGGCGGCGATTTTCTGCCTCTCTGGCCGCGTGACCAGGCCGATCCTTTGCGTGGCGTATCCGGAATGGCGTCGCAAGGTGATCCCGAGGGCGGCAAGCATGTCGCGCGAGGTGTCTGCGCTCGACTGCACAGACGCTTCAAGCACATGTTCGAACCAGCTCTCGTCGACGATGTCCTTTCCAGTCGACGTTTGCGGCAGGAGCGATGCGATGTTTTCCTGTGCCGCCAACCGTTGGAACCAGAAGTCCACCAGTTCCGGCGCGGGATTGCGCGGCGCACCATTGCCAGTCAGCCACGACGCCGCATCAGGCAGCGTCGTCTCTGCAATATCAAGCGGTTCCTGACTATCAATGTTGCGAAGGAAATCCGTCGCAAGCAGGTCGAGCGCTGCGGCATCGCCGAGGATGGCGTGTAGGGAGAATAGCGCAGCGATCGCTTGTCCGTTCCGGGTCAGGAGGATGAAGCGGGCCGGATTGCCGTCTGTAAGGTCTATGGGGCGGGCTCGTTCGGTCGAGGCGGCCGTGGTCAGCGCCTCATCCAGATTGTCGTCGGCAGCCAATTCTGTCTCAAGGATGTCGACGAAGCAGTCGTTTTTCAGGATCTGTTGGACGGCGCCGCCTGCCCGTGCTTCGAATTCCGAGGTGATAAGAGGATGTTGCCGCGAGAGCCTTGAAAGGCCGTCGCGCGCTGCAGCAATAGCGACGGAGGGGAAGGCAATCGCGAGTATTTGTCGTCCGTAGACGCCTTCGTTACCTGTCTCCGACAAGAGCCAGATACGTGACTGTGCTGGCGATAGCGAGCTTTTGGCGAGGTAATCCGCGTCGTTTGCTGCCTTGGCATTCCGATCATGGACAGTCATTTCTTCGCCATTCTCCCTGAGTGTACTGAAATACATATTTAATCAACAGAAATACAATAACGTATACATCTCAATATCTATGACAGATATTAAGTTTAACTGATTTGTATTTCTGGTCTTCTGGCGTCGATAAACTCAGATACTCCGAAAATTACGTCGACGTAGCTGCATGACGAACGGAGTTTTGGAAAATTCAGGAGATTATCAAAAAATATTTTTCGGAAAATATTTTGAATTCTCGCCACCGCCGTTCGTCTCTGCGGGATTAGCGCTGTGCTCGGCTTGCCGATCTCGGCCGGCGTTGTTCTGGACATGTGGAGATGGAATATGGATGCTTCCCTGGCGATCATGAGCGATAGGACGGCGGAGAAATCCTTTGATCTGCGCCTGCCGGCACCGGGTTTTGCGAGCAGCGCGCTCGCTTGCGGCCAGCCGCTCGTTGTATCGGCGGGGCCGGTACCGGGAAGCGTCCGCGTCGAGCATCACGGCGTACAGCTCGCCGCCGGCTATCTGTCGGGCCCTGCCGCCAATCTCCTGACATTCGATACAATCTCCCCGGCAGTCTCTGCCGAAGACATCGTCAACGCCGTATCGGAAGCCATTCTGGCGTGCAATCCGCAACTGACTTGCTTCGAGATCCAGCTTGCCGACGATGATCTTGCAAGGCGGTTGCTTGAATCGGGTGCGATCGAGCGCAGCGGCGATCGCCTGATCGTGCGGCCCGAATCCTTCTTCCAGCAGGCAAGGTCATGGCTCGGAAGCGCGCCCAAGTCCTACCCGGAAGTGCCGATCCTGACGAATGGTGTCCTTCATCCGCAGCGGCCGCCAAAGCCCGCCGGTCGTGTCTATAGCCGCTTCATCCCCTGGCTCGGCACGCAGCTTGGCTTCCATGTCGCCGATATCGAGGCCGATCTTCCGCATTTCCATCGCTGGATGAACGACCCGAGGGTCGCCGCCATATGGGAGGACAGCGGTGATCTTGCCTATCACCGCGATTTCATTGCGGGCCGCCTTGCCGATCCGCGCACGCTGCCACTGATCGGAACGTTCGGCGGCGTGCCCTTCGGCTACTTCGAGCTCTATTGGGCGAAGGAAGACAGGATCGGGCCACACTATGAGGCCGATGGCTATGACCGCGGCTGGCATGTGGCGATCGGCGAAGATGATTATCGCGGAAAGGCCTTTGTCAGCGCCTGGTTGCCGTCGCTGATGCACTATATGTTCCTGGCCGATCCGCGCACCCGCCGCATCGTCGGCGAACCGATCCATCATCACGCCCAACAGATCCGCAATCTCGACCGTTCCGGCTTCGCGAAGGTCAAGCATATTCAGTTCCCGCACAAGAAGGCGCTGCTTGTCATGCTCCTGCGCGAGCGCTTCTTCGTGGATCGGCTGCTGTCGCCGGATCTCACCGGTCTGTCCGAGGAGGATGGGCAACCGGTTCTTGGCTCGCTGGTGCGGGGCGCCTGATGAAAACAGCCGTCGATATGAACGATCCGCGCATCCGGCGGCTCGTTCTTGCGGTCGCGCTCCCGGCGGTGGCTGGACTGGCTGCCAGCGCCGGCCATCACGCGATCAACGCGATCTTTCTGGGGGCCCTGGGACCGGATGTGCTGGCCGGCATTAGTCTGGTCATGCCGCTGTTTCTGCTCGTCGCTGCAGCCGGTCAAGGGTTGGGTATCGGACTTGCCACGCTGCTGGCGCGCCATCTCGGCGAGGGCGATCTCAAAGCCGCGTCTTCGGTCGCGACAACGGCGCTTGCCGCGACGATTCCGCTTGGCATCCTCCTGTCGATCCTGATCTATCTCGGCCTGCCGGATTTCGTCGGCGCACTCGGCGCCAGCGACAATCTCCTGGCTCCCGGGCTCGACTACGGCCGGCTACTGGCTTTTGGCCTGACGCTTGGACTTTTGCAGGCGATTTGCGATTTCATCGCAATCGCCGAGGGCAATTCACGCTTCTCGATGATCGTCCTGATCGCCAGTTTCGCCTTGAACGCCGTTCTCGACCCCGTCTTCATCTTCCTCTTCAAGCTCGGTGCGTCCGGCGCGGCGCTGGCGACGATTGTTTCCTCCGTTGCAGCCCTTGCATGTTATGTCGCTTATTTCCTGCGTGGGTGGGGAAGGGTGAATGTGACCGGCGGGGCGATACACTGGCGGCTGCTTCGGCCGATCGCCCGGATTGGCGTTCCCGCGGCGGCGACAAGCATCGTCACCGGCTTCGGTTTTCTGGTGCTGATGCGGGAGGCCGCCGTTCACGGTGGCGACGCAGGCGTGGCCGCAACGGCAATCGCCATCCGTCTGATGACGTTGGGTCAGCTCCCGTTGTTCGGTTTTTGCCTCGGAGCTCAGAGCGTCGTCAGCCATGCCTTTGGCGCCGGCGACGCCGAGCGATTGAAGGCCGTCATCCGGTTCATGCTGGCCGTGACGATACCCGTTGCATTGCTCTATTCCATGCTGCTGTTCTTGGCCGCCGAGCCGATCGCGCGCCTGTTCACGGATAGTCCTGAGGTTGTCGGTGAGGCGGTCGTATGGCTGCGGGCACTCTTTCCGATCTTTCCGCTTGCTGCCTTTCAATCCGTCCTGCTCGTCATGCTGCAATCGCGGGGCAGGGCTGGCCTGTCCGCGCTCATAGGGCTTGCGCCGCAGGGCTATCTGCTGATCCCGCTTCTGCTCCTGCTGCCGCTTTGGATGGGCTTTGCCGGCGTCTCCACCGCCGCCGCCGCCGCTGCCATCCTTGCCGCCATCCTCGGCGGGTTCGTCGGCTGGCGGGAATGGCTCGCCATTCTGCCGACGGATGCGCCGGGCCGCCTGGCTGGCCAATCGACACTTCACCCCTGACCATGAGGACCGCCATGAACGAGACGCCGAGATTCGATGCCTACCGACACGCCATCCCCGATGCGCTGATGCCGCCCGGCGACGATCCATTCAATGCGGCCGTACCGCCGATCTACCAGACATCGCTGTTTCTGTTCGATAGCTACAAGGAGCTTGAGGACGTCTTCGCCGGCCGCTCGAAGAAGCCGATCTATTCGCGTGGCGACAATCCGACCGTGCGTCTTCTGGAGCGCAAGATCGCCGAGATGGAAGGTGCGGAAGAGGCGCGTGCCTTTTCGAGCGGCATGGGCGCCATTGCCGCCGCAGTTCTCGCTTTCGTCGGACCGGGCGACCGTATCGTTACCGTGCGTCACGTCTATAGCGATGCCTTCCGCTTCTTCGAAAAGGTGTTGAAGCGCTTCGGCATCCTCGTCGATTACATTGATGGCACGGATACGGAAGCGATGCTTGCGGCACTTCCTGGCGCCAAGCTCGCCTATCTCGAAAATCCGACATCGATGGTGTTCGAATTGCAGGATCTGACTGCGATCGCCGAAGCGGCCCGCCGCCATGGCGTCGTGACGATGGTTGACAATTCCTGGGCAACGCCACTCTTCCAGAAGCCGCTCTCCGTCGGCATCGATATCGTCATCCATGCCGCCTCGAAATATCTCGGCGGGCAGAGCGACACGGTGGCAGGGCTTGTGACCGGCTCAAAGACGCATATCGACCGGATCAACAGCGAAATCTACCCCTATACGGGTGCAAAGCTTGCGCCGTTCGAGGCATGGCTAGTGCTGCGCAATCTGGAGACCTTGCCATTCCGGATGCGCCATCATCATGAGGCAGGGCTCGAGGTAGCATCCTGGCTCAATGCCCATGAAGATGTGACCGATGTCATGCACCCGGCACTCGGCGAGCACCCTGGAAAGCGCACCTTCAGCGGCTTTGGCGGGCTGTTTTCCTTCGAGGTTTCGGATCGTATCGATGTGGCCGATTTCGTCGATGCACTGCGCCTCATCCGCATCGGCGTCAGCTGGGGCGGGCCGGAGAGCCTCGTGGTGCCGGCAAAGGCGGCGCTCAGCATTTCGCCCGAGACCAACGTCTTTGCGCGCTTTGGCGTCAGCGACCGCACGATCCGGCTGAATGTCGGGCTGCACGCGGCCAAGGAAATCATTACCGATATCGAGCAGGCACTCGTAACAGCAAAACGCTAGACGCGCGCTGCTGGCTCTGTATTGCTAGACGGGCGGAGTGGCACTGCTGCTCCGCCCATACTATTATCCATTGTTGACCTATTCCCGCCCTGACCGATTGAGACAAGATGACCATCCCCTCGAATGCGACACTGAGCGCGCTTGCCGCCGACTACGGAACGCCGCTCTGGATTTATGACGCCGCCGCGATACGCCGCCGCATTGCACAACTCTCTGCTTTCGATGTTATTCGTTATGCGCAGAAGGCCTGTTCGAACATTCATATCCTGAAGGAGATGCGCAAAGCGGGGGTACGGGTCGATGCCGTATCGCTCGGTGAGATCGATCGGGCGATGCGGGCGGGCTTTTCTGCCGGCAATGCGTCGGGAGCCGCGGAGATCGTGTTCACCGCCGATGTCTTCGATCGGCCAACCCTTGACCGCGTCATTGCCGACAAGGTCGAGGTGAATATCGGCTCCATCGACATGCTGCACCAGCTGGGAGAGCGTTCGCCTGGCCACAGAGTTTGGCTCCGCATCAATCCCGGTTTCGGGCATGGCCATAGCAAGAAGACCAACACCGGCGGCGAAAGCAGCAAGCATGGCATCTGGTTCGAGCAGCTGCAGGAGGCTGTGGCGCTGACGCGCCAGTATTCGCTGAAGCTCGTCGGCCTGCACATGCATATCGGCTCCGGCGTGGACTATGGACATTTGCAGCGCGTCTGCGGCGCGATGATTGATTTCTGCCGCGCGCTTGAAGTCGATATCGAAGCCATCTCAGCCGGCGGCGGTCTTTCCGTGCCCTACAGGGACGGCGAGGAGGAGATCGATCCCGCGCATTATTTTTCGCTCTGGGATAAGGCACGGCGCCAAATCGAAGCGCATTTCGGCCATTCGATCCGGCTGGAGATCGAGCCGGGTCGCTTCCTGACGGCGGATTCCGGCGTATTGCTTGCCGAAGTGAGGGCCGTCAAGATGATGGGCCGCAACCGATTTGTGCTTGTCGATGCCGGTTTCAGCGATCTTGCCAGGCCGGCCATGTATGGCAGCTACCATCATATCTCCATTATCCCGGGCAAGACGCCCCGCAGTGCCGCCGGAACAATCTTCCCAACCGTTGTCGCAGGCCCGCTCTGCGAGTCGGGTGATGTTTTCACGCAGACGGACAATGGTACGGTAGAAACGCGCGATCTGCCCGAAGCCCATGTCGGCGACTATCTCGTGTTCCACGGCGCCGGCGCTTACGGCGCCACGATGTCGTCGAACTATAATAGCCGCCTCTACGCGCCTGAGATCCTGATCGACGGCGAAGCGCATCGTTTGATCCGTCGGCGACAAACGCTCGATGAACTGTTTATGCTGGAAAATCTCTAGCCGCAGCTATTCGATTTTAAGTTGAAAGAAGAGCCTCCACTTCGGCGTAGCGGGGCTTTTCTGCGGTTGCGAAATGAATATAGTGAGCGCGACCGGGCGTCATAGCGCCCACTCATTGTCACCGGCCGCAAGGCGCGAAAGTTCTGCACCGCTATGCTGGCCTGGCTTGATCAAAAAACCGAAATCGTCGAACACGCCGATCAATCGTCGCGGTATTTCGAGCCGGCTCACGCCGCCTATTATGGCGGCAGGCCGGGGCAGCCGCTGAAGCTGATGCTGCAGGCGCGCAGCGATTTCCTGTCGATTTGGCGTCGTAACGACTACCGCGAGCATGTGGCAGAGTTCAAGCTTCTCGGCCGTCAGCTTATCATCGTCAATTCGCCTGATGCCATCCGCCATGTGGTTGCCAAGCGCCATGAGAATTTCGAGCGCAAGACGCCACAAATGCGCCGTGCATTGGAATATCTGCTGGGCGACGGGCTGTTCATTTCCGACAAGGAGACATGGAAGCAGCGCCGGCCGCTGGTCTCGGACATCGTGCACAAGAACCGCGTGCCGGCCTTTGGCGCGATCATGCGGAATACGGCAAGCGAGCTTGCCGACCGCTGGCAAAGCTTAGGCGAGGGCGCAGGGGTCAATGCCCTGTTCGAGATGGCGGGGCTGACGGCCGAGATCATCTCGCGCAGCATCTTCGGCAACGATCTCGGTGAGGAAAGCGCCAACGCCGTCACGGAAGGCTTCGCGAGATACCAGTCTCTGGTCGATTCCGTCAATTTTGGCTATTTTCTTGGCTTCGACGAAGGCTTGCCGATCATCAAGACGCCGAGCCTGAGCCGGTCGGTCAAACGCATTCACCGCATCATCGACCAGGTGATCGAAGACCATCTGGCCGGCAAGGGCGACAACAGCTCGATGGTCGAATTGCTGATCCGCCGGCAGAAGCGCAATCCTGAGCTGAAGCTCGACGTCGTGGCGCTCAGAAACGAGGCGGCCACGATTTTCATGGCCGGCCACGAAACCACCGCCGCGACCCTGACCTGGGCCTGGTATCTGCTTGCAGGCGCGCCCTGGGTGGAAGAGGCCATCCATGCGGAAATCGAAGCTGTCTGCGGCGATCGGGTCCCTTCGATCGAGGACGTCGCCAACCTCAACTGGTGCCGCGCGGTCATCGAAGAGACGCTGCGCCTCTATCCGCCGGTGCCGATCCTGGCGCGGCAGGCGGCCGAGCCGGACCAGATCGGCGACGTGAAGGTGCGGAAAGCCGCGCTGATTCTGATCGTACCATGGATACTGCATCGGACGGATTCGCTTTTTCCCGAGCCGCATCGCTTTCACCCGGAGCGTTTCCTCGGCGATGCGCGGCCGACGCCCTACAGCTACATTCCTTTTGCCGCCGGTCCGCGCGTATGCCCGGGCCTGCAATTCGGTCTCACCGAGGCAATCCTCTGCCTGGCAATCCTTGCCCAGCGTTTTCGCGTGCGGATCAAGGAAGGGCATAGGGTCCAGCCGCAATGCCGCCTGACACTCCGTCCACGCGACGGCATGCCAGTGACGTTACATAGGCGCTAGGAATGTCAACCGGGGACGAGACTGAGAAAAAAGTCGTTGCGACCAAGCGCAAGGCGTGGACTTACGAGCCTCCGAAGGCACCTCCCTTTGACGACTTTCTGTCAGGCGGCGACCGGCGCAAGGCTTTTCTACGCTATTGGCTTCATGAAAATATCGACAATGCCGTAGATCTCCTCCTCTATTTTGCTTTCATGCTACTGCCAGCCAGCGTCTGCTCCGATCTCGGCGGCTGGCTCGGGCGTATTCTGGCGCCGCGCTTCCACAAGGACGCCTATGCGCGCGCCGCAGCCAATCTCAAGATGATAAGACCCGAGCTCAGCGACGCGGAGCTTGGGAGCCTTCTCAAGGCTTATGCCGATTCCCAGGGTCGACAGATGGCGGAATATTCCGTCGTGCCGAGACTGGCTCGTCGGCATGTCCGCAAGATCGGCACGGAAGACCTAGTCGAGCGCTGCAGCGAGGGGCCGGTGATCTTCATCGCGCCGCATATCAGCAACTGGGAAGTGCTCTGGCATTGCCTTCTCGACATGGGGCTTGACGTCACCATGAACTACGATCCGCCCAAACGCCGCTCACGTCACTATATCGTCAATCGACTGCGCAAGGGCGCGGGCCTCGGCATCTTGAAACCAGGCCGTAGTTTCGTGCGTCCCGCTCTAAGAATCCTGGAGGACGGCGGCAACCTGCTGATGTTCTGCGACGAGGGCTTCGGTGGCCATATCCGCGCACCATTCTTCGGCCGGCCTGCCCATCTAGAAGGCAACTATGCGGTCATCGCCCGTATGGCCAGAAAGTCCAATGCACTGATTTATCCGCTCTATCTTGTTCGGGAGAAAGGCGCGAGTTTTTTGCTGCGGGCTGTGACGCCGTTGAGGCTGCCTGAAGCGGAGGGGACAGAAGGACATGCAATTGACGACGTCGCCCATCTGAATGCCGTTATCGAACCAATGGTACGCTCCTATCCGGATCAGTGGTATTTTGTAGACCATCGGCTGTGAGTGAGAAGCCGGGGCCACATTTGAGTATTTGGTAGCTGATCATGCCCATTCATGATGCCGGTTCGTCTATCTTGCAGAATTCATCTCGCATTTGTGATCACAGGTTGCATGATTTGGTCTTAAGAGGTTGAAGCCAATCGGCAACTGGGATAACTGTTCGCTCAGAAGATTGGTGTGACTTCTTCGGAGTTTGTATCGCATCCTTGTGATAGGATTATTTTCCAGCCGTCGTCTCTTGCTTATCGATAAGTGCCACGGTTAAAGTTTTATGATGTGGCTAAGCGCAGGAACGGGCTTTTCATGACGATATTGGTTTCGGGTGGCGCCGGGTTTATAGGCGGGAACTTTGTTCTTGACTGGCTTGGGCTGCATGACGAGACGGTGGTCAATGTTGATAAGCTGACCTATGCCGGTAATCTGGATACGCTGCAGGGGCTGAGGGGCAACAACCGTCATGTGTTCGTGCATGGCGATATCGGCGATTGTGAGCTGGTGGGCGATCTGCTGTCGATGCACAGGCCGCGTGCGGTGATCAATTTCGCAGCCGAGAGCCATGTCGACCGCTCCATCCACGGCCCTGGCGACTTCATCCAGACGAACATCGTCGGCACGTTCAACCTGCTGGAAGCGGTGCGCGGCTATTGGGATGGCTTGCTGGAGAATGAGAAGGAGGCGTTCCGCTTTCTTCATATCTCGACGGACGAGGTCTACGGCACCTTGTCGAAGGATGACGCGCCGTTTAACGAGCTCAATCGCTACGAGCCGAACAGCCCTTATTCCGCCAGCAAGGCAGCGTCGGACCATCTGGTGCGTGCCTGGCATCACACCTATGGCCTGCCGGTGCTGACGACCAATTGCAGCAACAATTATGGCCCGTATCATTTCCCTGAAAAGCTGATCCCGCTGGTGATCCTGAACGCGCTGTCGGGCAAGAGCCTGCCGATCTATGGCGACGGCCAGCAGATTCGCGACTGGCTCTATGTGCGAGACCATTGCAGTGCCATCCGCCGCGTGCTCGAAGCCGGCAAGCTCGGCGAGACCTATAATGTCGGCGGCTGGAACGAGAAGCCCAATCTCGATGTCGTGCAGACGATCTGCACGATCCTCGACGAGCTCCGGCCAAAGGCCGATGGCGGCCGCTACAGCGATCAGATCACCTTCGTGAAGGACAGGCCCGGTCATGACCGGCGTTACGCGATCGATGCGCGCAAGCTCGAGCGCGAACTCGGCTGGAAGCCCAAGGAGACGTTCGAGACCGGTATTCGCAAGACGATCGCATGGTATCTCGCAAACGAGGACTGGGTGCGCAACGTCGCCAGCGGCGCCTATCGCGAATGGGTCGGCAAGCAATACGAGGCCCAGTTTTGAGTGCCATTCTGGTCACCGGCGCCAATGGGCAGGTCGGTTTCGAACTGCAGCGTTCGCTCGGCACGCTAGGGAACGTCGTGGCCCTGACACGCGCAGACATGGATCTTGCAAGTGAGACAAGCATCCTGGCCGCTCTTCGCAAACACAAGCCCGGCATCATCGTCAACCCAGCTGCCTATACGGCGGTGGATCGTGCCGAAAGCGATCGGGAGCTGGCGACGGCGGTCAATGCCGAAGCTCCAGGGATATTGGCGCGCTGGGCCGCGGATAATGGCGCCTGGCTTGTCCATTACTCCACGGATTATGTCTTCGACGGCACGAAAGCCGATGCCTATCGGGAAGAGGATACCGTCAATCCGCAGTCCGTCTATGGTGAAAGCAAATGGCTCGGGGAAGAGGCGGTGCGCGCAGCCGGCGCGCGTCATGCCATTCTGCGCACCAGCTGGGTCTATGGCCATCACGGCAGCAATTTCCTGAAGACCATCCTTCGGCTGGCGGGTGAGAGAAGCGCATTGAACATCGTTGCCGACCAGGTGGGTGCGCCGACCTCGGCGGCCCTGATTGCCGAGGTCACGCGGGCGGTGATCGAGCGCATTGCCGCTTCGCAGGCCCCTGACGCGCTCTCGGGGACCTATCATCTGACCGCGCAAGGCAGCACGTCGTGGCATGGCTATGCCGCCCATATCGTTCACCAGACATTGGCGGCGGACGTCAAGCTTGCGCTTTCCCTGGACGCGCTGAAGCCGATCACGACCGCTGAATATCCGACCCCTGCCAGACGCCCGGCCAATTCAAGGCTGGATTGTAAAAAGCTGATGGATCGCTTCGATATCGCCCTTCCTCACTGGCAGGAGGGTGTTGATGATGTGTTGGCCAGACTGCTGGCCACGGGGAATTGAGAGCCGCAGGTCGATGACGATCACGGTCACAGCCCCGAGCCGATAAGACATAGATAGACGGATTGAGGACGAGACACCTGACCATGACGAAAGCTCGCAAGGGAATCATACTCGCCGGCGGATCGGGAACGCGCCTTTACCCGCTGACGCTTGCAGTCAGCAAGCAGCTCCTGCCGATCTACGACAAGCCGATGATCTATTATCCGCTGACGACCTTGATGCTCGCCGGTATTCGCGAGATTCTCATCATCTCGACGCCGCAGGACACGCCTCGTTTCGAGCAGCTGCTTGGCGACGGCAGCCAATGGGGCATCAAGCTCGATTATGCCGTGCAGCCGAGCCCGGATGGCCTTGCCCAGGCATTTTTGATCGGCGAGGTATTTCTGGATGGCGCGCCGTCTGCCCTGGTGCTGGGGGACAACATCTTCTACGGGCATGACTTTACCCGATTGCTGCACGAGGCGAACGACAAGGAAGCTGGCGCTACCGTTTTTGCCTATCACGTGCAGGACCCGCATCGCTATGGCGTGGTCGAGTTCGACGCGATGGGCCGGGCAATCAGCCTGGAGGAAAAGCCGAGGGTGCCGAAGAGCAATTATGCGGTCACCGGCCTTTATTTCTACGACGAAAGTGTCGTCGAGGTGGCGAAATCCATCCGTCCGTCGCCGCGCGGCGAGCTGGAGATCACCGATGTCAACGTGCGCTATCTGAACGCCGGGCAGCTGGATGTGCAGACCATGGGGCGCGGCTATGCCTGGCTCGACACCGGCACGCATGAATCGATGCTGGAGGCGAGCCACTATATCGCCACCATCGAGAACCGGCAGGGACTAAAGGTTGCCTGCCCCGAAGAGATCGCCTATCGCAGCGGCTGGATCAGCGCCACCGACGTCGAGGCGCTGGCGCATCCGCTCAAGAAGAACGCCTATGGGCAATATCTCCTCGGGATCTTGCGCGAGCAGATATTTTAACCGTTGCGGCGTGTTCCATGCCGCAGCATCTCCCGTGCGAATAATCCGAGCAGGACGACGAATGAAAGCCATCGATACCGCCATCCCCGACGTCAAGATCATCGAGCCTGCGGTGTTTGCCGACGATCGCGGCTTCTTTTTCGAAAGCTTCAGCAAGGTGAAGTTCGAGCAGGCGATCGGGCGCGGCGCCGATTTCGTGCAGGACAATCACAGCCGATCGGGACGAGGCGTCCTGCGCGGTCTCCACTATCAGCTGGCGCCGCATGCCCAGGCCAAGCTGGTGCGGGTGGTGGTCGGCGAAGTCTATGACGTCGCGGTCGATATCCGCAAATCCTCCCCGACATTCGGGCAATGGGTCGGCGTTCTTCTCTCCGCGGACAACAAGCGCCAGCTCTGGATACCCGAAGGTTTTGCCCACGGCTTCCTGACATTGAGCGACCACGTGGAATTTCTCTACAAGACCACCAACTACTACGCCCCGGGGAGCGACCGCGGCATCCGCTGGGACGATCCGCAGATCGCCATCGACTGGAAGATCACCGATGGGGATGGGTTGACGCTCTCTCCCAAGGATCAGCAACAGCCTTTGTTGGCGGATGCTGAAGTGTTTGGGTGAGACAACGGCGTGGTCTTTGTGAGCGTCAAAATGAAGAACCTCTGCTTACTTCGAGGCGAATCCGTTGTAACGTATTCGTGCCGAGAACTTCAAAAATAGCTAATATCGAGGGATTTTATTTAGACGCAGAAACCGATGGCTTCGCTGGGGCTTGTAGTATTTCTGGAATAAATTATTAAAAATAATCCAGATCTAGCAATAAATCAATTTATCTGATCGTATTGTTGCAATTTTACTCCATAATGATAAGTGTAGCGAAACTATATTAGTCAACTCGCCGCGCTTTTTGTTGGGCTGAAGCGGCAAGGGCGGGAATGGACTTCTTTGTAGCAAGCAGAAAGAGGCTTGTTTTAGAGCGATAAATATTAGGCCCTGTTGGTAAAGTGGATTCCCAAATCGGGAGGACCGTGATTCAAGACTTCTTTTAGGCGGCGTTTTGGCTCGCTGCGGCCTGATGGATGTGGAATGGCGGATTATCGAAGCGCTGTTGCCGACGGAACGCGGGAGAAAGTCCCGGCTTGTCCACGATAATCGGCGATATCTAAACGGCATGCTGCATGTTCTTCGGGTCGGTTGCCCCTGGCGCGACATGGGTGAGCGCTACGGAAAGTGGAGTTCCGTCTATATGCGCTCTCGCCGTTGGGCCGAACAGGGCGTGTGGGACGCCGTCCTTGAAAACCCTCGTCGAACTGGGGCTGACGGATGACTGGCAACACATGATCGACAGCACCACTGTTCGCGGCCACTCTCAGGCTGAAGGCGCTAAAGCGGGACTTATCAGGAGGCTTTTGGTCGATCACGCGGCGGCTTTACGATGAAAATCCACGCCCTCGCAGACGGTCAGCGACGTCCTCTCGGCTTTATCCTGACCGGCGGAGAGGCTTTGGACTACAGTGCCGTTCCTGATCGGCTGGCAATACCGGTCGGCAAGCCGAGGTTGTTTCTTGCCGACAAAGGATATGACGGCAATTTCCTGCGCGAGGAGCTGCTGATCCATGGGATCAGGCCGGTCATTCCGCCGAAGGCCAACTGGAAGAGACCGCCTGCCTACGACCTTCGAGCCTACAAGGATCTAAACCGCATCGAACGGATGTTCAACCGGCTGAAGCAGTTCCGTCGCGTGGCGACCCGATACGACAAGACTCGAAAATCCTTCTCAGCATTTCTCGCCATGGCTGCTGCAAAGATATGGTTGCCCTCCTTTGTCAACAGGACCTAGCCGATTTGCGATTTTCCTGCGTAACAACGACCGTCAATCACGTCCGGTCATGGATGGTCTCATACAGGCCCTGAAGGCCCTACCCCATCTTGCCCGTCGCTCGATCACCTTCGGCTGTGGCACGGAGTTCATCGATTGGCCCAATCTCCAAGCGAGCATCGGCACCCAAACCCGGTTCTGCGACCTGCAATCGCCGTGGCAGAAAGGCACTGGCGAGAATACCAATGATCGGGTACGGAATGGCTTTCGAGAGAGGTGTATCCATTGTCGGTCACAGAAGCCGATCTGATGGCGATTTGCAAATGGCTCAACGAGACACCCCGCAAATGCCTTGGCTATCGACCACCGGCCAAAGTCTTTCGCAAGAAACTGCTCGCGCAAATCAGCTATGCTAGCTAGCTTGATGAGTCACAAAAGTCGCGGTTCAACGTGAACTCACAAAGGACTGAAAATGCAAACATCTGATCCAACATTTATCATTGGAACCCAAAAATCGGGAACAACTTGGCTACGCGATTGCCTCGACAAATTCGTTCCGTTTTGCAAACCAGAATGGTATTATCCACAGATATTCAGCGACCTTACAGTGCACACGAAAACCTACGGTGCGTCTTTGTCTGATTGTGCCAGGGATTTAGCAATAAGAGAGCTTTGCCAGAGCACATGGAGAGCTTTGAATGGTGGGTATCTCGGAGAGAAGAGCGCTTACCCCTGTTCCCCCGAACTTGGAACCATCCGCGCCGATTTGCATCCTTTCGCCGTGAGTATCATGCGGCAGCACATACCCAACGCAAAAGTCGTTGTGATCGTCCGGGACCCGCGAGCAGTTTTCAACTCGCTTCGTCACTATCTCGAACACTTTCGGCCCGGCTGGTCAATGGGCATCAACCCGCAAATCTTCGCCGAAAACTGGTCTCGTCAAAACCTGCAGTGGGTGGCCGACAAGCCCGATAGCGTTGTCCTTTATGAGAAATTGAAAAATGAATTTGGGCGGACGATGGAGACTACTCTTAAGGCACTGGGAATCTATCACAGTCGCGAGGATTTGCTGGAGGTCGAGGCTGCCGTCTATGACGTGGACAAATTAAGAACCAAGCAACCTGAAATCTACCGAACTGGTGAGATCAACGAATGGCAAGAAAAGGTTGAGCCGGAAACTGCCAAGGCCATTATTGACGTCGCAGCTCCGGCAATGCGTGAAATCGGTTATGATGTTTAATGGCTATGGTACGACGAGGGAGAACGAAGGCAGAGCGGGAGCCAATGCCTCCTGAGAGGCGGAACGAAAATTAAAGTACGTGATTTCGGCCGGTTGTGATCCCCTGTTGTTTGTGAAGACAAGGGGGATCGAATGGCTTGGACCAAAATCACCCGGTTGCAGCATGACAGAAGAGCCTTGCGGTATGCAGGTGGTTCTACCGACGCGGAATGGGCGCTGATTGAACCTTTCTGCCTGCCGGCAGCGCTGCGGCCGCTCACGTGAGACGCCGATGCCCGAGGTGTGGAGCGTGCCAGTATCTTACGACCGGTGGATTGCAATGGGCTTTGTTACCAAAGGATCTTCCACCTTTCACGACCGTCCAGCATTATTTCTACCTGCTTCGCGACAGCGTCGCATTTGACATCATCAAGCAAGTTTTGGTTGAAGCGAGCCGGTTGCTTGTGGGCCGCAATGCCGAACCGACCGCTGCCGTCATCGACTGCCAACTTGTCAAGACCACGGAGAGCGGCGGACTGCGCGGCTTCGATGTGGGGAAGAAAATCAAACGACGTAAACGTCATATCATCACAGATACATAGGGTCATCTGTGACCTGCCACTGAGAATTTCCTTCAGAATGAATTGGAGTGCGGCCCATCGAGGACGAACCTATGAAGAAGCAGAGATTTACAGAAGAGCAGATCATTGCGGTGCTGAAGGAACAGGAGGCCGGAGCGAAAGCGGATGATCTTTGCCATAGGCACCGGATTTCTGAAGCGACCTTTTACGACTGGAAGGCCAAATACGGCGGCATGGCGGTGTCTGAGGCTAAGCGTCTAAAGGCGCTTGAGGACGAGAACGCCAAGCTGAAGAAACTGCGCGCCGAACAGATGCTGGATACAGCCGCACTCCGCGAGCTTCTTTCAAAGAATGGTAGGGCCTGCCGCCAAGCGTGACGCTGTCGCGCACCTGAAGACAATCATGGGCCTTCCGGAACGGCGGGCCTGCCGGATCATTTCCGCAGACCGAAAGGCGACCCGCTATCGATCCTCTCGACCGCCGGAGGTCGAGCTGCGCGCGAAGTTGCGCGATCTGGCCAATGAGCGCCGCCGGTTCGGCTATCGTCGATTGCTCATCTTGCTTCGGCGAGATGGAGAGCCGTCCGACGTCAATCGTATCTATCGGCTCTATCGCGAGGAAGGTCTTTCCGTTCGAAAGCGGAAGGTCCGACGGCGTGCTTTTGACACGCGTGCGCCGATCCTCGTTGAAGCAAAGGCAAATACCCGCTGGTCGCTGGATTTTGTTCACGATCAATTCGTTTGCGGCAGACGCTTCCGCGTGCTCAATGTGGTCGACGACGTTACGCGCGAATGCTTGGCGGCGATTCTGGACGCGTCGATCTCAGGTCGCCGTGTCGCGCGAGAACTGACGACGCTTATCGAGCGACGGGGCAGCCCCGGCATGATTGTCTCAGACAACGGGACCGACTGACCTTGAATGCCATCCTTGCCTAGTTGAAAGATCACAAGGTCGAATGACACTACATCGCGGCGCTAAGGCCAATGCAAAACGGCTATGTCGAGAGCTTCAGTGACGGCATGCGCGACGAGCTGCTCAATGAAGGTCTATTCTTTGGTCTCGATCATGTCCGCAGCGCTATTGCGGAATGGGACGACGATGACAACAATTTCCGGCCGCACTCATCGCTCGGATACCGGACCCTGGCTGACCATGCCGGAACCATCGCCACAACCAGCTCCAACGCTACGCAATGTGGAAGCTTCGCGTTTCCGCCGGTTGCTCCCACTACGTCACTTGGCATATCAAATACTGCAGAGACTCTAATTGCAGCCGGATGAAACTTCAGTTGGCAGGTCAGCATCGGCGCTTTCATCGATACGGTTTACAACACGCAGCGCCTACATTTGGCGCTCGATTATGTCACGCCGGAAGAATACAAGCAGAAGCATTCAAGTCGACGATAGATGGAAAAGGCGGCATAGCTTAATGCCCGGGTGCCGTTCACGATTTTCCTTGTCTCAGTCTAAGGGTGTACTCCAACTTTGTCCGGAGATTACCGGAAATCCTGTCTGGACTTTTCCGAAACCCGCAATGCAGCAAAAGATAACGCAAGGATTGTGTCTAAAAATACGATCTTTCGAAAAGATAACGTACTATTCTCTCTGCCGCCTCCTCAGCCGCTGAGTCGGCCGTTAAGACATGTATGTCGGGTGTCGTTGGCTGTTCGTAAGGGCTATCAATACCAGTGAAATTGCGGAGAGTACCCGCCCTGACCTTTGCGTAGAGGCCTTTTACGTCTCGCTTTTCACACTCCTGAATTGGCGTGTCGATGAAAACCTCGATAAACTCGTCATCTCGAACCATCTCGCGGGCCATTTGTCGCTCTGCTCGAAATGGAGAGATCAATGATACGAGGACGATTAAGCCAGCGTCGACAAATAGTTTGGCGGCTTCGGCTACACGCCTGATATTTTCAACTCGATCAACCTCAGTGAAACCTAAATCGCGATTGAGCCCATGGCGGACGTTGTCTCCGTCGAGGAGGTAGGTGTGCAGGCCGCGCATATGCAGCTTCCGTTCCACTAGATTAGCGATTGTGGATTTGCCTGCACCGGACAAGCCCGTAAACCAAATAATGGCGGGTCGTTGCCTTAGCAGTTTCGCACGACTCTCCTTGGTTATTTCGACTGACTGCCAATGGATGTTGGCCGCACGGCGGAGGGCGAAGTTGATCATCCCCGCGCCGACGGTCGCGTTCGAAAAACGATCGATAAGAATAAATCCGCCAGTTCTGCTATTTTCAGAGTAGGGGTCGAAGGCAATTGGTTCAGAAAGCCCCACGTTGGCGACGGCTACTTCATTGAGTTCCAATTGCTTAGCAGCAAGATGCTCAAATGAGGTAATGTTTATTTTGTATTTAATCGCGGTAATGCTGGCAGTGGTCGTCTTCGATCCACATTTCAGAAGGTAGGAGCGCCCCGGATAAAGAGGTTCTTCGCTCATCCAAATAAGATGGGCATCAAATTGATCCGCCACAGTGGGACGGGAATCGCAAGCTGCGAGCAAATCGCCGCGGCTAACGTCAAGTTGGTCGGCGAGTGTAATCGTTACGGACATCCCCGCACTGGCCTCCGATCGATCCCCGCCGTAGGTAACAATTCGCGTTACTGTCGATATCTTCCCCGATCTTGCCACCAAAAGTTGTTGACCGGTTGCTACGTGGCCTGAAGAAATTGTACCGGAGTATCCGCGAAAATCGAGGTTCGGTCGATTTACCAACTGGACGGCCATTCTGAAAGGCTTTTCGCAGCGCTGCTGTTCAACATCAACAGTCTCTAGGTACTCAATCAACGTAGGTCCGGTATACCATGGCATACGTGATGATTTTCGGCTGACGTTGTCGCCTCGGAGTGCCGACAGCGGGATCGCCATTATCGTTTTGAAACCAAAGTCGAGAGTGAGTGTTTCAAATTCGACGCGCAGACGATCGTAGACAGACTGATCGAAATCAACGAGATCGATCTTGTTAACAGCCAGCACTATATGGCGGATGCCAAGCAATGAAATAATAAAAGCGTGCCGTCGAGTCTGGGGGACAATTCCATGCCTCGCATCAACGAGCAGTACGGCTAGGTCCGAAGTCGAAGCGCCGGTCGCCATGTTGCGGGTGTAATCCTCATGACCCTGGTCTGCCCCCATGGGGTGATCCGGGCTTAATGTTAGTGCATGCTCGGTCTAGCCGCCACTGCTGGCGTTGAAGCCGGGCCATTCTGGCGCGGC
>NZ_JBIVYI010000012.1:0-183196 GCF_044769665.1 Rhizobium sp. NPDC090279 | reverse complement strand
GGCGGAAAGCGGTGGTTCTTGTAACTGATCGTCGGCGAGCTCATCCTCGCCTAGTTATCCGCCAACCGTTAAGCTGCAGACAACGTGACATCGCCTATCCCGGTGGTATCTTAGCCGGAAGTGAGCGATAAGGCAGCTTCGGTAAATGTAATTATCTATTTGATATTATTCCCTAAAGATCACGGTGGGAAGATTTCGCTATTGTTCGTGCTGTCCGCAGGAGGGACAGCACGAAGACGAAGAAGACCGGGACGAAGAAGACGGCAAGAACGGTTGCCGAGATCATGCCGCCGAGGACGCCGGTGCCGATCGCATTCTGGCTGGCGGCGCTGGGACCGGTGGCGATGGCGAGCGGCACGACGCCGAGCGTGAAGGCAAGCGACGTCATCACGATCGGACGGAAGCGGACGCGGGCCGCCTCGACCGCCGATTCGAGAAGGGGCTTGCCCTGCGCGTAATAATCCCTCGCGAATTCGACGATCAGGATGGCGTTCTTCGCCGACAGGCCGATGATCGCGATCAGGCCGACCTTGAAATAGAGGTCGTTGGGCATGTCGCGAAGGATCGCCGCCAGCACGCATCCGATAATGCCGAGCGGCACCACGAGCATGACCGACAAGGGGATCGACCAGCTTTCGTAAAGGCCTGCCAGCAGCAGGAAGACGAACAGGATGCTGAAGGCGAACAGGATCGGCGCCTGGCTGCCAGAAGCGATTTCCTCGCGCGACTGGCCGGACCACTCGTAGCCGAAGCCTTGCGGAAGTTCGGATGCGAGGTGTTCCATCTCGGCGATCGCGGCACCCGAAGACTGGCCGGCCGCCGCTTCGCCGGTGACGCGGATCGTCGGATAGCCGTTGTAGCCGACGATCTGCGGTTCGCCCTTGCGCCAATCGGCTGTCGCAAATGACGAGAGCGGCACCATTCCGCCGCTTGCGTTGCGGACGTTCAGCTTCATCATGTCTTCCACCTGCATGCGGCTGCGGCCGTCCGCCTGCACGATGACCTGCTGCATGCGGCCCGCATTCGGGTAGTCGTTGATATAGGAGGAGCCAAGGTTCGCGGTGATCGCATCGTTGATGTCGGTGAAGCCGACACCGAAGGTGTTTGCCTTCTCGCGGTCGATCGCAAGCGTGATCTGCGCGGCCTCCTGCATGCCTTCGACCCGGACGTTCGTCACCACGCTGCTCTTGGCCGCCTTCGCCATCAGCTCGTCTGCGGCCTGCTTGAGAGCCTTCTGTCCGCGCCCGGCGCGGTCCTGGAGCCTGAATGAGAAGCCGTTCGTTGTGCCGAAGCCGTCGATCGGCGGCGGCGACAGCGCATAGGACGTTGCATCCTTCAAGCCGGCGAACTGTGCGTTGACGCGCGCGGCGATCTCAGGCACCGAACTGCCGGCCGGCCGCACGCTCCAGTTCTTGAGCGTGACGAAGGCAATCGCGGAGTTCGCACCGTTTCCTGAGAAGCTGAAACCCTGGACGGCGAAGACGTTTTCGACGGCCGGCTCGGCCTTGAAGATGGCCTCGATCTGCTTCAGCGACGCGATCGTACGGTTGGCACTCGCCTCCGGCGGCCCCTGAATGTCGACGATCAGGATGCCCTGATCCTCTTCCGGCACGAAAGAGCCCGGCAAGTTGACGAAAAGGTAGCCGAGGCCGATGACAAGCGCGAGATAGACGGCCATCATTCGTCCCGACCGGCGCGCAAGGCCTGCGGCTGTCTTCGTGTAGCCGGCTGTCATCCCGTCGAACTTGCGATTGAACCAGCCGCCAAGGCCTTTCTTCCCATGGTGATCGCCATTGATTGGCTTCAGGAAGGTTGCGCAGAGCGCCGGTGTGAGCGACAGCGCCAGGAAGGCCGAGAACATGATCGAGACGACCATGGTCAGCGAGAACTGGCGGTAGATGATCCCAGAAGCGCCGGGAAAGAATGCCATCGGGATGAAGACGCAGGACAGCACCAGCGTAATGCCGAGGATGGCGCCGGTAATCTGCTTCATTGCCTTCTGCGTCGCGGCTTTTGGAGGCAGACCCTCCTCGGCCATGATGCGCTCGACGTTTTCGACAACGACGATCGCATCGTCGACGAGAATGCCGATCGCCAGAACCATGGCAAACATGGTCAGGACGTTGATGGAGAATCCGGTCGCATACATGATCGCGCAGGTGCCGAGCAGCGCGACCGGAACGACGAGCGTCGGGATGATTGTGTAGCGGAAGTTCTGCAGGAAGACGAACATCACGATGAAGACGAGCACGATCGCCTCGATGAGCGTATGCACGACCTTCTCGATCGAGGCGTTGACGAACGGGCTGGTATCGTAGGGAATCGAATATTCCACACCCTTGGGGAAGAATTTCGACAGCTCGTCCATCTTCGTTTTGATCGCCTTCGATACGGCAACGGCGTTGCCGGTCGAGGACAGCTGGATGGCAAGGCCGGCGCTCGGATTGCCATTGAGCCGGCTTGCCGTGGAATAGGTTTCCGCGCCGTCTTCGACGCGGGCGATATCCTTGAGGCGGACCGTCGAACCGTCGGGATTGGCGCGAAGGATGATGTCGCCGAATTGTTTTGCGCTGTTGAGCTGACCCTCGACGATCACGGTCGCGGTCAGATCCTGGCTGACCGGGTTGGGTGTGGCGCCGATCTGACCTGCCGCCACCTGCGCGTTCTGCGCGGCGATCGCCGCACTGATGTCGGCAGCCGTCAGATGAAGGCCGACCATCTTGTCCGGGTCGATCCAGACGCGCAGCGCCCGCTGCGAGGCGAAGATCTGGGCGCGGCCGACACCCGGAAGGCGGCGCAGTTCGCCGAGGATATTGCGGTTGATGTAGTCGCCGAGCGCGATCTCGTCCATCTTGCCGTCGGTCGAGGTCAGGGCCGCGATCAGCAGGAAGCCGGCGCTGGCTTCCTCGACCTGGATGCCTTGCGTGCGGACAGCCTGCGGCAGACGCGCCTCGACGCGCCGGACGGCGTTCTGGACGTCGACCGTTGCCTTGCCGATGTCGGTCCCGGAGACGAAGGTCGCGTTGATGCTTACCGAGCCGGAATTGTCGGAGGTCGATTCGAAATAGGCGATGCCATGGACGCCGTTCAACTCCTCCTCGATCAGCCGGGTAACCCCCTGATAGATTTCCTGCGGCGAAGCGCCGGGATAGGAGGCGGAGATAGAGAGCTGCGGAGGCGCGACCGCGGGATATTGCGCGACCGGCAATACGGGGATCGTAATGATCCCCGCGATCATGATGAAGAGTGCAAAGACCCATGCGAGGACGGGTCGCCTGATAAAGAACTGTGCCATGATTTGATTACTTTGCGGCCTGGTCTGAGGTGTTCGGCTCGACGCTTCGCGGTGCCCATGGTTCGGCGACGACCTTGCCGCCGGGCATGACCTTCTGCACCCCGTCGGCGATGATGGTTTCGCCGTCCTTCAGCCCGGAAAGCACGATCCATTCGGCACCGAGAGACGCGCCGAGGACGATGTTGCGCACTTGCGCCATCTGATCGGAGGAGAGCACGAAGACCTGCGGATTGCCTTCCGCATCCCGCGTCACTGCTCTTTGCGGAATAGTGATGCCGCCATGCTGGACGGCCTGCTCGATGCGCACCCGGACATACATGCCCGGCAGAAGATCACCATCGGGATTGGGGAATTCCGCCCGCAACGTGACTTGCCCGGTGTTGGGGTCTACATTTGCGTTTGAAAACAAAAGCTTGCCCGGCTTGGGATAGGCCTCTCCACCGTCGAACACGAGCTCGACAGACGCCTGTCCGGGTGCGGGACTCAGGAGCTTGCCTTCGCTGACGGCGCGCTTCAGCGCCAGGAGATCCTGTGCGGATTGCGTGAAGTCGGCATAGACCGGATTGATCTGCTGGATGAGCGCGAGATTGGATGCGCCCTCGGCAGTCACGAGCGTGCCCTCGGTCACGAGAGCTCCACCGATGATGCCGGTAATGGGCGCACGTACCTGCGTGTAGTCCAGATTGATCTCGGCCTCGTCGAGAGCGGCTTCCTGGGCGGCGACATCAGCGTCGGCCTGCGCGAGATTGACGGCGGCGGTATCATAGTCGACCGCTGTCGAGACATTGCGATCACGCAGCGAGCGCTGGCGGTCGAGCTGCTGCTTGGCGTTGGCCTGGATGGCTTTCGCCTTCTGCAGGGCCGCCTTGGCGCTTGCCACCCGCACCTGGAACAGTTTCGGGTCGATCCGGTAGAGGACGTCGCCCTGATGTACTAGACTGCCCTGTTCGAAGACACGTTCCTGAAGAATGCCGGATACGCGAGCGCGCACTTCGGAAATCCTGGTCGCGGCGACGCGCCCCGGAAGCTCGCTCATGACCGGTACTGGATGTGCCTTGAGTTGCAGGACGCCGACCGCGGGAGGAGGCATTTCGCCGCTCTCATCGGCACGCAGGTGGCCAGAGGCCAGCACAAGCATGGCTGTCGCTGCCAATATCGCCTTCCAGCAAGGCAGTTCGAATGCAGATCGCATAGATATATTCCCAATTGACCGTGTCGCGGCGAGATCGTCGTTCCACGTCTTGACGGCATGAACCTATTCGAAAGGGTCGCTTCAACGCCGGGCGCGAGCGACACTTTCGTCCGAGCCTGAGAAAACATCGGGACTGTTGGTCTTCGGTCGACGTTTTGTGGAGGTTTCGTGGACGAGGGCTGAGGGATGTTGACGGGTGGCCCTTGTCTGACGTTTCTTTCTGGTGAAGGAGCCGCGAATGGAAAATGCACTGATATTGATCGTCGAGGACGAGCCGGAGATCTCGGATATTCTCGAGCGCTATTTTGAGCGCGAGGGATTCCGCGTGCTGACGGCATCGGATGGAGAGATCGGACTTTC
This sequence comes from Rhizobium sp. NPDC090279, assembly GCF_044769665.1. Classification (NCBI taxonomy): domain Bacteria; kingdom Pseudomonadati; phylum Pseudomonadota; class Alphaproteobacteria; order Hyphomicrobiales; family Rhizobiaceae; genus Rhizobium; species Rhizobium sp. NPDC090279. The sequence goes on along the minus strand of NZ_JBIVYI010000012.1, from coordinate 178,349 downwards.
CCATCATCAGCGGCTGAGACCCGACCTCGTGGTCCTCGATGTGAAGTTGCCGAAACTCGACGGTCACACCGTGCTTGCCACCATTCGCCAAAGAGGCAATACGCCGGTCATCATGGTCACGGCGCTGGCCGACGACCTCGACAAGCTGCATGGGCTGCGCTCCGGCGCCGACGATTATGTGGTCAAGCCGTTCAACCCCGTCGAGGTGGTTGCGCGGGCCCGGGCTATTCTGAGGCGGGCCACGGGAACTACGACGAACAAGGTACTGAGGGTCGGCCGGCTTGCCATAGATCCGATCGCGCATATGGCCGTCGTCGAGGAGGGCGAAAGCCGCCTGCTGCTGAACCTGACGCGGACCGAATTCCGTATCCTCGAATATATGGCGGGCTTTCCGAACAGGGCATTCGAGAGAGGCGAGATTGTCGATGCCTGCCTTCCCGAAGGCGACGCGCTCGACCGGACCGTGGACAGCCACATGAGCAAGCTTCGCCGGAAGCTGGATGCCGCGGGTGTCGGCGAGCTCCTCAACGGCGTCAGGGGAGTGGGTTACCGCCTTGGCGACTTCGGTTAGCAACAGCCTCAACAGGCAAATCATCTGGTCGACGACGATCGTCGCCTTCGTCGCGCTGTCAGTGATGTTCTTCGGGTTCCTGATCTACGGCTACGTCTATGACTGGCTGTTCAAGAATTCCGGAGCCTCGGACGATTGGGCCGTCAGCGATTTCGTCGTCCTCGGCATCAACGTGGCGATCGGCCAGGCCGTCGGCGCCTATGTCGGATGGCGGCTTGCCAGGCGCCTTGTCAAACCTTTAACGGCCGTAACGGAGGCTGCGCGCCTCATCGCGGACGGAGACTTTGCCGGCCGGGCGACCGGCGAGGGCAATTTCGGCGAAGCGGATCGTCTGATCAACGACTTCAATCGGATGGCGGAGGAGCTGCAAAGAGCGGAAAAGGAGCTGCAATATTCCAATTCCGCGATCGCGCACGAATTGCGCACGCCTTTGACGATTTTACGCGGCCGCATGCAGGGGCTGGCGGATGGCGTATTCGAACCGAGCCAGGAGGTGTTCCGCGGATTGATTGGACATATCGATGCGTTGACCCGCATCGTCGATGATCTGAGGACGCTTTCGCTGATGAACGCCGGGCGCATGGAGCTGCAACAATCGCGCTTCGACGTTGGAGAGGAAATCGGCGATATCATCGATTCCGTGATGCCGACGCTTTCCAACCTCAGCATCAGAATCGAAACCGATCTGCAGAACATGCAGGTGATCGCCGATCGGGCACGTATCCGGCAGGCGGTGCTTGCACTCATCGACAATGTTGCGCGCTATGCTCCGGGCTCGACGTTGCGCGTGACGTCGCAAGCCGTTGATAATCTGTGCGTCATCATGATCTCGGATGACGGCCCGGGCATGACGGCTGCGGAGAGCGAACGGGCATTCGAGCGGTTCTGGCGGGCCGACGACGCAAGAACACGAAGAGGGGGAGGATCAGGCCTCGGCCTCGCCGTCGTAAAGGCCATAGCCGAGGCGCATGGTGGTCACGCCACGATCGACAGCCGTAGGGGCGGCGGCACGACGGTCGTTCTCACGATCCCGCGCTGCTGAAACCGTATGCGGAACTGCAAGCGACCGCTTCAGATATGCCTGCCCACCCTTATGCGCCGAGAATCCGCCGCAATACTTCCGTCAGCTCCGTCGTGCCCCGACGGAGCTCGCCGACATCCTTTTCCACGTCTATTCGGCCGGCATTATGGGCGAGATAGAGTTCAGTCAGCAGTCTTGCATAGTCTTCGGATAGGCCGGCGCGCATCAGCACTGCCGGCCACTCGGCCTCCGGAAGCGGCTGGGCGATGACGTCGCGGCCAGTCAGCGAACCGATGGCGGCTGCGACATCATTCGACGTATAGCGCCGAGGGCCTTCGGCATGGACGACTTTTAGAGCGGCTTCCTGCTTCTCCAGAAGCAAGTCGGCTGCGATCGTGCCCGCATCGAAGGCGGAGATGGTCGGAAGAAGCTTGGTCAGCGGATGGTAGAAGCTCGGCAATCGGCCGCTTTCCGCCGCCACCTTTGCCAGGCGTGCCCAGTTTTCCATGTGCTCGGCCGATCGCAGCAGGATAAGCCGGGTGTCCAGCTGTCGCAGACGAGCCTCGAGCGCGTAAAAGATCAGAGTGACGCCGGTTCCGGAGCTATGCTGAGCGCCATAGTCGGAAATCGCAAGAACGGTCTGCGGCTTGGCGGTTGCCAAGGCCTCGCCAAGGGTATCGACCAGCCGACCCATGCTGGAACGGGCCTGCGGGGCGCGGATATCGACCGGGCAGATGACCTGGATGGCGCTCGCCCCTTTGAAGGCCGTGGTCAGAGCCTCAGCGTCATGCACGTCGGCGATGGCAATCTCGCAGCCGAGATCCGAAAACTCCTGTGCTTTCGCGGCATCGCGCAGAATTGCGCGAACCGGAACGCCCGCCTTGCGCAGGGCTGTGATGGTCGTGCGGCCAACCTTGCCGGTGGCGCCCAGAATTGCGTGCATTGCATCTTCTCCTGTCGATCTTTCCGCAGCTTAGCCATGCGTGCCCTTCGGATCGCACAGGTTCGGACGGCCAATTGCAGGTTTGGACGACAATTGAAGTCACGAATGCATTCGGCTCAGCATACCGGGGGTGAGGCCGAGGATGCGCCGCATCCAATGGGTCATGTGGCTCTGATGGGCAAAGCCGGTCGCCAATGCGATTTCGGCGAGCGGCATCTCTGTTGAGAGAATAAGCAATCTGGCGCGCTCGACCCGCCGCGTCAGGACATAGTGATGGACCGGCATGCCAAAGGTCGCGCGGAAGAGCGGTTTCAAATGCGATACGCTCAAGCCGACCGTTGCGGCGAGATCGGCAAGGGACAGCGACTGATCTATATGGGCTTCGATGAAATCGACGAGACGCCGCTGATGGCGGTTGGTCAAGGTGACGCCGGTCGGAGTGGCGTCAGCCGGGGCCTGTCCATCGCCTTCCACCAGGCGGATCGCCAGCGCCAATCCCAGTGCTTCCGCATAGGTTCTGTCCGATGGGATGGGGGCTTCTATTTCGGCCTTGATTGCCCAGGCGATCGATTCCATCCGGGAATCCCGGAGCTGGAATTTCGGCGCCAGAGAAACGGTATCCGGATTTCGGCCGAGCGCGTCAGCGGCCGATTGAAGAAGCTCCGGTGCAATATTCAGGCGCAGAATGGTGCAATCGCGGTCGTCTTCCCACCAGCCGTCCAGCCCGGCGGGAACGATATCGATATCGCCATGCGCCTGCCGACGTCGATGCTGCCGGCCGTCGCACTGACAAAAGGCATTCACGGCTCGTCCGAAATGAATGCCAAGCCGATGCGTCTGCGATCCCGACACATGGGTCCGGCCGGCCTGGATATGAAGGAAATTCGCCTCCAGGCCTTTCCAGCCACGGTCCCTGCTGGAGAGGAGGGTGGCGGCGGTGCTGTTGAGCTGATCCATGATTCCTATCCTGCCAAACGCTTCGTCCTGAATTGCGGGCGATGTCGATCCGAGGAATATAGGAAGGGTGGCGCATCCGGTCGATGCCTTCTTCAGATTTGGCTCACGCAACCGCGATATCTTGGGGCCGGTAGAGGTTTGTCACTGCTGAGGCTGTCGGCCCATGCCTGGATCGCCTGATGGTCAATCACATTGCCCTCATCGACGTCCAAGAGCGCTTCGCGGGTCAGCCGTTCACGCTCTTCTTCCTGGTCGAGCCAAGCTGTAAGTGCTTGTTTCATGATCCAGCCGCGTGAACGCTCAAGCCGCTCAGCGATAAGGTCAACCTTTTCGGCCAAGGATAACGGGACATGTGCAGTCAAGACTTTGTTTGTTGTGCTCGCCATATGATGCCCGTCTTTCCATCAGCCCGATCTATGTCCAATCATAGTGGTTAACTTTGAATCAATCACAGCGTCCGCCTGGACGAGATGACTTACGTACCATGTCCCCTCATCGGATGTCTGGCGAATGACACCTAACGATAGAATTCCGACGGCGGCTTGCCGAAATGCCGGCGGAACATCGCGGTAAAGGCGCTCTGGCTGGCGTAGCCGCAATCGAAGGCGACATCGATGATGCGTTCGCCATTCGCCAGCTTGCGCAACGCGAACAAGAGCCGCGCCTGTTCGCGCCATTGCGCGAAGCTCATGCCGGTTTCCCTGGCGAAGAGGCGATGCACAGTTTTCGTCGTCAGATGCAGACGTTCCGCCCATTGCCCTGCGGTCGACGTATCGGAGGGGTGTGCCGTGATCACCTCGCATATCCGCTTGAGGCGCTGATCGTCCGGCATGGGAAGATGCAAGGGCAGCACATCGGAGACCCGCACTTCGTCCACGAGCAACTGCATGAGGCGATCGTCGCGGCTGCCTACCTCGTAGTCGAGCGGAACCTGGACGGCGGCAACGATAAGCTCGCGCAGCAGCGGCGAAACGTCGATGACACAGCTTTTTGCCGGCATGTGGCGGATCGCCGTGGCATCGATAAAGACCGTGCGGATCTTGACCTCGCCGGACATCTTCACGTCATGCTCCAACCCGGCGGCGAGCCACAGCGCCCGGCTTGGCGGTACCACCCACGATCCCTCCGCCGATCGCACGATCATCACCCCCTCGATCGCATAGAGCAGCTGGCCGCGCGGATGCGAATGCCATCCGGTGGTGGCGCCGTCGGGATAGTTGACGTCCATCGCAGCCATGGCGCGATGGGTATCGTGAAAATCGAGATGTTTGCGGGTCGGGTCGCTCTGCATGTCCCAATCTCTACAGTTACAGTCAGCATAGAGTGATACGGACCGGCATCAAGACGGTAAATCAGGGCCTCCAAATTGGTTCACGGTTATTGCACATGAAAAACAAACTCGCATTTCTCTATCCCCTCGTCGCCATTATCCTCTGGTCTGGCAACGTGATCGTTTCCAGACTGTCCGCGCACACGATCGGACCGGAGGCAATCACTTTCTATCGCCTGCTTCTCGCCGTCGCGCTGATGAGCACCTTCGTCGCGGTTCCCGCCTGGCGAAACCGCTTCGTCATCTGGCCGCATCTCGGGCAGTTCGCCATTCTCGGCTTTCTTGCCATGTGTTTCTTCCAGAGCCTGTCCTATCTGGCGGCGGAGACGACGACGGCGACGAACATGGCCGTGTTCACGGCGCTGACGCCGCTGCTGACCGTGGCTTTGAGCGCTTTCGTGCTGAAGGATACGCCGACTGTCGGCATGGTCGGCGGCGGTATACTGTCGCTTGTCGGGCTGATTTATCTGGTCAGCGCCGGCGATCCGGCGGCGCTTGCGCGCAACGGCGTGCATCTCGGCGATCCGCTGATGTTCATAGCGGCGCTGAGCTACGCTGTTTATGGCGTCCTGCTCAAGCGCTGGAACGTGCCGGTTGCAGGCTGGCAATCGACCTATATGCAGGCAATCTGCGCTCTGGTGATCATGTTTCCGGCATTTCTTGCAACGTCCGCGCCCTTGCGCTCGCTGAACGCCGAGACCTTGCCGCTCATCGCCTATGCCGGCGGTCTTGCCTCCGTCGTCCTGCCTTTTTTATGGGTGCGTGGCGTCCATATTCTTGGACCCAATCGCTGCGCGGCCTTCATGAACCTTCTGCCGGTCTTCACCGCGCTGGGTGCCATCGTGATGCTCGGCGAACCGGTGCGTGCCTATCACGTCATCGGCGGCGGCGCCGCACTCGCGGGTGTCGCCTGCGTGGAACTCTTTCGCCGGCCGTTGCGCGGCGCACCGCCTGTCATGCCCGAGGTCGTCGAGTAAGCGGGTCGGCTGTCGGTTATGAACGGGCACGGGTTCCTTGCGAACCGTGCCCAACCATGCCAATCCGACTTCACTTCCAGCTGGTGTAGTCCGAGGCGGTGCAGCTGAAGGGCGCTCTCTGATCACCGAAGCGCTTCTTCAACTGATCGCAGCCCCAACGGTTGAGAGGGGCCGGCATCATGTTGTTGATGTCCATCCCAGGTGAAGTGAACTGTGAGCCGGCGCTGGTCACATACCAGACCCAGTAACCGAAAATGCCGGCGATGATCAGGAGGATCACGAGGACGACCCTGGCAAGCCGCGCGAAGATGGACGGCCCCTTCTTTCCCTTTACGATGAGCTCAGGCGTGTGGCCGCCCAGTTCCGCCGTCACTGGCGCCAGCGCCTCGGTGCGCTCTTGAGCCGTCATGTCGACCCGTTCCAGTCGGCTGTCCAGAAGCACCGGGAGGGCCGCATTTTCGTGCCAGACGGCAAGTGCCACGGCCTTGCCGCCGCTTTCGCCGACAAGCAGGGGTTCCTGTCCCGGTTCGAAGCGCGTATGGGCCGCTCGTCCGGTCTTTCTGCCTTCTATCTTATCCGCGTAGCTTATCATCAGTCGCTTGCCTCTGCGCTGGAAAGCCGTGATTTCCACCGGAACCGGCTCGAGCTGGGCAGCCTGGCGCAATTGCCCGCGGACGCGCCAGATGCGCAGGATCTGGAAGATCATGGCGATGCAGGCGCCGCCAAGAAGGGCAACGAAGACGGCAAGCGTTATGATCCGGTTCCAGAGCATATCAAGCCCGAGGCTGAGGGTCGCCAATTCCGGATGATCGCCGGAAATGACGAGATTGGTGTCATAGTCGCCGGCATGGATGTCGACGAACATGATCTCGACATCCTTGTCATAGGTTTGACCGTTGTAGGCGTAGTTGAGATGCGCCGAGCAGGTGGTGAAGAAGCCCTTTCGGGTCGAGCATTTTCCGTCGCGAATATCGCCGCTGTCGAGCGCGACGGGGTTTTGGTTGATCGTCCAATCCCTCGATATGCCCGGCGCTTCGGAAATCGCCATGAACGCTGTGAGCGCGATCAGGATCGGTAGGGAGAAATAGCTGGCCTTCGGCGTCGAAATCACGCCCTGAGCGAGCATGAGGGCTCTCTGGGGAAGCTTGATCGTCGGGAATGTCATTGTCTGCCTGAAACTCCGAGTGGTGGCGTAGGCATCCGCAAAGCAAGGGGCGAAGCGCAAGCCCCGCAAAATCCTGGGGTTCGACTTTGCGCCCACATTTGCAGCACGGGAAAATAGTCATTTTGTCGGCGGCTCAATACCCGGTTGTGGAGCATCTGCGGCTTCGTGGCAATGTGGTCAGCAAAGGCTTGCGGAGTGTGACCTTTTTGTCCCGCAAAGTTGACCGGCCGAGCCAGGCCCGTCTGGTTTTCGTTCCATTACGGGATTCGAGATCGATGAGGAGATCAGCATGACCAATGCCGTCTGGCACGCAGATCCGCTGAGCTGGGGCCACGGGCCGCGCATTTTTGAAGTCTTCCTGGAGCCGACCTGCCCTTTCTCGGTCAGGGCCTTCAACAAGCTCGATGCCTTGCCCTTTCCAGAATACCCTCAATCTTCCACGTTCGGCAGCAGGATCGTCAGAAGGCCGATCAGCGGCAGGAAGGCGCAGAGCTCGAAGACGAATTCGATGCTTGTATGGTCGGCGAGCACGCCGAGCGCTGCAGCTCCGATGCCGGCCATGCCGAAGGCGAAGCCGAAGAACAGGCCTGATACCATGCCGACGCGGCCGGGCAGCAATTCCTGTGCATAGACGACAATCGCTGAAAAGGCCGACGCAATGACCGTGCCGATGATGGCGCTGAGGACGATCGTCGTTTCAAGATTGGCATGGGGCAGGACGACGGTGAAGGGCAGGATGCCGAGGATGGAGCCCCAGATGACCTTCTTGCGGCCGATGCGATCACCCACGGGACCGCCGACCATCGTGCCGACGGCGACGGCGGCAAAGAACACGAACTGGCAGAGCTGAGCCGACCGTTCGGTCACGCCGAAGCGAGCCATGAGGTAGAAATTATAGTAGCTGGTGAAGCTCGCGAGGTAGAAGTATTTCGAGAAAATCAGGGCGATCAGGACGGCAATGGCAAGGCCGACGCGAGCACGGGACAGGCTCAGCGCCTTGTGGACCTTGCCCGTTTTTGCAGGCGCGCGCAGGTGGCTGCCATTGACCTGATACCAGCGGCCCAGTCCTCCAAGAATGAGAATGCCGACGAATGCCAGGCTCGCAAGCATTGCCATTCCATGCTGACCATGCGGAAGAATGAAGAAGGCGGCCAGCAGTGGTCCAAGCGAGCTGCCGAAATTGCCGCCGACCTGGAACACGGATTGCGCGAAGCCGTGTTTCCCACCCGATGCCAGACGAGCAATTCGTGATGCTTCCGGGTGGAAGATCGAGGAGCCGAGGCCGAGCAGCATGGCGCCCATCAGCAGCATCGGATAGTTCGAGGCCATTCCGAGCGTGATCATGCCGGCGCAGCTGCATGCCATGCCGAACGGCAATGAATAGGGTTGCGGTCGTCCATCCGTATACCAGCCGACGAAGGGCTGCAGGATAGAGGCGGTGATCTGATAGACGAAGGTCAGCACGCCGAGCTGGGTGAAGCTCAACTCAAAGCCTGTCTTCAGCACCGGATAGCTTGCCGGCAGCAGGGCTTGCGTGACGTCGTTGATAAAATGGCCGAGGCTGGCCACCAGCAGCACCGGATATATCGTAGTGGCCGCGCGGGGCGGATTCATGACCTGGCTCATGGCTCTCGCTTTTCAATGATCTGCCGTGCTGATATTGGAAAACACTATCGCCCGCTACCGCGACAAGGCGCAATTCTTACGAGACTGGGCCAGAATGGTCAGGAACAGCCGCATAGATCCGTTCATCGATGTCGACCGTCCCCTCATTGCCCTCGGCAACGATTATGGCGACGGCCATCGCGTCGATCCGCACCAGCATCGCCGCGCTCAACTGTTATACGGCTTTTCGGGCGTGGTGGTCGTGACCACCCCGGACGGCACGCTCGTCATGCCGCCGGAGCGCGGCATGTGGATACCGCCGGGCGTGATCCACAGCGTGCGCATGCTCGGCAAAGTCAGTATGCGCAGTCTCTACATCGAGCCCGAAGCGATCGAGACGATGCCGGATCATTGCCAGGTGGTCGAGATATCGCCGCTCTTGCGCACGCTCATTGCCGAGGCAGTCGATATTCCTGTCGATTACGATGTCAACGATCGGGCCGGTGCCTTGATGGCATTGCTTCTGCACGAGCTGGCGAGGTTGAGACCATTGCCGTTGTCCTTGCCGATCCCGCGCAACAGGATGCTTGCCGAAAAGTGCCAGGATTTCCTGCGGCAGCCGACGACGCACGATACGATCGATCTGTGGGCCAGCCACATGCGCATGAGCCGCCGCGCATTTACCCGGATGTTTCGTCTCGAGACCGGGCTCAGTTTCGTCAAATGGCGCGAGCAGGCCTGCCTGCATGCCGCACTTCCGCGGCTCGTTGCAGGTGTGCCGGTGACGACGATCGCGATCGATCTCGGCTACAAGAACCCGGCGGCCTTCACGACCATGTTCAAACGTGCCTTCGGCTACTCGCCACGCGAAATGGCTCGCCAGCATGCGGGCAATGAAACCGGCGTTGCAAATCTCCAGCCGTGAACGTCATGTCGCGTCGAGATAGGGCTTCAGGGGCATGTCGTCATGCCTGGGCACGGTCTGCCGCTCGATCATGTGATGGATGACTGGCGGCTGATCGCCGCGATGCAGTCTGTCCAGGTGTTCGGCGACCTCGACATCGGCATGTGTCTGGCGCTGGCTGTGACGGACATAGTCGATCCAGGTCGGCAGATGGTAGCTCTCCGTCCAGGTGTTCGGCTTTTCCAGATCGCGCAACAGCGACCATTGTTTTGCGCCGTCGCGGATTCTCATCCGGCGGCATTGCGCCATGACGGCCAGAAACTCATGCACGTCGTCCTGCTCGATATCGTAGTCCACCATGACCAGGATGGGTCCACTTCTGGAGCGCAGGTCGAGCTGCAATTGCGGTTCGCTGAAGGTGTTCGTCGGGTCGAGATTGAGGGATTCGAAGTCCGGCTGCCGCAGCACGAGGCCAAGCAGGCCGCCGATGCCAAGAGCCGCACTTGCGATGAAGAGGGCGCCAGTGACGCCATGCGCATCGGCCAGTTCGCCCCAGAGCCAGCTTCCCACGGCCATGCCGCCGAAAGTGGCGGTCTGGTAGAGCGAAAGCGCGCGGCCGACGACCCAGCGTGGTGTCGACAGCTGAACCGTGACGTTGAACAGCGAGAAAGCCTGCACCCAGGCGACGCCCGCCGGCATCAGGAGAAGACAGCTTAGCCATACCTGATTGCTGAGCGCCAGGAAAAAGCAACTCACCGCCAGCGTGAAGAAGGCGGCGCGGATCACCCATTCATTGCTCAGGATATCGCGAATGCGGCCGATCAGCATCGCGCCGCAGATGGCGCCGAAGCCGAAGAAGCCGAGCATGATGCCGTAGGTGATCGCAGTGCCATGCACATGGTCACGTGCAACGAGAGGCAGCAGGGCCAGAATGACGATCGCCGTCAGGCCGAAGACGAAGCCGCGGCACATCACCGTGAGCAGGTTGGGCGACATCAGGACATAGCGAAATCCGGCCGACATGGCGCTGCCGAAGGGTTCGCGCGGCAGAGTATTGCGCACGGGAGCCTTCTTCCAGCGCCATAGGGTTATGATGAGAGCGAAATAACAAAAGACGTTGAAGAGAAAGGCAAAGGCCGCGCCCGCGGCCGCGACGATGACGCCGCCGATCGCCGGCCCGATACTGCGCATGAGATTATAACTCATGCTGTTGAGCGCCACGGCGCCTGGCAGATGCTCACGCGGCACGACATCGCCCATCGAGGCCTGCCAGGAGGGATTGTAGAGGGCGCCGCCGCAGCCGATCAGGAAGGTGAAGCAAAGCAGCAGCCAGGGCGTCAGGGCATTGCTGTAGGACAGGACGGCCAGCGTCGCCGATACGCTCAGCATCAGGGTCTGCGCGATCAGCATGATCCGTCTTCGGTCGTAATTGTCGGCAAGCGCCCCGGCGGCGAGCGAGAAGATCATGACAGGCAGCGTCGTGGAGGACTGGACCAGCGCCACCATGCCATGGGATGTGGCAAGGCTGGTCATGAGCCAGGCAGCCCCAACACCTTCGACCAGTCCGCCGAGGTTTGAAATGAGCGTTGCCGACCAGAGCGAGCGGAAGGTCTTGGACTGAAACGCGACGAGCGGGGAGGTTCTATTGGGCATGTCGGCTTTTCTTCGCAGGATTGTCTTGCTCGACGGCGCGGCGAATTCGCTCGAAGCGTATGCGCAGCCGAGTCGAAATCGAGCCTATAGTGATTTGCTAATTTCCGAAACGATTTTGGAATAATATTCTCGCCAATGACGATGAAATCACGCATTCGGATGGCGGCTATCTGGCGAACGCTTCAGACGGTAAATTATCGTTTACGATGCCGCCCAGGATGATCCCGCGGTCGTGGTTCTCGTTGGAAGCTTCCGGCTTCACTGCTACGCAACCTGGGAGCGGCTTAGCGTCGCCTGTCCACGGAACCGGCCTCTGCAGCCTTCGACGAACTTTCGTCGGCACCGAACTTGAAGCGTGGAACGCTTGAGACCCCGCTCGTACCGGCAATGTCGCCGCTCTGCCGGCTGATCATGGCGCGGAATTCGTTGTCCGGGATGGGAGGGCTGAAGTAATAGCCCTGACACTCCGAGCACCCGGCCTTGATGACCATGTCGAGTTGCGTCTGCGTCTCGACGCCCTCGGCCGTGGTCAGCATATTGAGGTTGCGGCCGAGCGTGGCGATGGACTGGACGATGGCAAAACTGTCGGGCCGGCTTTCCAAGTCTTGCACGAAGCTGCGGTCGATCTTCAGCTTGTCGAAGGGAAAGCGCTGCAGATAGCCCAGCGAAGAATAGCCAGTGCCGAAATCGTCAAGTGCGATGGTCAAGCCGAGCGAACGCAGCCTGTTCAATACCTCCAGGTTGGCGGCATTGTCCCGCAAGAGCACCGACTCGGTGATTTCCAGTTCCAGACGCCGCGCGTCGAATTCCGTCAGTTCCAGCACGGTCTTGACCGTATCGACCAAGTCTGCCTGACGGAACTGGACGGGGGAGAGATTGACTGAAACGCGTACGTCCTCGGGCCATTTAAGGGCATCGCGGCACGCCTGCTGCAGCACCCATCTGCCGAGCGCGTCGATGAAGCCGGTTTCCTCTGCCAAAGGGATGAATTCAGCCGGCGAGATCAGCCCGCGTTCCGGATGGCGCCAGCGCACCAGCGCTTCGCAGGCTACGATCTTGCGGGTCTTGAGCGAAATCTGCGGTTGGTAATGAACCTCGAATTGCCCGAACTTGATGCCGTGGCGCATATCCGCTTCCAGATTGCGCCGGTTCTGGAGCTCCTCTTCCATCTGCGGGGAGAAGACGCAATAGACACCCTTGCCATCCGCTTTGGCCTGGTAAAGCGCCAGGTCTGCATTCTTCATCAGTTGGCCGGTATTGCCGCCTTCGCGCGGCGCCACTGCGATGCCGATACAGGTGCTGACAACGATCTCGTTGCCAGCGATACGGTAAGGCCGACTGACGCTGGCAATGAGGCGTTCGGACAGGTCACGGGCGCTGTCGAGTGTAGAATCAAGGCACCTATGCAGTACGGCGAATTCATCGCCGCCTAGTCTTGCCACGATGTCGTGTCGTGACGCTGTGTTGCGCAGACGGTTGGCGACCTTGCGCAGCAGCGCGTCGCCGACCGGGTGGCCCAGCGTGTCGTTGACTTCTTTGAAGCGGTCGAGATCGAGATAGAGTATGGTAAATAATTGACCGTCTGCCGCCACTCCACGCAGTGCCTGGCCGACGCTCTCCCAAAATAGCAACCGATTGGGCATGTCGGTCAGCGCGTCATGATGGGCCATGTGCACAATACGATCCTGCGCGCGGTGACGCTCGGTCACATCCTCGAACGTGCAAACCCAGCCGCCTTCACCCGTCGGTTCGTGCGATACCGCCACCACCGTGCCGTTCGCGAGATGATGGATATGGTCGCTGAGCAAGGCGATGTCGTTCCGGACACGGGTCTTATCGCCAGCAAGGCTGTGCCCCCCGCCCGTTGACAATCCGGGAGGGAGTAATTCGGGCGCGATGAGATCAGCCAATGGGGTACCGAGCCTCGCCCGGATTTCGTCCAGACCGAACAGGGCTAGGAAACGCGGATTGTGAACGATGACGCGATATTCGTCGTCAAGCAGGCAGAGGCCGAGCGACATGGCCTCCATCGCCGCATCGAACCGGGCATTCTGTATCACCAGGGTCTGCTCCTTGGCCTGCAAGATTTTCTGGGCCCGACCCAAGAGGCCATTGTGAATGAGCAGCAGCAGGATCAGCAGGCAGCCGCCGATGAGCATACCGACGGTGACCCAGGTCAGGGCCAATTGCAGGCCGAGCAGACCACGCCGGTCTTCGGCGATGCGCGCCGAATACCACATGTTGCTGTCGCTGGAGAGCCGCGCCAGCTTCGGGTAGATCGGTTCCAGGATCGCGAGGATACGCGCCGGTGTGCCGGGGACTGAAAGCTGGCTAAGTAGCGGCCGGGTCTGTTTGAGCGCCTCTTCGAGATCGTCGAGGGTCTGGCCGATGTGCGGGTTGGATTGTACGAACTTCTCGACCCCGTTGGACCGCAGGGTCTTGAGGCGATTGACGACGATATCGAAGCGCAGCCTGACCTCGCTGGCATCGATGTTGCCATCGCTCATGCCGATGGCACTAACACGTTGCTCGAGCCGGGTGAACTCACTCGGAGCCTGGGCTATCGTCCAGGTGATATTGCCCAAGCCGACGTCTTGGAGTGCGGTCTGGCGCTGGAAAACCAGGGCGGAAATATAGATCGCCGAGGTGATGAAACCCAGGATCACAATTGTCAGCGCTGTGCGAAGGTAGCGCATGCGGTCCGATGGGGTTATTTGACGGAGATTGCCTTGACCTGCCATACGGCACGACCGTGATAGGGCTGTCCCTGCAAGATTGGGTTACTGTCGAACGGATACATCACGAAGAATGGACCCTGATCGTCGATCGGCATGTATTGGCCATTACGCTTGACGGCGAGGATCGTTCCGAACTTGGCGAAATCGCTGGTCGGAATATCGACGCTATAATCGTTGAGGGCGATGACTGTGGCCGTCGCACCTTGAGCCTTGGCCCTTTCGAGCAGCAGCGCCATCGGCACGCCTTCGAAATTGACGACACCGTCGTTCCAGGGCGTCGAGGTCTTGATCGATACCAGGCCCATGGCCTCGAGCTGATTGCGATCGAATGACACCGAGCCCGACGGGCCGGTAATCGTCACTGACGGTATATCCTGCGCCTGGGCGGGCGCGGCGAACGCGGCAAGGACAGCAAAGGCAATGAAGGCGAAAAGACGCATTGGTGGTCCGATGCTTTCGGGGTATGGGCCTTGCCCGTTCTGTCTTCAGCCTGCGCAGCTAGCTGTTAAAGATCGGTTAAGGTCTGCGGGGCGATGGAAACAAACTTAACAGCTCAAGATCGGGCGCGGCATTTGCTTGACGTCGCTGATGTATTTCGAGATCGGACGAGGTCCGGGTCGCGTGCTACTGATCTGCAATCTTGCCATGAAGTCGATGGGTGTCGATATGGCTCTTCCAGGCAGCTTCGATTTCCTTTCCTCATCAATCATACCAACAAAACGCGGTGACTGGATCAAAAGTGACCCGCGTGATCGCGCTGTGCCTTTGTTACTCCTCGATAACGAGGAAGTGCAACAAATTCATGATAGGCGTCATAGCCCCCTTGCCCGCGATGGTTGGGCTTGCCTCATCAGAAAAAGAGTTCAATTTCAACGGGAAGATGCTGACGTTGTCGAACTTGTGCGAGGCAGGCGTGTGTCATGCTAGGCATGGCTCGCTCAATTTGCAGTCCTGCGATCTAGTGCAGGAGGATCGCGCGGAAGTCGTTGACGTTCGTGCCGGTCGGGCCGCTGACGAAGAGGTCGTTGAGGGCAGCGAAGGCCGACCAGCTGTCGTTGCGGCGAAGAAATTCGGCCGCATTCTTTTCCAGGCCGGCAAGTCGTGAAACCGTGGCGCCGTCGGCAAAGGCCCCGGCATTGTCCTCCGAGCCGTCAATGCCGTCCGTATCGGCGGCAAGTGCTGCGATACCATTCTGACCAGAAATGGCGCAGGCAAAGGATAGCAGGAATTCGCTGTTGCGGCCGCCCTTGCCCTTGCCCTTGCCCTTGCCCTTGCCCTTGATCGTTACGGTCGTCTCCCCGCCTGACAACAGGAGGATAGGGCCTTGCGATGACAGGCCCCGATGCGAGATCTTGGCCACGATCGCAGCGTGTTGGCGGCCGACCACCGATGCCTCGCCCTCGATGGCGTCGGACAGCACGATGGTCTCGACGCCGGCCTTGCGGGCGACCTCGGCGGCGGCATCCAGCGCGATGGCTGCCGAAGCGACGAGCTTCACGGCGTTGCGGGCGAAGCGCGGATCTGATGGCAGCGGCGGCTCGTCCCCGCCATCTTGCAGATGACGCATCACGGCTTTCGGTAAATCGAGATCATACCGTTCTATGATCTCAAGCGCATCGGCGCGCGTCGCTGCATCGGCAATGGTCGGGCCGGAGGCGACGAGGGCCGGATTGTCGCCGGGGATGTCGGAGACAACGAGAGAGACGACGCGGGCGGGGTAGGCAAGGGCGGCGAGCCGTCCCCCCTTGATGCGCGAGACCTGCTTGCGCACGGCGTTCATGGCGCTGATCGGCGCACCGGATGCAAGCAAGGCCCGGTTGACGGTGATCTCGTCGGCAAGCGTGAGATCGCCGGCGGGAGCGGGCAATAATGCCGAGCCGCCGCCGCAGACAAGCGCTACCACCAGATCGTCCTCGGTAAGATCGCCGACGGCGGCCATCAATCTTTCGGAGGCGAGCAGGCCGCTTTCATCCGGCACCGGGTGAGCGGCTTCGAGAACTTCGATACGCTCGCAGGGCACGGCATAGCCGTAACGTGTCACGACCACGCCGGAAAGCGGCGCATCCCACAGGCGTTCGAAAGCCCGCGCCATCTGCGCCGCCCCTTTGCCGGCGCCGATCACCACCGTGCGGCCTTTCGGCTTTTCCGGCAGATGGGCGGCAAGCGCCTTGTCCGGATCTGCGGCAGCGATGGCTGCATAGAAAAGCTTTTCCAGAAAGGCACGGGGATCGGCAAAGGTCGGCATCGGGTTACTCACATCTTAGAGCGTTTCCGCTTTTCTCTTGGAACGCGAAAACGCTCCACTTTCTGTTTTTGGACGCATTCCGGACGGAAAACCGCTTCGCGGTTTTCCTGGAATTGCTCTAGGCGACGGGGTGGTTCGCCATGCGCTCCAGCGCCTTGACGAGACCGGAATGGTCGAGCCCGCCATCGCCATTGGCGGCGCATTGGTTGAAGAGTTCCTGCGTCGAGGCGGTGTTCGGCAGCGAGACGCCGAGCGCCTTGGCACCCTGCAGCGCGAGGTTCAAATCCTTCTGATGCAGCGAGATGCGGAAGCCGGGCTCAAAGGTGCGGTTGACCATGCGCTCGCCATGGACTTCGAGGATGCGCGAGGAGGCAAAGCCGCCCATCAGCGCTGAGCGCACGCGGGCGGGATCGGCGCCGGCCTTCGAGGCGAAGACGAGAGCCTCGGACACAGCCTCGATCGTCAGCGCGACGATGATCTGGTTGGCAACCTTGGTGACTTGGCCGTCGCCGCAATCGCCGACGAGGGTGATGTTCTTGCCCATCAGCTGAAGGAGTGGCAGCGCCCGCTCGAAGCTTGCCTCCGAGCCGCCCGCCATGATGGAAAGCGAGGCGTTCTTGGCACCGACCTCGCCACCGGAGACGGGCGCGTCAATATATTCTGCGCCGGTCTCGCGAACCTTCTTCGCGAACTCCTTGGTCTCGATCGGTGAAATCGAGCTCATGTCGATGACGAGCTTGCCTTTGGAAAGGCCGTAGGCAACGCCGTTCTCGCCGAAGAGCACGTCCTTGACCTCGGGCGTATCCGGCAGCATCAGGATGATGGTATCGACCGTCTCGGCGAGCGCCTTCGGCGTTTCGACGAATTGCAGGCCGTTGTCGAGCAGCTCCTGGCGCGGTGGAATGGAAAATTTTGATGTGACGACGATGTGGCCGGCATTTTGCAGGTGGCGCGCCATGGGGGTTCCCATGATGCCGAGGCCGATAAATCCGATATGTGCCATGGTTGTTAGCTCCTGATATTGAGAATGGCTGCGCTTTCGACATGGCGGCCGGCTGCGGCAAACCAGCCGAGCCCAGCTTCCGTCGTGGTGCGCGGCTTGTATTCGCAGCCGATCCAGCCGTCGTAGCCAAGCGCATCGAGCGCATTGAAAACAAAGGGATAGGCGATCTCGCCGGTGCCCGGCTCGTTGCGCCCGGGATTGTCGGCAAGCTGCACGTGCGCAATCTGCGCCTGGTGCTTCCTGAATGTGCCGATCAGCTCGCCCTCGGTGCGCTGCTGATGGTAGAGGTCGTATTGAATGAACAGGTTGTCGCTGCCTATCTCTGCGATGATGGAAGCGGCCTGATCGGGCGTGTTGAGATAGAAGCCGGGAATGTCGAAGCGATTGATCGGCTCGATCAGCAGCCGGATTCCATGCTTGCCCAGTTCGGCCGCGGCATATTTGAGGTTGACGATGAAGGTCGTCCGCAGCGTCTCATCGGAGATGCCCTTGGGAGCAATGCCTGCGAGGCAGTTGATCTGGCTGCAGCCGAGCGCCGTCGCATAGTCGATTGCCGAGGCAACGCCGCGGCGGAATTCGTCGATGCGGTCGGGCAGGATCGCGATGCCGCGCTCGCCACCCGCCCAATTGCCGGCGGGCAGGTTGTGCAGCACCTGGATCAGGCTATGACGATCGAGCTCGGCGCGTAGCGCTTCCTTCGCAAAGTCATAAGGAAAGAGATATTCGACGCCTTCGAAGCCGGCCTTGGCGGCAAGCGCGAAGCGCTCGAGAAAGGGCACTTCGGTGAAAAGCATAGTCAGATTGGCCGCAAATTTCGGCATTGTCTCTCTCCTTCAGTCCAGCAAAGCGAGGATCGCGGTCGGGGCATCCTCGCCGCGTTCGGCGAGCTCCTCGAACTCGACGACTGCATTGATGTCGGCGCCCATGGCGATATTGGTGACGCGTTCCAGAATGAACTCGATGACAACAGGAACCTGGTGTTCCTTCATGAGCTTTTGCGCCGTCATGAACGCCTCCTGGAACTCGTTCGGGCTGCGCACCCGAATTGCCTTGCAGCCGAGGCCTTCGGCGACAGCGACATGGTCGACGCCATAGCCAGGCTCGGCATTATCAGTGGCGTTGATGTTGTCGAAGGCGAGGCTGACCTCGAAATCCATGTTCAGGCCGCGCTGGGCCTGGCGGATAAGGCCGAGGTAGGAGTTGTTCACGACCACATGCAGATAGGGGAGCTTGTGCTGCGCGCCGACCGCCAACTCCTCGATGAGGAACTGGAAATCGTAATCGCCTGACAGCGCCACGATCGGGCGATCCGGATCTGCCGCACGCACGCCGAGCGCTGCCGGCAGCGTCCAGCCGAGCGGACCGGCCTGGCCGCAATTGATCCAGTTGCGCGGCTTGTAGACGTGCAGGAACTGTGCGCCGGCGATCTGGCTAAGCCCGATAGTCGAGACGTAGCAGGTGTCGCGATCGAAAGCCTTGTTCATCTCCTCGTAGACGCGCTGAGGCTTCAGCGGCGTCTGGTCGAAATGCGTCTTGCGCAGCATGGTACGCTTGCGGTCGCGGCATTCTTCTGCCCAGGCGGACCAGTCGCGCAGCTTGCCTGCGGTTTTCCATTCGGTTGCAAGGTCGAGCAACAGCTTCAATGCAGCGCCGGCATCGGAAACGATGCCGAAATCGGGGGCAAAGACGCGGCCGATCTGGGTCGGCTCGATATCGACATGAACGAACGTTCGGCCTTCGGTATAGGTCGGGACGTTGCCGGTATGACGGTTTGCCCAGCGATTGCCGATGCCAAGCACGAAGTCGGAGGCCAGCAGGGTCGCATTGCCGTAGCGATGCGAGGTCTGCAGTCCGCACATGCCGGCCATCAGCGGATGATCGTCGGGGATCGTGCCCCAGCCCATCAGCGTCGGGATAACCGGAACGCCGGTGATTTCGGCGAATTCGACCAACAGGTCGGAGGCATCGGCGTTGATGATACCGCCGCCCGCGACGATCAGCGGCCGCTCGGCCGCGTTCAGCATGGCGAGCGCCTTTTCCGCCTGCGCCCGTGTCGCCGATGGCTTGTAAGGCTCGAGCGGAGCATAGGTGTCGATGTCGAACTCGATTTCAGCGAGCTGGACGTCGACAGGCAGGTCGATGAGGACCGGCCCGGGACGGCCGGAGCGCATCGTGTGGAACGCTTTCTGGAAGACGTAAGGGACAAGCGCCGGTTCCATGACGGTGACAGCCCACTTGGTGACGGGGGCTGCGATCTTGGCGATATCGACGGCCTGGAAATCCTCCTTGTCGAGGCGGGCGCGCGGCGCCTGGCCGGTGATGCAAAGGATCGGGATCGAATCGGCAGACGCCGAATAGAGGCCGGTGATCATGTCCGTGCCGGCCGGCCCCGACGTTCCGATGCAGACGCCGATATTGCCGGCGCGCGCACGGGTATAGCCCTCGGCCATATGGCTTGCGCCCTCGACGTGACGGGCCAGCACGTGGCGGATCGAACCGCGCAGCTTCATTGCCGAATAGAAGGGGTTGATCGCAGCGCCGGGAACACCGAAGGCGCAATTGACGCCTTCCTTCTCGAGAACCAGCACTGCGGCATCGACTGCTCGCATCTTTGCCATGGGATTTCCTCCGTTTCTGCATCGAAGGTACCGCATGGGCCAGTGAGTGCAATCATAAAATGGAAATCAATCCCATCATATGGAAATAAACATTTTCAACAAATCTGGAACAATCGAAGCGAAGCGGATATGCCATGAAGCCAAAGCATGTCGCCTAAAGGCGCGGTGTGCTTTCAGTCAAAAGTGAGCGTCATGGCGGAAAATCGGGAAAAGACGAGGGGCAGACCGGGCCGGAAACCGGCCGAGAATGCGACGGCTTCGTCCGTGCAGGTGCTTGATCGCAGTCTGAGGCTTCTAGGTCTGGTAGCCGAAGCCGACGGCGCGGTGTTGACCGATCTGGCGGATCAATCGGGGATGGCGCCTTCCACCGTGCACCGGCTACTGACCTCTCTCGCCCAGCACGGCATGGTGACCCATGACGGCGAGACCGGCGCCTGGACGATCGGGGTGAAGGCCTTCGAGATCGGAACGGCCTATTTGCGCTTCCGCAAGCTCGGCACGATCAGCAGGCCGTTCCTCAAGCAATTGATGGAGGCTAGCGGCGAGACCGCCAATATCGCCATCGAGGACGACGGTGATGTCGTCTTCATTTCCCAGGCGGAAAGCCATGCGCCGATGCGGGCCTTCTTCCGGCCCGGTCGGCGCGGGCCGATCCATGCCTCCGGCATCGGCAAGGCGATCATTTCGACATGGGCGGACAGCCGGATCAAGGCCGTGCTCGGCGGTCGCTCGCTCCAGCATTTCACCGACAGGACCCGCGACACGCTTCCCTCTCTGCTTGCTGATGTCGCAGCGATCCGCTCGCGCGGCTGGTCGATCGACGATGAAGAGCACACGCTCGGCATGCGATGCGTGGCCGCGCCGATTTTCGATGAATATGGGGACGCCGTTGCCGGTATTTCTGTCTCCGGTCCGGCTGTGCGATTGCCGGATGCGCGGGTCGATGCGCTCGGTCCTGTGGTGAGGGCGGCAGCGGAAGAATTGACGAAAGCAATGGGAGGAAGGCCGAAGCGCGCTTGAGCTTGCAGCGCGAGCGGCTCTTATGGCAATGGGCAGAGCGAGAATTCGGCAAGCGACAAACACGATGCCATCGTCTCTCCTCCAGAGACGATGGCATCGACGGCCCGCCGTGTAATCGGTCAGGCGAACACCGGTTGCTCGTGTGCGGCAGCTTCCGGCTTCTTGCTCTTCGTCTTCATCGCCTTGCCAGCAACGTAGACTTCGGCGATGCAGCGGTCGTCGCCCATGGTCTGAAGGATGAAGAGCTCCTCGGCGAGCGAGGTCGTCGTGCGCATGCGGAACTCCATTGCTGACTTGGCGCTGGAATCAAGCACGACGATGTCGGCATCCGCGCCTGTCTGAAGCGAGCCGATCTGCTTCTCCAGGCCGAGCGCCAGCGCATTGCCACGCGTCGTGCGATAGAAGGAGTTGAACGGCGTCAGCCGCTGGCTCTGCAAGTGCAGTATCTTGTAGGCCTCGTCCATCGTTTCCAGCATCGAGAAACTGGTGCCGCCGCCGACATCCGTTGCGACCGACCAGCGCGCGCCGAACCGATCGAAACGCGCCGCATCGAAAAGCCCCGAGCCGAGGAAGAGATTCGAGGTCGGGCAGAACACGCCGACAGCGCCGCTTTCGGCAATCACCGAAACCTCGCGGTCACTGAGATAGATGGAATGACCGAGCAGCATGCGACTATTGAGCAGGTCATAACGCGCATAGATATCGGTGTAATCCTTCGCCTCGGGATAGAGGGAGGTGGCAAAGGCAACTTCGTCACGATTTTCGGACAGATGCGTCTGGACGTAGCAGTCCGGATGCTCGGCGACGAGAGCCTTGCTCATCTCCATCTGCTCGGGCGTCGAGGTGATGGCAAAGCGCGGGCTGATCGCATAATGCGCGCGGCCGCGGCCGTGCCATTTGCCTATAAGGCGCTTCGTCTCGTCGTAGCCGCGCTGCGGCGTATCGCGCAGCACTTCCGGCGCGTTGCGGTCCATCATCACCTTGCCGCCGATCATGCACATGCCGCGTGCCTCAGCCGCCGCGAAATAGGCATCGACACTTTCGGGATGCACCGAACAATAGGCAACCGCCGTCGTCGTGCCGTTCGAAAGCAGTTCGTCCATGAAGCGGTCGGCGACTTCGGCCGCATGCGCGGCGCGTGCGAACTTCTGCTCTTCGACGAAAATATAGGTGTTCAGCCATTCGAGCAGTTGCGCGCCATAGGAGGCGATCGCCTGTGTCTGTGGGAAATGCAGGTGCGTATCGATGAGGCCGGGCAGGATGAGGTTAGGACGATGGTCCGCAACTTTAACATCGGCATTGGCCAGCTTGCGCATGTCGCCATAGGAACCGATGTCCACGATCTTTCCGTTGCGCACGAAGACCGCGCCGTCCTCGATATAGCGATAGGAAGCGGCATCATCGATGCCTTGCGGCTCGGCGAGGAAGGTCAGGACGCGGCCACGGATCAGGACTTCATTCATCGGGTCTTCTCCCCATTGATGGCACTTTCGTACCAGGAGACGAGCAGGCGGCGCTCCTCGTCGGTAATATGCGAGGCGTTGGCCGGCGGCATGGCGTGCGAACGGCCGGCCTGCAGATAGATCTCGCGGGCATGGGCGGCGATGTCGCGGTCGGTTTCGAAGACGACGCCCTTAGGCGGCGCGACGATGCCCTCCCAGCTCGGCTCCTTCGCATGGCACATCGAACAGCGGCCCATGATGGTGTCGCGGACCTTGGGGAAAGCCTCGGCCGTGACGAAGGGCTGCTGGATCGCGGAGATCTTCGTTGTGGGTTCGCCCGTCAGGATCTTCGGCACCGTGGAAAGCCACATGATGATGATGAATAGGATGACGGTGACAAGCCAGGTCCAGGTCGGGTTGCCGGCATTGGCGTGGCGGGTGTTGAACCAGTGGCGGATCGTGACGCCCATCAGGAAGACAAGCGAGGCGATGATCCAGTTGAACTGCGTACCGAAAGCCAGCGGATAGTGGTTCGACAGCATCAGGAACAGCACGGGCAGCGTCAGATAGTTGTTGTGCGTCGAGCGCTGCTTGGCGATCCTGCCGTATTTAGCGTCGGGCGTGCGGCCGGCGAGAAGGTCGGCGACGACGATCTTCTGGTTCGGGATGATGATGAAGAACACGTTGGCCGACATGATCGTGGCCGTGAAGGCGCCGAGATGCAGGAAGGCGGCGCGGCCCGTAAACAGGTGGGTATAACCCCAGGCGACTGCGATCAGAATGAAATACAGCGCCACCATCAGCCGCGTGTTGTCATTGCCGAAGGGTGACTTGCAGATCAGATCATACATGATCCAGCCGCCGGCGATCGTGCCCAGCGAAATGGCGATCGCCACCGGCTTGGAGACGTCGAGCACGGCAGGGTCGATCATATAGAGGTCGGCGCCGGCATAGTAGACGAGGCAGAGCATGCCGAAGCCCGAAAGCCAGGTGACATAGCTTTCCCATTTGAACCAGACGAGGTGGTCCGGCATGTTGGCGGGCGCCACCAGATATTTCTGGATGTGGTAGAAGCCGCCGCCATGGACCTGCCACTCCTCGCCATAGGCGCCCGGCGGCAGGGCCGGATGTTTCTTCAGGCCCAGGTCGAGCGCGACGAAATAGAATGAGGAACCGATCCAGGCGATTGCCGTGATCACGTGCAGCCAGCGGACGGCGAAGGTTATCCAGTCCCAGGCGATGGCATATTCATACATGGGAACTCCCTCCCGATCTTCACGGGACTGTTTGCCATCCCTCGATTTTCTCGAAAATCCCGGTTAATCCGCCAACACTTTCAAAAAAAACTATAAGATGACCCCCGCTTTGCTCCGCACGCCGATGTGATAGAAAGGAGCCATGTCTTATCTTGATAATGTCCGTGTCTTCGTTCGCGTGGTCGAACTCGGTACTCTTTCGGCAGCAGGGCGCGACCAGCGGGTCACGCCTGCGGTTGCGAGCAATCGCATCAAGGAGCTCGAGCGCCATCTCGGCGTGCGCCTCTTCAACCGTACGACACGTAAGCTCTCGCCGACCGAACATGGCCGCGTCTTCTACGAAAAGGCTGTGAAGATCATCGAGGCGGTGAACGAGGCGGAGGGGGCAATCGCCGATCTCTCGCGCAATCCGAAGGGCTCGCTCAGGATCACGGCGCCGCTCGGCATCGGCCGGCGGCTGATCGCGTCGGGCATTCCGGAATTTCACGACAAGTACCCGGATATCGAAGTGCGCGTGCGCCTGTCGGATCACAATGTCGATATTCTGGCCGAAGGCGTCGACGTCGCCTTCAAGCTTGGCGTCTTGGAAGATTCCAATCTGCGTATGCGCGGCATCCTCAATTGCGAACGTGTGCTGTGCGCATCCCCGGCCTATATCGCGCGCCGCGGCGCGCCGGCGGATGCCGATGCTCTGATTGCCGACAAACACGACTGTCTTTTGCTGCGCTATCCCGGATCGAAGGAATATTACTGGACGCTGATGACGGCCGAAGGTCCTCGCAAATTCG
Source organism: Rhizobium sp. NPDC090279 (assembly GCF_044769665.1). Classification (NCBI taxonomy): domain Bacteria; kingdom Pseudomonadati; phylum Pseudomonadota; class Alphaproteobacteria; order Hyphomicrobiales; family Rhizobiaceae; genus Rhizobium; species Rhizobium sp. NPDC090279. The sequence goes on along the minus strand of NZ_JBIVYI010000012.1, from coordinate 154,113 downwards.
AGGTCGCCGGGCCCTATGACAGCGACGACGGCGACGTGCTCACCCAATGGGCGCTCGAAGACCGCGGTATCATCAACAAGCCGCTATTTGAAGTGAAGGCCTATCTGAGGGACGGCCGGCTGACGGAGATCCTGAAGGAGAGCCCACCGGCACCGATCCAGCTCGCCGCCATCTATCCGCACAAGCGCTTCCAGGACCCGAAGGTCCGGCTGATGATCGATTTCATGGCGGAGCGCTGTCAGCGGCTCATCGGCAAACTGCTGGAAGACGAGCCGGTGTCTGCGGCTTCTAACGGCTAACGGCTCCGGCGAGCTTTGCGCGATCACTTGTCCAGGTCAGTGCCGCTGTCATGATCTCGGCGGCGGCAAGGGTGGCGATGACGGTCGGGCGCTTGTCTTTCACAGCCGTCCCGCCGATCGGGCAGATGAGGCGATCGAAAAGCTCCGCCTGGCCGGTTTCGCGCGACAGCCAGTTGCGGAACGTGGCGCGCTTCGTCTTGGAGCCGATCATGCCGACATAGGCGGCATCGTCACGCTTGAGCGCTTCGGCGGTGATAAGGAAGTCGAGCGCGTGATCATGGGTGAGGATCACGAAGCTGCTGCCGGCAGGCGCATCGCGTACCAGGGCTTCGGGCATGGCGGTAAGACAAGTCTCGATGCGCGGCACGTTGGAGGCAATCAGTTCCTCCTCGCGCGTATCGACAAGCACGACGCGCAGCGGCGCGAGCGACAGCGCCATGGCAAGCGCATCGCCGACATGGCCCGCCCCGAAAACATAGACATGCGGCCGCGCCGCCATTTCCCGGTCGCTGCGGGCGACGAGCTCGTTTGCAAGCTCTGAATTGAGCGCCGTGAAGGCAAGACCCACCCGGCCGCCGCAACATTGGCCGATCTCCGGGCCGAGCGGCACGTTCATCGGTTCCGCCGCTAGTCCGGAACGCAAGGCCCGGCGCGCCTGGTCGATCGCCATGTATTCGAGCGTCCCGCCGCCGATCGTCGCGAAGATCGCCCGTTCGGACACCAGCATCCAGGCGTCAGTGTCACGTGGCGCCGAGCCCGCGACCCCGGTGACCTCGACCAGTATCGACGCCGGCTCGCGGCGCAGGAAATCCCGGATATCTTCACGGGCGGCAGGCATGACCTCACTCCTTCTGTGCGGTCTTAAGGCGCTCGATTGCCATCAGCACCCGTTCGGGTGTCGCCGGCGCGTCGAGACGCGGGCAGATCTTGTGGTCGGCGACGCTTGCCACCGCGTCCGAAAGAGCGTGCAGAACGGCAAGGCCGAGCGGCAGCGGCGGCTCGCCGACCGCCTTGGAGCGGTGGATCGTCGGTTCATAGGCCTCCGACCAGTCGGTCAGCGCCACATTGAAAATCTTCGGGCGGTCGGATGCAAGCGGGATCTTGTAGGTGGAGGGCGCATGCGTCCTGAGGCGTCCCTTGCCGTCCCACCAGAGCTCTTCCGTCGTCAGCCAACCCATGCCCTGGATGAAACCGCCCTCGATCTGGCCGATGTCGATGGCCTTGTTCAGGGAGCGGCCGGTGTCGTGCAGGATATCCGTGCGCTCGACCACATATTCGCCGGTCAGCGTATCGACGGAGACCTCCGAACAGGCGGCGCCATAGGCATAGTAATAAAAGGCATGGCCGCGGCCGGCCTTGCGGTCCCAATGGATTTTCGGCGTCTTGTAGAAACCGGCGGCCGAGAGCTGGACGCGCGCCATATAGGCCTTCTTGATGAGATCGGAAAAGGGCATCTCGATATCGCCGATCCGCACGCGGTTGGGCAGGAATACCACCTGTTCGCGGGGCACCTGATGGCTTTCCGCTGCAAAGGCGATCAGCCGGTCCTTGATCTGGCGTGCGGCGTTCTGGGCGGCCATGCCGTTCAGGTCCGCGCCCGAGGAGGCGGCGGTCGGCGAGGTGTTCGGCACCTTTGCCGTCGTCGTCGCGGTGATCTTCACCCGGTCGAGATCGATCTGGAATTCTTCCGCCACGACCTGCGCGACTTTCAAATGCAGGCCTTGCCCCATCTCGGTGCCGCCATGGTTCATATGCACGGAGCCGTCGCTATAGACATGGACCAGCGCACCGGCCTGGTTCGATTCGGTCTTGGTAAACGAGATGCCGAATTTCACCGGGGTCAGCGCAAGGCCGCGCTTGACGATGCGACTCTTCGCATTGAACTCGGCAATGACTTTTCGACGTCCGGCGTAATCGGCGCTTTCCTCCAGCTCGGCGACGATGCGCTGTATGATGCAGTCCTCGACCTTCTGGTGATAGGGGGTGAGGTTGCGTTCGCCCTTGACACCCATCGCGTCGTAGAAATTCAGCTTGCGGATTTCGAGCGGGTCCTTGCCGACGGCAAAGGCCACCTCGTCGATGACGCGCTCGGCGCCGACCATGCCCTGTGGGCCGCCAAAGCCGCGGAAGGCGGTGTTGGAAACGGTATTGGTATAGAGCGGCGCCGACTTCGCATGAACATGTGGAAAGAAATAGGCATTGTCGCAGTGAAACAGCGCGCGGTCGCCGACGGGGCCGGAAAGGTCGGCGGAAAAGCCGGCTCGGAGCGCGAAGGTATAGTCGATCGCAAGGATGCGGCCCTCATCGTCGAAGCCGACATCGTAGTCGATGGCGAAATCATGCCGTTTGCCCGTCGCGACCATGTCTTCGTCGCGGTCGAGCCGGACCTTGACGGCGCGTTTCAGCTTCTTGGCGGCAATCGCTGCGATTGCGGCGCATTGGTTGGCTTGGGTTTCCTTGCCGCCGAAGCCGCCCCCCATGCGACGAACTTCGATCGTCACCGCATTGCTTGGCACGCCGAGCGCATGGGCGACCATGTGCTGCGTCTCGCTCGGCCCTTGCGTCGAGCAATAGACGATGATTTCGTCATCCTCGCCGGGCAACGCCAGCGAGACCTGGCCCTCGAGATAGAAGTGATCTTGGCCGCCGAGCCGCATGCGGCCGGTCACGCGGCGCGGCGCGCTCTTAAGATTTTCCGCCGCATCGCCGCGCTTCAGCGTCAGCGGCGTGACGACTTGCCGATGAGTCGAAACGTCGAGATCCCAGATGTCGATATCGGCCGGCAACTCCTCATAATCGATCTTCGCCAGCCGGGCGGCGCGACGCGCCTGTTCGCGCGTTTCGGCAATCACGCAGAAGATCGGCTGGCCGTGAAACTCGACCTTGCCAGCTGCAAGCACCGGGTCGTCGTGCATGTAGGAGGGCGAGATATCGTTGACGCCGGGGACGTCTTCATGGGTCAGCAAGGCAACGACACCCGGTGCTGCGCGCACGGCCGAGAGGTCGACTGATTTCAGGATGCCGTGCGCAACGGTGGAGAGGCCCAGGCCGGCGTGCAGCGTACCTGTGGGTTCGGTGATGTCGTCGATATAGACGGCTGTGCCGGAGACATGCTTGTGCGCGGAATCATGACGGGGACTGGAATGAACGCCACCGACGATGGTCTCGGCCTTGAGATCGGACGTGTGCTTGTTCATGGTTACGCGGCCTCGTATCTGGACACCTGAGCCGGTGTCGCATGGGAGGTGGTTTCCAGATAGAAACGGAGCAGAAGGTTCTTCGCTGCGAGCGCGCGATATTCCGCAGTGGCGCGCATGTCGGTCAGCGGCGCGTAATCCTCAGCGTATTTCTCCATTGCCGTCTCCACCGTCTTCTCGTTCCAGGGTTGGCCGAGCAGAGCCTTTTCGACGAAGCAGGCCCGTTTCGGCGTTGCGGCCATGCCGCCATAGGCGATCCGTATTTCCGCGACCGTGCCATCGGCTGAAAGTGCCAGGCGGAAGGCACCGAGCGTTGCCGTGATATCCTCGTCCCGACGCTTCGTCACCTTGTAGACGGCGAATTTTTCGCCTGCTGCGGGAACCGGAATATGCACGGCTTCGACGAATTCGCCGGGCTGGCGGTCCTGTTTGCCATAGGCGATGAAATAGTCTTCGAGCAAAATGGTGCGTCGGATAGCGCCCTTGCGCAAGGTGAGCGATGCGGCAAGCGCGATCAGCGCCGGCGGCGTGTCGCCGATCGGCGAACCGTTAGCGATGTTGCCGCCGATCGTGCCCATATTGCGCACCTGCTGGCCGCCGATGCGGGCAATCAGCGGGCCGAGCTCGGGGATATGTTGCGAAAGCGTCGCGATCGCCTCCGAATAGGTGACGCCGGCGCCGATGGTGATGACACCGTCTGTTACCGCGATCGACTTCAACTCCTGCAGTCCGGCAATGAAGACCACCGGCGATATGTCGCGCATGTGCTTGGTGACCCAGAGGCCGACATCGGTGGAGCCGGCCACCACCGTCGCGGTTGGCGATGCCTCCAGAACGGCAGCGAAATCATCGAGGCCTGCCGGCACGATCAGCCGGTGGCGGCCTTCGCCGATTTCGACGCGCGCATCATTGTCAAGGCCCTTCAGGCGCGCGATCATCGTCTCGCGTTCGGCAAGGAGCGGGTCGTCTTGCGTTCCGCCATAGCTGGAAATGGCTCGTGCAGCGCGCAGGATCGGCTCGTAGCCGGTGCAGCGACAGAGATTGCCCTGGAGCGCCGTTTCGATCTGCTGGTTCGTCGGGTTCGGTGTCTGCATCCAGAGCCCATAGAGCGACATGACGAAGCCCGGCGTGCAGAAGCCGCATTGCGAGCCATGAAAATCGACCATGGCCTGCTGCACCGGATGCAGACGTCCGTCGCCGGCCGCCAGATGCTCGACGGTAACCACATGGCAGCCGTCGAGCGAGCCGAGAAAGCGAATGCAGGCATTGACGCCTTCATAGACAAGCCCGCCTGAAGGCGTCAGCCGTCCCACGAGCACGGTGCAGGCGCCGCAGTCTCCTTCGGCGCAGCCTTCCTTCGTGCCCTTCAACGAGCGGTAAAGCCGCAGCCAGTCGAGCAGGGTCTGGTCCGGCGCGACGTTGCCGAGCGCAATGTCCTCGCCATTCAAGATAAAACGCAGTTCGGAGCGGATTGTCAGGGCCGTCATCGTTCAGCTCCCGCGATAGGTTGAATAGCTGTAGGGCGAGAGGAGCAGCGGCACATGGTAGTGCGCGCTCTCGTCTGCGAGGCCGAAGCGGATCGGGATGATGTCCAGAAACATCGGGCCATCGCCAGAGCGGCCAAGATAATCACCGGCATGGAAGCGCAGCTCGTAAGTGCCAGACTTCATGGTCTCGCCCGATAGCAGCGGCGCGTCGCAGCGGCCGTCATCGTTGGTTTCCGTCGATTTCAGGAGGTGCTGCCCGTCGCCGTCGATCCGATAGAGATCGATGCGCAAGCCCTGGGCGGGCTTGCCGAGCGCCGTATCCAACACGTGGGTGGTGAGCCGGCCGGCTCCTGGCGAATGAGGCTGCATGCTTTTCTCCCGAACGTAGCGCTCCTACCTCCACTATCCGCCAGGCTCATACCACTGAAAAGCAGCGGAATCGTTCGAGACTTTCAAATTTTCCGAGGGGAATGGCGCGCGCGATTTGCGGTTAGAAATTGGCGTTCGAAAACGTTTGGAGGAACGTTTGATGCGGTGTCGACGTGACATGGATGGACACGGTCGACGCTTTCAGCGGTTCACCGACAAGGTGAAACCGGCTTTGGCATAGAAATCTGCCTTGAATGATGAAGAGGGCGGCGAGAGCCGCCGGTATATTTGTGCCACCAGGCTTCTGCCGGTCTCGCCGCGCCGGAAGGATGCGGGAAAATTGTCTGCAGAGCCCGGCACGCATTGGTTCGCGATCAACGATCTGCTCGTCGATCATCCATCGGCAGGCATAGCCAGGAAGAGGCCTTAGCACCTTCAGAATCGTTATCCGTAACGATCACCTTACGGAAGCGATGGAGCGACGCTGGTCTGACGGAGCGCAATTTGCGTTCCGGGCGAGCCCGGCTGTCCGCGCCTAAGGCCATGCAGCGAACTTCACAGATCTAGCGCCGATCGAGGCAGAGGTGACTTCGAAGAATGACAACGGGAGACCATGGATGAAAGTGATCGAGATTCAGCCGCTGACCAGAACCGCATTCGCCCCCTTCGGCGATGTGATCGAAATGGAGGGCGCACATAGCTACCCCATCAACGCCGGGAAATGCGTTCGCTATCACGACCTCGCGAAGGTCGAAGCGATCGGCAAGGAGGCGCGTACGATGATCAGCTGGCTGCGCGGCGAACCCTATGCGCTGCCGCTGGAACTGCGCATGGTGGAGCGGCATCCTCTCGGCAGCCAGGCCTTCGTTCCGCTGTCGAACCACCCGTTCCTCGTCGTTGCGGCGCGGGAAACGGACAATGGCCCGGGCGAGCCGGTGGCCTTCCGCACGAGGCCCGGACAGGGCGTCAACATCTGGCGCAACGTCTGGCACGGTATCTTGACGCCGCTCGACGGCGTCTCCGACTTTATCGTGGTCGATCGCGGTGGCAAGGGCGTCAATCTCGAGGAGCACTTCTATGAGGAAACGTTCCTGATCCGCTGATCGGATCGGGATCGGTCGGGATGCCAAAAAGGGCGCTGCCATCGCAGCGCCCTTTTTGCTTGGGAACATTTCCGTTTTCCGCAGCCTGCAAGACGTCGAAAGGCCGGGTCATTCAAGCGAATGACCCGGCCTGGAATTCATGCTAGCCGCTAGTCTGCGAAGAAAGCGAAGCGCACGATGAACAGGGCAGCAACGATCTGCGTCGCCAGGTGAAGCGTCTTCCAGCGACCGGTGCAAACCTTGAGGACGACGTAGCTGATGAAGCCGAAAGCCAGACCGTTGGCGATCGAGTAGGTGAAGGGCATCGCCAGCGCCGTGAGTGCTGCAGGTCCCGCTTCGGTCAGATCATCCCAGTCGATTTCCGTCAGTTCGCGCATCATCAGACCGGCGACGTAGAGCAGGGCCGGAGCCGTCGCATAGGCCGGAACAGAGGCCGCGAGCGGGGAAAAGAACAGGGCGGCGATGAAGAGTATGGCGATTGTGACGGCCGTCAGGCCCGTGCGACCTCCCGCCTGAACGCCCGATGCGCTTTCGACAAAGGCCGTCGTGCTGCTAGTGCCCATCAGCGAGCCGGCAACGATGGCCGCGCTGTCGGCCAGCAGAGCTCGGCTCAAACGGTTTGGCTTGCCTTCCTGGATCAGGTTCGCCCGCTTGGCGACGCCGATCAAGGTTCCGGTGGCGTCGAACACCTCGACGAGCACGAAGACGAGAATGATGTGAACCAGGCCGCCGTGCAAAGCGCCGAGGATGTCGAGTTGCATGAAGGTCGGCAACATCGACGGCGGCATGGAAACGACGCCGTGGAACTGGCTGACGCCGAAGATCCAGGAGAGAACGGTGACGGCAAGAATGCCGATCAGGATCGAACCCCTGACTTTCATCGCATCAAGAACGGCGATGACGAAGAAGCCGAAGATGGCGAGAAGCGGGCCGGTCTGCTTGAGGTCTCCGAGGCCGATGAGCGTCGCCTTGTTGGCGACGACGATGCCGGCGCTCTTGAGCGCGATGATTGCCAGGAAGAGGCCGATACCGGCGGCGATCGCGCTCCTGAGCGAACGTGGAATTCCGGCGATCAACCAGCTGCGCACGCCGGTGACGGTCAGCAGGACGAAGATCGAGCCGGAAATGAAGACCGCGCCGAGCGCCTGCTGCCACGTAAAGCCGAGTGCGGCGACGACGGTAAAGGCAAAGAAGGCATTGAGCCCCATGCCTGGTGCCAGCCCGATCGGCCAATTGGCGACAACCCCCATGATGATCGAGCCCAATGCAGCGGCAAGACAGGTGGCTACAAAGATGGCATTGCGGTCCATGCCGGTGGTCGACAGGATATCCGGGTTGACGAAGATGATGTAGGACATCGTCAGGAACGTCGTCACGCCTGCGATGAGCTCGGTGCGCACGGACGTGCCGTGTTCACTCAGTTTGAAAAGTCGTTCAAGCATAGTTCCTCCCTAAGCGTTCCCGACGCTCGTAAAATCATGGGGCTTGCCTGCATCTCCTCCGGATGCGGGCCGCGAGAAGCGGCTGTAAACGCTTTCTGGCGAGGGGGGATTGTGCGCTTTTAATGGCTTCTCACGCTAGAGCCGGATTTCCCTGCAATTCGCGAAAGACATTCTAATTTTTCGAGCTATTTCTGCGCGAATTTTTTCTGATCCCGGTGCTGTCCACTAGTAGCAGAAGCTGTCGCGCGCTACCGCGCAATCATCCGGCGATGCGGATCAGACAACAAAGATATGTGCGATATTTATAGCGGCAAGGTGACAAAGCCAATCTATTTCCGCGGGATGGCGAAATAGTGATTGCCGTCCCCGTCCAGCAGAATGCCCGGGTGCCGATTGTCGGCACCCGGGCATTCCTTGCCGTCTCCAATCAGGTTTTTGCCGCCTTGGCGAAGGTCGGATCGAACGTCTTGTCGAAGGGTACGTCGGCATTGGCAAGGTCAGGATCGAGCGTCTTCAGGACGCCCATCATGGAATCATAGCCTTCCTTCGTGACCATGCCATCCGGCGAATACATTTCCTTCGAGCTCTTGAACGCCTGCATGTAGAGATCGCGATTGCCGAGCAGATATTCCTCCGGCACGACGCCGGCAACATCCTCGGGGCTCGCCGTCGCAATCCATTTCAATGCCTTCATGAAGGCATTGACGGTCCGTTGCGTCGTTATCGGATTGGCCGCGGCGAATTCGCGTTTGATATAGACGGTGGCTGCGGGGTTCGGGCCGCCGAAGAGCGCGCGTGTCCCGGCTTCGGTGCGGGTGTCGAGCAGGATGGCGATATCGCCGTCATATTGCAGTTGCGCGATGACCGGATCGAGATGGGAGAGCCCGTCGATCTGTCCGCTCTTGACCGCCGCGACCGCCCCGGCCCCGCCGCCGACGCCGATCAGCGACGCGTCGTCGACCTTCAGCCCGTTCTTCAGCATGGCATATTGGAACATCAGCGCCGTCGACGAGCCCGGTGCCGTCACGCCGATCTTGCGGCCCTTCATATCGGCCATGGACTTGATCTCGCCGGCAAGCTCCTTGCGCACGGCAATGACGATCCCGGGGAAACGGCCGAGATTGCAGATCGCGACGATGTCCTGCCCCTTGTTCTGCATGCGGATCGTATGCTCGTAGGCGCCGGCCACGACATCGAGCGAACCGCCGATGAGGCCTTCGAGCGATTTCGAACCGCCGGCAAAATCATTGATGGTGACATTCAGGCCCTCTTCCTTGAAGAAGCCCTTTCGCTCGGCGATCGTCAGCGGCAGATAATAGAGCAGCGGCTTGCCCCCGACGCCGATCAGGAGATCGGGCTTCTCCGGTTTGGCATCCTGCGCTGCAGCCGGCAGGATGCCTGCGAGCGACGCGCCGATGCCGAAGCTTGCAGTCCCGATCAGAAATGTCCTGCGTTCCATATTCTTTTCCTCCACTTTTCCGTTTTCTTTGCGCTACTGGCCGCGCCAGGCCAGCAGGCGGCGTTCGACCATGGTCACCAGCCAATCCACGATCAGGACGAAGGCCGTCAGCACGACCATCCCGGCAAAAACGCCAGTCACGTCGAAAACGCCTTCCGCCTGCTGGATCAGGTAGCCGAGGCCGGCAGCCGAGCCCAGATATTCGCCGACCACAGCGCCGACCACCGCAAAGCCGACCGAAGTGTGCAGGCTGGAGAACACCCACGACAGTGCCGAGGGCAGGTAGACATGACGCAGCAACTGCCGCTCGTTCATGCCCAGCATCCGTGCGTTGGACAGGACAGGCTGGCTGACTTCCTTGACGCCCTGGTAGACGTTGAAAAACACGATGAAGAAGACCAGCGTGATGCCGAGCGCCACCTTGGACCAGATGCCGAGGCCGAACCAGAGGGCGAAAATCGGCGCCAGCACGACGCGAGGGAGGGCGTTCGCCGCCTTCACATAGGGGTCGAACACGGCGGCGACCAAAGGCTTGCGGGCAAACCAGAAGCCGAAGACGACACCACCGAAGGAGCCCAGGAGGAAGGCGAGGATCGATTCCGACAAGGTAATCCAGAGATGATACCAGATTGAGCCGCTTGCGAACCATTGCACCACGCGCAGCGCCACCTTCAGGGGATCAGCAAAGAAGAAGGATATGGTCTTCGGATTGCCGAAAAGCGTTGTGGTGGTCGCGAGATGCCATATCAGCAGGATGACGACGGCCACAAGGATCTGCAGCAAAAGGAGGAGCGGACGGTTCATGCGGTCTCCCCGCTGGTCTGGCGGTATGCCGTCATGACTTCGTCGCGTAATGCCTGCCAGATATCCCGGTGAAGCTGAATGAACACGGGATCATGGCGGATCTCGGCGATATCCCGTGGCCGTTCGAGGGTGACCTTGAAGTCGCCGATGATGCGGGATTTCGGGCCGGCGGACATGATGACGACCCGGTCGGCAAGAGCGATCGCCTCGTCGAGATCGTGGGTAACAAACATGACGGCCTTGCGATCCTCCGACCAGAGCTTCAACAGAAGGTCGCCCATGATCAGACGGGTCTGGGCATCGAGCGGGCCGAACGGCTCGTCCATCAACAGCAGTTTTGGATCGCGGATCAGCACCTGCGCGAGCCCGACGCGCTTGCGCTGGCCGCCCGACAGCATGCGAGGGAAGCGATCCGCGAAAGCGGCAAGGCCGACACGCCCCAGCCATTCGCGGGCGTTCTTCCTTGCTTCCGCCTGGCTCGTTCCGGCAATCTCAAGGCCGATCGCCACATTTTCCAATACGGTCTTCCAGGGCATCAGCGAATCCTGCTGGAAGAGATAACCGGCTTGCCGGTTGATCGCTTTCAACGGCTGACCGAAAATTTCGACCGTGCCGGATGCGGGCGCCAGAAGTCCGGCCGCGGCATTGAGAAGTGTGGATTTGCCGCAGCCAGTCGGGCCGACAATGGCTACGAATTCATGCGCCTCCACATTCAGATTGGTCGCCGCAACGGCATCGAACCGTGTCTTGCCGGCGATTTCGAACGAAATCGCCACCTGCTTCAGGCTGACCGCCCGCACAGCCTCCATCATCGTGCCCTGCTGTTCCTCCCGGACGCGCGCCAACTCGCGCGGACGTCAGGCATTGCCATATTCGGTCAACAGATCAAAGCAGGTCGTGCCAGTCAATACGCGATCGGCCACACAGTTCCTTATGTCACAGCGGAAGGCGGCGACGCATTACCAAAGCCGCGGCATCAGCCTAAACCGGACGCGACCGGCATAGTCGGCATAGCCTTCCAGTTCGGCCTGCAGCAGTGCGTCTTCCCAGCTCGTGCGCAGGATCAACAGGGCGCTTGCCCAGGCGGCGGGGATCAGGGCCCACCAGGAGCCGAGCGCCAATGCCAGCCCGGCAAACACCAGGATCGCGCTGACATAGCCGGGATGGCGCACGAATACGTAGGGGCCGTTGCTGATGACGTGCTGGCCGCGTTCCCGTTGCAGGCGCACGCCCGGCTCGAAGAAGCGATTGACCGCTTGCGCCCATGTGCCGAGCGCGAGGCCGGCCGCGAGCAGGATGTAACCCAGGATCACGACGGAGGTTGGCATCGCCGACCACGCCATCCTGCCGGCGTCGAGCGTCGCAACCGGAATTTCGGCGACCATGCCGAGACAGATCAGCGAGACCAGGATGAGGTCCCAACGCTTGGTGCCGGCCTGAAAGCGGTTGCGAGCCCTGAAGATCACCGGGTTCACGCGCAGCATGACCAGGACCGCTATCGCATAGCTGACCGCGAGAAAGGCGATGAAGATCCATCCGGGTAGCCAGTCGAGGCGGCCCGCAGGCAAAAAAACGAGCACGAGCAGCAGCAAGGGCAGGCCGATCGCATAGGATATGGCGGCCCTGCGGGACATGGGATCGGGTTCGGTAACGGTCATCCGTGTGCTCCTTGCAACGCACGCCGTGCGATACAGCCAATGATCGCTAGCGCAACCTCGCGGCACACGACCATCTCGGGATTTTGATACTGCCGTCCCATCATGGCAAGGTCTTGGTGTCGAAGATCGTAGCCGATCCAGCCACGCAGGTCACGGAACACCTCTGCAAGGCTGCGAACTCGTGGGGTGTAGTGGATTTATGTCGGATAGATCGTGCAAGCGGACGGATCGCGCAGCTTGACGGCTTGACAGGCAAGGCACCGGGATTAGACCGGCGAGAATAGCATCTTGCTCCTTCCCCCGGAGATCCCATGAAATTCCTGGCATCCCTTTCTGCCTTCGTTGGCAAGACCTTTTCCATTTGGGTCATCTTGTTCGCCGTGCTCGGCTTCTTCTTCCCCGGCTTCTTCAAGCAGTTCGCGCCCTGGATCGTGGTGCTGCTCGGCATCATCATGTTCGGCATGGGGCTTACGATTTCGGTGGAGGATTTTCGCGAGCTGGTGCGTCGCCCCCATGAGGTCGCGATCGGCGTCATCGCGCATTTTGGCATCATGCCGGCATTGGCGCTGCTTTTGACCAGGATCATTCCCATGCCGCCGGAGGTCGCCGCCGGCGTCATTCTGGTCGGCTGCTGCCCGGGCGGCACATCGAGCAACGTCATGACCTATCTTGCCCGCGGCGATGTGGCGCTGTCGGTCGCCTGCACGAGCGTGACCACGCTCGCCGCGCCGATCGTCACGCCGTTTCTCGTCTGGATGTTCGCGAGCCAGTATCTGCCTGTGAATGCCTGGTCGATGTTCATCAGCATCGTTCAGGTCATCATCGTGCCGCTGCTGCTCGGCTTTATCGCGCAGAAGGCCATGCCCCGCCTGGTTCGCGCGGCGATCCCGGCACTGCCGCTCGTCAGCGTCGTCGGCATCGTGCTGATCGTTGCCGCCGTCGTCGGTGCGTCGAAGGCGGCCATCGTGCAGTCCGGCCTGCTGATTTTCGTCGTCGTCGTGCTGCACAACGGTCTCGGCTACCTTTTCGGCTACTATGCGTCGAAGGCGCTCGGGCTCAACTTCTACAAGCGCAAGGCGCTGGCGATCGAAGTCGGCATGCAGAATTCGGGTCTGGGCGCTGCGCTGGCAACGGCCTATTTCTCGCCGATCGCCGCCGTTCCGAGCGCGATCTTTTCCGTCTGGCACAATATTTCGGGCGCGACCCTGGCAAACTGGTTTGCCTCGCGCAAGGACGCAGACGCGCCGCCCCGCGCCTGACCGGGACTGGAAACCATCCATCTGAAGAGGCGCGGCTTCAAGCAGCGCCTCTTTTCGCATCAGCATAGTCGCATCGATGCGGGACTGGCCGAAGTGCTCGATACCGTGTGACGCGGTCTAGGTCAGATCCTTGGCAAGGGCGCAATAGACCGGCTGATCGGTCAACCCCGTAAGCCTGGTTACGGTGAGTTCAATCGGCGGCAGCCGTCGTCCGGCTCCAAGGCGCACGGTTGCGCCATCGATGCGGAGATGGTTCGGCTGCGCCGCCAGATCCGGCTCGTCCAGCCCGTCGAAAATGCCTCGGCCGCTGATCTTCAATGCGGCCTCCTTGGCGACCCAGAGACGGTAGCAGATTTCCAGTGCTGCCGCGCCATCAAGCGTGGCGACCGCGGCCGCTTCCGCTCTTGAGAAATGATCGGCTGCAAAGGCGGTCGGATCGAAGCTGTTGCTGTCTTCGATCTCGATATCGACGCCGACGGCGCCATCGGGCGCAAAGCCCGCCAGCAGCAGGTCGGCCCGGTGCGAAAGCGAGATGCCCAGCTCGTGATAGGGAGGCCTGAGCGCCGGCCGGTCGCTCGGTCGACGATAGATGGAAAGATCATCCCGTTGCGCGGCGCGTCTCAAGGCGGCTTGCGCCATTGCGTCCCGCTCTTCGTGTCCGCCCGGTGCCGGGCGGACAATGACGGCCATCGCATCTGCGACCGTCAGGACGACCTCGAATTGAGGGGTCGCCATGTCGCTCTTCACGCGGCGGCCGAGGGCAGGACGGCCTTTTGAACGACGGGAGCGGCTTCCTGCTCGGCTTGCACGGCCTGGGCGGGCGTGCCGACCCAGGAGGTGCCAGCTGGAATGGCCTCGCCCTTCATCACCAGCGTCAGCGGACCGATCTCGGCGAAATCACCGACATTGGCTTCGTAGAGGACCGTGCTGCCGGAACCGATGGATACGCCCTTGCCGATGTTGATGCGGCCCACCTTCATGATGCGGTCCTCATAGAGATGGGTCTGCGGGCAGGAGCCCATGTTGATGACGGCATGGTCGCCGATGCTGGTGCAATCGAATTCGCAGATGTCGGTGCTGTTGAGCCATGCCCCCTGGCCGATCTTGGCGCCGAAGGGGCGCAGCAACCAGGGCAGGAACGGCGTGCCGCGCAGATAGTCGAGCAGCATCTTGCTGGCAAGCCCGCCGTAGAAGACGGCGACCGCCTCAGTACGCATTGCCCACCACGACCACATCGGCCGGTTCATCGGCTTGTAGGTGCCGATGAGTATCCATTTAAAGGCGACAGCGACGAGATACAGGATGCCCGAAGTCGCGAGACCAGCAGCCATCAGCGTCCAGAACAGACGGCCCCAGGCGCCGTCATCGATCGCGCTCGCCATCATGTCGGACATTGCGAGCGCCATGACGATCAGGATGGCGGTCGGCAGCGACGTATGCAAGGCTTCGAACACGATGCGCACAAGGCGCATGCGCAGAGGCGGTGCGTAGGTGGCGGTCGCGGCCGCCTGCAGCCTTTCGCGGGTCGGGAACTGGAAGGCGGGGCTGCCGCACCAGGTTTCGCCCGCCTTGACGTGCAGGGAATCGGGCAGGCGTGTCTTGATGCCGACGAGTGAATCGCTCTCGATCACGGCACCCTGCGAGATCACGGAGGAATTGCCGAAGAAGCAGCGATCGCCGGTCTTCAGGCGCTTCAGCACCATCCAGCCGTTCTGGATTTCCTCATCACCGAAGATGGTCTCGTCTCCGATGAAGTTGTCGCGGCCCATTTCGATGAGGTCGTAGCGACCGGCGAAGTTGGCCGAGATCTCCGTGCCCTTGCCGATCTTGGCGCCCATCAGGCGGTACCAATTGCGCATGAAGACGGTGGCATAGAGCGAATTCAAGGTTTCCAGCATGGCCTCGGTGGTCAGGCCGACAACCCATTTGCGGAAATAGAGGTTGCCGAAGATCGAGTAACGGCCCGGCACGACGCGGGGCAGGAGCACCCATCTGAGCGCCACGACGACGGCCATGGACACCACGATCAGCAGGAAGGCGGCCGGCCAGGAGAGCGCGGCGATCATTCCCCAGGACAAGGGATCGTCGGCGCCCGGCGAATACATCTGCTGCACGGCCGAAAACAGGTAGAAGGCCGGGAAGATCGGCAGAAGGCCGACGACGAGGCTGAGATTGTAGGCGACGAAATAGGCGGCGAACTGCAATACGCGCCCTACGGTTCCAAGCTCCGGATGGGCGGGCATCGCCTCATGTTCGGCATGGCCGGTCTGGCGTGCGGGCGAGCCGTCCCAGCGCGTATGGGCCTCGACATGCGTGCCGGCGGCAATTGCCGTCAGGTCGCCGATGACGGCGCCGTCGTCAATCTTGACGTTATGGCCGATGACGGAACCGTTGCCGATCTGCACGTTTTCACCGATGTCGATCGTGCCGACATGGATCTGGTTGCCGATGACCTCGACATTGGCGAGCTTGACCTTGACGCCGAGGCTCGATCTTGCGCCGACGCGCACCAGGTCGATCGCGCCTTCCTCGAACTCGTCGATCATCGCATCCTTGCCGACCTGGGCGCCAAGCGCGCGCATGTAGACGCGGATGAGCGGCGAGCCCTTGAGGAATTTCGGCGCGGTGAGCTGAACGATGCGCTGCATCAGCCAGATGCGGAAATAATAGGTGCCCCACAGCGGATAGACGCCGGGCCGCGTGCGGCCGATGACGAGCCATTTGAGGGCGACGACAACGAGCTTCTCGCCGAGATTGAGGGCGAGATAGACGCCGCCGAGGATGAGGATCTCGTTCCAGACCGACGCGCCGTCATCGATCAGCAGGATCGAAGCCAGCAGCAGGCCGATCCATTGCAGCGTTGCGATCGCGACGATGAAGGGCAAGACCACGGCCTGAGCCAGACCGCAATAGAAGCGCCGCCGCCACGGAACCGGCTCGAAGCTCTTGCGCTCCTGTCCGGAAGCGCGCTCGCTGCGCTGCTCCAGGATCGCCGCAATGCCCCGAAGCGTGCGACCGGCATAGACGTCGCGCAGGGCGATGCCGGCCAGCAGCGGGATCTTGCGGACTTCGGAAACGAACCGGGCCGCCAGCATCGAATGACCGCCGAGTTCGGTGAAGAAATCGGCTTCGAAATTGATGGAGCGCAGGCGAAGCGCCTCTGTTGCCGCCTTCAGCAGCTGGGCTTCGGTCCAGGTGCGCGGCGGTTCCTGAGACTGAGCCGACTGATCGGCCACCAGCGGGATCGCGGCGAGCGTCTTGCGGTCGATCTTGCCGGAGGGAAGGCGCGGCAGCGACACGTGGCTGTGCCAGGCGGCGGGCACCATATAGGGCGGCAGCTTGGCTGCCAGCACGGCGCGCGCCTTGTCGCGGTCGAAGCTGTTGCCGGTCGTCACGACATGGGCGACCAGCATGTCCTCGCCATCCGGCGGCCGATGCACGACCACGGAGGCAGCCTTCACGTCCGCAAGCTCGCCGACCACGGTCTCGATCTCACCGAGCTCGATACGGTAGCCGCGGATCTTGACCTGATCGTCGATGCGGCCGAGGAAGTGGAGCTGACCCTCTTCATCCATCAGCACGGCGTCGCCGCTGCGGTAAAGTACAGGGTCGCCATGGGCCGCGAAGGGGTTGGCGATGAACTTGGCGGAGGTAAGCTCGGGCAGGTTCCGGTAGCCGGCGGCGACGCCCGGTCCGCCGATCAGCAATTCACCGGTATCGCCGCGCGCAACAAGCTGCAGGCTTTCGTCGACGACATAGGCCGTGGTGTTGGCAATCGGGCAGCCGATCGTGATCGGCCGGGAAGGGTCGAGTTCGGCGTAGGTCGCAACCACGGTCGTTTCTGTCGGGCCATAGGTATTGACCAGGCGCCGACCCGGCTTGAAGAAGCGGCTGACGATCGCGGGAGGGCAGGCTTCGCCGCCGACGATGATGACGCGCAGGCTTTCGACGTCGCGCTCCAGCATGGTGAGCAGGGTCGGCACGGTGTCGATGACCGTGATCTTTTCGGCTTCCAGCACGTCGGCAAGCCTGTCGAGTTCGGCCATGACTTCCGATGTCGCGACCTTCAGCGTCGCACCGACCAGATAGGGAACGAATATTTCTTCGAGCGAAAGGTCGAAGGCAACCGAAGCCTGCTGCAGAACGACATCCGATTCGACCATGCCGAGGACGTCGTTACCTGCCCGCAGATAGTGGCAGATGTTCCGGTGCGTAATGACTATCCCCTTCGGCTTGCCCGTGGAGCCGGAGGTATAGATGGCATAGGCGGGATCGTCGTGGGCGGCGAGGCGCGGAGCAACACCATCGTCGTCTTCGGAAAGCAGCGCCTTGAGGATCAGTGTCTGGCCATCGAAAGCGGGCGCAAGGGCCGCCTTCTCGTCATGCGTCAGCAGCCATTTCGCGCCGCAATCGGCAAGGCTGACGGCCACGCGGTCAGCGGGGGCTGCAGCATCGAAAGGAATATAGGCCGCGCCGGCCTTGAGGATCGCGAGAAGCGCAACGTGGAGCTCCAGGGAACGCTGGAACCACAGGCCGACGAAGTCGCCGGGGCCGATGCCTCGACGGCTGAGCGCGCGCGCCGCCTCATCCGACAATCGGTCGAGTTCGGCATAGGTCATCGCCTCGGCCGTTCCGATCAGGGTCAGTGCCGTCTTGTCGGGGCTGCGGGCGACCGTTGCCTTGAATATGTCCACAAGGGTTTCATTGCGGACGAACTCAGGCCGAATGCCGCCTGAGAAAACCGAGAGGCTGGCATTTGGGGTAATCGACGAAATCTGGATAGTCATGGTAACTTCTGCACAACGAAACTCGACACAATCAACGTGCCATCTATCAATGCTTATACACCTTTCAATTTGCAGCTCTCTTACGGGCGCTGTCAGGGAATTGTAATGTTGGGGAAGCTATGTTTGGGTCGGCGCGGGGCGTGGCCCGCGTGCAATCTCGGAAGAAGGATTGATATCGTTGCGCATATTCGGGCGAAGAGCCAGCTGGCCCCGCTGGCTGTCCGTTCTCTTGGCGGCGGCTTTGCTGAGCCTGCCAGGCATGGAGGCATTAGCTCGTCCGCACAGCACTGTTCTGGTCGAGGATGCCGGCACCTTGCGGCCGCTGCGCGACATCTATGCCGTCGTCGCGCGCGAAATGCCGGGGAAGGTGTTGCGAATCAAGCGGATTCGCCGGGCGGGGCGCCAGGCCTATGCCGTGCGGGTATTGAAGCCCGACGGCAAACGTGGTGACATAGTGCTCGATGGTGCAACGCTCGCCGTGATCGAGAGACGCTGAGGATGCGCATTCTGATTGCTGAGGATGAGCCCAGTATCGTGGCGGACATGCGCCGCTGCCTGGAGGATCAGCATTATGTCGTCTCGACCGTGAGCAACGGCGAGGAGGCGTGGTATCGTGGCGATATCGAGCATTTCGACCTTGTCATCCTCGATCTCGGGCTTCCCAAGCTTGATGGCCTGACGGTGTTGCGACGCTGGCGGGCGGAGCGCCGCGGCATGCCTGTCATCATATTGACGGCGCGTGACGGTTGGCGCGACAAGGTCGACGGCATGGATGCGGGTGCCGACGACTATCTGACCAAACCCTTCCGCATGGAAGAGCTTCTGGCCCGCGTGCGCGCCTTGATGCGCCGCGCAGCCGGGCAATCCTCTCCGATCCTTTCCAACGGCGTGCTGGAGCTCGATACGCGCCAGCGTACGGTTTCGTTTCGCGGGCAGCCGGTACAGGTGACGGCGCTGGAATATCGGCTTCTTGCCTATCTGATGCACAATGCCGGCACCGTGCTGTCCCGAACGCAGATCGCCGACAGCATTTATGACGAAGAGACGGAGCTTCTGTCGAACGCGCTTGAAGTCGTCGTCGCCCGCCTGCGGCGCAAGTTCGATGGTACCGTCATCGAGACCCGGCGCGGCCAGGGCTATATCATCCCGCGCGAGGCGCCGCCGTCATGACGCCGTTTTCGCTGCGAGGGCGGTTGCTGCTGGGTTCCGCGGTGGCGATCATCGTCGCAACCTTTCTGGCCGGCGTCGGCATCAATGCCATCTCGGGGCTGGCCGTCAGGGCGCTTGCACTCTCCGAGATAGACGAGGAATTGCGCGTCCTGCTGGCTGCGGTCGATATCAACACGTCCAACCAGCTCTTTCTCGACGATACGCCAACGGATTCCCGTTTCGGCATCCCGAACGGCGGTTTCTATTGGCAGATCGGCCGCAACGGCAACGTGGAACTGCGTTCGCAGTCGCTCTGGGAGCAGAATCTTCCCTGGCTTCGGGCCCGCCCCCGCGATGCCGGCCGGGCGACGGATATGAAGGGGCCGAACGGCAGCCATCTTCTCGCCGTCGAGCGATCCATCTCCATCCCCTCGGCGACGGGCGATCAGATCGTCGATATCGTGATGGCGCTCGACAATCGCGAGCTTGCGCCCGCGCGCTGGCGCTTTTTCTATGCCATGGCGCCATCTCTTGGCGTGCTTTCAGCCGCCCTGATCGTGGCGGTCATCGCCTTTTTGCGATACGGCTTGCGGCCGCTGAACGATCTGCGCGCGGCATTGATGGCCGTGCAGGAGCGCTCCGCCCGCAAGATCACCGGCCAATTTCCGCGGGAGGTCCAGCCTCTCGTGGACGATCTGAACGGCCTGCTCGCCTCCCGTGAGACGCAACTGACGCAGGCGCGCGCTCGCGCCGGCGATCTGGCGCATGGTCTGAAGACACCGCTTGCCGCCCTTGAGGCGACGGCGCGCATGCTGTCGGAAGAGGGCATGTCGGAACGGGCGGCGGCGATCCAGACGGAGGTCAGCCGGATGGAGGCGCAGATCAAGCGAACGCTGGCGCAAACCCGCGCGAGCCTGGCAGCCGCCCACACCGTCGGCGTCATGGACGCCAGCGCCGATCTCCAGAAGATCATCTCGGTCATGCGGCGCCTGTCGACCGAACGGAAAATCGACTTCGAGCTCGTGGCGCCGCCCGAGATGTGGCTGGCGATCGACGAGGCGGATTTTGCCGATATCACCGGCAATCTGATCGACAATGCCAGGAAGTGGACGGCGGGCAAGATCAAGGTTTTTCTGTCGCAGCTGGCCGAGCACGAGGGCGTGGAACTGCGCATCGAGGACGATGGGCCGGGCCTGCCGGAGGATGCTGAAATGGCCTTCATCCGTCGCGGTAGGCGGCTGGACGAAAGCATCGCCGGGACCGGCTTTGGTCTCGCGATCGCCAAGGATCTGGTCGAAGCCTATGACGGCAAGCTGACGCTCGCCCGCTCCGGCCTCGGCGGCTTGTCGGTCACCGTCAATCTGCCGGCGCGGCTGCTGAAGGACAAGCAGGTGGTGCTGGAAAGCTAGAGCATTTCCGTTTTAAATCGAGTCACGGAAATGCTCTATCCTTCTGTTTTTACGCAGTTCCAGCAAAACCGCTTCGCACTTTTGCTGGAACTGCTCTAGGTCGGCGCATGCTGGTCGAGCATTGCCGCCCGCCATTTTGTTTACACAAGGCAGGCGGGCGGGACGGATTTCGGGCATTGCCGCCTCAGGCGGCGCGCCGGCTGCTTCTCGCCTGGACGGACTGCTCGGCAATGCGAAACTGGGCGAGCAGCTCGTTCAATGTGGCGGCTTCCGACGCGAGGCCGTGGCTCGCAGCGGTCTGTTCCTCGACCATGGCGGCGTTCTGCTGCGTGCCCTGATCCATGGTGTTGACGGCCGTGTTGATCTCCTGCAGGCCGGTCGACTGTTCGCGCGAGGCCCGAACGATCGCTTCGATGTTGCGGTTGATCTCCTGGACGTCGCGCACGATCACCTCGAGCGCTTCGCCCGTCTGGTTGACGAGGGTGACGCCGTTCTTGACCTGCTCGCCCGAGGCGGTGATCAGGGATTTGATCTCCTTGGCCGCCTGCGCGGAGCGCTGCGCGAGTTCGCGGACTTCCTGCGCCACCACTGCAAAGCCCTTGCCGGCGTCACCGGCGCGGGCAGCCTCCACGCCCGCATTGAGCGCGAGCAGGTTTGTCTGGAAGGCGATGTCGTCGATGACGCCGATGATATTGGAGATCTCGCCTGACGATTTTTCGATCATGTTCATGGCGCCGACGGCCTTTTCGACGATCTCGCCGGACTTTTCCGCGCCGCCGCGAGCCCGGGTGACGAGCTGGCTGACTTCCTCCGCGCGACGAGCGCTATCCTTGACCGTCGTTGTGATTTCCTCAAGGGCTGCAGCAGTCTCCTCGACCGAAGCCGCCTGCTGTTCCGTGCGCCGCGCAAGGTTGTCAGCAGCAGCCCGGATTTCACCGGCGCCGGTGTCGATTGCGCGGGCATTGCGACCGACTGTCGCCATCGCCTCGTGGAGCTTTGCGACCGAGGTATTGAAGTCGGTCCGCAGACGGTCGAGGTCACCGACAAAGGGAGCCGTGATGCGATGAACGAGATCGCCATTTGCCAGGCGACCGAGCCCATCGGCGAGCGAGTGGACCGCGGAAGCGATCTGTTCTTCTTCACTGACCTTGAGGGCTTCGCGTTCGCGCCGCTCCTGCTCGCTGAGCAGGCGGGTATCTTCGGCCTCTCTCGCAAGACGGCCGCGCTGGATCATGTTGTCGCGGAAGACGGCAACTGCAGCGGCCATGCGGCCGAGCTCATCCTTGCGGTCGGTCGCCGGAATTTCGGCGGAGACATCGCCGCCGGCAAGCCTGCCCATGGCGCTCGTCATCTGCAGGACCGGTCGGACCACCAGTCTCGACAGCAGCGCGGCCAATACGGCGATCAGCGCGATGACGCCGATGAGGGTCGCGATAGCCGCGGCGATACGGAATTTGGCGATACCGGCGAATGCCATGCCGCGGTCGACCTCGACCCCCAGATACCAATCGGCGCGAGGCAGGCCCTGAATGGGCAGAAAACTGACCAAGACCGACTTGCCGTTGAAGGTTGTCTCGGAAATGCCGGCGCCGATCACGGGCGTCGCCTGCGGGAAGGCATCAGCAAGTTTCTTGGTGACCAGCTGCTGATCCTGGTGGACGAGAATGGTCCCGTCGGTCTTCACCAGGAATGCTGAACCCTTGCCACCCATCGTCACCGACTTGACCATGGAGACGAGCGAGCCGAGGGAGAAATCGCTGGCCACAACGCCGAACAGCTTGCCGTCGCGCTTGACCGGCATGGCGGCGGTGATGACGAGAGCACCCGTAGAAGCGTCGACATAAGGGTCGGTGAGGGCCAATTTGTCGGCCTTGACAGCATCCTTGTACCATGGCCGCTTGCGCGGATCGTAGTCGGCCGGCAGCTGTTGCGCGGGAACGGTCGTGAAGACACCTTGCTCGTCGCCGAGATAGGTGGACATGAATTCTCGTATCAGAACGGGATTGTCGAAGGCGTCGTGAATCGCTTGAGAGTTTTCGGCCTTGGCGGCGGCATTGGCGGCGAGTTCGGTCAGCATGACACGTGCGCCCAGCCAATTCGAGATGCTCTGAGACGCCTGAAGGCCCGAGGATTCGATCTCGCCTTTGATCGCATCGCGCGCCAGGGCGCGCTGAAGGCTGTCGATATAGATTGAAAAGCCACAGAGGGCAGCGATGACGACCAGGGACGCCACCACCAAAATCTTCGTCATCAAATTGAAACGGGTCTGCACGGGATCGGTCCTTGAAGGTGATCCAGCGTGCCGATCATTGAAGGAGCAGACGCGCCGGATGGGCCAAACGTCATGGTCATTCCAGCAAATGCCATCATGGCGCCGCGCATGTCCTGGTGAGACATGCGGTCACATATGAGGCAGAAGCGTTAAGTTGCCTTTAATCACGATGCCCCGCGCGCGTTGTCCGCGCGCCCAGTCGCCGGCGCGATGGGCATCCGCGAGAAGCGATAAAATTCTAACCCGTAATTGCCTGGATATATCGTTGCGCCGAGCTGCCGACGACATGATTGCCGTTCCGCTCCACGGTTCGGCCCTGGAATGCGCCGTAGATCGCCTCGAACCGGTAGGGCTGCACTGCCTCGGAAATCCTATTCACCGCGCTCGCATTGAGCGGAATGAGGTTCGGATAGCTGCGCATGAAGCTGACATAGCGGCGGTCCATGGTCACCTGCATCGTATCGCCAACGAATAGTGCGCCATGTCCGTCTTCAAGCCACGGGCAATGAAGCACCGAACTGCCTTCGAAGTGACCGCCGCAGCGGATCATGGTGGCAGCACCTATCTGCAGCGTCTCACCTGTCCATGGACGCAGGGCCGCACCGGGCCTCTGTGCCCATCCGGCATCATCGGCATGAAGGTGGATCGGCACGCCGCCGGCGGCGGCACTCCATTCGATCATGGACGAATAGAAATGCGGGTGGGAAATCGCGATCGCGCTCAACCCGCCCATCGCGGCAATCCGTGCCCTGCTGGCCTGGTCGACAAGGCTGAGGCAGTCCCACAGGATGTTGCCGTCAGGCCCCTCGATCAGAAAAGCACGTTGGCCAATGCCGAAATAGGGCGAGATCTGCAGGCTATGAACGCCTTCCGCTTCTTCATTCCAGGCCACGGCATACGTTTGGTCGAGGATCGCCATATCGGTCCAGTCTTGTCCTGATTGGGGCACGAACTGGCGGTCGTCCTCGCAGATCGGGCAGGCGGGCGGCGGCCCGTCGCTTTCGCTGAACTGCGTGCCGCATGTGCTGCAGATGAAATGCGTCATCTCGAGTTCCTCGCCAGCCTGTCTCTCCGACCTGCGGGCAGGGACTCGCCGCGCGGCCAATGACGGCTCTCATGTTACTATATTGGCCAGATGCAGGATGGATCAAAGCGAAAAGGCGAGGTGGTGCCGCCGTGAACAGAAAATCGTCGTTTTCAGACCGGTTTTTCCAGGTGAAACGGATAGTCCTAATCAGTAATGACAGAATTAATGTCTGTCTATCATTATGATTTTTAATGTTAAAGTGATTTTTCCGCAAGTTTTGTGACAATCTGGCCTTGCAAAAGATGCAAAGACGAAGAAACATAGTCGGCTAATGAAAGTTTAGTCGATCGTGATATGGGTGTTCGGCGTTTGTCCGGGCATCGCAGGCATATGGAGGACCACCATGGCGCTTATTCTCGGCCTCGTCGCCCTGGCCGGCCACATCGCCCTTTTGCTCTGGGGCACGCGCATGGTCCAGACCGGCATCCAGCGTGCCTTCGGTCCCGATCTGCGCTCGTTTCTCGGTCGCGCGTTGAGCAATCGCACGAAGGCGTTTTTTGCTGGGATCGGCGTCACGGCCATCCTGCAGAGCAGTACGGCAACCGGCTTGATGGCGTCCGGCTTTGCGGCGGGCGGCCTGGTCGATCTCGTGCCGGCGCTTGCCGTCATGCTGGGGGCCAATGTCGGCACGACACTGATTGTTCAGGTGCTGTCCTTCGATGTCGCCGCCGCTTCGCCGGCCCTGATCCTTATTGGCGTACTGATGTTTCGCCGGACCGCCAATTCGCGCGTCCATGATCTCGGGCGCGTCATGATCGGGCTTGGCTTCATGCTTCTGGCGCTGCATCAGCTCCTCGACCTGATGACGCAGTACGAGGGGTCAAAGGCGCTCGCCTATGTCCTTGATGCAATTGCGGCGACACCGGTACTGAGCATGCTGCTGGCCGCCATTCTGACATGGGCGGCTCATTCCAGCGTTGCGGTCGTGCTGCTCATCATGTCTCTTGCAAGCAAGGGTCTCGTCAATGTCGATCAGGCCTTCGCGCTTGTTCTCGGCGCCAATCTCGGCACCGCGATCAACCCGTTGATCGAAGGCCAATCAGGCGCCGATCTCTCCGTCAAGCGGTTGCCGATCGGCAATATGCTGACGCGCATCGTCGGCGTCGCCGCGATGATCGGTCTCTTGGAGCCAGCCACGCGTCTATCGGCGATGGTCGATAGCGACAGCGCCCGTGCGGTTGCTAATTTCCATAGTGCCTTCAATATCGTTCTGGCTCTCGTATTCATGCCGCTGCTGCGGCCCTATGCGGATCTATTGACCAAATTGTTGCCGCAGAAGATCGATGAGGCCGATCCGACGCGGCCGCGATATCTCGATCCGGCCGCCAAGGAGACACCCGTCGTCGCTCTCGGCGCGGCGGCGCGAGAGGCGTTGAGGCTGGTTGATGTGCTCTCGGAAATGCTCGCGGGCGCCAAGTCGGCACTAGCGGATACGGATCGCAAGGCGCTGACGCGGCTGCGAGCGCTGGACAATATCCTCGACAGCCTGAATACGGCGGTAAAAACCTACCTGACGTCAATCGACCCCGACGAACTCGGCGAAGCCGACAGGCGGCGTCTGAACGAGATCCTGCTGTTTTCGATGAACATGGAACATGCCGGCGACGTGCTCGATCAGAACCTTCTGCCGCATCTGGCAAAGCGCCTGCGCCGAGGCTTGAACTTTTCGAAGGAAGGGCAGCTCGAACTGGCGACACTGTTTGACCGATTGCAGTCGAACCTGCAGACCACGGCCGCCCTGTTCATGACGCAGAACGAGGGTGCCGCCCGCATGCTGGCTGAGGAGAAGGTGATCTTTCGCAAGGCTGAGCGCGAGGGGACAGAAGCTCATTTCCAGCGTCTGCGCCAGGGCGGCATCGAGACTGTCGAGACCAGCTCGCTTCACCTCGACCTGTTGCGTGACCTCAAGCAGATCAATTCGCATCTCGTCGCCGCTGCCGCCTATCCCGTTCTGGAAGAGCGCGGTGAGCTCTTGCAGAGCCGGACGCCAAGCCCGGTCCCACAGGCGGCGGTGACGGCGCATGACTAAAAAGACCTATCTCCGCCGTTTGGCGGGCGAGGCGGAAAAACTCTTCGCCGGCCAGTCAATCGAGCAATATGCCGCGATCTGCTACAGGCGCTCGCCAGGGCTGAAAGACGTGCAGATCCTGCTGATCACATCGCGTGATAGCGGCCGTTGGGTCATTCCCAAGGGATGGCCGATAGAAGGCAAGCTGCCGCATCAAGTCGCCGAACGCGAGGCCTGGGAAGAGGCCGGCGTCAAGGGGAAGGCAAGGAAGAAGAGTTTTGGCTATTATACCTATCTCAAAGTTCTCGATACCGGCGACACTGTCCCATCTGTCGTTCAGGTCCATCTTCTCGAGGTGACGGGATTGGATGAGCGTTTTCCGGAAAAGGGTCAGCGCCAGCTTCAATGGCTCTCGCCCAATGAGGCGGCTGCCCGCGTCCGGGAACCTGAGTTGAAAAGCTTGCTGCGCATGGCCGAGACCGTCCTTGCGCCGGATCGGTGAATACAACCAATCCTCCAGATTCCCCCTCGCATCTCAACTCACTAAGGCCTGACGGTGCAACACCGTCATGGATGCCTATGATTTATGCCCAAAGCGCATAAATCGCATGTCCAAATCTCGTTTGTGGCCGAAATCAAAAGCAACGTAAGTTTTCCCCATTAGAAAATGGAAGCTCACCAACGAGCTCAGGGGATCGAAATTTGACCAACTCAGCGCTACTGGACGTGAAAGCGCTTGTGATCGTGCCGCAACGAAAGATCGGCACCAAGATCATGGCGGCAATCTGCATCATCCTGCTTCTCCTGTTGGCGAGAGCCTTCTGGAAGGGTGACATCGCCTGGGAATATGTCGGACAGAACCTGTTTGCCAGGGCCGTCATGATCGGGGTCGGCAACACGATCATCATGACGTTCTGCGCCATGATCGTCGGTATCGTTCTCGGTGTCATCGCGGCGATCATGCGCATGTCGGATAATCCGGTTCTGCGCAGCATTTCGGTCGGCTATGTCTGGCTCTTCCGCGGCACGCCGGCGCTGCTACAGCTTCTCTTGTGGTTCAATCTCGCCCTGATTTTTCCGACGATCGGCATTCCGGGCGTTCTCTCCGTCCGAACGGTCGACATCATGACGCCGTTCGTTGCGGCACTGCTCGGCCTCGGCATCCAGCAGGGCGCCTATACGGCGGAAGTCGTGCGCGCCGGGCTTCTGTCGATCGACAAGGGTCAGATGGAAGCCGCGCAGTCGATCGGCATGACGAAGCTGCGGGCGACGCTGAAGATCGTCCTGCCGCAGGCCATGCGCGTCATCGTTCCGCCGATCGGCAACGAAACGATCGGAATGGTCAAGCTGACGTCGCTCGCCAGCGTCATCCAATATTCCGAGGTGCTGAAGAACGTCGAGGACATCTACTATGTCAACTCGCGCGTCATCGAGCTGCTGATCGTCGCCGCCATCTGGTACATGGTCGTCGTCACCGTGCTCAGTATCGCCCAGATCTATATCGAGCGGCATTTCTCCAAGGGCTGGGGCAGGCGGGATGCTGGCGCCCAGCAGGCGACCAATCAGGCCGTGGTCGGGGAGGCTGGCTGATGGACGCGATCATCAAGGCACACGGCCTGCAGAAGTATTTCGGCACGTTTCACGTCCTCAAGGATATCGATTTCGAGATCAGGAAGGGCGAAGTCGTCTGCATCATCGGCCCTTCCGGCTCGGGTAAGAGCACCTTCCTGCGCTGCGTCAACCAGCTCGAGCAGATCGATGCCGGCTATGTCACGGTCGAAGATGAAATCGCCGGCTATCGCCGCGAGGGCAACCGGCTGTTTCCGCTGCCGGATCGCGAGATTGCGCGGCAGCGTCAGTCGGTCGGCATGGTCTTCCAGAAATTTCATCTCTTCCCGCATCGCACCGTCCTGCAGAACGTCATCGAAGGCCCGGTCGGCGTGCAGAGGCGGCCGAAGCAGGAATGCATCGCCGAGGCGCGCGTTCTTCTGCAGCGTGTCGGTCTCGCCGACAAGGCGGGCGCCTATCCGGGTGAGCTTTCCGGCGGCCAGCAGCAGCGCATCGCCATTGCCCGCGCGCTTGCCATGAAACCGAAGGCGATGCTGTTCGACGAACCGACCTCGGCGCTCGATCCTGAACTCGTCGGCGAAGTCCTCGGCGTCATGAAGGAGCTTGCCGCATCCGGCACGACGATGATCGTCGTCACGCATGAGATCGGCTTTTGCCGCGAGGTCGCCGACCGCGTCGTCTTCATGGATGCCGGCATGATCGTCGAGACCGGGACGCCGAGCGACATATTGGAAAACCCCAGGAATCCCAGAGTGAAGAACTTCATCTCTGCGGTGCTTTAACAAGAAAAACCCTGAAAAAGATCATCAGAGGAGAATTGCATGAAACTCATTCGTCTCGCCGCCTCAGTAGCCCTTCTTTCACTCGCGGCCACCGCTGCTTCGGCGGATTCGAGCCTCAACCTGATCAAGGATGGCGAACTCCGCATCATGACCAACCCGATCTATCCGCCGATGGAATTCGTCAATCCGGACACCGGCACGATCGATGGCTTCGACGTCGATCTGGCAAACGCGATTGCCAAGAAGCTCAATCTCACGACCGTTTTCGTGACCTCCGCCTTCCAGGAGCTGCAGAGCGGCCTTCAGACCGGTCGCGCCGACATGATCATTTCCGGCATGAGCGACAACATGAAGCGTCAGGCCGCCATGGACTTCGTCGACTACATCACCAGCGGCCCGATCCTCTTCACCGTCAATGCCAACGCCGGAACCTACAAGCAGGCGAGCGACCTTTGCGGCAAGACGGTCGCCGGAAGCCGCAGCACGACCTTCGGCGATAACGTCAAAGCATGGAGCGCTGAGAATTGCGAAGGCAAGGGCAAGCCCGCCATCAAGTTTGAGGGCACTGCGGATTCGAACGCTGCCCGTCTCGGCATGAAGCAGGGCCGCTATGACGCAGTCGTGCAGGGCATCGAAACGATCGCCTACCAGATGCGCATCGAGCCCAATACCTATACGCTCGTCGGCGAGCCGCTGCTCAGCAACGACACGTTCGGCATCGGCTTCAAGAAAGACCATACCGCGCTTCGCGATGCGGTTGCCGGCGCTCTCGACGCGCTGATCAAGGACGGCACCTATGATGAGATCCTCAAGAAGTGGGGCCTCGTCCACAATGCCGTTCCGAAGGCCGTGATCAACGGCGTCAAGTAACACTTAGAAGAAGCGCCGCAGTAACGGCGGCGCTTCTTCCCTATCTCATGGATGCAGCCGATAGCCGGGGCGCTCAAGCGTCCACGGATGGACGGTTGCGGCCCAAGACACACCGAAACGCATGCTGAGTCCCATGACTACCAAGAGTGCAACCAAATCCGCGAAACCAAGCCTGTGGCCGGAAGGCCGGCAATCGGCTGTGGCGCTCGCCTTCGATGTGGATGGCCCGACGGGCGATGCGATGCTCGATGGCTCGCTGCTCTCCAACCCCCGCTATTTCACGCAAGGCGCCTATGGCCCGTGGCGGGCGCTACCGCGCCTTCTCGATCTTCTCGCTGCTTACGGCCTCAAGGCAACCTTCTTCGTTCCGACCTGGGTGATCGAACATTGGCCGTCGCAATGCGAACGCATCCTCAAGGATGCCCACGAGATCGCCTATCACGGCCATTATCACGAGGTCTTCATCGACTGCAGCCGTCAGCAGCAGCTCGACATCATGGGGCGTTCTCGCGACATTTTCCAAAGCCGCATGGGTGTGACGCCGGTCGGTTTCCGCACGCCCTCGGGCGACTGGAGCGACGAGACGGCCGAATTGCTGCACGAGTTCGGCGTGATCTATTCCAGCTCGATGCGCGGTGACGACCGGCCTTATTTTCATACGACACCGCGCGGCCGTGGCCTGGTCGAGATCCCGGGCCGTTGGGATATCGATGATTACACCGCTCTTGCCTACAGCGAAGAGCCTGACTTTCCCATCGGTCTCGACCGGATCTCAGGCTACGCCGATGTCCAGCGCAACTGGTGCGCCGAATTCGAGGGTTATCATCGCGAAGGCCTCTGCTGGACGACGATCCTGCATCCGAAGGTCTGCGCCAAGCCCGGCCGGCTTGCGATCCTAGAGGGTCTGTTCAAGGCGATCACCGCCCATGGCGACAGCGTCTGGGCAACACACTGTGCGGAGATCGCAAAGTGGTGGATTGCACAACATCCGGAGAATGCCGCATGACCCATACGTCTTCAAAAGGCTTCTGGCCACAGGGCAAGACATGCGCGGCGATCATTTCTGTGATCTTTGACGACGGGCTCGATGCTGTCGCGCAGGCGCCTGACCTCAAAGAGCGCAGCAAGAGTTTTTCCGTCTGGCAATACGGCGCCACGCGCGGGGTCGAACGCCTTTGCAATGCCTTTGCCGATGCCGGCATATCCACGAGCTGGTTCGTGCCGGGGATCGTTGCGGAGAGCCACAAAGAGTTGCTGCGCGATGTCGTGTCGCCGCATCATGATATCGAAAGCCACGGCTGGGATTTCGAGCGTTATGACGCCATGCAGGCAACCGAGGCCGTCGATCTCCTCAAGCGCAGCCGCGAGAGGCTGAACGCGATCGCATCGAACGAGGTTTCCGGCTTCCGGTTGCCCGCCGGCAACTGGCCGCGCCACTTCGATCGGCTCCTCGTCGAGGCCGGCTACACTTGGTCGGCATCGCTGAATGGCGACGATGTGCCCTACAGACATTCCTCGTCGCTGGTGGAGATCCCGGTTCATAATGAGCTCGAGGACCGGCCCTATTTCCAGTTCAATTTCACCCCGGCCTTTCCGAAGGGGCAAAGCCGCATCCCGTCCTATGAGGCGGTTCTCGGCAACTGGATCGCCGAGTTCGATGCCTACCGCAAATATGGCCTCTGCTATGTCATCCAGCTTCGCCCGGAATGGACCGGCACGCCCGGCAGGATCGCGCTCGTCGAAGCCTTGCTGGCCCATATCAAAAGCTTCGACGACGTGTGGCTGGCGACGGCCGCTGAGGTGGCACGGTGGCACGCCGGCAAGGAAAGTGCCGCACCAGCCGATCATCCGATCAACGTCTATGAAGCCTATGTTGATGAGGAAGAGGCCCGTGAGCGTTAATCTGACACAGGCAATAGCGGAGCTTGTCTGCTCGACGAGATTTGAAGCCTTTACGCCCGAGACCATCCACAAGGCGAAGCTTCACATCCTCGATACGCTGGGTGCTGCGATTGCCGGTTCCGCATCCCGCGAAACTGATGCCGTCGTCGCGATGCTCGGCATCCAGGCAGGAACCGGACATTCCACGATCTGGGGGCGGTCGACCGCGGCGGACGCGAGAACATCTGCCTTCGCCAACGGCGTCTCCGCCCATGCCTACGAGCTTGATGACAGCGGCGGCTGCGATCATTCCGGAGCAGTTGTGCTTCCGGCCGTGCTTGCCGCGCTCGGCGACAGTAGCCAGCCGTTAAGTGGTCGCGAACTGTTGCGTAGTGTCCTGCTCGGCTACGAAGTCGGCCGGCGCGTGCTGGAAGCGGTCGGTGGCTACGAAGAGCACAATGGTCTCGGCTGGCATTCGACGGGTACATGCGGCGGTTCGGCGCTGCCGCTGCCGTCGGCAGCATGGTGAACCTCGACGTGAATGCCATGGCCTCAGCACTTGGTTCGGCCTGCTCCTTTGCCGGCGGAACCTGGGCCTTCATCCATAATGGCAGCTCGACCAAGAAGCTCCATGCCGGCCGGGCCGCCGAAGGCGGGCTCATGGCTGCCTATCTTGCACGGCAGGGGTTCGAAGGTCCCGACAGCGTCTTCGAGGCCGAGCGCTGGGGCAGCTTTTTCGCGACCTTCGGTGCTAACAAGGGCGATCCGCAGGCACTGATCCGCGACTTCGGGCATTATTGGCGGCTGAACCGATGCTCCATCAAGCCGCACGCTACCTGCCGTGGCACCCACGCCGGGATCGATGCGCTGGATCTGATGCTGCAGCGCCACGGCCTTGATCCCGCCGATATCGCCGCCATCGAAGTCGACATCAGCGGCTTTCAATACGGCATGTGCGGCGGCAAGGTCATTCAATCCCGCGCACAGGCCCAGATGAGTCTGCCCTATGCGCTGGCGGCACGGCTGCTCTACGGCAAGGTCTTTCTGGCCGAACTGGAAGAAGCCGCCTGGTCGGCCGCCGAGATCGGCCCGTTGATGGACCGCATCACGGTGCGTATTGATCCGGCGATGAAGGATGAGGACGAGCCGGCGATCACCATCGTCACGATATCAGGTGAGCGGCATCAGCTTGTCGTCGAGTTTCCGCTCGGAGGTCCGCAGAACCCGCTCTCCGATGAACGATTGATCGGAAAATATGCGGCACTTGCTGGCATGGTGCTGCCGACGGCAAGGGTCGACGCCATCAGCGACTTCGTTCTCGACCTCGAAAACCAGACAGACGCCCGCAGCCTGCTTGCGCTGCTTCAATAGAGAATGCGCCCGGAGGAGGGCTGCATTCGTTCGAAAGGGAAGATCGCGATGAAAAACCAGAAAGAAGCCACATGGTCCCCGCTGTTCAAGCAGGCGGTCTCCAGGGATTTCGAAAGCTTTCACGAATGCCTTGATCAGGACAAGCGCATTGCATTGCACGACGTTGCGGGATCGAAAGTCCACGCCGAGATGCTCGCCCGCGCAGGCATATTGACTACCGAGGACAACGCGCAAATCCAGACCGGCCTCGACCAGATTGCCGAAGAAATGCGCTTGGGCACCTTCGAATGGAAGGCGGAGCTCGAAGACGTTCACACCAATGTCGAGAACCGGTTGATCGCACTCATCGGCGATGCCGGCAAGAAGCTGCATACTGCCAGATCGCGCAACGATCAGGTCGCGACCGACATTCGCCTCTATGCCCGCGAGCAATTGGATCTTCTTGCCGACGATCTGAAGACGCTTATCGGCGCCTTTGTCGACCTGGCTGAAAAACATGCCGATGCGATCATGCCCGGCTTCACACATCTGCAGGTGGCCCAGCCCGTCACCTTCGGCCACCATCTCATGGCCTATGTCGAAATGTTCCTGCGTGATCTCGATCGCGTCGGCGCGGCGCGGGAGCGTCTCAACGTTTCCCCGCTTGGTGCTGCGGCCCTTGCTGGAAGCGGCTATCCGATCGATCCCGAATACAGCGCCTCCGAGCTTGGCTTTGCCGCATCCTTTGCCAATTCACTCGACGCCGTTTCCGACCGCGACTATGTCGTCGACGTCTGCAGCTCCGGTTCGATCATCATGGGGCACCTCTCGCGCTTCAGCGAGGAGGTCATCCTCTGGTGCACGCCGATGTTCGATTTCATCGAGGTCGGCGATCAGTTCTGCACCGGCTCGTCGATCATGCCGCAGAAGCGCAATCCGGATCTGGCGGAACTGGTGCGCGGCAAGGCCGCTCGTGTCATGGGAAATCTCGCTTTTTCGGCGGCACTGATGAAAAGTCAGCCGCTTGCCTTCAACAAGGATCAGCAGGAATCGAAGCCGCCGCTCACCGATACCCTTGAGACCGTCCGCGCTGCGGTCAGCGTCACGGCGCGGATGATCCCGACGATCACGGTCAAGCATGCAAGGATGCTTGCGGCCGCCAATCAGGGCTATTCGACGGCAACAGACCTTGCTGACTATCTTGTTCGCGCCGGCCTGCCGTTTCGCGATGCCCACCACGCGGTCGCCGCGATTGTCGGGGCCGCCCGTGACAAGGCGCTGCCGACGCTTTCGGAGCTTTCGCTCGCCGACATGCAGGCCTTTGCTCCGACCATTCGCGAGGATGTCTTCCAGGTGCTGACCGTCGAGGGCTCGGTCGCCAGCCGCGATCACAAGGGCGGCACGGCGCCGCGCCGGGTCCGGGAAGCCATAGAGACGGTGCGCCGCGCAATCGCCTGAGCGCCATCGGTTGCCATTCCATGCACATGCTTTAATGCTTGCTGTTCGAGACAGCAGCGGAAAAGCCGGGTAGGGAATGGAGCCGAGGTTCGATCACAACAGATTGCCGCCGCTGCAGACCTTTTCCGTCGTCGCGGAAACGGGCAGTTTTACGGCGGCAGCAGCCGAACTCAATCTTAGCCAGAGCGCGATCAGCCGGCAGGTGCAGCAGCTCGAACATTATTTCGGCTGCAGTCTGTTCGAGCGCCATACCCGTAAAGTTGCGCTGACGGAGCGCGGCATGGCGCTGATCCCGATCGTCGACGGCCTGCTGGCGTCGCTCAAGACCTCGTTCGAGGCGACGCGGACCACGGTGCGCTCTCTCACTATCCGCATGCCGCCGACCTTCGCGCGCAAATGGTTCCTGCCGCGTCTGCCGGATCTTCACAGCCATCATGAAGACCTGAATATCAATATCGATACCGCCTGGTTCCTGCGGCCGACCTTTTCGGTCGGCGATATCGACATGCTCATCACCTATGGCAATGGCCACTGGCCGGGCATGGATGTGCTGCCGCTATTACGGGAACGACTGACGCCGATGTGCTCGGCGCAATTCCTGCCCAAACTCGGCGATCCGCCTGAGGTCAAGAACCTGCAGAACTGCGTGCTGCTGCACTCCAATCCGCGCCACAGCGACTGGACACTCTGGCTGCAGGCCGAAGGCGCCTATTCCTTCCAGGCCTCCCGTCATCAGGTTTTCGACACGCAGGATTTCGCGATGACGGCAGCCGCGAGCGGCTACGGCGTGACGATGGGCGATCTTGCCTTTTCGCGGCAGGATCTGGAAAGCGGCGAGCTGGTCGCTCCCTTCGAGCGCATCATCGACAGCGGCTATGGCTACTACGCGCTTTGGCCGGCGCGAGCAGAAGCACGCCAGAAAGTGTGCGCCTTTTCCGACTGGCTTGGGCACGCCTGCCGCGCGAGCGCGGACGGTTTTGGCGAAGGTCAGGCTTAACGCTTCAGGGTGGCGCTGCGCTACCGAACTCAGAGAGCTGTCGCCAGCGCCTTCATCCAGATCGCTACCGCTGCCGCACCGCCATCCTCTATCCCAAGAGCTCTCTCGCCAAGGTAGCTCGCGCGGCCGAGCTTTGGCACCATATCCGCCGTGCGGCGCGCGCCCTCGGCGGCCACCGTCGCTGCCTGTTTCCATGCCTCGGTCGCAGGCACTTTGTCGTCGGCAGCTTCCAGAGCCTTCAAGGCCGGATCGAGCGCATCGAGCATGGTTCGATCGCCCGGTTTTGCGCCGCCGATCTCGCTGATTGCAGCAATACCGACCGCGAAGGCGGCGCGAAAGTCGTCCGGTGAGAAGCGATTGTTTTGGTTAAGATGGCGGCCGGCTCGGGTGAGCGCAATTGCATAGAAAGGACCGGAGCTTCCGGCGATCGCCCGTCGCAACGCATTGCCGATCGCAACCAACGCATTGGCGGGATTGATCCATGCGTCTTCCGGCAGGGCGCGAATGGCCTCGGCGCCACGGAGCATGCTCGCCCCAAGATCGCCATCGCCGGCCTTGCTGTCGAGCTCCGTCAGCTGGGTTTCGGCTGCTTCCAGCGCATCGCTGACGGCAAGGCCGATCCGGCGCAGTTCGCGAGGATCGAACAGACCAGCATCGCCAAGCGGCGCCTCGTTTTCCGATGCTCTTGGCACCTGCACGATATGGGGCGCCTCCGCAATCGCACCACCCCTCGGCCAGGCGGTCGCGGAGGTCTCGGCGTCCAGTAGCTCGGCATCGCCTTGGCGCAAGTCCAGGAGCGAGATCGAGCAGCCGGGCATTTCGAGTGCGGTCAGGAAGTTGCCGCTCCATGCCCGCTCGATTCTGAGGCCGCGCGCGCGCAGCGATGCGATCGCGCAACGCGCCACGACCGCCAGTTCCATGGGCGGTGTCGCGCCGAGACCATTGATGAGCAATGCGACCTTGGCGCTCGTGGCAAGCTGCATGTCGTTGACGATCTGCTCGATGATCCTGTCGGTGATGGCGTCGGCTGGCAGGAGTTTCGTGCGCTCGACGCCTTTTTCCCCGTGAATGCCGAGACCGAGTTCAATTTCGTCCTCGCCAAGTGTGAAACCGGCCTTACCTGCGGCCGGGACGATGCAGGAGCCGAGTGCGACCCCCATGGTGCCGAGACGGGATGCCGCAGACCGGGCGATCGCGGCAACCTCCTTCAGGCTCTTGCCGCTGGCTGCGGCAGCACCCGCGATCTTGTGTATCAGCACCGTTCCGGCAATGCCGCGGCGACGCTCGCGCGGCACAAGGCCGGAGAGCGCCACATCATCCGCCACGACGACGACTTCGGTCGGAATGCCCTCGATGGTCGCCAATTCGGCGGCAAGACCAAAGTTCAAGCGATCGCCGGTGTAGTTTTTAACGATCAGAAGCGCACCCGCCGGGCCGGCGCTGGCGCGAATGGCGGCAAGAACCGCATCGACGCTCGGGGAGGTGAAGACCTCTCCAGTGACGGCCGCGGTCAACATGCCCGGGCCGACATATCCAGCATGGGCAGGCTCGTGCCCCGCACCGCCACCCGAGATCAGCGCCACGGGCCGCTCGGCGGGCGCGGGAAGGTCTGAACGAATGACGACATTCTCGGCATCCAGCAAGGCGAGGCCGGGTGCGAGAGCGACGATGCCCTCCAGCATTTCTCGCACGACGTCGGCGGGTCTGTTGATGAGCTTCTTCATGGTCGTCCTCCTCTTGCCTGCACGGCCCGCTTCCGGTCGGCCAGCCATCCCGGATGGGACAAAGACCAACTTGGGTGCGCCCGGTCTCCTACGGAACCGCGCGCACCATATCATAGCCGCCATTCACGCCATCAACCGATGGGGAAAAAATTAAGCGGTGTTGCAAGCGCGGCTTGCTGCCCTGGGCGCATGACCAAGCGCATGACTAGGGCGCCTGTTCTTCCCCCAGTATTTCCGCCTTCCTGACGAGCTCGGCGACCGAACGCGCCTCCATCTTCCGCATGACATTGCCGCGATGCAGCTTCACGGTCACTTCGCTGATGCCGAGTTCGTGGGCGATCTGCTTGTTCATCAGTCCCGTGACCACGGCTTTCATGACCTCGCGTTCGCGTGGGGTAAGGTGTCCCGCAAGCGCAACAACCGCCTCGCTCTGCGCGCTCTGACGTCTGCGTGCGGCGTCGCGCTCAAGCGCCACCGCCACCGCATCGAGAACATCCTGATCCTTGAAGGGTTTGGTCAGAAAATCGACGGCCCCTGCCTTCATGGCGCGTACGCTCATCGGGATATCGCCAAACCCGGTCATGAAGACGATCGGCATCTTGTTGCCGAGGCGCTCAAGGTGCAGCTGGAAATCCAGTCCGCTGACGCCAGGCAGCCGAACATCGAGGAGGATGCACCCCGGACGGTCGAAATTTGCGGCCTGCATCAGCGCCGAGGCGCTTTCAAAGGCCTCCGCCTCGAATTTCATCGAGCGGAACAGATCCGTCAGCGCCTCGCGCATCGACAGATCATCGTCGACGATGAAGATGACCGGTGCAGGCGGCACCTTTGGCAACTTGCGTGTGTCAGGCATGTTCCATCTCCGGCTTCATGGGCAGGCGTATCTGGAAGATCGCACCGCCTTCGGGATGATTGGTGCCATCGAGCTTTCCGCCCCGCGCTTCGAGCGAGCTGCGGCATATGGAAAGGCCCATGCCCATGCCCTTCGCCTTGGTCGTGAAGAAAGGGGAGAACAATTTGTCTTTTGCGTTTGCATCGATGCCCGGCCCGGTGTCGTGTACGATGATGGAAACATGTTCGCTATCCGCCTGGCTTGCCGTGATCCTGACGATCCGCTGCGGACTCCCTGCCTCTTCCATGGACTGTATGGCATTCGTGATCAGATTGATCAGCACTTGCTGCAGTTCGATTTTCACGGTTGAAATGGAGGGTATATTCGGGCCGAAATCCACAAGCGCATTCGTTCTGCTCCGCTGAAGTTCGTGTTCCATCAAGCCTATCGTTTCCTCGATCAGCTCACGCAGATCGATCGTTTCCAACTTGTCGCTCGATGGAGCAAGCAGGCTGCGGGCATTGTGGATGATTTCGCTTGCGCGCTGGCTGTCGCGGATCATCCTTTCCGCCGAACGTCGGGCGGCGGCGAGTTCAGGAGGTTCGCGATCGAGCCATCGCAACAGTGTCTGCGCGTTGACGACGATCGCGCCAAGCGGCTGGTTGAGCTCATGGGCAAGGGAAGCCGACATGGCGCCGACCGTTGCGGCCTTTGAGGCCTTCGTCAGTTCCGCCTGTGCTTCGACACGGGCTTTCAGCGCCATTTCGCGTTGCGTGATATCGACCATGCTGACCACGACGCGATTGAAGGCAGCGGGATCTTCGGGAAGATTGATGCTCAACAGCACGAACTTGTCTTCGCCGCTATCGGCTCGCACCTTGACATTGTCCTCGAAGATCCTCTTTCCGTCCATGATTGCCTGAAACATGTCGATGAGCGTCTGTTGTTCGGCCTGAATGTAGGAATGCAGGACGCCGACCGCGGAAGACCGCGCGCCGAGCAGTTCGCGCGCGGCTTCATTGGCCGCAACGACCCTGACCAGGCTTATGCAATCGTCAAGGAAGCCCGGATTGGTGCGGGCATGTGCCCCGATATTCGTGATGCCTTTGGCGCGGATTTCACCCAGATAGCTGTGCAGTTTCGAATAATCCCGCTCCCAGAGCGCGACCCGCGTGCGGTCGAAAATCGAGCGATACCGTGCCTCGCTTTTCGTGAGGGCGGAGTTGCTCGAAAGCAGGCTGAGGCGGGTCGTTTCCGTTTTCAGCAGCAGGATCGTCGTGACGATCAGCGCAGCCAATGCGCCGAAGAGGCGGATTGTCGACTGAAGATCCACATCCTGGCCATGAGCCACGGCGTAGGAAACATGGGTCATGATGTAGGAAAGAACCGTCAGGATTGCGCATCCGATCGCGGCGAGCAGAAGGCCGATGCGCGTGGTAGCCTGGGCGGCGAGAAGCATGCTGACGACATAGAAGACCGCAATGGCGCCTTCTATGTCGGTATAGGTATCGATGTAGAATACGAAGATCGCGAGCGCAATCGCGGCAAGGCCAAAGGCCGCATTGTTGCGGCCTCCGGGGTCGTGTGCGCGACGTAGCAGCGACGCTTTGGACATTGTTCCTTCAGCCTGTTCGATCCCAAGCCTATGCTTTTGCCGGCACAATTGGGTCTATACATAGGTGTGGCGGCGACGATAGCGCCGAGGCAAGGGGTCGTCCAGCGGCTGTTTCAATTCGCCGGAGCCTGCACCACTTGCGGCGCCGTAACGATCACGTCTGGCTCTGATTGGAGGAGGTTCCAGTGCGGATGGCCGTGGAAGCCGGGACGAAGGAGACATGGCCGCTGCTTTGGAACTGCACCCAATAGCCGAGGGCCATGAAAACGGCGCCGCCGACAAGGTTGCCGAGCGTGACCCATACGAGATTGTGAACAGCGCCATCGAGCGTGATATTGGCGGGATGATCGCCCATCAAAGCCATGGCAAAGGTGAACATGTTGGCGACCGAGTGCTCGTAACCTGCGGCCACGAAGATCGTGATCGGCCAGAAGATCAGCATGATCTTGGCAGCAGCATTATCCGTGCGCCCTGCCATCCAGATCGCCAGACAGACAAGCCAGTTGCACAGGATGCCGCGCGCAAAGAGCGCGAGAGAACTTGCCGACATCTTGGCCGAGACGATGGCGAAGAAAGTCTGGCTGCCATCACCCAGCAGTACGCCGCCGCCAGCAAGGTGGAAGAGACCGGCAAGCACCACGGCGCCGATCAGGTTGCCGACCCAGGCGGCTATCCACACAAGCACCATATCGGTAATCCCCGCGCGCCGGGTCAGGACCGCAAGAGGCATATACATCGCCGTTCCCGTAAAAAGTTCGGAGCCGGCGAAGACGACGATCGTCAGGGCTGACGAAAATACGGCGCCCATGACCAGATGAGCCCAGGCAGGATCGGCGTGCGCGCCGGCGGTAAACATGAGGATGTCGCCAAAACCGATATAGGCGCCCGCCATTGCCGCTCCGATGAGGAAGGCAAACAGCTGCGTGCGCACGATATGCGCCTTGTGTTCGCCTGAGGTGGCGAAGTTGACGATGGAATCCTGATACATACGAGATCCTCGCATTAACGCCTGGATCGAACCGAGGGCGTGCTGATTGATGCACGCAAGCTAGTCGCATGGGATGTCGTACTGAATCATACTTAGGTGTAGGTGAGCTTGTGCTGGCGGAACGGCGACCCGCCGGCGCCAAGGGACGCGGGCGGGATCGAGCAGCTCTTGATTGACTGGCCAAGCCGACGGCCGGCGCGCGGTCCGATTGCCTAGCGCCGCTAGAGCGTGATGCCGAAAAGTGTAAGCGGTTTTCGGGCGACATCACGCTCTACCCATTTGATTCTAGAGCGGATTCAGATTTTAGATCGAACAGACCTAAAATCATCCGGCTCTAGCGATTGAGTAAGAAATGCCTCAGACGCAGACCCGGCATTCGCCCCCTTTGATGCGTGGAAAATCATAGGCATTGACCTTCGACGTCGTATAGCCGGCCCCGACGAGGGCTTCCGCCAGCTTGATCGCGGCGGTGACGCCATCGATGACCGGAACGCCGGTTGCCGCCTGCAGCCTATCGCAAAGGGAGGACATGCCGGCACAGCCGAGAATGATGGCTTCGGCGCGATCTTCCTTCTTGGCCTTCTCGATTTCATCGACCAGCAGACGCTCAGCCTCGACGGGATCTTCCTCCAAGCCGAGGACCGGCAGGTCGATGGCGCGAACGTTGCGGCAATGGCGTTCGGCACCGTAGTCGCTGACGAGATCCTCGATGATCGGAATGGAGCGGGGCAGGGTGGTGATGATCGAGAACCGGCGGCTGATGGTCATGGCGACCTGGACGGCCGCCTGGCAAATGCCGATGACCGGCCCGCGCGCCACTTCGCGGGCGGCATGCAGCCCCGGATCGTCGAAGCAGGCGACGACATAGGCATCGACGCCAAGGGCTTCCCCCTTGCGGATTTCGGCCAGCATTCCCGGCATGGCGGCCGCCTCGTCGGCGCTGCCTTCGATGCTGACGGGCGTGTCGGTCGGATTGACCGCTGAGACTTGCGTGCCGACCTGCTTGACGCGAAGGGCGCTGTCGAGCGCCTGCGCCGTCATGGATGCGGTCGAATTCGGATTGATGAGACGTATGTGCATTGCGGCGGGACCTTTCATCCATCCTTGTCTTGCGGCGGGAGGAAATCGGCGATCGGCGGGGCCTTGAGGACGAACTGACGATCCGAGACGATGTAGTTGTCTGCGTGCAGGCGGGCGATCGGCTGGTAATTTTCGGGGTCGACGTAGTGCCCCGCGGCATCGAGGCAGTTGCGCCGCACATGCATATGGACGACCTCGCCGAGAACGAGCGTGCGGCGCGGATAGTCGATGAGGCGTTCGACCTTGCATTCGAAGACGCATGGGGATTCCGCGGCGTAGGCTGCGTCGATCTTGCGGCAAGGGGTTGCCGTGAGGCCGGCCATGGCCAACTCGTCGATCTCGCTGTCGAAGCCGAGGCCACAGACCAGCATCTGCTGCGCGATCGCCATGTCCACCATGTTGATCGAAAATTCCCGGGTCCGGCGG
The DNA here is from genome assembly GCF_044769665.1 of Rhizobium sp. NPDC090279. Taxonomy (NCBI): domain Bacteria; kingdom Pseudomonadati; phylum Pseudomonadota; class Alphaproteobacteria; order Hyphomicrobiales; family Rhizobiaceae; genus Rhizobium; species Rhizobium sp. NPDC090279. The sequence continues at coordinate 112,752 of NZ_JBIVYI010000012.1, read as the reverse complement.
ATATTGGCGACCGTATCCTTTTCCTCGCCGCTCAGCCGTGGTTGTATGCCCAGGACGACGATCGGCGGATCGTGCGAGAAGACATTGAAGAAGCTCATCGGCGCCGCATTGTTGTGGCCGGCCGGTGAACGCGTCGTCACCAGAGCGATCGGGCGCGGCCCGACGAAGTTCGTCAAAAGCCGATAACGGCTCTGAGGCTCAAGTTCGGCAAAGTCGAATTCCATCGCGCCATCCATGCGTTGATTTATAATTGACAATATCATTCCATATTGTCGACAATTCTGCAATCAAAATCCAATTGTTGCGATTGACTTTTTCCCACGCATCACGCTTCTCTAGCCTCAACGAGGAGTGCAACTCATGACGGATCAAAACGGGACCTCCGTGGAGCAGATTGTCGAGAAAGTCTGGCTGTCCATCGCGGAGCGAAGGCTCAGACCCGGCGTTCAGCTCAAGGAAGAGCAGATGGCCGCGATCTTCAATGTCAGCCGGGCCCGCATCCGCCAGGCGCTTTCGACGTTGCAACGCGATGGCCTCATTACGATCATTCCCAATCGCGGCGCCTTTGTCTCGAAACCATCGGTCGAAGAGGCCCGGGATGTGTTCTTCGTTCGCCGGACGGTTGAGCGCTGCGTGGTCGAGCGGCTCTGCAAGGGGATCTCCAAGGCCGAGGTGAAGCGCCTGCGCGAGCATGTTGCCAAGGAGCGCATCGCCAACGCTGACGATGTCACGACCGATATCATCAAGCTTTCCGGCGGCTTCCATCTGCTGCTGGCAGAGACCGTCGGCTCGGATTTTCTGTTTGCGACAATGCGCGATCTCATAGCCCGTTCCTCCCTGATAACAGCCGTCTACCGCAACACCAACCGCTTCAATTGCGGCCCTGACGAGCACGCCGAGATCGTCGAAGCTATTGTCGGCAATGATGTCAACAAGGCATCTCATCTCATGGCGCATCACCTCGAACATGTCGAATCGGAACTCGATTTGACCGAGATCCGCGATCTTTCCCACGACCTGCGCGCGGCGCTCGCCTGAAGGCGCCGCACGCAGCTTCCGTCAGTCGTCATTGACCAGATGACAGGCGACCCGCGTTCCGTTCGACAATGTCCGGACCGCCGGCACTTCCGCCGAACATCTGGCCGTCGCCAGCGGGCAGCGCGGGTGGAAGGTGCAACCCGAAGGCGGTTTGAGCGGGCTCGGCACCTCGCCACCAGCCAGTTCATGATCGCGTTTTGGCGCATTGATGTTCGGGATGGTGTCCAGCAGCAATTGCGTATAGGGGTGGCGCGGGCGCGCGAACAGAGCCTCGGTATCCCCTTCCTCGACGATGCGGCCGAGATACATCACCGCAATCCGATCCGACATGTGGCGGACCACGCTCATATCGTGGCTGATGAAGAGATAGGTCAGGCCCAGCTCGTCCTGCAGCCGGCGCATGAGGTTCAGGACCTGCGCCTGCACCGAAACGTCGAGCGCGGAGGTGGGCTCGTCGCAGACAAGGAATTCCGGCTCGCTCGCAAGCGCACGAGCAATGGAGATACGCTGGCGTTGACCGCCGGAAAACTCGTGCGGGAATTTGTCGCCGTCAGAAACCGAAAGCCCGACGGTCAGCAATAGTTCCTCGACCCTCTTTTCGATTTCGGCCGAAGTCTTGCGTAGCTTCAGTTCGCGCAGCGGTTCGGCGATGATGTTCTTCACCCGCCAGCGCGGATTAAGGGAAGCATAGGGGTCCTGAAAGATCATTTGGGCCGAGAGTGCCGTGCCGCTGCGCCCGGGCGCGAAGCGGATTTCGCCGCTTGTCGGCTTGTAGAGCCCGGTGACCAGTCGCGCGACGGTGGATTTGCCGCAGCCGCTTTCGCCGACGATGCTGAGACAGCCGCCGGCGGGCACGGCAAAGCTGATCTCGTTGACCGCCTGCAGGAACTGGCGTGGCTTGCGCTCGACCACGCGGTTGAGCCAGGGGGCGGAGACGTCGAAGGTCTTGACCACCCCGTCGACGGCGAGAGCCGGGGTCTTTTCGGAGGAAAAAGTCATGCGGTGCCCCCCGCGTTGAGCCAGCAGGCGCTTGCGCCATCGATGACGGAGATCAGGTCCGGCCGTTCGCGCAGGCAGCGCGGACCGGCGGATTTGCAGCGGGTATTGAAAGCGCAACCATTCGGAATGGCATCCAGCCGCGGCATCGAGCCGTCGATCTGGTTCAGCTTCTCGACGCGTGCGCCAAGCGAGGGAATGGAGGCCATCAGCCCCTGCGTATAGGGGTGGCGCGGCGCATGCAGCACCTGTTCCACCTGGCCGATCTCGATGAGACGGCCCGCATACATGACCGCCACGCGGTCTGCCGCTTCGGCAATGACGCCCATGTCGTGCGTCACGAGCATGACGGCCGCCTGCTTCTCCTTGCACAGCCGGCGCAGCAGCGAGATGATCTGGGCCTGGATCGAGACATCGAGCGCTGTGGTCGGCTCGTCCGCAATGATGAGCTTCGGCGCGGCCGCGAGCGCAAGCGCAATCACGACGCGCTGGCGCATGCCGCCGGAGAATTGGTGCGGATAGTGATTGATCCGCTCGTCGGGAGAGGGGATGCCGACATCGCGCAGCAGCTGGACAGCCCGTGCCCGCGCCTCTGTTTTGCCGAGCGGCAGATGCTGCCGGATCGTCTCCGTCAGCTGCGCGCCGACCGTGAAGAGCGGGTTCAGCGAGGTGAGCGGGTCCTGGAAGATCGCGCCGATCTCGCGGCCGCGAATATGCTCCATCGAGCGGTCATCCAGCGTATCGATCCGCCGGTTGCCGAGCCAGATCTCGCCGCCGGCGATTCGGCCAGGGCGTTCGAGCAGGCCCTGGATGGCAAGCCCGGTCATGGACTTGCCCGCGCCGGATTCGCCGACCACGCCAAGGATTTCGCCTGGGCGGATGGTAAGGCTGACATCCGACAACGCCGTGACCGTGCCGCGGCGGCTCGGAAACTCTACCTTGAGGTTTCGAACCTCGATAACCGGTTGTTGCGCTTCAACCATTGTCTGCCTCGATCGGATAGCTGGGCACGAAGATTTCCGAGACCGGCGGGTGGTTCCAGCTGCGCTCGGGATATTTGGTGATCAGCCCTTCATATTGCGCCTGTGCCTGGTCACGCGCCTTTTCCATGTCGAAGTTTGCCAGTCGGCGGTCGAGCATCGACAGGCGACCATCGACGAAGACGGCACGGGTGACTTTTCCGGAGCCGCCGGTCACCAGCGTCGTGATCGGGTCGACGGACGGGGCCATGATCGTGTCGCTGAGATCAAAGACGGCGATATCCGCGCGCGCGCCCGGCGACAGGTGTCCAAGGTCCGGGCGGCCGAGAGCGTGCGCGCCACCAAGGGTTGCCGCGTCGAACAGATCGGCGCTGCGCACCCTGTCGGGCGCATGATCGTTGATGCGGCAGGTGATGAGGCCGACGAGCAGGTTCATCAGCATATCAGGCGGCGTCGTATCCGTGCCCATGGCGATGTTGATGCCCTGCCGCCGGCATTTGGAAAAGGAGTTGAGCGTCGAGCCGCTGCGAGCCGAAACGAGCGGACAGTGGACGATGGAAACGCCATGCTCCGCATAGAGCCCAAGGTCTTCCTCGGTCGCATTTGTCGCGTGCGGCGCGATCAACCGGTCGCTCAAAAGCCCGTTCTTCGCAAGCCAGACGGGTGCCGTCGAACCATGCAGCATTTCCACGGTGTCGACTTCCATCGTCCCCTGCGCCATATGCAGGCGGAACTTGCAGCCGAGATCGCGGGCGGCGGCATCGGTGCGTTGCAGGAGGGCAAGGGTCGACGTTTCGACCCGATCTGGGGCCAGTATGCCGCGCACCAGGTCTCCATGCGCGCCGTTCTGGCGCTCGATATAGGCAATGGCGTCGCTCAGGCCTCGGAGGCCGCGCTCTTCGTCGAACACAGGCACCATCTTGCCCGGCGCTTCGAGCACCATGCCGCCGGAGCGATAGGCGGGACTCAAATAGACGCGCAGGCCAAGATCGCCAGCAGCATCGGCGGCCGCATCGAACTCGGCGACGGTCTCGCCCCATTCGCGATAAAAGAGCGACGCGATAGGCGCAGCCGTGGTAATGCCGTTCAGCAGCAGCTGGCCGAAGGCGAAGCGCTTCTGGAACGCCAGCTCCTCCGGGCTATACATCTCATAGGGTCCGGCTTCCACATAGGACCGCGGCCAGACGCGGCCCTTGGCCCAGCCGGGATGATTGTCGATGCCGAGGATCGTGCTGTCGAGATCGGAGAGCGCATCGAGATCGATCAGGCCGGGGCTGATGAGCGCATTGCCGAAATCGATGCGGCGGGCCACTTTGCCGGGAAAATTATGCCCGACGAAAAGGATAACGCCATCCTCGAAGACGACCTGACCGTTGCGCAGCAATGTGTGGCCGCCGTCCTTGTGACCGACCACCCAGCTTGAGGTGATCAGGGTGCGCCCCTCCGGCCGATACCCGAGCGAAAGATCTGCGAAATCCGCCGCCATCATGGCATCTCCACCGCGGCCTGCCCTTGGCGCGCGACCACTCGGCCGCGTTTGACGACCAGCGGACGCGGCGCGATGTCGACCACGGCATGGGCAAGCGTCTGACCCGCCAGCAGGGTGAAATCGGCGTCGCAGCCAACCTTCAGACCGTAATTCTCGATCTGCATCACGTCAGCCCCACCCTGCGAGACGATGTGCAGAACATGTTCGAGATCGCGATCGGAACGCAAGCCGTTCTTCATGCCGATGACCTGGGCGCGGTCCAGCATGTCGGGATGGCCCCACGGACCCCAGGTGTCGCGGATGCCGTCGCAACCGCCGCCGACGCGCACGCCCGCTTCCTTGAGGCGCATGATCGACGGCACTGCTGCGGAGGGCGCGCCGGTCGTCAGGATCGCCACGTCGAGCTTGGCGATCTCGTCGATCAGCTTGCCGACGCGCAGATAGTCGTTCATGCCGAGCGCGAAGGCGTGGCTGATGGCGACCTTACCCTGCATGCCGTTGGCGCGGATGCGCTCGAACATCAGTTCCATCGTGAAGGCGCCAAGCTCGCCGGCTTCGTGCAGATGGATGTCGATCGGAACGCCGTGCCTAGTGGCAAGCTCAAACAGAATATCGAGCTGGCCTTTGGGATCACGGTCGATGCCGCAAGGGTCGATGCCGCCAAGCACTTCGCAGCCCTGGCGCAGCGCTTCGTCGAGCAGTTCCACCGTGCCCGGCATCACCATGACGCCGGACTGAGGGAAGGCGACGATCTCGATGTCGATGATGCCTTCAAGCTTTTCCCGGGTTTCCCAGACGCCCTCGACCAGACGCAGGCCGTGGGTCGGATCGATATCGACATGACTGCGAATGTGGCTGGCCCCATGCGCGGCAAGCCCGATCGCATGACGCATGGACTGGCGATGTGGGTCGATGCCGATCTCCAGGCGATGTTCGCGTTCGAAATCGATGCGCTCGCGCAAGATCGCGGCGCGGTTGTTGACATGCCAGGGCATGCCCCAGGTCGTCTTGTCGAGATGGGTATGGGCGTCGATCAGGCCGGGTGCGGCAATGGCGTTGCCGCCATCTTCGACCACCATGCCCGGCTCGGCCTCGAAAGTTCCGAAGCCCGCAATCTTTCCGTCGCGGATCAGGATGTCACAGGTTTCGCCGGCCATGGGCCTGACATTGCGCAGCAGAAGATTGGTCATGAACTTACCTCAGTTTCGGATTGAGCGCGTCGCGCAGCCAGTCGCCGAGCAGGTTGACGGCAACGACGAGCAGGCAGAGTTGGATGACGGGGAAGAGCACGATCCACCAGGCGCCTGAAAACAGGAACTGGTTACCGATGCGGATGAGCGTGCCGAGCGAAGGCTGGGTCGGCGGCATACCGATGCCGAGGAAGGAGAGCGTCGCCTCTGTGAGGATCGCCATGCCGAAATTGAGCGTTGCGGCGACCATGATCGGCGTCAGCGTGTTGGGCAGGATGTGCTTGGCCATGATGCGGCGCGCAGGCACGCCGATCAGCCGTGCCGCCTGCACATAGTCCTTGCCGGCTTCGACGATCGCCTGGGCGCGCACCGTGCGGGCATATTGCACCCAGCTCGAGAGCGCGATGGCAAAGACGAGCACGGCCGAAGCGCCGATCTCGCGCAGGCTTTCCGGCAGCATCTGCCGCACGACTGTCGACACCAGGATCGCAACGAGGATGGTCGGAATGGAGAGCATGACGTCGCCGATCCGCATCAGCAGATTGTCGATGAAGCCGCCGAAGAAGCCGGCAACGAGACCGGCAATCAGGCCGATCGCCAGCGAGAGCACAACGGAAGCAATACCGATGACGATGGAGATGCGCGTCCCGTAGAGGATGGCCGACAGCATGTCCCGGCCTTGCGTATCGGTGCCGAGCAGATAGGGCATTTCGCCGCCATCATGCCAGATCGGCGGCAATTCTGCCTTCCACATGTCGAGCTGCGCGCCGTCATAGGGGTTTTGCGGCGCGATCAGCGGCGCCAGGATCGCGGTCAGGATCAAGATTGCAAGCACGGCCGCCCCGATGATCGCGGCCTTGCTATGGATGAAGGACCACCAGAGGTCGCTGTTGCGCAAGCGCCTGAAAAGCGGGGGACGCGAAGGCTTTTCCGGCTTCGATATGTCTGAGAGTTCCATGGTCATCGACCGGCTCCTGGTTTCGATCAGCGTGCAGTGCGCAGGCGGGGATCGATCACCGCATAGGCGATGTCCACCAACGTGTTGAGAACGACAAAGATGAAGGAGATGATGCAGAGATAGGCGGCCATGACAGGAATATCGAGGAAGGTGACGGCCTGGATGAACAGCATGCCCATGCCCGGCCACTGGAATACCGTCTCGGTGATCAAGGCAAAGGCGATCAAGGCCCCGACATTCATCGCCGTCATGGTGACGACGGGCATTAGACAGTTGCGCAAGGCGTGGCGAAAATAGATGCGCCAGCGCGGAATGCCGCGCGCGCGGGCGAACTTGATATAGTCGGAGCGCAGCACTTCCAGCATTTCGGCGCGTACCAGACGCATGACCAGCGTGATCTGATAGAGCGAGAGCGCGATCGAGGGCAGGATCAGCGCCGCACGGCCCGACGATGTCAGGAAGCCCGTGGACCACCAGCCGATCTGCACGACATCGCCGCGCCCGAAGGCAGGCAGCCAGCCCAAGGTGACCGAGAAGGCGAGAATGAGCAGGATGCCGACGACGAAGCTTGGCAGGGATACGCCGACGATCGACAGGAATTGCAGTCCCTCGGTGTACCATTTGCCGCGTTTGATGGCCGTCAGCACGCCGAGCGGGATGCCGGCTAGCAGCGAAATCAGCGTCGCGACGAAGACGAGTTCCAGCGTGGCGGGAAAACGCTCGGCAATCAGCGGCAACACCTTCTGGCCGTTGCGGTAGGAAACGCCGAAATTACCCTCGGCGGCGTTGACGACGAAGCGAACATATTGCGTCGGCAGGCTGTCGTTGAGGCCGAGCCTCTCGCGCAAAGCCGCGCGGTCCGCTTGCGAGGTCTGTTCGCCCACCATCAATTCGACCGGGTCGCCGGCAAGCCGGAAGATCAGGAATGCCAGGAGAGCGACGGCAAGCATCACCAGGATCGCATTCCCGAGACGCTTGATGATGAAAACCAGCATGAGACCCTCTCGGCTTCGCCTCGTCTTCCGGCAAATCTATGCGCGGAGGAGCTGGCGGAATTCCTTTGGGGGATGAAGAAAGAACGGCTGCAGCGCGCCTGCGCAAATGGCGCATCCCTGTCGCTACAGGCTGCCGAAACCAGCAGCCACTGCAACACGAGCGTCGCTCGCTGCGAAGAAACCTCCCTCACTCCCTATGCGGTCATTAACGCAGATATTTCGAAGTTGTCAACGCGATTGTCGACAATATTGACGGCGCAATGTCGTCGAATTGGCTTTTCCGCCGACTGATCCACCGAGGTTCGGCCATAAGCGGCATCGCTGCCAGATCACTCAATCAAAGCGGGCATCCGCAGGGCGAAGCTGCGCACTGAAGTCTTCCATTCGGTGAGATAGGGCGGCCAATAAAAAGAGCGCTTCGCGATATGCGAAGCGCTCTGTCATCATTCGGTGGAAGGGTATGATGGCGACTATTCGGCCATCTGCGTCAGCCAGAGACGTGGCTTGTTGTCGGCGCGGAAGTCGATGCTCTTCACCTTCTTCAGCACGGCCCAGGCGATGGGCTGCTGGTGAAGCGGAATGAGCATGGCCTGGTCTTTGGCGATCTTCAAGGCCTGTGCTTCGAGCGCCAGACGCTTGTCGTTGTCCGGCTCCTGTGCTGCCTGCGCTACCAGCTTGTCCAGATCCGGATTCGACCAGCCGCCATAGTTGGAGACGCCCATGGCGCCACTGCGCGTCGACAGGACCTGGGAGAGGAGCGAATAGGCGTCGAGCGTCGGCTCGTTTGCCCAGCTCAGATTGAAGACATCGGCCTTGCCATTGCTGCGCTTGGCCGTCTGCACCGCACGCGGTGCGATATCGATGCTCGGCTGGAAACCGCCGCGCTTCAGCATGTTGGCGATGCCGGAGCAGATATCCTCTTCGTTGATGCTCTCGTCGTTCATGCACATGTAGGTGAAGGCAAGGCCCTTCTGGCCGGCGTCCTCCAGAAGCTTCTGTGCGAGCTTCGAATCGGCCTGGTTGTAGGTGTCGAGTTCTTTAGCGTAGCCGGAGATTTCCGGAGCGATCAGCGAACCGGATGGCCGTGCCAGGCCGCGCATCACCTTCTTGTTGATCAGGTCGCGGTCGATGGAGGCTTCAAAGGCCTGACGCACGCGCAAGTCATTAAACGGATTGGGACGTCCGTCCTCCAATTTCTCCTTGCGATTGAAGGCGACGAAGACGGTACGCAGCTCCGTGCGCTTCTTCACGGTAATGTCGGGCGTGGATTCCAGGCGAGGCAGATCCTGGATCGGGGCGGAATCGATGAAGTCGATCTCGCCGGAGAGAAGAGCCGCGACGCGTGTCGCGGCCGAGGTGATCGGCACGAACTCGATGCGGTCGAGATTGTGCTTCTTCTGGTCCCACCAGCCGGCATTGGCGACCAGCACCGTCTTGGCGTCGGGCACGCGGCTTTCGAGCTTGAATGGCCCGGTGCCGTTGGTGTGCATAGTCGTGAAGCCTTCGACCTTCGAGGCGAAGTCGGTCGGCTTCTCGCTATTATTGTCCTTCAGCCACTGGGCGTTGAACATGAAGATATTGGTGATGTCGTTCAGAAACAGCGAGGTCGGCGCCGAGACTTCGATGTCGACCGTGTGATCGTCGACTTTCTGGATGCCGACATAGAGCGGGATGTTGCCGCGCAGCGGCGAGGCCGGATCGGATGCGCGCTTGAACGATGCCACGACATCATCGGCGGTAAAATCCGCACCATTGTGGAACTTCACACCCTGACGCAGCGTGAAGCGCCAGTGCTTGCTGTCGATCTGCTTCCAATCGGTGGCGAGCGCCGGCTCGATCTTGAAGTTCGTATCGTAGCGAACGAGCCCTTCGTAGATATGGTTCAGGAAAGCGAGATTCGATGTGGACGGCACCGAATCCGGGTCCAACGAATAGATGTCTGCCCGGCTGCCCCAGCGCAATGTGGCGGCGTCGGCCGGTGCTGCGATGGCCGCGGCTGCCAACGCGGCAATGATGATCTGTTTGAAACGAAGCATGTGTTCCTCCCTTTGTTATTTCCGGACCCTGATCCCATGAGCCCTGATCCTTTGGGCTGTCCCAATTTGCCCGGGAGTATCGATGCGACATTCAGTATTGTCAATTAAATTGTTGACAATTATCGTATCCAAAAATCACGCAAATCGGCGCCAGGCCGAGTTGCCGAATCACGGGAGGAAAACATGGAAGGCCTGCTTCTGCTGCACGGAACGATCGTCACCGTCGACAAAGAACGCCGCATCATCGAGGATGGTGGGCTGGCGATCTCGGCGGATCGGATCGTCGAGATCGGTGCTGCTGCGGAGCTGATGCCGCGTCATGCGGACAAGAGGGTGATCGACTGCCGCGGGAAGGTGGTCATTCCCGGTCTCATCGATGCCCATGGGCATGCCGGCCATGCGCTGATCCGCAGCATTGCCGCCGACACCAACGCCATCTGGATGCGTGTCGTCACGCCGACCTATTATCATTATGTCACGCGCGACTTCTGGTATGCGGACGGGCTAGTGTCGGGGCTCGAGCGGCTGCACGCCGGTGTGACGACGGGTGCCAGCATCATCACCTCGATGCCGCGCAGCGACGATCCCGTCTTTGCCATCAATCATGCACGCGCCTATGGCGAAATCGGCCTGCGCGAGATCGTCTGCGTCGGTCCGTCGGGCCTGCCCTGGCCGCATCCCGTCACCCGGTGGGAGAGCGGTAGGCCCGAACGCCGGAACGTCAGCTTCGAGGAGATGATCGAAGGCTCGGAAGCGGTGATCGAGGCGCTTGATGGTGGCGCCGGCGGGCGCATTCGCGTCTTCCTGACGCCTTTTACCATCGTCCCCTCGGTCGAGCCTTCCAAAGCCTCGACCCCGGATCAGGCCGTTAGCCTGACGGGGAACGATCGCATGCAAGCCCGCAGAGTTCGGGAAACGGCGCGCAAATGGGGCGTGCGCATCCACTCCGACGCCTTTGCCGGGCAGATCCGCATGGCATTCCAGGACAAGGAAAATGCTCTCCTCGGCCCCGATATCCATCTACAGCATTGCTGGGGCATTTCGCATGAGGAGATGGATATTCTGGCCGAGACCGGCACGAACGTCACTCACGCGCCGCCCGGCCGTTCCACGCCGGCCCTTGAGATGATGGCCAGAGGCATCCCACTGGCGATCACCTCGGACGGCGCCGCCCCAAGCCGCCATTTCGACATGTTCCAGACCGCCAGACTGGCCCAATCGACACAGCATATCCTGCACAACCACGATCGCTATCTGCTGCCGCCGGGCAAGATCTTCGAAATGATCACCATCGATGCCGCCAAGGTCATCGGCATGGATCATGAAATCGGATCGCTCGAAGTTGGCAAGAAGGCCGATATTGCCATCATCGACATGCGCAAGCCGCATCTGATGCCCAACTGGATGCCGGTTCACCGCCTTGTCCATCAGGTGCTCGGAAGCGATGTCGATACCGTGATCGTCGACGGGAAGGTGCTGATGGAAGCCGGCAAGGTGCTGACGGTCGACACCGAAGCGGCCCTCGATTTCGGTCAGCGGGAGGCGCTTGCCCTCGTCGAGCGGGCCGGCCTGCAGGCCCATATGCACGATCCCGGCTGGGGAAAACTGCAGCGCACGTTCACCGAGCCGGTGTTGCCGCCGCTGGCGCCTGACTGCTGAGAGAAATCATATCGCCGGGCGTCCTCAAACGAAGGCTTCGACCCGCTCCCAGGCGGCCGACAGATGTTGTTCGATGATCTTCGCCAGACGATCGGCGTCGCGCGCTTCGAGAGCTGCGATCATGCGTTCATGCTCTTCGATCGCCTTGGCCCAATTCTCTTCGCCCTCGTGCCCAACGAACCGCACCCGTTTCAGACGGCCCTGCAGCATGGCATGGGTATAGGCCAGCGGTTCATTGTCGGAAAGTGTAACGATGGCCGAGTGAATGCTCTGGTTCAGCTTGTAGTATTCCATACGCTTGCGCTCACGGTAATGGCCAAGCATTTGGTCGTGCAGGGACCGGATGCCGGCAATCTGCGCGTCGGTCGCGCGCTCGCAGGCGAGGCGGCCCGCCAGAACCTCAAGGGTCCGGAGGACAAGCAGCATGTCCTTGATGTCCTTGGCGCTGAACTGGCGCACGACCGCGCCGCGACTCGGGACAAGCTCGACCAAACCCTCGCTGGCGAGGAACTTTATCGCTTCGCGTAACGGTGTGCGCGAGACGCCGAGACGTTGGCCGATCTGAGTTTCATGAATGCGGGAGCCCGGCGGCAGTTCACCCTCGATGATCATGTCGCGCAGCCGATTGACGACTGCATCGTGAAGCGACACGCGCGCAATCGGGCCGGAGCCGCTGGCCGATGCAGCCGGTTCGCTCGGAAGCGGGTCGGAGCCTGCAACCATGTCCATCCCCCAGTCTTCAAAAGTGACGACGTCGTTCTGGACGTATCTTTTCCACCCATGGCTGTCCAGTCCAGGATCGCCAATGTGTCGTTTTTTACATTTTGTATTCTGTATACAGAATGCTTGACGCTGCCCCGTCGCTCCGATAGCGTCGCCTCATCAACTCCGGATCGAGTAGCCAAAATGGATGACACGCGCATGGCTCAGCGTCCCCTCATTGCCCTTGCCATGGGCGATCCTGCCGGCATCAGCCCGGAATTGGCGGCCCGGCTGCTTGTCTCCAAGCGGGTGAACGAGGCGGCGCGGCTGGTGGTTATCGGCGATCGTCGGATTCTGAACGATGGCGCGACGGCTGCGGGTGTAATTCCAGAGCTGCAGTCGGTGTCCTTGAGCGATGTCGGCCTGCAGACGGTGACGGCGCACGCCTTCCTGGATCTCGGCAACCTGTCGCCTGCCGATGTGCGCAAGGGCGAGGCGGCTCTGATCGGCGGTCGCTTTGCCGTTGAAAACTTCCGCAATGCCCTCGAGCTTGGCCGTGACGGCAAGGTGGATGCGGTATGCTTCACGCCCTTCAACAAGAAGGCCATGCGCCTTGCCTATCCGGGATATGACGACGAGATACGCTTCATCGCCGACGTCTTGCAGTTTCGGCAGAAGATGCGGGAATTCAATGTGTTGGAGCAGATCTGGAATGCGCGCGTGACGTCGCATATTCCGCTTTCCGCCGTTGCCTCCCACATTTCCGAGGAAGCCATTCTCGCCGAGCTCGATCTGACACGGACATGCCTAATCCAGGCGGGGATCACCGAACCCAAGATCGCCGTTGCCGGGCTCAATCCACATGCGGGTGATGGCGGCAGCTTCGGGATGGAGGAAATCGACATCATCGAGCCGGCCGTTGCCAGAGCCATCGACAAGGGCTGGCAGGTCGAGGGGCCGTTTCCTGCCGATACCGTATTCCTGACGGCATTGAAGCGCGGCTTCCACGCCGTGCTGACCATGTATCACGACCAGGGCCAGATCGCGATGAAGATGATGGGTTTCGATCGCGGCGTGACGATGCTCGGGGGCTTGCCGTTTCCTGTCTGCACGCCAGCGCATGGAACGGCCTACGATATTGCCGGCAAGGGCATCGCCAATGTCGGCGCCAGCGAAGAGGCCGTCCTGCTGGCGGCGCGCATGGCGGCGCAGGGCAAGGCGGCATCCGCCCGGCTTTGATCGATCAAGGCGGGATATGGTATCGGCCACTGACGATCTTTGCCAAACACGTCACGACGTCCCTGGCGTGTTCGCGGACGCTGTTTTCCATCACTGAGTGAATCATGCGGCGTCGCCTCTGCGATGCTTGACAGATTTTGGATTGTCGATCACGATCGGTAAAGCGGTTTACTAAAGCGGTTTACAAAACATGGTGAACGAACGGACTTCGGGTTTGAAGGATGTGGCGAAAGCCGCCGGCGTATCGGTGGCGACTGTCTCGCGCATGCTGAACGGTTCGCTCGATCTGCCGGCCGCCACCAAGCAACGCATCGACGAGGCGATTGCATCCCTCAAATATCAGCCGAACCCGCATGCGCGGCGCCTGAGCCGCGGTCGTTCCGACACGATCGGTCTGGTGGTGCCCGATATCGCCAACCCGTTCTTTGCGACGATGGTTGCCGCCATCGAAGAGGAGGCCAACGACCGGGGGCTGGTCGTGTCGCTCTATGCGACGCTCAACCGCACCGGCCGCGAAGTCGCATATCTCAGATTGATCGAACACAATCACGTCGACGGCCTGGTCTTCGTCACCAACCACCCCGACGACGGCGAGCTTGCGGCGCTCATCAATCGTACGGGCAAGGTCATCGTCGTCGATGAAGACGTACCGCTCGCCGCCGTCCCAAAACTCTTCTGCGACAATTTCCAGGGCGGCCAGCTCGCCGGCCGGCATCTGGCGGAATTCGGGCATCGGCATGTGCTCTACGTCGGTGGCCCCGATGCCATGATCAGCACGCAGCGGCGCTTCAACGGACTGTGCGAGGGGCTGCGGGAACGCTTCGGCGACGACGCTACGGTCCGCCGCTATAGCGGCGAATATACCATTGCCTGCGGACGAGACATGGCGCGGCGCTTCCTTGAGGAGGGTATGCCCGCAACGGCGATCTTCGCGAGCTCCGACGAAATCGCAATCGGCATGATCGAGGTCCTGCGGGAAAAGGGGATTTCGATCCCCGAGGACCTTTCCCTCATTGGCTTCGATGACGTCAGCCCTCTCCACCTTTTTGCGCCGCCTGTGACGGCGATCCGGCAGCCGGTGCGCACCATCGGGCAGCGCGCCCTATCCCTTCTTCTTGAGACCAACTGGCAGGAAAGCGAGGCGCTCGCCACCGAGGAACTCGTGCCAGTCGAAATCGTCGTGCGGAAATCCGTTGCACCGCCTTCGACATATAACAAGCAACGATAACCAAACCAGAGGATGAGAACATGAAGCAGATCAGACGTCGGGCGTTTAACGCCGCCCTTGCCTTTACCGCGCTTGCGGGCATGACCTTGGCAGCGCCGCTCGCGCATGCGGCCGGCAAGACCTATGCACTGGTGCAGATCAACCAGCAGGCCCTTTTCTTCAACCAGATCAATGAGGGTGCTCAGAAGGCCGCAGATGCCTCGGGCGACAAGCTCGTCATCTTCAACGCCAACAATGACGCCAGCGCGCAGAACAGCGCCATCGAGACCTATATCCAGCAAAAGGTCGACGGCCTGATCGTCGTAGCCATCGACGTCAATGGCATCATGCCGGCCGTCAAGCAGGCCTCGGACGCCGGCATTCCGGTTGTCGCCATCGATGCCGTTCTGCCTGAAGGCCCGCAGAAGTCGCAGATCGGTGTCGACAATGGCAAGGCCGGCGCCGATATCGGCGCCTATTACCTCGACTACGTGAAGAAGAACATGGGCGGCAAGGCCAAGGTCGGCATCGTCGGCGCCTTGAACTCCTATATTCAGAATCTCCGCCAGAAGGGCTTCGAGGACGCAATCAAAGGTGGCGGCATTGAAACGGTCGGCGTTGTCGATGGCCAGAATATCCAGGACAATGCCCTTTCCGCTGCAGAAAATCTCATCACCGGCAATCCTGACATGACGACGATCTATGCGACTGGCGAGCCGGCGCTGCTCGGCGCAATCGCCGCTGTGCAGAGCCAGGGCAAGCAGGACAGCATCAAGGTCTTCGGCTGGGATCTGACCGCACAGGCGATCGCAGGCCTCGATCAGGGTTATGTCGTCGCCGTCGTCCAGCAGGACCCGTCCGGCGAGGGCAAGGCAGCCGTCGAAACCTTGGCGAAACTCAGTGCCGGACAAAGCGTCGAGAAGAGCATCTCCGTGCCGATTACGATCGTGACGAAGCAGAACGTCGACCCGTACCGGGCCGTCTTCAAATGATGACGGAAAACCGGCCTGTTTATGCCGGAGCCGGGGAGGCGCAAGCCTCCCGGCATTCCTCCGGCACGTCCGCTCCGACGCCAGCCGTATCGCTGCGCGGCATTCGCAAGACCTTCGGCTCGCATCAGGCGCTGCGCGGCGTCGATCTCGATCTTTTCCCCGGCGAGTGCCTCGGCCTCGTTGGCGACAATGCCGCCGGTAAGTCTACGCTTACAAAAATCATCTCCGGCACCTATCTGCCGGATGAGGGCACCATTTCGCTGAATGGCGAGGAGATCCGCTTCTCCGGCCCGGCGGATGCGCGTGATCGCCACATCGAAATGGTCTTCCAGGATCTGAGCCTCTGCGACCATGTCGACGTCGTCGGCAATCTCTTCCTCGGGCGCGAAATCACCAGGGGCCCCTTCCTAGATCGTCAGAAAATGCTGACCGAGGCCCGCAAGATGCTGGATGCGCTGGAGATCCGCATTCCGCGTCTCTCGGCCAAGGTCGAGAAGCTTTCAGGCGGCCAGCGCCAGGCGATCGCGATTGCGCGAGCCGCCTCGTTCAGCCCCAAGGTGCTGATCATGGACGAGCCGACATCGGCGCTTGCCGTCGCCGAAGTGGAGGCCGTCCTGTCGCTCATCAACCGGGTCAAGGCAACCGGCGTATCGGTCGTTCTCATCACCCATCGCCTGCAGGATCTCTTCAGGGTCTGTGACCGGATCGCCGTCATGTATGAAGGCACCAAGGTTGCGGAGCGCGACATCGGCAAGACCAATCTTGAGGATCTCGTCAAGCTCATCGTCGGGGGAGAAAGACATTGACCGTCTATACCGAACGCAACAAGGGCTCGCCGATCGCGGATTTCCTGGGTGAAAACGCCCAGGTCCTGTCGATCGCCTTCTTTTTCCTGGCGTGCCTGGTCTTCTTTTCGCTGACGACCACGACCTTCATGACGATGGGCAACATCCTCAACATCGTGCGTCAGGCCGCTCCCATCCTCGTCGTGGCGATTGCCATGACGCTGGTGATCGTAACAGGCGGGATAGATCTTTCTGTCGGCTCCATGCTGGCTCTTATCAATGCGGTCGCTGCCATCACATTGGCGACAGGTATACCCTGGCCGATCGTGTCGATTGGCATGCTCGCCTTCGGCGGCATCATTGGCCTGTTGCAGGGTTGGTTCATCGCCTATCAGAACATTCCTGCCTTCATCGTCACCCTTGCTGGTCTTTCCATATTGCGCGGCGTGGCACTCTACCTGACCCAGGGCTATTCCATTCCGATCAACGATGTACCTGGCTTCTTCTATCTGGGGCGCGGCGAACTGGCCGGCTTTCCTGTTCCGGCGCTGATTGCCATCCTGGTGGCGATTGTGGGTTACGTCATCATGGCCGTGACCAAATACGGACGGCAGATCGTGGCGGTGGGATCGAACATGGAAGCGGCGCGTCGCGTCGGCATGCCTGCCAAATGGATCGTCGCTTCCGTCTATCTGGTCTCGGGCGTTGCATCGGCACTGGCCGGTCTTCTGATTGCCGCGCGTCTCGGCTCCGGTTCGTCGAATGCGGCCGTCGGCTTCGAGCTTCAGGTCATTGCCGCCGTCGTTCTTGGCGGCACGTCGTTGATGGGCGGTCGTGGGACGATGATCGGGACAGTGCTTGGCACCATGACCATCGCCGTCATCGGCAATGGCCTCATCCTGATGCATATCTCGCCCTTCTTCACCCAGATCGTCACGGGGGCAATCATCCTGATCGCCATCTGGCTGAACACGCGCATCTTCACCACCAACTTCCGGCTGGCGGGCAGGAGGAAGAGCTGATGGCAACAGATGAGCTTTCTCCCGGTCACGTTCGGTCCGGACAAGTGATGACCGTCTCGGGACCGATACCGGTCTCCGACATCGGCATCACCCTGATGCACGAGCATATTCTCAATGATTGCCGTTGCTGGTGGCATGCGCCGAAGACGCCCGAACGCCAATATCTTGCGGAAAGCTTCGTCTGCATGGAGATCCTTGGCGAGCTGCGGCAGGACCCTTTCGTCAACAAGCACAACATCACGCTGGATGACGAAAAGCTTGCGGTGACGGAGCTCAAGGACTTTGCCGGGCTCGGCGGCCGCACAGTCGTCGAACCCACATGCCAGGGCATTGGCCGTGATCCTCTGGCTCTGCGGCGGATCTCCAAGGCGACGGGGCTGAACATCGTCATGGGAGCCGGCTTCTACCTCGGCTCGTCGCATCCCGAAAGGGTTGCGGGGATGTCGGCGGCTCAGATCGCCGACGAGATCGTGTCCGAGGCAACCGTCGGCGCCGACGGTACGGATGTGAAGATCGGCCTCATCGGCGAGATCGGCGTCTCCTCCGATTTTACCGACGAGGAAGAGAAATCGCTGCGGGGCGCCACTGAAGCGCATGTGCGCACCGGCCTGCCGCTGATGGTTCACCTTCCGGGCTGGTATCGCCTTGGCCACAAGGTTCTCGATGTCGTGGCGTCGGAAGGCGGCGATCTCAGGCATACGGTGCTTTGCCACATGAACCCGTCGCATGACGATCTCACCTATCAGTCGGAACTTGCCGCACGCGGTGCCTTCCTCGAATACGACATGATCGGCATGGACCTCTTCTATGCCGATCAGCAGGTGCAATGCCCAAGCGACGAAGAGGCAGCGCGCGCGCTCGTCAAGCTCGTCGAAATGGGACATCGCGACCGGCTGCTTCTATCCCACGACGTGTTTTTGAAGATGATGCTCAAGCACTATGGGGGCAATGGCTACGCCTATGTCCTGCGTCATTTCCTGCCGCGCCTGAAGCGCCACGGACTGGACGATACAACGCTCGACATCCTCATGCGCGCCAATCCGAGGTCGGTCTTCGAGGCCGCCACAACTCCATAAAATAAGAAATGGAAACATCATGACAAAGAAGGTTCTTCTCGTCGGCGAGAGCTGGGTCAGTTCCGCCACGCACTATAAGGGCTTCGACCAGTTTGGAAGCGTCACCTTTCACCTTGGCGCCGAGCCGCTCGTCAAGGCGCTTGCCGGCAGTGAGTACGAGCTCACTTACATGCCGGCCCATGAAGCCGTCGAACAATTGCCCTTCGACATGGCGGGGCTCGACGCCTATGACGCCATCATTCTTTCCGATATCGGCGCCAATTCGCTGCTGCTTCCGCCGGCGGTCTGGCTGCATTCGAAGACTGTCCCGAACCGATTGAAACTCTTGAAGGCCTGGGTCGAAAAGGGCGGTGGCCTGTTGATGGTCGGCGGCTATTTTTCCTTCCAGGGGATCGATGGCAAGGCTCGGTGGCGCCGCACCGCTGTCGAGGACGTGTTGCCGGTGACGTGCCTGCCCTATGACGACCGTGTCGAAATCCCCGAGGGAACGACACCTGTGATCGTCAAATCCGATCACGCCACCGTCGCCGGTATCCCAAGCGAATGGCCCTTGCTTCTCGGCGTCAACGAAGTCGAAGTACGCAAGCGCGACGACGTCGAAGTCGTCGCCCGCCTGCCGGATGACGAAGGCGGACATCCGCTCCTGGTGACCGGCCGGTTCGGCAAGGGCCGGACAGCCGCCTGGACGTCCGATATCGGTCCTCACTGGCTGTCGCCGGCCTTTTGCGAATGGGAAGGCTACGGGCGTCTTTGGAAGAACATTCTCGGTTGGCTGACGGAGGAGAAATAGCCTTTATTCGCCAGCCAGGATGCGGGCGAGGTCACTGCTGCTGGGGAAGGCCGAGCGCGTCCCCCGGCGGCTGACGGTGATGGCGGCGGCCGCGGTCGCGTGACGGATGGCCCGCGGGTCGAGTGGCGTGCCTCTCAGCGCGGCCGAGGCGAGTGCGACGGCCATGAAGGTGTCGCCGGCGCCCGTGGTGTCGATGACCTCGGTGGAGAGCGCCGGAACCGTCGCAAGCACCCGGTTGCCGTTGGCAAGGATCGCGCCATTGCCGCCAAGGGTCAGGACGATCTGCGCGACGCCGGCTTCGGCCAGGCGGTGAATGGCGGCCTCGCCGGAGGAACCGGTCAGGCTTTCGGCCTCGCCCTTGTTGAGAAAGGCGATGTCGATCAAGGGCCAGAGCTCGGCGAAGTAGGGCCGCAGTGGGGACGGGTTGAAGGCGGTCGTCAGGCGGCGGCGTCTGGCCTCGGCAAGAATGCCGCGGGTGACGTTTTCGCTGAGATTGCCCTGCAGCACCACCAGGTCGCCGGTCGCGGCGTCCTCAAGCGGTGCAAGCGCCTCGGCAAGCGTCATTGCCTCGGCGGAGGCTGTCGTGGTCACGATGGCGTTTTCGCCGTCTGGCGTCGTGAAGATGATGGAGAAGTCGCTGGAGCGGTCGGGATGCCCCAAAAGGCGCGCATCGACCGCTTCTCCGGCAAGCTGGCCGCGGATCGTCTCGGCGCGAAAATCCTCGCCGACGGCCGTGACGAGCGTCGTGGGAAGGCCCGTTCGGCTCATCACGACGGCCTGATTGGCGCCTTTGCCGCCGAGGTCGCGGGTTTCCTCCCGGCCAAGGATCGAGGCGCCCGCTTCGGGCATGGACAAGACGGATATGGTTTCGTCGATGGCGACGTTACCGATGACATAGGCACGCATGGCAGACTTTCAGAAAGGAAAGAGAAATGCAGCAAATATCGGATAGGGCTTCAAGCGCCATACGGGAAATCTTCGGTACTGACAAGGCGCTGATCGGCATGATCCATTGCCCGCCTTTCCCTGGTGCTCCGCGCTATCGTGGTGCGGCGATGGATTCCATTTACGACACCTGTATTCGTGACGCGGAAGCGCTCGTCAAGGGCGGAATTCACGGCCTGATCATCGAAAACCACGGGGATATTCCCTTTTCGAAACCTGAGGATATCGGCCATGAAACCGCGGCCTTCATGTCGGTCGTGACCGACCGTATTGCCCGCGCCGTCGACGTGCCGCTCGGCATCAATGTCCTTGCCAACGCGCCGATCCCGGCTTTTGCCATCGCCATGGCGGGCAATGCGCGCTTCATCCGCGTCAATCAATGGGCAAACGCCTATGTCGCCAATGAAGGCTTCATGGAGGGACGTGCTGCCGAGGCCATGCGCTATCGCTCGCTGCTGCGCGCCGAGCACATCAGGGTCTTCGCCGACAGCCATGTGAAGCACGGCGCACATGCGATTACCGCCGACCGGACGATCGACGAGCTGACGCGGGACCTCGCGTTCTTTGATGCCGATGTGGTGATCGCCACCGGCCAGAGAACGGGCAATAGCGCGACCATCGAGGAGATCGAGGAGATCGGGGCCGCCACGCATCTGCCATTGCTCGTCGGCTCGGGCGTCACCAAGGACAATATCGTCGAGATCCTCAAGCGCACGAATGGCGTCATTGTCGCCTCCTCGCTGAAGGAAGGCGGCGTCTGGTGGAACCCGGTGGACCCGGCCCGTGTAACAGCCTTCGTCGAAGCGGCAAAGCCTGGCCTGGAGGCGTGATGGTTATGGTGCAAACCCTGTCCGAACAGATGCTCGACGAGAACCGCGACGTCTTCGACGCGATGGTTCGCCATCGCTTCGTCGAGGACATCAAGGCCGACCGTCTTCCAAACGACGCGTTCGAGCGTTACCTCGTCTTTGAAGGCGCCTTCGTCGATACCGCGATTGCGATCTTTTCCTACGCCACTGCCAAGGCCGATACGATCGAGCAGAAGCGCTGGCTGATCGGCGTTCTCGATGCGCTCGCCAATCAGCAGATCGCTTATTTCGAAAAGACCTTTGCGGCACGCGACATTGATCCCACTCGATACGACACGGCGCGTGAGGATGTCGCCGCGTTCCGCGAGGGAATGCTGGCAATTGCGCGCGATGGCGGCTTTCTCGATACGATTGCGGCCATGTTTGCCGCCGAATGGATGTACTGGACCTGGTCGACAGAGGCGAACCGGACTGTGATCAGCGATCCCCTGCTCAAGGAATGGGTCGGGCTGCATGCCGAGCCCGATTTCGAGGCCCAGGCGCGCTGGCTGAAGGCGGTGCTGGATGAGGCCGGCAGCAGCATGGTTGCTACCGAGCGCAAGCGGCTGAGCGCGATCTTCGGTCGGGCGCAGCGCCTGGAGATCGATTTTCACGAGGCGGCGTATTCCTAGACACGCAGGGGAGCAGAAGTGCGTATTTGGCCGCTGTCGTCGGCGTCATCGGTCGGGCTGTCGGGGAGCTCCGGTGGCGGAACTGACCCGCCCCTCGGCCTTTGTTTACATTGAGATCGAATAAGGATATTTATTATCCTTGATAGATGTGTCGCAGCCGCCGGCTTCTGGAATGAATTTATGATCTTGAAAAGCCAAGTCGAATGGGCGCTGCATTGTTGCGCCATTCTTGCCGGTCTGCCCGACGGTCGCTATCTCTCCACCAAGGCGCTCGCTGAATTCCACGGCCTTCCCAAGGAATACCTTTCCAAGGCCCTGCAGGGGCTATCCCAGGCGGGGCTGGTCCACACAACGCTCGGCCCATCGGGAGGCTATCGATTGGCCAGGCCGCCGGCCGAAATTACCTTTCTCGAGATCGTCGAGGCGGTCGAGGGTCGGCAACGGACCTTCGTCTGCACCAATATACGCGCGAACAATCCATGCCGCCCCAAGGATTATTGTGAAAGCAGCCCATGCGCGGTTGCCCGCATCATGTGGGAGGCCGATGAGGCTTGGCGCATGAAATTGCGCGATGTCAAACTATCCGATCTGGTTGGTATCCTGTCGCAGGAGATTCCGCCGGAGCTATGGAAGAGCTCGTTTGAATGGGTGCTAGAGCGCGCCGGATGAACGCGGCTTGACGAGGACGACCTCCTCATCGGTTTCCGTGGGTGGCATGCAGACAAGACTTTCGGCCGGCATTGCCAAAGCGAGGCTGTTTGCCCTGCAATGTTCATAGACGAGATCGATGATCTCGTTTTGGGCGGCCATGCGGCTGGCTGCGCTTGCCACGCGAAACAAAAGCTCGACCTCGATGGCGATGGCATCGATCGTCTTCAGTGCGACGGCCGGCGGCGGATTGCCGACGATCCTCTCGCAACTCGACAGGACCCCCAGCATGATTTCCTCGACAAGACGCGGCTTGTGGGTCGCGGCAATGCGCATCGTCAGCGTGATCAGATGTGACTCGTCGGGGCGGCTGCGATTGGTCACCCCCTGCTTTGCAAGCACGCTATTCGGCAGCACGACGACGTTGTGGCTGCCGGTCAAAAGATTGGTGGAGCGCCAGTTCGTTTCCGAAACACGTCCCTCCGTGCCGTCGGCGAGCTGGACCCAGTCACCGATGACATAGGCGCGGCCAAGTGCCAACGCGATCCCGGAAAACACGTCGGCAAGCGTGTTTTGCAAGGCTAGGCCGATGATGACGACGACGACGCCGGAGGTGGCAATCAGCGGGCCGATCGGTGCGCCGAAGACGAAGCCGATGACCGATAGTGCGACACCGAGATAGACGACACCGACAATCAGGTCCTGCAGGAGATGCGCCTCGTGTGGCCGGCGATTGAGGGTGAGGTAGATATGGACGAAGCCTATCAGCGTCCATGCGAGATGAAGCCACCATAGAATTCTCGCGGATTTGGCAAGGAAGATGCCGGCATCCCGAAGTTCGCTGTCGTCGAGATGATAGGGCGAAATTCCGGCAAGCCAGAGCACCAGGCTCATGCCGAGGAAGAACGAGATCTGCACGATCAGGCGCGCGGTCGGACGGCGGCGCCCTTGAAGGTGCCAAATGAGAATGCCGGCAAACCCCAGGAGATTGATGAGGACAAGCGGCAGGACATGATGTTCACCGAACATGGCGGACTTTACCGGCGGGGAGTTGCAACGGAACATAGGAGGGCCGGGCGCCAACGGCACCCGGCTCCGCCCAGCTATTTCTTGAGCGGGAAGGTCAGTTCCTTCTGAGCGCTGTCGACGACGAAGACGGCCAGGAGCTTTGCCGGCTTGGTCTTGCTGGCATTTGCGCTGACTCCGTGGCGATCGCCCGGCATCTCGGAGAAGCTTTCGCCGGCCTTGTAGACCTTTACCGGACCGTCATTGACCTGGCTGCTGATTGCGCCCTCCAGAACCGTCGCATAGATGAAGGCCGAGCTGGGGTGCGTGTGACCCGCAGAGAAGCCGCCCGGGCCATACTCGACCAGGACGCCCTTGATGCTCTTGCCGGGGACGTTCGGCAATTCGTGTTCGTAGACAAGGGTGACCTTGGCGTCTCTTTCGTCGGCGGCGTGGGCCGCCCCGGTAACGGACAAGAGTGCGGTCATGGCAAGGGCAAGGATTGGCTTGGTCATGTGGAAATTTCCTTTCTCTAGGGTTGGGCGACGCGCCACTTGCAGCGGCACATCGTCATCCGGTCACTTGCGTGCGGAGGTCGCAAACCACTGTTCGAAGGTGATGCGGCCCAGGCGGGGATTTTTGTCGGAGACGAGCGAACCATCTTCCAGCTTCGTGCCGAAATACTGGGCGTTGGGGTCCCCTTCGACGTTACGAGCATCGCCCATGGCCTTCAGGTAGCGCGCCACGAGTTCGTTCATCCGCATGCGTTCCGGGCCGGAGATTTCGATCACGCCATTGATGGGCGCCGCCGTTGCGACGGCAGCCATGGCATCGGCGACGTCGTCAGAGGCGATCGGCTGCACATAGCCCACGGGCAACCGTACCGTGTTCCCGCTCGTGCCGGACTGGGCGATCCCGCCGATGAATTCCATGAACTGAGCAGAATGGACGATCGTGTAGGGAATGCCGGATTTCCGGATGATCTCTTCCTGGGCGGCCTTGGCGCGCATGTAGCCGCTGTCAGGCAAACGATCGACGCCGATGATCGACAGCGCGATATGATGCTTGACGCCGGCAGCCTTTTCCGCCGCGATCAGATTGCGGCCCGACGTCTGGAAGAATTCGAGCACCGCCTTGTCCTCGAATGAGGGTGAGTTTGCGAGGTCGATGACGACGGAGGCGCCGGCGAGCGCTTCGGCGAGACCTTGGCCGGTAATCGTGTTGACACCGGTGTTCGGGGCGGCGGCAATGACCTCATGGCCCTGCTTGCGAAGGCGGTCTGCCGTCTTCGAGCCGATGAGGCCGGTTCCGCCAATGATGACGATTTTCATGATTTTCTCCTTTCGTGGCCGCTCAGGGCCGCGCTGTCGATTGGTTTTCAGGGGATGGGCGGTGCCGAGGTCAACACCGCCTAAGATGTTGGTCTGGCCTGTTGCGCAGACCGACAGGCAATCAGTAGTCCCAGAAGACCGGTACCCAGCGGAACACGTCCCCATCGACCGCGACATGGCCGACGGAGGGGAATGGCATGTGCGTGGCCACCAGAAGTCCGCCGGTCTCGGCCAGTTCCCGCAGAAGACGGACACGAACGCGAGCCGCCTCTTCCGGGTCGTGTTCGAAGCCATTGTGCCAATCCGGGTGTTCGAACCCGACCGCGAATACGGCGTCGCCCGCAAACATCAGCCTGTCCTTGCCGGACGTGACACGGACCACGCTATGCCCGGGGGTGTGTCCGCCCGTACGAGAGGCCACCACGCCCGGTGCCACCTCGTATTCATCATCGAACAATTGCAGCTGGCTCCGGTATTCCGCCGCGAACTTCTTCGCAGCCGCTCGGAGTGCGTCCGGAAAGCCGGGCGGCATCGACACATGAGAGAAATCGGGCGCTTCCCAGAACTTGACCTCGGCCGCGGCCACATGGATACGCAGGTCCGGACGCAGCCGATCCTTTACCCCGTCGACAAGCAAGCCGCCGACGTGATCCATGTGCATGTGGGTCAGCACCAGATCGGTTACGGAGCCAAGATCGATACCGGCGGCCTCCAGGCGCTTGATCAGCTGACCGGCCCGCGGCAGGTTCAACTCCGGATCGAGGCCCAGTCCGGCGTCGATGAGGATGGTCTGACTGCCGCTACGCACCACGACCGCGTTCAGCGCCCAGTCAAAGGCATCGGGCGGCAGGAACATATCGTTCAGCCAGGCCGCGCGAGCGGCCGGTTCGGCATTGTGTCCCAGCATCTTGGTCGGGAGCGGCAATACACCGTCGCTGATCACCAGCACTTCAATGTCGCCGATCCGCACCGCATAACGCGAGGGGACGAGTTCGTCGGGGCTTGATTTAACTGCGCGAGAGGTGTTCTCGAGGGTCATATCTGTCTCCTGCTGATTGTCGTTTTGGAACCGCTCAGGCTGGCTCCTTCGATGATGTTGGTTTTCATCGGATGTCGTTGTTCGCGACCACCCACTAGGGCGCGCATGGTTGAAGATGTTCTCGGGTCGAAGGGCTCAGTTGAGCCCGGCCCTGTCGAGGCCGTAGAGCTTGTCGGCCGAGCCCGGCACCGATTTGAAGGCGATGCTGGCGCGGTTCCATGCATTGATGACCATGACCGCGAAGGTGAGATCGGAGATTTCCTTCTCCGAAAGCTGGCCGCGCACGCGCTCATAGAGCTCATCGGAAATGCCGCCTTCCGGCAGCTTCGTCACCGCTTCGGCCCAGGCAAGCGCAGCGCGTTCACGCGGCACGAAGAGATTGGATTCCCGCCAGATGGCGATGTGATAGAGGCGGAGTTCGCTTTCGCCGTGGATCTTCGCTTCCTTCACATGCATGTCGAGGCAGAAGGCGCAGCCATTGATCTGCGAGGCGCGGATCTGCACGAGATCATGGATCTTCTGGTCGATGGCACTGCCCTTCAGGGCCATGCTGAGCTCCGTGAGCTTCTTCACCAGTTCGGGGGATTGCTGGGCGTAGTTCAGGCGCTGTGTCATGGGTTATCTCTCCGTTATTAAGGACATTTAATATCCTTATGGATAGAAAATATCCTTAATTGCTGGACAGTAAAGCCCTCCGAGGCTAAGGTGGTTGCATAAGGCTTATGCCGGAAAGTATGGGGTGGGATGGATATCGTATGTGCGCTGCAGACCTTCATGCGAGTGGTGGAGACTGGCTCCTTTTCCGCTGCCGCCGCGGATCTCAGCCGGACACAGCCGGCCGTTTCACGCCAGGTCTCGGCGCTCGAAGCGCATCTCAACACGCGTCTTCTGCATCGCACGACGACTGCCTTGGCGCTGACGGCGGAGGGCGAGCAGCTCATTCCGATGGCGGTCAAGGTCATCGAAGCGGTCGAGGCGCTGAGCGAGGTCTCATGTCGCGGCGGAGCGACCGTTGCAGGCAAGGTGCGGCTTGCCTTGCCGACACCGCTCGGGCTCTATGTCAGCGATCGGCTGGGGACGTTGCTCGACCGTCATCGAGGACTTTCCGTCGATTTGCTCTGTCGCGAGGAGCCGTCCGATCTGGTGGAGGAAGGGATCGATCTTGAAGTGCGCCTCGGAGTGGTTGCGGATTGTAGCCTGATGTGCCGTCGAATTGGCTGGACGACGGCCTTTCTGGTTGCGACGCCTTCCTACATGCAAGGGCGGGCACCGCTTCAGATACCCGACGATGTCGGCGCTCATGACTGCATCTGTTACAGCCGTGCCGGTAACGGCCGGCTATGGTCGTTCTCCAACGGCGCCGAGGAGGTTAGCGTCAGGGTTTCGCCGCGTCTGATTGCCAGCAATGCCGCTGCCGTCCACCGTTCGGTGCTTGCCGGCAATGGGCTTGCGGTGCTTTCTCACATTGTTGTGGGATCTGATATCGCGGAGGGCCGATTGGTGAACCTCCTGCCGGAATTTCCGCCGAGCCGGCTGCCGATCAATGTCGTCTATCCATCACGCCGCAACCTGCCATTGCGCATCAGGACCGTTCTCGATTTTCTGATAGAGGTGGTCGGTGAGGACCCGCTTATGGCTCCGGCGTTCTCTCATTGATTGCAAGGCCTCCGAGGATTTGCGTCACCGGTAATATAACAGCTGCTGGACGCCGGGGCATGGTCTGGTCGATCACCTTTCCGCCAGCATGTCGGTGAGCGCATGCCGCATGGATGCGCTCGAAATGCCGAAGAGACCACCATAGGGAAGATCCAGATCCAGGATGACAAACATGACGCTTGCCACCGAGATGATGGCGACGGCGACAATGGAGCCTGTGAGCAGGTTTCTGGGAGCTTGAAGACCGAAGCTTAGAAACACCAGCATAAGCCAGAAGATCAGGACGCCGAGAAACGGTGCTGAAAGCGAACCATGCGCATCTTCGATCACAGTCCATCGCGCTGTCAGAAGATTACCGAAGAGCTGATTGCAACGAGTTACAAGCAGCTGATGCAGGGGATCAGTCGGCTGTTCCCGGGCAATGCCGAGCCCCATATCGTTGAGAATTGTTCCAAGAGCAGGCGCTTCACCGGTCAAGGGTAATTTCGATATGTCGGGGTATGTCACATCAGGTGGAGATGGTTCACTCGGCCATGTGCTGGCAATGACGGCTGTTGTGTAGCTGCGTAATAGTTGTCTCTCATGATCCAGCGCCGGGCCGTAGTTCCGCAGACAGCGGTCCATTTCCGCCAGACCGGCGGCGTAGCGGTTGCGATCGTGAGATGCAGTAGTGAATGCTGTCAGTTCCGATGCCAGAAGCAGGCTCATCACGAGTGCGCCAAAGGTCACAAGCAAGGCCGTCACGACCCGAAGGAAGTCCATTGTCTCGCTGCTGCGGTGCGGGGCAGGTAATCTCGCGCGCAATATCGATCCGACTGCGGCGCTCAACACAAGGAGAACAAACAAAGCCAGCGTCCAGACCACTTCGCGTTGCATCGAAAATGCTCCACCTACATCTGGCCGTTGACTATGTCATGTATCTCGATGGAGTGGGAGAGCAAAAGCTCCACGAGCCTTTGAGGGTGTTTGCATAGCGCAGCACGCAAGTAACTCTCCGCGCTCGAAGAGCCGTGAAACCAACGATTGCTTCGGACGACGGTCGAAGCTCCTCACTTTGGAGGGGCCTTCCCGTGCCGTCGGGCGGAACGGCTCAGGCGAATACCGCGACGCAAACGGAGAGCCAGATCAAGGCTACTCCCAGCGCCAGCGCTTGCCTGGCTCCTGCAACTTTATCCGCATCCTCTTCCGCCACAGGTGTCGTAACAATCCAGGGCACGGAACCGAGCGCTGCAAATCCGATGATGGCCAAAACCACCACACAATAATCGGATGCACGCCAGCGTCCCTGTTCATACACTCCCCAGTAACCCAGGAAGGCCATCCCCACTGCAAACATGGTGGCGGATGCGGAGCAAAGCCCGGTTACGGAGCCCGCTGGCGCACGCATCTTGCTTTTTTCCCGTGTCGGCCCGTTCATGACGCTATATCCACGATGGCGAGTTGCCTCTTTGCATATATGTCAGGAATTGAGCATGGCGTGAAGCAATTGTCATCGCCAAAGACCGCTCATGACCCAAGTTGTCCGCGTCCATGCGTGAAGCAGACGCTGGCGGGTTTGAATGGCCAATCCGGTTTGCCGAGATCGATCACTCGCGAGGCGTGCTCCGCCGCGAAAGATGCGAAGGTGGCGTTGGATCATGGCTACCGATCGCGCGTGTTCGCGCGATCAGGCCGTGGAGAATGATCTGCAATGTCCGCAAAAGAAGTGGTCTCATTTCGGCACTCCCTCGTTCAAGCTCCGGCGCCTGCGGCGCGAATGAAATTTCGCCAGCCACCGAATTCGGTGATATCCTTGGCACCGGTTATGGCGTGGGCCTCGCAGAGAAATCCGGAAACCCGGCTTCCATCGTCAAGCAGGATCTTGCCGATCCCCAGCGGTGCGGGGATATTCTGGACGAAGTGGGCAAATGCCGCGGGCGGCAAGGCCCAAACCTCGACCGCGATGCCATCGCCGGCAAAGCCCGGATCACGCACCAACCCCGGCTTCGGCGGTATTGTGCCGGAGAGCGCGAAGAGCCGGTAGCTGCCGTCCGTCCGTCCCGTCTTCAACCTGTATCCGCCTTTCCCGGTGAGTTCATGATTGAGCGGCATATCGGTCAGATGCGCGCCGACGACGACAATCGGAACGACGTCGTTGCCGGTCGACGTCACGCGGCTTGCGTCCGGAAGTTTCGCCGTGCGGTCCTTGCCCATTCCGCTATCCGCCGCTCGATGCATGGCGTCGGCGAAGGGAGCCAAGGCGTCGTCGGTGAAAGCCGGCCCGACGAGCATGACACCGGCTGGCAGATGGCCGTCCGGATCAAAGCCCGCCGGTATGGCAATCGCCGCGCAGTCGAGCAGGTTTGCGAAATTGGTGTAGCGGCCGAAATGACTGTTCCTGGCAATCGGATCGGCCCGCATCTCTTCGATGGTATAGGTCGTGGGCGATGTCGGCAGCATCAAGAAGTCGACCCTTTCCCACTCGGCTTTCGTCTTTTGCCGCAGGGCCTCCAGCTTGTATCGGCCCTCGAAGGCGGCAACCGCATCATAGTTTTTCGCCGCTTCGATGATGGCGCGCACCGTCGGATCGAAATCCTGTGCATTCGTTGCCAGGAAGCCCTTTACCGCCGCCAGTCGCTCGGCGACCCAAGGGCCGCTGTAGAGCAATTCGGCCGCCTGCCGGAAAGGGGCATAGTCGAAGGGAACGATGACGGCGCCGAGCGATCTCGCCCGGTCGATGGCGGCGTCATAGAGTGCTTCGACATCGCGGTTGCCATAAAATTCGCGCTCGGCGCTGTCGAGCACGCCAATGCGCGGGCGATCCGAAGGCAGATGGGCTGGCAGCGCCTGCCGCGAGAACGGATCGCGCGCGTCGAAGCCTTCGATGATCTTGCGAACGGCAATGCCGTCGCCGACGTTTGCCGCAAAGACGGTGACGACGTCGACGCTGCGGCAGGCGGGCACCACGCCGACATTGGGCACCAGCCCCGGCGTCGGCTTGATGCCGACGAGGTTGTTGAAGGCGGCGGGCACGCGGCCGGAGCCGGCCGTGTCCGTGCCAAGAGAGAAGCTTGCAAGGCCCGCGGCAACGGCAACCGCCGAGCCGGAGCTTGAGCCGCCGGAGACGTAGTTGCGGTCGAACACGGATCGCGGCGCGCCATGCGGCGAACGCGTGCCGTTGAGCCCCGTGGCGAACTGATCGAGATTGGTCTTGCCGATGACGATGGCGCCAGCGGCCCGCAGGCGCGAGACCACCGCCGCATCTTCTTGCGGATGATAGGCGAAGGCCGGGCAGCCGGCCGTCGTCGGCAGGCCCGCGACGTCGATGTTGTCCTTGACCGCAAAGGGGATACCCCAAAGCGGCAGGCCGTTTGGCACAGGCGACTTGGCCAACAACTGGTGAACAGTTTCTCGCAAGCTGTCCTCAGAGGTCATCGTGAT
Organism: Rhizobium sp. NPDC090279; assembly: GCF_044769665.1. Classification (NCBI taxonomy): domain Bacteria; kingdom Pseudomonadati; phylum Pseudomonadota; class Alphaproteobacteria; order Hyphomicrobiales; family Rhizobiaceae; genus Rhizobium; species Rhizobium sp. NPDC090279. Next base: position 82,074 of record NZ_JBIVYI010000012.1, on the reverse strand, counting down.
GAAGATCGCCGGATCATCCGACGCCTTGCATCTCGCAATGATCTCCTCCACCAGGTCGAGCGGCGACAGACCTGCCGCATAAGCCTCCTTCAAGGAGGTGAGGTCGAGAATGGTGGGCAGCATCAGATTTCCTCCAATATGACGAGCACGTCGCCGGCCTTGACGTTACGCCCCGGCCCGGCGCGCAGATCGCGGACGCGTCCGGCAGCGTGCGCGGTCACGTTGATTTCCATTTTCATCGACTCGATGATGGCCAATGTATCGCCGGCGGCAACCGGCTGGCCCTCCTCGACGAGTATTTTCCAGACATTGCCGGGCACGGCGCTTTCGATGCCGAAACAACCCGCTGGTATGTCTCCACCGAGGCTGGCTCCGGAGCCTTCGTCAACCGAAAAGCTGTCGAGGCCGTGCTCCTTCCAGTGTTGTCGTTCGGCTTCGAACGCTGCCTGCTGTTTCGACTTGAAGGCACGGATGGCGCCAGTTTCGCCAATGAGGCCGGCTTCGTAGGCGGCATAGGAAAATTCGGCCTCCTCGATTCTGACCGGATAACCGCCATGCGGGAAGGCGGCGCGTGCTTCGGTCAGCTCCTCGTGACTGACGGGGAAGAAGCGGATCTGGTCGAAGAAGTTGAGAAGCCAGGGCTTGCCCCTGGCAAAGACCGGCGTCTGCCGCCAGCTGTTCCAGACCTGGATGGTGCGGCCGAAAAGCTGGTAGCCGCCCGGTCCCTCCATGCCATAGATGCACATATAGGCACCGCCGATGCCGACGGCATTTTCCGGCGTCCAGGTGCGGGCTGGATTGTACTTCGTCGTGACAAGCCGATGGCGCGGATCGGTCGGCGTTGCGACCGGGGCGCCAAGATAAACGTCACCAAGGCCGAGCACCAGATAGCTGGCATCAAAGACAATATCGCGGACCGCCTGCTCGTCAGGCAGGCCGTTGATACGGCGAATGAATTCGATGTTGGAGGGGCACCATGGCGCGTTCGGGCGCACAAGCTCCTGGTACTTGCGCATGGCAAGCTCGGCATCGGGGTCGTTCCAGGAGAGCGGCAGGTGCACGATGCGGCTTGGGACCTTCACCTGATGCGCGGCAGGCAGGCTCGCTTCTATCTCCGTCAGCAGGCCAAGGAGACGGTTTCGCGTCAGCGTCGTCCCGTCATAATGGATCTGCAGCGAGCGGATGCCGGGGGTCAGGTCTATGATGCCGGGAAGGTGGGCATCGACGATCGCCTGCATCAGCAGGTGAACGCGCAGGCGAAGCGCAATGTCGAGCGTCATCGGCCCATATTCGATGAGCAGGTTGTCATCGCCCTGGCGGCGATAGACAACGGGCACCGGACCGCTCTCGCTCTGGCCAATGATTGCCGATCCGGCTTCATCGCCGATGCGCCGCACGACCGGACCGGCAATGGCGTCCTGGCTGCGTGCCAGCGGATGAAAGCGGATTTTGTCGCCGGGTTTGAACTGGCCCATTTTCCACTGCTCATCGCGGGCGATGACGGCCGGGCAGACAAAGCCGCCGAGGCTCGGACCATCTGGGCCGAGAATGATCGGCATGTCGCCGGTAAAGTCGATGGCGCCCACGGCATAGGCGTTGTCGTGGAGATTGGAGGGGTGGAGGCCGGCCTCGCCACCGTCGCTGCGCGCCCATTTGGGGGCAGGGCCGATCAGACGTACGCCGGTGCGGGCGCTGTTGAAATGCACCTCGTATTCGGTCGAGAACAAGGTCTCGATATCGCCTTCCAGAAAGAAATCCGGCGCACCATGCGGACCGTAGAGAACACCGACCTGCCAGCTGCGGCTCAGCGGCGCGGGCGTATCGGCCGCCTTGACTCGATGCTGCGCTACGCGTGCCAGTCGGAGTACATGACCCGTCTGGAGCGTGCCGGTGGCGTGGCCGCCGAATTTCCCGAGGCCGAAGGTCGCTCTCGATCCGAGCATGATCGAGGCTGCGAAGCCGCCGGCAACGGCGAGATAGGATCGCTGGCCCGCGCCCTCTATCGCGCCGATCGCAAGTGTTTGACCCGCCTTGACGGTGACGGCTTTGTCATGCGGCAGAGGGAGGCCATCGAGGCTCATAGGCATGCGGGCGCCTGCGAGCGCGATGGTGATGTCAGAGAAGACCCTAAGCACCGGGCCGGATACGGTGAGTTCCAGCGCCGCCGTCTCATCGGCGTTGCCGACGAGCCTGTTGGCGTGGCGGAACGAGCGCTCGTCCATGGGGCCGCTCGGCGGCACGCCGACATGCCAGAGACCGAGCCGGCCGGGCAGTTCCTGAATGCTCGACTGCGCGCCGGGCGCTACCACCTCGATGATATCGGGCACGAAGGCGAAATCCTTGAGCGCGGTCGTCGCCATATCGCCGCTCGACAGTAGATCCGAGCCGGCGATCGCCTTGAGATAATCGAGATTGGTCTCGATGCCAGCAATGGAGCTCTCGGCAAGCGCCCGCTGCAGCTTCTGGATTGCGGCCGGCCGGTCTTCGGCTTTGACGATCACCTTGGCGAGCATGGGGTCATAGAAAGGCGTGACTTCCGTACCGGTCTCGATCCAGCCGTCCACGCGCGCACTCGCCGGGAACACGACTTCCGTCAGCAGACCGGCGCTTGGACGGAAGCCGGCATGCGGCATCTCGGCATAGATGCGCGCCTCGATCGCAGCGCCGCTCGGCCTCAGATCTTCATTGTCAGAGATCACATCCTCGCCGGCCGCCTGGCGAATCATCCATTCGACGAGGTCGATGCCGTAGACCGCTTCCGTAACGGGATGCTCGACTTGCAGGCGGGTATTGACCTCGAGGAAGTAGAATTCCTCGCGCTGGGGATCGTAGATAAACTCCACCGTTCCGGCGGACTGGTAACGTGCGGAGGTGCCGAGAGCAACGGCCGCGGCATGCAGGCGTTCTCGCACCGCAGTCGAAAGACCGGGGGCCGGGGTTTCCTCGATCACCTTCTGGTTCCGGCGCTGTAGCGAGCAATCGCGCTCGCCAAGCGCAATCACCCGTCCTTCGTCATCGCCGAAGATCTGCACCTCGACGTGGCGAGCCTTGGAAACGAAGCGCTCGATATAGACGCGCGCGTCACCGAAGCTTGCCTTGGCCGTGCGCTGCACGCTTTCGAAGGCTGCGCCCAGGCTATCGGCATCCAGGCAAAGCTGCATGCCGATACCGCCGCCGCCCGCTGTCGATTTCAGCATGACCGGATAGCCGATCTCCATCGCGGCTGCGAGCGCCGCTTCGCTTGTCTCAACAAGGCCACTACCGGGCAGCAGCGGCACGCCGCTTGCTCGCGCCAGCTCGCGTGCCGTGTGCTTCAGGCCGAAGGCGGCAATGTTTTCCGGCGTTGGGCCGATGAAGACGATGCCTTCCGCGGCCAGCCGCTCGGCAAAGCCAATGTTTTCCGACAGGAAACCGTAGCCTGGATGGACGGCCTCGGCGCCTGTTGCCTTGCAGGCTGCAATGACGGCATCGACGTTGAGATAGCTTTCGGAGGCCGGCGCCGGGCCAAGCCTTATGGCCTCGTCAGCCATCAGCGATGCCTTGGAAAACCGGTCGGCGTCGGAATAGACGACGACGGAGGCGATGCCCATGCGCTTCAGCGTCCGGATGATCCGGACGGCGATTTCGCCTCGGTTGGCGATCAATATCTTCTTGAACATCTCAGGCCTCACCATCCCAGACGAGAACCCGGATCGGCGTCGGATCGAAGCCGTTGCACGGGTTGTTGATCTGCGGGCAGTTGGAGATGACGAGCAGCACATCCATTTCGGCCTTCAGCTCGACATAGTCTCCCGGCGCGGAGATGCCGTCGACGATCGTCATTTCGCCAGTCGGCTCGATCGGCACATTCATGAAGAAATTGATGTTGGGGACGATGTCACGCTTGCCCATGCCGTGCTTGGAAACTTCCAGAACGAAATTGTCGCGGCAGGCATGGAGATATTTCGTGCCGTGGCCGAAGCGCACCGTATTGCTCTCGCAGGAGCAGGCGCCGGCCGAGGTGTCGTGACGACCGCAACTGTCGGCGGTCATCGTCAGCATGACGCGTCCGTCGTTGGAGACGATCCTGGTGCCCGTGGTGATATAGGCGACACCCTGCTCGCGCATGGTGTCCTGGCTGGAATAGCGCTCGGAATAATCTTCGGCGTTGTAGAACAGCGTATCGATTGCCTGCTGGCCGTAACTGTCCTCGATGCGCAGGGTCTGACCCTTGCGGATGATGGTCGAGAAGGGCGCTTCGGCAGCGATCGAATGATCCTGTGCCGCGTTCTCGAGGGTGCGGCTGGATGCCGTCTGGATGAAATTGGTCATGATATCGCTCCTTTCTCAGATCGCAGCCAGCGCGTTGTTTTCGAAGCCGCGCACGGCTTCGGCCGTGGCTGTCCGGCAAAGGTCGCCGGCATCCGGTTCGACCGTGGCGATACGGGTGACGGTTACCGGATTGGGCCGGTAGTCCGGGTTAGGGTCGAGCGGGTGTGGGCAATTGGCGAGGCCGACGATCATCTCCATTTCGGCGCGAAGCTCGATATAATCGCCGTCATTCAGCAACTCGGGCTTCCACCTGAACTTGCCATCCTGATCGACGCGGACGGGGGCGAAGAGCGAAAGTGCAGCCGGGATATCGCGCCGGTCTAGCCCGGCCTTGGTCGCGAGCAGAACGAGGTTGTCGCGGGTATTGCGCGTGCCTTCGCCGTATTTTGTGAGGTTCGACGCAGCCGTCGAGCCGCCCATCAGGCAATCATGTGCGCCGGAGGAATCCTCCGTCACAGAAAGCATCACCCGTCCCATGTCGGAGAAGATCACCCGGCCTTTCGAGAGGGCGGTGGTCCATTGCATTTTTACCGTATCGGGCAGATTCAGCCGCTCGCTGGTATCAGCCGCATTCCATGCGACAAGCGACACGGTCGAGAAACCTTGCTGCAGGGCGATGCGCAGCGTCTCGCCGCGCTTGATGCGGGTCGACCAATGCCAGCCGCCGGGTATGAGCTCCTGATGAACGATCAACGCTGCGTCGATCATCGGAGCGGGAAGGGAGCTTGGCGCTGGCAGTGCCTTGGGTGAAAATTCCAGTCCTTTCCTTTGATGGTCTTCATAGCGCGCGCGATTGGCGGCGATCTCTTCCGGCGAACGTCTGACGTGCTGCATGACTAGATGTCTCCCAATGGTGCCAGGTCGTCCCGGCTGTGCCCCAGGGATGCGACCGGGCCGTCCCGGTCGGGGCTGAAGATCGAGGCTGCGCCGGCGATGCGCGGCGGCCAGATGGAAATGTCCTTGGTGATGGTCGCGCCGTAGCGCTCCTTCTCTTCCGGTCGGTCGCGACGGCGCTCGAAGGCGACGACGCGGGTGGCGAGCGTGAAGGCCTCGCGCATGTCATGGGTCACCATGACGACGGTCATCTGCGTTTCGTGCCACAGCCGCTTCATCAGCGTGTGGATTTCGGCGCGAATGCCGGGGTCGAGCGCACCGAAAGGCTCGTCGAGCAGCAACACCTTCGGCCGCATGATGAGCGCCTGGGCGAGTGCGAGGCGCTGCTGCATGCCACCGGATAGCTGGGCTGGATATTTGTTCTCGGCGCCGGCAAGGCCGACTTCGGCGATCAGTTGACGGGCTTCTTCAAGGGCGTTCCGCCGTGCCGCGCCGAAGAGCCTTGCCTTGTAACGCGAAGCGGTGAGCTCCTTGCCGAGCAGCACATTGCCGAGCACGGTCAGATGCGGGAAAACCGAATAGCGTTGAAAGACCACGCCGCGATCTGCGCCTGGCTCCAAGGGCAGCGCCACGCCGTCGAGAAGGATGTCGCCCCTAGTCGGTTGTTCTTGTCCCAGCAACATGCGCAGGAAGGTCGACTTGCCGCAGCCGGAAGGGCCGACCAGGGCGACGAAGGCGCGGGAATCCACGGTCAGCGACACGTCCTCAAGGACGATCTGGTCGCCATATTCCTTCCAGACCTTTTCAATCCTGAGCTCGCTCATGCCTGCTTCTCCAGTTCCGACCAGGGGAAGACGGCGATGCGGATGCGATCGAGCAGATAGTTCATCAGCACGGCGAGCAGCGTGATCCAGACGACATAGGGAAAGATTACGTCCATCGACAGATAGCGGCGGACGAGGAAGATGCGGTAGCCGAGGCCGGCGTCCGAGGAGATCGCCTCGGCGGCGATCAGGAACAGCCAGGCCGGGCCGAGCTGCAGCTTCAGGCATGTGATCAGCCGCGGCAGGATCTGCGGCAGCACAACGCGAAGGGCGATCTGCCAGGAGGAGCCGCCGAGCGTTTCGGCCTTGACGACCTGCTCGCGCGGCAATTCCAGCGCCTTCAGGGCCAGATCGCGTATCATCGTCGGTGTGACGCCGATAACGATCAGCGCGATCTTTGATGTTTCGCCCAGGCCCATGACGATGAAGAGGATTGGCAAAAGCGCCAGTGGCGGCACCATCGAGATGACAGCAACAAACGGCGAGAGCAGGGCTCTGAGATAGGGGAGCATGCCGATGAGCATGCCCAGGCAAAGCGCGATCGCCGTCGATATGCCGAGACCGGATAGCAGTCGGATCAGGCTTGCCCCTGTGTCCGACCATAACAGGTATTCGCCGGTGCGCGGATCGGCGATGAAGGCCATGCGGTTGATGGCATCGGCAAAGCCGGCAAGATTGGGCAGCAGCTTGTCGTTGGCGTTTTCGGCAAGTCGCTCAGCTGAGCCGATGGTGTAGGCGATAATCAGCAGGGCGAAGGGCAGCAGCATCAACGCAAGCTGCGCGCCCGGATTTGGCCTGGTGTTGATCCAACGCATGGAAGTGCTCCGAGGATGAAGGAATGGGGCGGCGCTATCGCGCCGCCGGTGGGCCTTTTGCTCAGAGCGAGCCGTCGGCGGCGGCCTTCATGTAGGTCTCGGTGAAACGCAGCTTGATGTTGTTGCCATCGCCGAGAACCTTGTCGTCGGGCATTTCGATGCCGATGACATCGGCGGAAGCAGCGCCACTGCCGAGCAGACCCTTCTGGAACAGGAAGTTGCGGACGAGATCCATTGTCTTGGGCAGGCTCGGCGATGCGGTGAAAGCGAGGGCATCGGCTGGCTTGTCGAAGAGTTTCGTGGCGGCAAGCTGCGCCTCGAAGCCCTTAAGGTCAGTACCCGAAGCGGCACCCATCGCCTCGCGGGCAGCCTTGCCCTCTGGCGTGTCAGCCTTCATCAATGCCGCGGTTTCATACCAGATGCCGGCAAGCGCCTTGCCGAAATTCGGGTTGTCCTTGAGCACGTTGCTGTTGGCGACCATCAGGTCGATGATTTCCCCCGGCACCTGCGAGCTGTCGAATACTTTCTTGGCAGTCGGATCTTCGAGAATGGTGGAGACCAGCGGGTTCCAGGTAACGACGGCGGAGACGTCGGGCGTCTTATAGGCCGCGACCATATCGGCGTCCGACGTGTTGACCACCTTCACGTCGCGTTCGGTCAGCTTGATGCTGTCGAGCGCGCGAGCGAGCAGATAATGAGAGACGGAATATTGAACGAGGTTGATATTCTGGCCCTTGATATCGGCAAGGCTGGTCTTGTCCTTGAGGATGACGGCATCGTTGCCGTTGGAGAAGTCACCGACGATGACGGCGGTGGTATCGACGCCGCCTGCCGCCGGGATCGAAAGGCCGTCCATGTTGGTGAGCGTCACGGCATCGAAGGTGCCTGCCGTATACTGGTTCATCGACTCGACATAGTCGTTGAACTGGGTGACTTCGATATTGATGCCGTATTTGTCGGCCCATTTCTTGACGATGCCGTGATCGGCGGCATAGCCCCAGGGCATCCAGCCGACATAGATCGACCAGGCGACCTTGAAGCTGGTCTTCGGCGCGGCGCTGGCAGCGGAACCGAGGCCGAGAGCCAGCGACATCGAAAGGGCGGTTACGGAAAGGATCTTCGAAAAAGTCTGCATTGAAATTCCCCTTTTGCTTATCATCAAAAGGGATCGGCAAAGACCATCGCGCCGCCAATCCCTTGGCTTACGAGGTCTCCCGGGCTTTTATCCCGCCGTGCACCCGGTGGGATTTCTCCCCCAACCGGTGGCAGCTCTCGGACCAGTCACGCCCTATACGAAGCGCCGGAACCCTAGCCACCAACTCGGCAGCTACGAAGCAAGCAGCGTGCCAAGCCGTAACGCATTGATTTTATTCGATGAGGCGGTCGCTCGTTTGCTGATAAAATCAGCAGCGGGTGCAGTTGCGCAAAAATTATGCGCTTCTATGACGCGTGAATCACCAGCAAATTTCAATAGGGACGGCCGGATGGCTCACTTTGCTTAGCCATCCTTGTAATAGTAGCTGTAGCCGTTGAGCGCCGGTGCGCCGCCGAGATGGGCATAGAGCACCCGGGACCCCTCGGGGAAGAAGCCCTTACGGGTGAGGTCGATCATGCCCTGCATGGATTTGCCCTCATAGACGGGATCAGTGATCATCGCCTCGGTGCGGGCCGCAAGCCGGATCGCATCATTGGTCTCGTTCGACGGGACTCCATAGGCCGGATAGGCGTAGTCCGGGTTGATGACGATCTCGTTTTCGCGGATCAGTCGGCCGAGATCCACAAGCTCTGCCGTCGAATCGACGATCTTGCGGACCTGGGCGCGGGTCTGTTCGGGCGTGCCTGACGCATCGATGCCGATCACGCGTTCCGCCCGGTTTTGCGCCGCGAAGCCGACGATCATGCCGCCCTGGGTCGAGCCCGTGACGACGCAGACCACGATATAATCGAAGATGAAGCCGAGCTCCTTCTCCTGCGCCGCGACCTCTTCGGCGAAGCCGACATAGCCGAGCGCTCCATACTTATGCACCGAGGCGCCGGCCGGGATCGGGTAGGGTTTGCCGCCGGCGTCTTTCACCGATTGGATCGCGTCTTCCCAACTCTTGCGGATGCCGATATCGAAACCGTCTTCGACCAGCCGGCTGTCGGCACCCATCAGCCGCGTCATCAAAATATTGCCGACACGATCGTAGACGGCGTCAAAATGCGGCACCCACTTCTCCTGGACCACCACGCATTTCATGCCGATCTTGGCGGCGGTGGCGGCGACCATGCGCGTGTGGTTCGATTGCACGCCGCCGATCGACACGAGCGTATCGGCGCCTGAAGCGATTGCGTCGGGCACGATATATTCGAGCTTCCGGAGTTTGTTGCCGCCCATGGCGAGGCCGGAATTGCAATCGTCGCGCTTGGCGTAGATCTGGACCTTGCCGCCCAAGGCCGCAGTCAGTCGCGGCAAATGTTCGATCGGCGTCGGGCCGAAGGTGAGGGGATAGCGTTCGAATTTCTGGAGCAGTGACATCGATCGTGGCCTCCATGCCGATTGAGTGGCCGAAGGATAGGGGAAATCAGGTGAGAGGTGCTCTCTAACTTGGTTGTCCTTCTTCTTTCTGGGCGATATGTTTGGCGGTATATGATAGAAAAGCTGCATTTGCAGAGAGAAAAATGAAAGATTCTTCTATCGATCGTTTTGACCGCGTCGATCTCAAGATCCTGCGCGTCCTGCAATCCGAAGGTCGGCTCACGAACGCCGAGCTGGCCGAGCGTGTGAATGTCAGCGCCGCCACCTGCCACAGGCGAACACAAAGGCTCTTCGACGAGGGCTACATCACCGGCGTTCGCGCCGAAGTGTCACCCACGGCTGTCGGGCTGGGGGCATTGGTTATGGTCGGTGTCGTGCTCGATCGCTCGACGCCGGAGAGCTTTGCCGCCTTTGAAGGCGCCGTGATGGAGATGAAGGAAGTTCTCGACTGCAATCTTGTTGCGGGTGACTTCGATTATCTTCTGAAAATCCGCGTGCGCGACATGGCGGATTTCAACAAGCTGCACGGCCAGAAGCTGATTGCGCTGCCCGGCGTGCGCCAGACGAGGACCTTTTTCGTGATGAAGGAAGTCAAGGAAAACGCCCGGCTGCCGTTCTAAGCTTCGGTGGCTCAGAGTTCGTGCAAGATGCCGAGCGATGGGATCGCATGGTCGAGCTATTATCAGCGCCGTGACACGCCCTGGAACAGCTCTTGCTCTGCCAACGCAACGAGAAAGGCGACCTGTCGCCGATCTTGGCGGACATCCCCGGCAGCGCCGGGCTGCAATTAGAGCACGACGACCTTTGTGCCCACGCCAACCCGGCCATAAAGGTCCATCACATCCGGATTTGCCATGCGGATACAGCCGGAAGAAACCGCCTTGCCGATAGAGTTTGGCTCGTTGGTGCCATGGATGCGATAGAGGGTGGAACCGAGATAGAGCGCTCTTGCCCCGAGGGGATTGTTGAGGCCGCCTTCCATGTGGTCGGGCAATTCCGGCCGGCGAGCGATCATTTCCTTGGGCGGTGTCCAACCCGGCCACTCCGCCTTGCGGCTGATCGCCTCCGTGCCTTTCCAGGCAAAACCCTGCTTGCCGACGCCGATGCCGTATTTGACGGCGGTTCCGTCGTTGAGCACGAGATACAGGCGCTTTTCCTTGGTGGAGATCACGATCGTGCCGGGCTCATAGCCGGAGAAGGGTACGACAGTACGCGGGATCGGCGACCGCGCCAGGGCGGCACGCCTGTCATCCTTGATGCCAGGATTAAGTTGCGGAGATGTCGCGTCCCGATCGATCGAAGCCCGCCGTTGCGGGCGCGGGCGCGGCGGGTAGTCGCCGTCTTCGTCGTCATAATAGCGATCGGGGCCACTCCGATAGTAATAGCCATCGTCGAGACGCGGATCGTCACGATAGCGTGGCGGCGCCTCCCGCCAATAGCGCGGAGCGACATAGCCGCCGTCCGGATCGTCGCCATAATCCTGCGAATACCTCCATTCCTGCGCATGTACGGAGATACTTGCCATCAACACAGCCATGGCGGGTAAAAGAACAAATCTTACAATCTTCATGTCGTGACCATCATTCCCGAAGAACGCCCGGGACTGCGCCCCGCATCGACGGGGTATGTGTGCCGCCGACAATTCCGGAAACGCCGGGCGTAATTGTGGCAGAGGCAATGGAAAATCGTGATTTTCTGGTCTGTTCCTGCCACCCGTAAAGATGCGAGATGCGTGAGGAGAGCATCGTTCGCGAGCGTGTTTTCGGTCCAAAAAGGGTAAGTCATGCCAAAGCAGGACCTATTGCAACACCTCGGTGAACTTGTCTCGGAGCGAACATTCTTGTTTGAGGATAAGAATCGGAGTTTGGCGCCATGTATAAGCACCTATCCCTTTCGTCAGATCATCGAGCGCTTTCGATGATCCCTCAATATCGATGAAAGGACCCTCCGCTATGAGCAAGGAAGATGATAACAAGGCCGTCGTCGGCCGCTGGTTTACCGAATTCTGGGGCAAGGACGTGAATCTGGCGGTCATCGACGAGATCGCAGCACCCGACATGTTGCTGAAGTATTCCCTGCATGAGCCTCGCCGCGGTCGCGACGATATCAAGGCTTTCATGACGGACTTCCGCGCTGCTTTTCCCGACCTCAACTTCTGGGGCACTGCCGATCTGATAGCAGAGGGTGATTACGTGGTTGGCCAGTGGGAAGGCGGTGGCACTCATACCGCCGCAGCCTGGAACGATGTCCTGCCCGGCTATGAAGGCCTCCCCGCTGCAACCGGCCGCAAGATGCGCTTTACGGGCACGACCGTCCTCAAGGTTATCGATGGCAAGATCGTCGAAGAGATCGGTCTGGATGATGGCCTCACCGCCATGACGCAGCTCGGGCTCGTCAAGGCGGCCTGACGGTCACTGCGCTGCCTGTCACAGGTAGGGCAGGATTTCGGGGAGTGGGGGCCCGCACGGTTGCCGCGCGGGCCTCTTCATTTGCGGTTTGCCGCCGAATCTCATTCAGCGAATTATAGATTCAAGAATAGGAAACGGAGCGTCGAGCCGGATGGGGCACGCTAGCGTTCCACATCCAATCAACTGATTAGAACTGGATCTGCAGCCATGACACGCATCGGTTATGCTCCGCGCTGCGCAGAGCCCTGCAAAACATCGATGCCATGGCGGCCCCTCGTCTGTCGGTGGAGTTTGCGCCGATCATGCACCGAGGCCGCAAGAACCGGGTGGTCTGGAATCCGATTTAAGAGCAAGGATCGGAGTGCGATCGACCGAGTTTGGGGCCACGATCACACCGCAACGATATGAGAAGACGGCAATGACGATTATGACCAAGATCAGGACTTCTTTGCGCTCTCCTGCGTACTCGGTGGCGGATGACCCACGGTGGGCGCGCATTGTGGCACGCGATAAGACGGCGGATGGCGAGCTTTGGTATTCCGTTTCGACAACAGGCGTCTATTGCCGTCCGTCCTGTGCGTCCCGTACTGCGAATCCAAAAAATGTCGCCCTGCACGATACACTTGAGAGCGCACGTGCGACCGGTTTCCGGCCATGCAAGCGCTGCAATCCCGATGGTCTTTCGCTCGAATGCGAGAATGCGGCACTCGTCGCCAGAGCCTGCCGCATGATCGAGGAGAGCGAAGAGGAGCCGTCCCTGGAAGAACTCGCCGAGGCGGTGGATCGCAGCCCCAGCTACTTTCATCGCCTGTTTAAGTCGACGACGGGTGTCACGCCAAAGGATTATGCCGCGGCTGACCGGGCCAGGAAGGTGCGTGAGGGCCTCGACATCGGCAACAGCGTCACGGAGGCGATCTATGACGCGGGCTTCAACTCGAGCGGCCGCTTCTATGAAAAGTCGACGGGCATCCTTGGCATGACACCGACCCAGTATCGCGGTGGTGGCGCCAACGAGGAGATCAAGTTCGCGGTGGGACAAACGTCGCTCGGCGCCATCCTGGTCGCCTCGAGCACAAAGGGTGTTGCCTCGATCCTGCTTGGCGAGGACCCTGACCAGCTTGTCCGTGATCTGCAGGATCGCTTCCCGAAAGCACATCTCATAGGTGCTGATCGAGAATACGAAGCACTGATCGCGCGGATCGTTGGCTTTGTCGAAAACCCGCATATCGGCCTGGATCTCCCCCTCGATGTCAGGGGAACGGTGTTTCAGCGGCGGGTTTGGCAGGCATTGCAGGAGATCCCAGCCGGTCAGAAGGTATCCTATGCCGAAATCGCACGCCGCATAGGCTCGCCGAGTTCGGTGCGAGCTGTTGCAGGCGCCTGCGCCGCGAATAATCTCGCGGTGGCGATACCTTGCCATCGTGTGGTGCGCAATGACGGCACTCTTTCGGGGTATGCCTGGGGTGTCGACCGGAAGCGCGCGCTCCTCGAGCGGGAGGTGTCTGCGAGTGCGTGAAGTCATTCTCGGCGCCCTGCCGGAAAACGTGCGCTTGGTGTCGCCGGTACTCGACGGCGACCTCATTCCTACCATCTGCAACCGGCTGCGCCTCGCGATCGCCGACGAACGCAAGGCATCCGGATGAACCTGTTTTCTCGCTACGACGAATCCGTTTCCTTCCTTTCGAGCCATGACGACGATTGGGCCAGACTCATCGAGCTGGTGGGGCCGTGTCGGCACGATCCCAAAGCTGCTCGCGAACCCTACGAAGCGCTCGTTCGGGCAATTGCCTATCAGCAACTGACGGCCAAGGCCGGCGATGCGATCATCGGCCGCCTCAGAGCATTGTTCGAAGGTCGCGATTTCCCTCATCCGGAGGACCTGATCGACGCCGATTTCGATGCAATGCGGGCTTGCGGCTTCTCCGCCAGCAAGATCGCGACGATCAAGGAAATTGCGGCGGGCACATTGACGGGAATTGTTCCCAGTCGCGCGAATGCGGTTACAATGGACGACGAGACGCTCATCGCGCGGATGATCACCATCAAGGGAGTTGGGCGTTGGACTGTCGAGATGCTTCTGATGTACTCGCTGGAGCGGATGGACGTGCTGCCCGTCGACGACTTCGGTGTGCGCGAGGGTTATCGCGCCCTGAAATCGCTCGCCGAGCAACCTAAACCGAAGGAGTTGCGCAGGCTTTCCGAAGCCTGGTCGCCACATCGCACGGTTGCGGCGTGGTATCTGTGGCGCATGCCCCGTGAACGCGGAAACGTACTGACATAAGCCGCCCGCCCAACTGCGGGTTTGATAGCAGGACTCGGAGTACGGCGGCCCGATGTGTGTTGCATGGTGCCGTCAAACCTCAATTGCGCCGTGGCTCATGCCCGGTAGAGGACGAAAGCCATGCCCCTGCAAAACCGCGTCACTCCGTTCGGCGACATTGTTGCGATCTCGCAGCGCGGCATGTTCACGGGCAATCGCGGCATCATCCATGACCCGTCTACGAAGACATTGCTTAGAAAGCGCTGGGCGTCGAAGGCGTGGCTGATCTGCAGCTGCAGCTACAAGGGACAGCACCGCGATGTCATGGCGGCGCGGAGCTGGACTGAACTGTTCTTCCTCGACGAAGCAATTGCGCTCGCCGCCGGCCATCGACCTTGCTTTCTTTGCAGGCGCATTGCCGCGCAGCACTATCGGAACTGTTGGGCAAGCAGTCATGGCGAAACACCCCCCTCTGCCGTCAGAATAGACGCTGTTCTGCATGCCGAGCGGCTTGAACTCGGCCGCAAGCGGTTGCACCGTGTAACACAGGTGTTGGACCGTTTGCCTGACGGCGCCGTGGTCGCGCGAGGCGATGACGCCTTCACGCTACGAGGAGGCCACGCATATCGTTGGACGAACGAGGGATATGCTTCGCCGCAAATCCTCAAGAGCGCCGACTGGCTGTTGACGCCGCCTTCCAGCCTCATGGTGTTGCAAGCAGGCTATGTGCCGACCTTCCACCCGACGATCAATACGAACTCCCGTTAGGCAGCGCCATGTCCGATTTGTTTGACAATATCGTTCCCCTTGATCCTCCCTTCGTTCGTTTCAACTCCGGGGAAATGTTCGTCCTCGCCGAAACGACAATCCTGCGCCTCGCCTGATCGGTTGAACGGCGGCCCAAGCGCTAACCGGATATCTGCTCGGCTTTGAAGGCAGGATTCGGCGTATCATCGGAGCTGAACCGGTCGTCTTTGTCGAGATCATTCGCCTCGACGTCGTTCGTCCTCGATGAGGCTGCTCACGGCGCGAAATCACTAAGCGAATGGCAATTCACCACCGGGCACTTGCCATTGGCGGCGGGAATGGAGACGCGAACCCCATACAGGCCAGGGCCGCATTGCGCAGGATTGATCACATAGCGATCATAGACAGTTGCCCGGCCATCGCGCGACGGATAGCGCAGGATGGCCTGCCGATCACGCGCAAGAAGCGCTTGAACCTCCTGGCAGCTCCGCGAGCGCGTATCATATCGCTCAATCGCCATGGCGGGCGCGGCAAGACCAATGCTCATCGTTATAGACAATATCGCTTTCCACATCTGCCAGGTGCTCCTAGACGCTTTGTATGCTCACCGCCATGCCCGATTTGAGGTCGATCGGCGCCGGGGGCCAAGCCATTTCGAAATGGCCCTTCGTTTGGCTGGTATGCCTCTTCCAAGGGAGCAGCGTTGCACCCTTCGAGGGGATTTCGTCGCCGGTGCCTGCCGACGGAAAATTGACCGTCGGCAAATCATATATGAGCTCCGCCCTGAGACCAATAAGGCCGAATGCACCGTTCAACGCTCCGTTTCTTGCCTTCGAATCCAACACGTCATTGAATTCTCCCCTATATGAGGGGCGATCAGAGGTGTTCCGTCTGGCCCGTCGCCGACGGCGGCGTCTACCAGCCAGGATACAGTGCGAAGAGACGGACCCAGTCCTCCAGGGCGGACGTCCGCCTCATGCACGCAATGGCGTCGGCCGCATGCCAGGTGCATGGCACACGACGGAGCCATACATTGTCTTTTCCCGCGCGATAGAGCCAGATGATCGAAGCCGCCATCATCTGCCGTTCGTTCGACATGCTTCGATAGTCTGCCCGCCACTGCTCCATGCCGGTCGGGATGACATCATCGCGGTGGAAATCGTAGCCCGTGGGTCTTATCGCGTGGTGATAGGGCGCGTGACCATCGTCGCGAAAGAGCGTTTCAAGTCCATAGTGACCAATGACATATCGCAAGTGATAGTCGAATGGTCTCGCCATGCCCCGCACCGGCCGCAATAGTGAACTGCCGAACACGATCGCAAGCTGTGCGATATCTGCGTCGTCGAGTTCAAGCCGCGCGCTGATCAACCGTGTAAGCCGATAGTCCGGAAATTGTTGTTTTGCCGCATCGGTGGACTGGAGCGCCAATGCGATGATGTGAAGCGGCTCGGGAAGCGGATTGCGCGTTCCCGGCAATGAATTGACGGCATGTGGCGCCACGGGGCGGTTCCCCGGGGCCTCTTCGGTCTCGATTGCGGGAACGAATGCCATTTCAGCGTCCCGCCAGACGCTGTTCGCGCTGGAGAAGAGACCGTTTGCGCCGAACGCCCCAACGATAGCCGGAAATCGAACCGTCCTTCTTGATGACGCGATGGCACGGCACGATGACAGCGATCGGGTTGTTGGCAATTGCCTTAGCGACCTCTCTTGCGTCGCGCGTACCGAATGTGGCGGCGAGTGCGCCGTAACTCGTCGTCTGGCCGGCAGGGATGTCCCGCAGCAGGAGCCAGATCCTTACCTCGTCCGGTGTCCCGCGCAGGTCGAGCGACAAATCGCAACCGGCGGCCGGGTTCTCGATCGCGCCGGCCAGTGCCTCGATCATGTCCTCAAGGGCCTCCTGATGGCACTCAAGGTCGGCATCCGGAAAGCGGATGCGCAGCGCATCCTCCATCGCGCCGCGCATCTCGTTGAATTCGAGGGCCACAATGCCCTTGTCGGAGCTTGCCGCCACAAAGTCGCCAAGGGAGCTGATCCCCCAAGCAAAGCGAATGAGTTCGCGCATCGTCTTCACCTTCCAGGTTCGTTGTCGTCCGAACATAGAAGCCGGCCCGATGCGGCTCTCTCCGGTCCTTGCTTTCAAATCGAATATTGGTCCCGGACCGGCGATTTTCGATTTGAAAGCAAGATTCAGAGCGCTCGCCGCCGTCCGCGATCCTACACCTGCTCCATCGCCAGCCGTCGGATATGGGCTGGCCGCGGGTCGCTCAGACGCGTGAACGCGGTCTAACGCAGCATTTGTGCAGCCTCGAAGGAGAACATCGCAATGAAGACGCTGCTGTACGGTCTACATTCGATTGCCGCGCAGCGCGGCGATGGACTGCGTCCGGAGTTTCTCGAATTGGCCACGTTGATGCCAGCATGGCCTGTCGGCCACGCAAAACCCGAGAGGGTCTCTTCCAATGACGAGAATGGGAAACTGGGCCTTGAACAGGGTGACGATTCCGCTGCAACCGGAAAAAGGCGCGCCGTCTGTTCGCATCAAGTGCCCGCTTCATCAGGAAGTTGAAGACCCAAAGCATCAGATGCATCGCTCGAAATTTCGCGCTGAATTGGGTTCGCGGCTCGTTGTGAAACCGGTCATCGGCCAAATGGCGGATGACCGGGGAAGCCGTGCGTCAGTAAAGCAATCGAGTTCGTATCGTTCCTGGGATCTGACGAAGGGCATCATGTATCTCATCCGCCTTGTCGCCTACGCCTTCGGCTTCGATGACCACATAACCCGTCTCGCCATATGTCTGCAGGAACTCGCCGACGATATTAAGCCCACGCGACGAAAAGATCGTATTCAGACTGTTTAGGATACCAGGCCGGTTTTCATGGACATGAATGAAGCGCGTGCCGTTTGGACGCGGCGGCAGTTGCACTTGAGGAAAATTGACCGCGCCCAACGTTGAGCCGACATCGGAGTATTCCACAAGCTTCCTGGAGACTTCCCTGCCGATGCGCTCCTGGGCTTCCTCGGTCGAGCCGCCGATATGCGGGGTGAGGATGACATTGTCCAACCCTTGCAGCGGCGTTTCGAAGCGCTCGTTGTTTGCTGCCGGCTCCTTGGGGAACACGTCCACCGCCGCGCCTGCGAGATGCCCGTCCCGCAGGACCTTCGCGAGCGCTTCGAGATCCACGACGGTTCCGCGCGAATTGTTGATGAAAATGGCGCCCTTCTTCATCCTGCGCAGCTCGGCCTCAGTAATCATGTTCTGTGTCGATCGGGTCTCGGGAACATGCATCGTCACATAGTCCGAAATTTCGAGAAGCTCTCCGAGCGAAGCCATGGACTCCGAATTGCCGTGGCGGAGTTTGTCCGAAGGATCAAAATAACGGACATTCATTCCCATGCTTTCGGCAAGAACGCTAAGCTGCGAGCCGATATTGCCGTAGCCAACGATACCGAGCGTCTTGCCGCGCACCTCGCGGCTGCCGACGGCCGATTTTTCCCATCCGCCTTTATGGGCGGAGGCTGAGCGCGGGAAAATCTGCCTGGTCAGCATGATGATTTCACCGATCACAAGTTCCGCGACCGAGCGCGTGTTCGAATAGGGAGCGTTGAACACGGGAATCCCGCGGCGTCGGGCGGCATCGAGGTCGACTTGATTTGTCCCCACGGAAAAACAGCCGACGGCGAGAAGCTTTTTGGCAGAGCTGAAAATTTCCTCTGTCAGCTGCGTGCGTGAGCGAATGCCGACAATATGAGCCTCGGCCATGTGGCTTTTGAGATCCTTATCGTCCAAAGCCTTCGGCAAATGGGTCAGATTGACGTAACCGGATGACGAAAAATAGTCCACGGCGGTTTGACTGATGCCTTCAAGCAGAAGGACGGAAATCCGATCGCGCGGCAGGGAAAGATGTAGGGTCATTGAATTGTTTCCGATTTCGAAGTCCGATCGAGCCGAAGACACTCGGCGCTCACAGAAACTTACTGATATGGCATGAAGAGTTAGCGACCATCCGATGGACAACGCAAGACCAAAGTCGGCGGTATCGGGCGGCTAAAGACCACAGCCACGCCCGACTGCATCGCGCTTGAGCTGCGAGTGCGAATGCCCATCCGCTGCCGCTCGGAGTTCGAGACCGGTCGCGATGACCTTCTGCAGCGGTAACCCACGGCGCAGAACTTATCGACCCTGGCATCGCTAAACTGATCATCCATCGAAACCTGGGCATAGCCAATCGGCCGTTGCGGCTGGGGAGGAGAGCTGACGTCTCGGCCCTCGGTGTCAAATATGGCTCGTTTTTGTGTGTTTGCTCAGACGTTGAATGCGCCAGAAGAAAAGGGCGCATAAATACAGTTATGATTGAAATGCGAACCGCAGCGTTCACCGGAACAAGACGGGGAGAACGCTGCAGGTAGTTTCTAAAAATCGCGCCGGCAACAGCGGCTACGCAAGCAGAGGTGATTGAGCTCAATCATTGTCACGGCTTTGCTGGGGTAAGCAGCCGGCAATCCGTTAAATCGTCCCAGTCGTCCAGCTGAACTTACTTGATGGAAAAGTCGACGGTCTCCATCACCTTGCCGTCCACCGACAGGACGGCCTCATATTTGCCGACGGGGAAACCTGCGTTAGGTTTGCTAAGCGACGAGTTGACGTGGTTTTCCAGCGAGCCGATATCGAAACTGGCTTCGTCTATCTTATAATTCGCTGGCGCCACACCGTTGGTATCAACAGCGATCCAGGAGACGGTGATTTTCGAACCAGAGTCAATTTCGTCTGTAACGTCCGCCGACAAATAAATGGCAGCGCTGTCTGCCGGAAGGGTTGTCTGTGTCTCATCGGCATCCTTGGTGTTCGAGATGATGATGTTCTCGAATCCTGACGCCCAAGCTGCTGAAGTCGAGGTGAACGCTGCGATGAAAGCAATCGCCCGTACCGTCTTTACGATGATGTGCATTTTGAATTCTCCCAATTGGCAGGGTTCTTCTTAGGCTGGTTCCATGAATTCATTGTTAGCTGGCGAGCTGCTGCAGCAAACTATTGAGCGTTATTATCCATTGAACCAAAAATAGTCATGGCACCGAGTGAACGTTACTTTCCGGGAGAGCAAGAGCCTTCAAGGCCCATTTTTGCTCAGCGATGCAGACCGTCGTGAACGACGCCAATCGTCAAGGAAGAGGCCGAAAGCGCGACAATGCTTGACCTTCACACGCCGAACGGAGAAGACCGTAATTGGATGGCAGGTGACAACAGGCTTTTATGGCCGCAACCGCGGCCGACTTTACAGGCTTGGCTGGAGTTGCCTAAATTAGGGAGGAAGGGGTGATGAACATCAAGCAACTGGAAGTGTTGCGCACGCTTCTTGCCACCGGCTCCACGATCGCAACGGCAAAGGCCATGGGGTTCAGTCAGTCTGGTGTGAGCCGCATGCTGCAGCAGCTGGAAAGTGATCTCGCGATCACGCTCTTCGTTCGCGACAAGGGGCGGCTGATCGCGACGCCGGAGGCGATGGTTCTCGCCAGGGATGCGGAAAATGTCCTGCTCGCCGTCGAGCGCATGTCCGGTCATGCCGAAGATCTGCGCAACGGCGCGGCGGGACCGGATGTCGTCCGCATCGGGCTGCCGAGCAGCATGTGGGAAAACTTTGCCCCCGCCATGCTGATCGATTACGCTAGGGATTTCCCCGGCGTGCGCATCGAAACATTCTTCGAAACGACAATTGCCATCAACAAGCTGGTCGAGGAGCGGGTCATCGATCTCGGGTTTCTGAGGATGGAAGGCGAGACGGGGCCGGGCATCGAAATCGAAAAAGTCGCGAGCGGCGAAAGCGTCTGCGTCATCCCCAAGGATCATCCGCTGGCCGAACTCGACGAAATCACCGTCAAGAACCTACGCAACATACCCCTTATTCTGATCGGGCGGCAGAGGCCGAACCGCATGGCGCTCGACCAGGCCTTCACGCGGGCGGGGGTGAAGCAGATGGTCAAGGTGGAGACCCACACCAACAGTTCAGCCTGTTCCTATGTGGCGCATGGTCTGGGGGTTACCATAATCAGCAGCTTCTATGCCAATCTCTATCGCCATCTTCCCGTCGTGCATCGTCCTTTTGTGCCACGTTCCACACAGGCGTTCGGACTGGCCAAGGCTGCCGGTGTTCCGCTCTCCATCGCTGCTCAGGCGCTGAGCGACGCGCTGAAGAGGCAGATCCTGCTTTCCCAGAAGGACGGATAGAATTCTCACCGGGTCATGCCGGTGCCTGAAATCGAGCCGGAAATACGTCAGACTCTGCATAATCCTATGACAAAATCGCATAATATTGCGCCGGTTTCCGCAATCCGTCATAGTTCCATGCAATGAAGTCGATGGCGGTCGAAGAAAAGCGACCTCCAATCGTGGGGAAAGAATGCTGAGATTTATCCTGAGCCGTCTGGTGATGGCGCTTCCGACGGTCGCGCTTGTTGCCGTGACCGTATTTGCGCTGATCCGTTTCATTCCGGGCGATCCCGCCGCGCTGATGCTCGGCGACATGGCGCAGCCCGATCAGATTGCGGCGATGCGCACCGAGCTCGGTCTCGACAAGCCGATGCCGCAGCAATTCGTCATCTGGGCCGGCAACGTGCTGCAGGGCGATTTTGGCAAATCGATCGTCAATGGCGAGCCTGTACTGCCGCTTGTCGCGTCGCGTTTTCTCGTCAGCGCCGAGATCGTCGTCGTCGCCGTCTTCCTGGCGAGCCTGATTGCTGTGCCGGCGGGCTTGATCGCGGCATGGCGGCAGAACAGCGTGACGGATCTGGCGCTCGTCGGGACCGCGACGCTTCTGCTCTCCATTCCCACATTCTGGCTCGGTCTGCTGCTTCTCCTCTTCTTCGGCCTCAAGCTCGGCTGGCTGCCGGTCTTGGGCTACGTGTCGATCGGTGACAATATCGTCGGCGGACTGCTCTATCTCGTGTTGCCGATCATGACGCTTGTCATCCATGAGATGGGCGTGCTGATCCGCATGGCACGCGCCTCGACGCTGGAAGTCCTGCGTCTCGACTATATCACCCACGCACGCGCCAAGGGGCTCTCCGAAAGTGCAGTCCTCTGGCGCCATGCCTTCAAGAACGCCTTCGGCCCAACCTGGACTATGATCGGTCTCATCCTCGGCAACCTGCTCGGCGGTATCGCGGTGATCGAGACGGTGTTCACCATACCCGGTCTCGGGCGCCTGATGGTCGACAGCATTTTTGCGCGCGACTATCCGGTCATTCAGGGCTGTCTGCTGTTCGTGTCGCTATCCTATGTCCTGGTCAATGTCGTCGTCGACCTTCTCTATTCTCTCTTTGATCCGCGTGTGGTCGCCGAATGAAGAAGCTCACTCTCAACGGCCTGGTCGGCGGCATCCTCGTCGCCATCCTGCTCATCACCGCCGCCGTCGGCCTGTTTTGGACGCCCTTCGATCCGACGAAGCTCTCGTTTTCCGCGCGGCTTGCCGCACCGAGCGCCGTCCATCCTCTCGGAACCGACGAGTTCGGTCGCGACGTGCTGAGCCGACTGATGGTCGGGGCGCGCGCAAGCGTCTGGATCGGCGCGCTCACGGTCGTACTGGCAACCGTCTGCGGCACGCTGATCGGGCTTGTCAGCGGCTATGCCCGCGGCTGGGCGGACGGCGTGATCATGGCGGTCAACAATGCGCTGCTCGCATTTCCGGGCATTCTCCTGGCGCTTGGTCTTCTCGCAGTCTTCGGGGCCAATCAATACGGCATCATCTTCGCGCTTGGCATCGCCTATACGCCGTCCATGGCGCGTGTCGTTCGCGGTGCGGTTCTTTCGCTGCGCGAGCGGGAATTCATCGAGGCCTCGCGGGTGATGGGCAATGGCGAACTCTATACGATGTTCCGCCATGTCCTGCCGAACTGCCTGGCGCCGATAACGGTGCTGGCGACCTCTATGTTCGGTTGGGCCATTCTGTCTGAAAGCGCGCTGTCCTTCCTTGGCCTCGGCGTGCCGCCGCCGGCTCCGACCTGGGGCAATATGCTGGCCGCCGGTCGGCCGCTCATCCAGCAGGCCGTCTGGCTCGGTCTCTTCCCCGGCCTGTGCATCGCATTGACGCTGCTCGGCATCAATCTTCTGGGCGATGCCCTCCGTGACAAGCTCGATCCGCGCATGAGGGGCCTGAAATGACATCTGAAACGACAGGGGCCACGCTTCTGAGCGTCCGCGGCCTTTCGCTCGAAGTCGTGAGAACGGGGCACAGGGTGGTCAAGGACGTCGGTTTCGATATAGCGGCCGGCGAGATCTTCGGCATTGTCGGCGAGAGCGGCTCCGGCAAGACGCTGGCGACACGGGCGTTGATATCGCTCCTGCCGCAGGCGATCGGCGTTGCCGGCGGGTCCGTAATTTACAAGGGGCGCGATGTGCTTGTCATGAAGGGTCGGGACCTTCGTGAGCTGCGTGGTGCCGAGATCGGTGTCGTCTTCCAGGAGCCGATGACATCGCTCAATCCGTCGATGACGATCGGACGACAGCTGGAGGAGGGGCTTGTTCTCCACACCAAGCTTTCGCCGGATGAGCGCCGTCAACGCATCTTGAGCATGCTGAGGCGTGTCGGGATTCGCGATCCGGAGGGCGCGCTCACCTCCTATCCCCACGAATTTTCCGGCGGCATGCGCCAGCGCATCATGCTTGCCTCCGTGATGCTGCTGAAACCGGCGCTGCTGATTGCAGACGAGCCGACGACGGCGCTCGACGCCGTCATCCAGCGCGATGTGATGGAGCTGATGGTCGAGCTGACGCGGGCCGAAGGAACGGCCGTTCTCCTCATCAGTCATGACCTGCCGATGGTGGCGCGATACACGGACCGTATCGTCGTGATGGAAAAGGGTGCGGTCGTCGAAGAGGGACGGACGGAGGATCTGCTGGAGGCGCCGCAGCATCCCTATACGAAGAAGCTGCTATCGTCCCTGCCTTTCCGCACAGAGACCCGCCACATCGATGCATCGCGGGCGCCGATGGTCTCCGCCCGCAACGTCGTGGTCGACTATGCCGGCCGCAAATCGCTTCTCAAGAAGGGCAAGCCGAAGCGCGCGCTGCATGGTGTCAGCGTCGATATCCACGAGGGCGAAGTCGTCGCGCTCGTTGGCGGATCGGGTTCCGGCAAGACGACGCTTGGCCGGACGATTGCCGGTCTCGTCAAGGAGAGCGGGGGCGAGATCCTGTTCCAGGGGCGGTCGCGTAACGAAGATTGGCGCGATTATCGCCTGAACTGCCAGATGGTGTTCCAAGATCCCTATTCGTCGCTTGACCCGCGCATGACGATTCTCGCGCTGGTCGAAGAGGCGCTCAGGCTGGTGCAGGGCCTCGATGTCGGCGCCAAGCGCAAGCGGGCACTGGAAACGCTGGAAGAGGTCGGCCTCGGCGGTGATTATGCAAACCGCTATCCGCATGAACTGTCCGGCGGCCAGCGCCAGCGCGTGGCCATCGCCCGCGCCATCGCCAGGCGGCCCCGCTTTCTGATAGCCGACGAGCCGGTTTCCGCGCTCGATGTGACGGTCAGGGCGCAAGTGCTGGAGCTCTTTTCCAACCTGCAGAAGCGTTACGGTTTCTCGTGCCTGTTCATCAGCCACGACCTCGGCGTCGTCGAACAGGTCGCCGACCGCGTCGTCGTCATGCAGGACGGGCGAATCATCGAAGAGGGCGACCGCGATGAGATTTTCGACAGCCCGAAGGAGGCCTATACGCGCCGGCTCCTCTCGGCCATTCCCGCCCTCGACCAGAATGAAAAGGGCGGCGTGACACTCAAATGGCGCCTGGAGAATTGATGTGGGTAGTCTTTCCAATTCCGCTTCGGTTGCCGAGCGGCTCGCAGAGATCTGCGACGCACAGCCCTTCGTTACCCGCTTTGCGATACGCAACCTTCTGACCGGCGAGACGATCGAACGCGGCGCCGACGATGAAACCCCTTCGGCAAGCACCCGCAAGACCTCGATCATGATGGCCGCTCTGAAGGCGGTGCAGCAAGGGCGGCTCGATCTCGACGAGCCGATCACCTATGAGGCCCGCTTTGCCGAGGACGTCGCAAGCGGCATGTTCCGCTATCTGACCCCCGGCATCGTCATCTCGCTGCGCGACGCCATCACCGGCATGATGGTGCTGAGCGACAATGTCTGCACCAAGATGGTGTTCGAGCGACTGACGCTGGAAGAGGTCGACACCTATTGCAAGTCGATCGGCCTTGCCGGCACGCATCACCGCTTCCTGATCCCGCCGCTCGCCCTGTCGCCGGATCACGCGTTGAAGTCGGTGACGACAACAACGGCCCGTGACCAGGCCGTGCTCTTGCAGATGATCCTCGATGCACAGACGTCGCAGGAGGTGCGGGGGAGGCTCGGCGTCTCGGCCGAATTCTGTGCCTATGCGCTGCAGACGCTGAAGAACCAGATCCTGCGCTACGCCATTCCGTCGCGCCTGCCATTCGGCACGGTCGTCGCTCATAAGGGCGGCACCGGCAAGCGCGGCCGCATGAATGCCGGCATCGTCTATCGTGACGGTACGCCGTTCTACATCATCTCCGCCTATACCGACGAAGTGCCGCTTGCCATGCCGGATGGCACGCCGGGATATACGGTGGCGCTGGAGACGATCGGCATGTTGTCACGCACCTGCTGGGATGGTTTCGCATCATGACGAAGAAAGACACAAAAGAGGGTAGAACAGTGAAAAAGCTTCTTCTCGCAGGCGCGGCCCTGCTCGCACTGGCACATGTCGCGGCGGCGCGCGATATCACCGTCGCACAGAGTTCTGACCTGCGGAGCAGCAATCCCGGCGTAAACCGCGACGGCAACACCGATGGCGTGATTTTGCATATCGTCGAAGGGCTCGTCGGCTACAACAATGGCGGCGAAGTCAAGCCGTTGCTCGCCAAGAGCTTCGAGGCCTCGGCCGATGGCCTGACCTATACGTTCAAGCTCAGGACGGATGTCAAATTCCACAATGGCAAGGCGCTGACGGCAGACGACGTCGTGTGGAACTGGACGCGCTATCTGAAGCCCGAGACGAAATGGACTTGCCTGTCGGATTTCGCAGCCGGCGGTGCAGCGCATGTGACCGGCGTCAAGGCCGTCGACGCATCGACGGTCGAAATCAAGCTCGAAAATCCGTCAGCCGTTTTCCTCGGCCTGATGGCGCGGCCGGAATGCGGCTATACCGGTATGATCTCACCCGATTCCGTGGCAGCGGATGGCAGTTTCATCAAGCCGATCGGCACCGGTCCCTTCATGTGGGACGAATGGAAAAAGGGCGAATATATTCACCTGAAGAAATTTGCCGATTATGTTTCGCCGGCAAATGATGGCAAGCCCGACGGCATGGTCGGCTCCAAACGGCCGCTTGCCGACGGTATCAAGTTCATGGTCATCCCCGATCCTTCGACCGTGAAGGCGGGCTTGGAATCGGGCGTGCTCGACACGGCCGAGCTTTCGCCGGATCTGATCCCCGAATTCAAGTCGAACCCGAAGATGCAGCTGATCGTGGCGCGCAACAACGGCAAGAACCTCTTCTACATCCAGACGCGCGACAAGGTGATGGGCAAGCCGGGCGTGCGTCGCGCCATGGCGATGGCGCTCGATCTCGATGAGCTCGTTGCTGCCGCATCCAATGGAACGGGTGAGGCGAACGGTTCGATGGTATCGCAGGATTCCGTCTATTTCGACGCGGTGCAGAAGAAGCGTCTGCCCTATGACCTGGAGGCGGCCAAGAAGGAGTTGGATGCGTCAGGCTACAAGGGTGAGCCGATCTCGATCATAGCCAACAAGCGCGGCAACGTGCCGAGCTTCCCGGTCGCCGTGATGGCGCAGGCCATGCTGCAGCAGATCGGCCTCAATGTGCAGATCGAGGTGCTCGACTACGCGACCCAGGTCGATCGCCGCCGTTCCGGCAATTATCAGATCATTTCGCAATCGGTTGCGCCGCGTCTCGATCCGGCGCTGATGTATTCCTTCTACGTCGGCGACAAGGACAAGAACGCCTCGCTGATGTGGGATGACCCGAAAGCGATCGAACTCATGAAGGCCGCCTATGTCGAGGCCGATCAGGCCAAACGGCAGAAGATCTTCGACGCGTTCCACGAGCTGATGCTGAAGGACGTGCCGGGCATCTTCCTCTACGACATGGTCGATGTCTGGGGCGCCACCAAGAAGCTGAAGGGCCAGCCGGTCTGGCAATCGAATGCCCGTCTTTGGGAGGTCTCGGTCGACTGACCCGTCCATCCGCGCCCGCTCGCAGAGCCTGGCGCGGAGGAACTCATCCCTCTTCAGCTCTATCCGGCGGCCGTGTCGCCGGGCGATACGCCGTGCCCTGCCGATCGGGCAAACCGCAATGTGAGGACTTGTTATGCAGCATGACGCCATGATGTCGATCGCCGAGGCGATCGAGGTGATGAAGCCGGATTTCACCAAGCTTAGCGACGATATATGGGACTTTGCCGAGCTGAAATTCGAGGAGGCGCGCTCGTCCGAACTTTTGGCCCGGACGCTCGAAGACAATGGCTTCTCGCTGCGCCGTGGCGTGGCGGGCATGGAGACGGCCTTTATCGGCGATTTCGGCGCAGGCAAGCCGATCATTGCCTTCCTGGGAGAATTCGATGCATTGGCCGGCATGAGCCAGGTCGCGAATGTCGCCGCGCATCAAGCTCTGATCGAGGACGCCACGGGACATGGGTGTGGCCACAACCTGCTCGGCGTCGGTTCACTGATGGCGGCAATCGCGCTCGCCGGGCATATGAAGGCGAACAATCTTCCCGGCACGGTGCGCTACTACGGCTGCCCTGGCGAGGAGGGTGGTTCGGGCAAGACCTTCATGGTGCGCGCGGGCCTATTCGATGACGTCGATACCGCGCTGACCTGGCATCCGGCGCCTTTCAACGGCGTCCGCTCGACCAACAACCTTGCGGTCATCGAATACTATTATCGTTTCAAGGGCGTCGCTGCCCATGCCTCGAACGCGGCGCATCTCGGGCGGTCGGCGCTCGATGCGGTCGAACTGATGAATGTCGGCGTCAACTTCCTGCGCGAGCACATGCCGCAAGATTGCCGGGTGCATTATGCGATCACCGATACCGGCGGCAAGGCGGCGAATGTCGTCCAGGCCAAGGCCGAGGTGCTCTATCTGATCCGCGCTCCGGAAATGCCGCAGGCGCTTGATCTTGCCAAACGCGTCGAGAAGGTCGCTCGCGGTGCCGCCATGATGACGGAGACCGAAGTGGAGATCGTCTTCGATACCGCCTCCACCAATCTTCTGCCCAACATCACGATCGAGACCGCCATGCACGAGAACATGGTCGCGCTCGGGCCGATCGCCTTCGACGAGGCGGATCTCGCTTTCGCCAGATCCATCCAGGAGACGTTCACGGACGAAGCCATCAAGAGCAGCATCCGGCTCTACCAGATCAAGAACGATGTCTTTTCCAACACCAGGATCGACGGATCGACGCCGCTGCATCTGGGCTTGCGCGAATTCGAGGGGCACTCGCATTTCCGCGCCGGATCGACCGATGTCGGCGACGTCAGCCGGGTGACGCCGACGGCGCAGTGCTGGACGCCGGCCTGGGCGATCGGCACCAATCCTCATACCTGGCAGGTCGTGGCGCAGGGAAAAAGCGCTGCCGCCCACAAGGCTATGGCGCATGCCGCAAAGGCGCTGGCAACAACCGGGCTCTCGCTGATGACGTCACCATCGCTCCTCGCCGAGGCCAGGGCCGAATGGCTGGAGAAGACGGAAGGCAAGCCCTACGTCTGCCCTATCCCGATGGATGTCATGCCGGGGAGCGGCGTTTGATTTCGTGGGGTCGCCTGCTGCCCGATTAATAAAGTTAAATGCGTCTGCATGTCATATGGCCCAAAAAGGCTGCTGTCATGGAGACCTCGACGATGAAGGCGATACCGCGCTTCCCTCCAGTCCGCGTCTTCTGCGGCTGCGCCGGTGAAATGAAATCCGTGGGAACGGCCGACGAAGCCTGGAAGACGCTTCTTGATGACTGGCCGTTGGACGAAGGAGACTGTTTTCTTTTCGCGCTTCTTATCTGCATGGACGTGCGGCGCGGCGAACGGGCGCCTGAAGAAGCGCGCCGAGCCTTCATAGCCGCGGCCGCCGAAGCAGGCGTTCCCGTTCTGTCGTGAGGATGGTGGCTCTGCCAAAGCCTTCCCGGAACATTCCGACAGACGGCACGTTGACGGCATGAAGGAGAACGCCCATGGCCCAATGGTGGAGCAAGCCCGTCATCGTCGAGACGCGCAAGACCGGCGCCCGGCTGACAATTTCAAACGCAGAGCGTGCGGCCGAATATATGCTCGAGGAGTGGCCGACACTTGAGGATGGCAGCGCCTATCATGCTGGCAAGAAAGCGCTGTTGGCCACGCATGAGGGAAAGATGGACGCCGAGGAGGCCAGAGCGCTGTTCATCATGGCGCTGAAGGAAGGCGATATCTATATTTTTGACGAGTGAGATCATGTCTCCCTGAACGCCGACAGGCCTTAACGAGGCGGGGCGATGGAATCGCGCAGGATCAACTGGCATTCCATCTTCAGCCGTACCGGCGGCTTTTTCGGCTGCGCCACCTTTTCCAGGAGTTCGGTCACAGCCCACCGGCCCATGTCCTCGTGCGGCAGCTTCAACGTGGTGAGCGGCGGCAGGATTTTTCGGGCAAGGCTTTCATCGTCGAAACCGACGACGGAAATGTCGTCGGGAACCTTGAGGCCGCGCATCCTGATCGCATCATAGGCGCCCATCGCCACCCGGTCGGAAAAACAGAAAACCGCCGTCGGCGGCGACGGCAGGTCGAGCAGCTGCAGCATCTTTTCCCGCCCGAGATCCAGCGACCAGGCTTCCGAAAGGATCAGTTCGGGATCGACGGCGATATCGTAGGTCGTCAGCGCCTGGCGATAGCCGCTCAGGCGATCCCGGGCCGCTTCCAGCCGCTGTCTGCCGGCATCGATCATTGCAATGCGGCGATGCCCGGCCTTGATCAGCGCTTCCGTTGCTGCAAAGCCGCCGGCGTGATCGCCTGGAATGATCGACGAGAATTCGGCCCGCTGCTGGTGGCAGTTCAAAAGGACGGTCGGATAGTTGGCGAGCTTGGAAGGCAGCACCGGCGCCAGCTGTGTAATGAGCGTTGCATAGATCACGCCGACGATCTGGCGCCGCCCGAGATAGTCAAGAATGGATTCAGCGAACTCGACCTGTCCGCCGGTAACGACGGTGAGCGCCGCCAGGCCCTGTTCTTCCGCCGCGCCCCGCACGCCTTCGATCAGTGGCGCGGCATGCTGCGAAGCCATGAGATCGTCGATCAGGAGGACGATGATGCCGCCGATGGGGTCATTGGCAGGCGCGGTCTTTTGATAGCCGAGCTCCTCGGCCACGGCCAGCACGCGCTCGCGTACCTTCTCCGAAACCCGCTTGCCGGGTGCCTCGTTCAGCACCAGCGAAACCGTCGCATGCGAAACGCCGACCTGCGAGGCGATATCGGACATGGTCGGTCGTTTCATCGTTTTGTCGTTCACTCAGTTTCTTTCTCGGACTCAAAGGCAGTCTGCACGCACGTTAGAAAATCTGACGGACAATGTGAAGCTGCGGCCCTTGCGGAAGTTAAGTTTATAAGTTACGAAACTTGTATGTAACTTATTTTGTGACTGAATCCAACCGGAAAGCTCGCGGCTATGACCCTCGCCTCCCGCCGTTTCGCCGACACTCATTCGGAGCCGCGTGCGCGCCTGTCTCTCGACGGAACCTGGGACTTTCATCTGGAGGGGCAGACGCCGACGAGGATTGCCGTGCCGGCCCCCTGGCAGGCCCATTTTCCCGATCTGCGCGCCGCGGCTGGAGTAGCGACCTATTCACGCGCCTTCACCGTGCCGCAGGAGTGGCTAAGTCGTCAGGTCATCGTGCATTTCGGTGCCGTGAACTATTTCGCCGAAGTCTCGGTCAACGGCCGTGCTCTCGGTTCTCACGAAGGCGGCTATCTGCCGTTCGAATTCGCCATTCCCGCCGATCTGCTTGCCGGCGAAATACGGCTGGACGTGAAGGTGACGCTGCCGAGTGCCGACGCCCGGGCCTTCCCGGATTTTCCATTCGACGAGATCCCGCACGGCAAGCAGAGCTGGTATGGAATGCTGGGTGGCATCTGGCAGTCGGTCTGGCTCGAATGCCGCCACGAGGCGCATATCGCCCATCAGGCCATTCGCGCCGATCTTTCCACGGGCGGCGTCACCATCGATGTCGAGCTGGCGGCGGCTTTTACCGGCGCCTTGAGGGTCACGCTTGTCGACCGGAACGGGGCGGTCGCGGCATCCGCGGAACTGGGACTCGAAGAGGAAGCGCAGGCTTCGGTGGTGCTTAAAGTCGCTGATGTGGAGGCGTGGTCGCTCGATGATCCCGCGCTCTATCGGGCAGTTGTGGAGCTGTCTCGGGGTGACGTCGTTATCGATGCCGCCGAGCAGAATTTCGGCTTTCGCACCTTCGAGGCGAAGGACGGCAAGTTCTTCCTGAACGGCCAGCCGTTCTACATGCGCGGCGCGCTGGACCAGGATTACTATCCCGAGGGCATCTATACGCCGCCGTCGCTGGAGTTCCTGGAAGATCAGGCGCGCAAATCGAAGGAGCTCGGCCTCAACCTCCTGCGCTGCCATATCAAGGTTCCCGATCCGCGCTACTATGATGTGGCCGATCGGTTTGGCCTGCTGGTCTGGTCGGAAATCCCCAACATTCAGACCTTCACGGAGAAGTCGGCAAAGCGTCTGCTCGACACGATGGAAGGCATCCTGCGCCGCGACGGCAACCACCCCTCCATCGTCATCTGGACCATCATCAACGAGGACTGGGGGACGCGCCTTGTCGAAAGCGCCGACCAGCGATCCTGGCTGGAAAACGCCTATCATTGGCTGAAGAAGAAGGACCCGATGCGGCTGGTGGTGGACAATTCCGCCTGCATCCCGAATTTCCATGTCGTCTCCGATATCGACGATTACCATTATTACGCCTCGGTTCCCGAAATGGCGCGCGAATGGACCGACTGGGTATCGGCCTTTGCCAAGCGGCCGGATTGGTCCTACTCGCCGAACGGCGATGCGAAACGTCGGGGCGACGAGCCGCTCGTCGTCTCCGAGTTCGGTGTCTGGGGCCTTCCGCATCCCGACAAGCTGAAACAGGACGGCAAGGAGCCCTTCTGGTTCATCAACGGCCTGGAATGGGATAGCGACGGCGCGACCTACCCGCATGGCGTCGAGCAGCGCTTCCGCACCTATCAGTTCGACAAGGTCTTTGCGTCCTTCGGCTCCTTCATCGAGGACGCGCAATGGCATCAGTTCGCCGCGCTCAAGTTC
Organism: Rhizobium sp. NPDC090279; assembly: GCF_044769665.1. Classification (NCBI taxonomy): domain Bacteria; kingdom Pseudomonadati; phylum Pseudomonadota; class Alphaproteobacteria; order Hyphomicrobiales; family Rhizobiaceae; genus Rhizobium; species Rhizobium sp. NPDC090279. Next base: position 50,015 of record NZ_JBIVYI010000012.1, on the reverse strand, counting down.
GAGATCGAGGAAATGCGCCGTCATGCCTCGATCCAGGGCTATGTCATCACCGAGCTGACCGACCTGCATTGGGAGGCCAATGGCCTCATGGACATGCAGCGCAATCCGCGCGCCTATCACAACCGCTTTCACGAGATCAATACCGATGTCGTCATCGTGCCGCGCATGCAGCGCTACGCGGTCTGGGCAGGAGATACCGGCAATGTCGAGCTCGAAATCTCGACCGGCGGCAAGGCGCTTCCGGCAGCCGAGCTGAGCTGGAGCATCGACGGTGCGATTGCCGGAAGGATGGCGATCCCGGCTCAGAACGCGACGTCGGTGCATCATCTGCCTGCACTGCCTCTGTCCTTTGCGACTGACATGGCCGGCAGACAGGTCAGCATCCAGTTTACGATCACCGCCGGCGGCAGGGAGGTTGCGCGCAACAGTCTCGAGGTCAGCGTCTATCGGCGCCGGTCAAAACCCACACTTTCCGTATCGTCGGCAGAACCCGAAATCGCGCGGTATCTGACGGTGCTTGGCTACGAGGTTGTCGAGGCCGGCAAGGCGGATGTGCGGGTCGCCTCGACCCTTGGCCAGGCGGATATCGATGCCATGGAGCACGGTGCCCATTGTGTGTCGCTGGCTGACGTGGCACCCCTGCCGTTCGCCAATCTGCGCAACGACCAGCCGAACTGGAACTACCCGACCGGAGGCGATCGCGGGCAGCCCATGCCGCAGATGCGCGTTACCGAGCGCAACGGCACCATCTGGAAAGGCAATTGGGTCACCGGGTTCAGCTGGGTGAAGCGTTCGGGGATATTCGAACGTTTGCCGGGCGGCCCGCTGACCGACCTTTCCTTCGTCGGCGTCAACCCGAACCGCGTCATCACCGGCTTCCGGCCGATCCATTTCGATGGGCTCGTCCATGCCGGCACGATGGTGGGCTGGATTCACAAGCCATGCGCGACCATTGCGGAACGGCAGGTCGGCGCCGGCCGCATCGTCGCCACGACCTTCGGCCTGATGCGCGAAGCCGCCGGCATCGATCCGGTCGCGGCGACCTTGCTTGATTGCATCATCGAGACGGCGGCCGGATAGGCCACGAACAGAATTGAACCGCCGCGCATGACCGGGAGGAGGTCCAGGTGACTCAGGCAGATGCGGGCGTGTCCGTGGATATGGATGCCCGGTGCGCATCTGCTCCGTCGCTCGATTTGTGGGCTCGCCGCCGATGGTTCGAAGGCGATGTCCTTCGATGAAGCGGGCAGGGGATATCACGCGGCGCATGAGCTGCGGCGCAGGGCATAAGGACCACCCCGCAACGGGCGGCCCGGGAGGAAAACAGAAAAGCCTGGAGGAGAGAAAATGCGTAGCCTGTTGAGAACATCGATCGCAGCGTTGGCCCTGATGACCGCCTTTCCGGCATTTGCAGTCGAAAATGTCGTCTGGTGGGACTTTCTGTCGGGAGGCGACGGCGTGCGGATGAAGGCGCTGATCCAGCGCTTCAACGACGAGCACAAGGACAAGATCCAGATTACCGGCACGACGCTCGAATGGGGCGTCCCTTACTATACCAAGCTGCAGACCTCAGCCGCAGTCGGCCAGGGACCCGACATTGCAACCTACCACCTGTCGCGCCTGGCAGGCGCCGTTTCGGCCAAGACGATATCGCCGATCGATCCGAAAGAGCTCGAGGCCGTCGGCCTGAAGGACAGCGACTATCCGCCAAATGCAATCGCCGCCTCGACCGTCGACAATGTGCGCTACGCCGTTCCGTTCGACGTGCATGGAGAAGTGCTCTACTACAACAAGAATGTGCTGAAGGAGCTGGGCGCGCTTGATAACGATGGCAAGCCGACCGGCATCGACACGCTGGAAGGCTGGCGCGCGCTGCTGGCCAAGGCCAAGGAAGCCGGCAAGAACGGCGTCGTCATAGCCTCGTCCGGCGGCGATCTGCGCGATATCTACACCCTGTTCGGCCAGCTGGGTGGTCAACTGACCGCCGACGGCAAGTTCCTGCAGGGCGACAATTTCGACAAGATGGAAAAGGCCTATCTCGAGGTCACCGATTGGGTGAAGCAGGGCTGGGCGCAGCCCTATATCGATTCCGAAACCATCACGCCGACCTTCCTGGCCGGTCAATCCGCTTTCTTCCTCAACGGCAACTGGGAACTGCCGACCATGGAAACCGAAGTGGCCAAGGGTAACGGCTTCGACTACGGTATGGTCAACATCCCGGCCTGGATGGGCAAGCCCGCCAACTGGGCAGACTCGCACTCCTTCGTGATCCCCAACAATGTCGGTGTCACCATGACGCCGGAAAAGCGCGCCGCGGTTCTCGAAGTCATCAGGTGGATGAATACGAACTCGCTGGAATGGGCTGCCGCCGGCCATATCCCGGCCTATCTGCCTGTTAGCACGTCTGCGGCCTACAAGGCACTCAAGCCGCAGTCAGATTACGCCGCCATGGCGCTCAACGCCTTCTACATGCCGAAGACGCCGCTGACGGGCGCGGCTTCCAAGTTTGATGATGACTGGCAGAACATGGTGTCCGGCCCGCTGAACGGCGAAGGCGATGTGAAGGAAACACTCGAGAAGTTCCGCGATCACATGAACTCTCAGTGACGTTTCTTTTCACTGGTCCCGGGGCTTCTCCCTGCCTCGGGACTGGATAAACGAGACAGGTGACGGATGGCCGCAGTCAGCAGCAGGAAGCAGGATAACATCGTTGCGGCGCTGCTGGTCGCGCCGGCGGTCATCGCGTTTCTGGTGATATTTGCCTACCCGACATGGCGGATGGTGGCGATGAGTCTCACCAATGCACCGCTGATAGGCCCCGGCGAGTGGGTCGGCCTGGACAACTACATGCGCCAGCTCTCCTCGCCTCAACTTCAAAGGGCGCTTCTGAACACGCTGTACTTCATCGCTCTGACCGTCATCCCCGGCACATTTCTCGCGCTGTTCATTGCCATGGGCATCAATCGCCTGATCGGGCGCATCCAGATGCTGGTTCTGGCGTGTTTTTTCCTGCCCTCCATTCTGCCGGTTTCGGTGGTGACGCAGATCTGGACCTGGATCGCAAACATGCAATATGGCGTCATCCAGAACGTCCTCGGGCTGTTCACCGGCGGGCGGCCGCTTCCCGTCCTGCGGTCGCCAACCTATTTCATGCCCTCGGTTGCCGTCGTCACGATCTGGTGGACGATCGGTTTCAACATCCTTCTGTTCCTCGCCGCCCTGCGCAGCATTTCGCCTGATGTCTACGAGGCAGCCGCGCTCGACAATGCCAGCCGCTGGCGGGTGTTTTCGAAAATAACCTGGCCGCTGATCTGGCCGGTCACGGCGCTGGTGCTGACGCTGCAGCTGATTGCGCAGTTCAAGATCTTTTCGCAGCCCTATCTGCTCGGCTATTTCGCCCACACGCCGGCCGACGCGCAATCCGTGGTCATGAGCGTCATCTATGATCTCGCCTTCAAGCAGAACAAGGGCGGCGAGGGGGCCGCCGTCGCCACCATCCTGTTCGCCATCATTCTGATTGCCTCCGTCCTGCAGTATCAATTCCTGCGCGCGCGAGGCGAAAAGTGAGCGTCGTGGCAACAAATTCGCAAACGGATCTGACGGCGGCGGGCAGCCACGCGGCCTCAAGGGGCTGGAGCGGTCGCGCGCTGACCGCGCTGACGGCGTTCGGGGCGCTGATCTGGTTCTTCCCGCTCTATTGGGCGATCATGACGTCGCTCAAATCGGACACCGAGGTGGTAAGCCGGACGCCCGGGCTTTTCCCGAAGGCGCCGACGCTCGAGCCCTATCTCTATGTGATCGGGCGCTCCAGCATCGTGCAATGGTATATCAATTCCGTCGGCACATCGGCAATCATCGCGGTTCTGGTGCTTGTGATGAGCGTCTGTTGCGCCTATGCGCTCAGCCAAATTCAGTTTCCCGGCCGCCGGGTGATTTACGGGGCACTGATCGCCTCGGTAATGGTGCCGTCGGAAGCGCTGATCATCAACCATTTCGTGCTGATGAACTCGTTCGGGCTTATCAACACCTGGGGCGGCATCATTCTGCCGCAGCTCGTGGTGCCCTCGGTCATCATCATCCTCAAGCAGTTCTTCGACCAGATCCCAAAGGAATTCCGCGAGGCGGCGATGCTCGACAATGCGGGTCATTTAAGAACGCTCTGGAAGATCTATGTGCCGATGAACTGGGGCGTGATCACCGCGCTCGGCATCACCACCTTCATCGCGGCCTGGAACAACTTCCTGTGGCCGTTCCTGGTCGCGACCTCGGATGCGACGATCACCATCCCCGTCGGCATTACCCAGGTGAGAGATGTCTTTGGCGTGCGCTTCGCCAAGGACATGGCGGCGGCGGTGCTGGCCGGTCTTCCCGTCGCCATCCTCTATCTCCTCTTCCAGAAGCAGATCACGCGCGCCATCATGCTCTCCGCCGGAGTAAAGGGATAATCGCTCGATAGGGCGTTATGAGGCATCGCAGCTCGTTCCGGCGATAACTGCACTCCAGCCGGCAATTTATCTCCAGGCGCAGCGACCTTTTCAAATTGCCGGGCTGGAGGGCTTCTATTCAAATCACTATCAAGGATGCTGGTCGCTGCTCTCAGGCAGGTGTCGGTTCAGCGAAAGCGCGGAGTTGGAAGTTCAGGCTGGCCCCAGCGATAAGATGACTGGGTGTTTCAGACCGATTTGTGGAGCACGGGGCGGCCGTTGTCGAAACTCTTGCGCCCCCTTTTCCAGCCGGCAATCACGCGCGCAATCTCGCGCACGGCGGCACGAGGGCCGGGGCTGTCGAGGAGCACGATGGTCGCTTCGCCACCTGGCTGCAGACCTATCTTGTTGTTGAGCTGGTTCGCTGCCATTTCGCTCACCATGCCGAAAATCAAGGCCATCTCGTCGTCGCGCCCGAGCTGGGCGACATTGGCATAGAGATTGGCCATGCGAATTAACGAGGCGTCGCCATAGGGCGTGAAGGGATTAAGCAGATTGTTGGTTGCAATGGAGGTAACGACGCCCCTTTTCGCCAGCAGATGGGCCGGCGCGACGCCACGCGGAACCAGACGGTCATGCTCGCGCCCCATCAGGAACAGATCGGTTGCCGGAAGCACCGATAGCGCGATGCCGGCCTTTGCCAGGCTATCGGCGATGGCAAGGATACGGGCTTGAGGCATAGCCGACAGATTGGTGACATGGCCGATCGACACGCGACCTTGCCAGCCATGACGCAGGGTCGCGTCTATCACCTTCGGTAGATCCGCTCGATCAGGATCAAGACTGAAGTCGAGATGGAAGTCGACCGAAACATTGTGTTTTGCCGCCAGAGCGAAAATCATGTCCACATGCCGACCCGGCGAGGGGTCCGTATAAGGGCAACCGCCGACCAGATCCGCACCATCCGAAAGTGCCGCGTCGAGCATGTCGTATGTTTCGGGCTCGTTCGTAAGCCCTTCCTGAGCGAAGGCGCAGATTTCGATGTCGATCGCGAAGGCATAGTCGTTGCGGATACGCTTGATCGCTTCGAAGGAGCGGAAGCCGGCGCGCGGATCGATTTCGACGAAGCTCCGCATCCGCGTTGTGCCGTGGGAAACCGCTTGCTCGACGACGCGTGCGGCACGTCCATAAACGTCGTCTTCGTCAAAGCCCGCCTTGGCTTTGGCCGTTTGGTGGACGGCTTCGGCGAGTGTGCCTTCGCAAATGGCGCAGCGGTCGAGAATGCAGGCTTTGTCGAGATGAATATGCGTGTCGACAAATCCGCCGAAGGCGAAGCTTCCCTGGCCGTCGGCGTCTGATATCGCATCGCACCGAATGCGGGGTTCGATGGCGGCGATGCGGTCGCCTCGCACTGCGATGTCCACGAGACGGCCATCTTCCTCGATACGAACGTTTCGAATGACGAGATCGAACGGCGGGTCCACGGCGCTCACAGCAAGACAGCGCCTCCGTCGCTGCGCGGATCATGCGCGCCGTCGATCACTCCGTCTTCCCCGATGCGGATCACGCCTGCTTGCCCGCCAAGCGGACTGAGAGCGTCGATGGTCGAGATTTCATGCCCCATCACCGCGAGGGCGGAAACCGTCTCGGCGCCAATATTTTCCTCGATCTTCAGGCTGTCCCGGCTGTCGGAGAACGTGCGGCCGAGCAAAAAGCGCGGACGCGCGAGCGCTGCGGCCGGATCAAGACGGTGGTCGATGAGGAGACTGAGCAGCAGCGACAGCGTCTGAGGCTGGCCGTCCGCGCCCTGCGTGCCGTAGAGCAGATGCGGACGCCCGTTCTTAAGCGCCAGACCTGGATTGAGCGTGTAGAAAGGCCGCTTCCCAGGTTGGATGCAATTAGGGCTCGCCGGATCAGTGCTGAAGGCCGCTCCCCTGTTTTGCCACAGGAGGCCAGTGTTGCCGATGACCACGCCGCTGCCCCAATCGAAATAGAGGCTTTGCAGTAGCGACGCGCATCTCCCATTGGCATCCACGGCGGCAAGCAGCGCCGTATCGCCGTGTCGATAGTCTTGTGGCCAAGGCGAGGCTCTTCCCGGATCGATTGCCGCAGCCTTGGCCACAAGGCGCGTCGGATCGAGAAGCTGCTTCGAGACGTCGGCGGCAAAACGGGGATCGGCGATTGCATGACGGTCGAGGAAAGCCTGTTTTACGGCCTCGACCAGCGCATGATAATAGGTCGCGCTGTCGGGCGGAAAATCCGCCATCGGCAGATGGCCGAGCACACCCATGATTGCGAGGGTGGTTACTCCTTGGGTCGGTGCGGGCGGAGCAAGAAGCATCGTGTCGCGATACGTCTGCTGGAGGGGAGCTGTGATCTCGGTTCGCGTGGCGGCAAGATCGGCGGCGGAAAGAGGAGAGCCAGCTTCGGCAAGTCCGTTGATGATGCGACGGGCGAGAGCACCCTCATAAAATTCGCGTGCGCCGTGACGGGCTATGGACTGGAGCGTCTGGGCCAATGCCGGTTGGTGCTGGATGCCGCCAGGTCGGAAGAGCCCCGCGAAGCTGGGCCAACCACTCAGCTCAGCGCGCCGGAATTCATACCAGAATGCCTGCGACCGGCTGACCTCAAAGCCACCGTCTGCTAGCGCGATCGCGTCGTCGAGAAGGCCCGGCAATCCTTCGATGCCTCCCCATTCGGCGACGGAATAGGCAAGCACCTTTTCCCAGCTGTCCACGAGGCAAGCTGTTGTCAGTGTGGAGGCTGCACCACGCAAGGGTATGTCTCCGCGCGGCATAGCTGCCGCCGCCTGTCCGATGCCGACAAAGGTCTGTGCGTTGCCCGTCTTGTCGGCGACCAGCCAGATCGCGTCGCCGCCGAGCCCGCAGAAATGGGGGTAGGTGACCGACAGCGCAGCTCCGGCGGCCACCAGCGCCTCGATTGCGTTGCCGCCGCGCTTCAGCACCTTTGCGCCTGCTTCGCTGGCGAGCCAATGCGGGGTCACGATCATGGCGCCGGCAGATGACGAACCGGTTTGAGTGGTCTGTTCGGTGAACGTCATTGGCGGCTTGTTGCGGCGCTGACGGTTGCGATGCGACCCTGTTCTGAAGCAAGGATCATGGCTTTCGACGGAGATCTGGTCGTCCAGCTCACGAAATCGGCCCGCCTGCCAATGGCGATAATATTGTCTTCGGCATGAAAATCCTCGCAAGATGATCCTGGGGTCAGGCATGCAATACCGATGCCACAAGGGAACGTCACCATACGGCGTCGACGCCCTCACGCTCTAAGTATTTGTGTTCATTGAAAAGAAAGTTGCGCGCTGCCGCCCTGACTCAAGCGATGTAGGTGACATTGGAGAGTTCGCTGCGACTTAATGCCTGCGAATTTCCATGGTCTTCTGACGGTGCCGGAAAAAGCGGCGTTTCAGCCTGTAGCGCGTTCCCGGAGCATTCCGTGTCGGCGGTGCCTTCGCAATCGTGTCCGCACTACCATTTGGAATACGGGGTTATCGGTCGCTGCCGCGAGGTCGTGAGGCGACTGATCCGCGCTGGATCAGGCCCGTTTTGACGGCAGTCCGCTCGACGGGCAGATCTTTACCGTTCAGCCGCGAGATTAGCCGTTCGGCCGCCTTCTTGCCCATTTCGTAGACCGGCTGATCGACGACGGTGATCGGAGGCGTCGTGACGGTCGTCCAGTCTGCATCCAGGAAGGAAACCATCGATATATCGCGAGGTATGGACAATCCCAGCGCCTGCAATGTCTTGAAGACCCGGAGGCCGACGAGACTGTCCGACGCGATGAGGGCGGTCGGAGGCGCCGCATCCCGCAACAGGCTCTCGACGACACTATCCGTTCTCGGCTGGTCGGTCGCGCCGAGCCGCACGTAATATTGAGCCTTCTCTATGCCGGCGTCAGTCTGCTCTTTCAGCACGCCTTCGATGCGTTCGCGCACGGCCGAATTGGAAATGCTGCGGCTATCGTCAAGGAATTCGCTCTCGGCATTCATGGCGGATATATAGGCGATCCGGCGATGTCCCATCTCGAGAAGATGGCGGGTGGCCATCTTGGCAGCATCGAAATCATCGCCGGTGACAGCGTCGACGCCGAGTTCCGGAATGCTGCGGTCAAAGAGAACGAGCGGCACGCCGACGCGGCGTATGTCCCGGAGATGCTCCATCCGGTCGCAGCGCGCCGGCGTCACGATCAATCCGTCGACGCGCTTGCCGATCAGCAGATCCACCGCCGATTTCTCGGTCTCCAGCTCCTCGCCGGAATTGGCGATGATCACATTGAAGCCGGCCATGCGCGCGACGTCGCTGATCCCGCGCACGGCGAGGCTGAAGAAGGCATTCTCGATATCGCCGACGACCACGCCGATGATGCCGGATTTGCCTGTCGTCATGCTGCGGGCAAGTTCGTTCGGCCTGTATTCGAGGGCGGTCGCAGTGGCGAGCACCTGCTCGCGAACCTTGTCGCTGACGACGCCATAGCCGCCGAGAACGCGCGCTGCGGTCGCCTTTGAGACATTCGCTGCCCTGGCAACATCGGCAACGGTAACGGAGCGTTTCGGAGCTAGCGGTTCTTCCATGGGACGAGGACTACAAGAGTTGTTGACGGGCGGTCAATCTCAAGTTAACAAATATCAATTGAGACCGGTCTCTTTTATATGTGAGACCGGTCTCCTGTCCAGATATCTCTTGTCGACGTTCGATCGGAGATCCGGGCGCGCATGCATGAATGCCGATAAGAGCATCCTTTCAGAGCGGAGAACGAACATGAAAATATCTGGCATCTTCTCAGCCATTGCCGCGCCCTTGCGCGCCGGCGTACTGGCCTATCTCCTCACGGCAGGCGTCAGCCCGGCTGTCGCGGCCGACAATCCTTATAATCTCATCGATCCGAACGTCATCAGCGTCGGCAGCATGGGGGACGCCAAGCCATACACCTTCACGACTGCGGACGGTCAGTTCACCGGTTTCGATATTGAACTCTTTCTGAACGTCGTTTCACGGATGGGCTTTCCGAAGGACAAGGTAACCTTCACCGGACAGGAGTTTTCCGCCTTGCTGCCGTCGGTCGCCAATCAACGGTTTGACGTTGCTGTAGCCGCCATCGGCACCACGGAAGCCCGCAAGAAGACGGTGGATTTTTCCGACGGCTATCTCGCCGGCTATCTTTCGGTTTTGACATCCGATGCTGCGATCAAGGACTCTGGCGGCCTCAAGGGCAAGCGGCTTGGCGTCGTGCAAGGCACCTTGCAGGAGATCTACGCGACGAAGAATTTTACCGGAACGGATCTCGTAAAGTTCCCGGATAACAACTCTGCGGTCGCCGCCCTCAACAACGGCACTGTCGATGCGCATTTCCTCGATTATGAAGCGGCCAAGCAGTATGGCGAGCGCTACCCCGGCCTGAAGATTGCCGTGAATATTCCCTCCTTCGATGCGCCCGCCGGCTTCGTCGTCCACAAGGGCAATGATGCCTTCCGCCTGGCGCTCAACAAGGCCCTGCATGAGGCGATGCAGGACGGCACCTGGAAGACCCTCTACGAGAAGTGGTTCCCGGGCTCGCCGATGCCGGATCAGTATCTTCCCAAGAAGTGAGGCTGCTCGCCGCCCGGCCCGCCGGGCGGCGGCACTTGTCTGCCCTCGAGAACTTCATGGGGAATTGAATGGACTGGCTAGAAAATCTCCGTCGCAGCTTCCTTGACTGGGATGCGATGGCGGAAGTCCTGCCGAGCATGATCACCGTCGGGTTGAAGAACACGCTGATCCTGGCGGCTGCCTCGACCGTGCTCGGCGTCGTCATCGGCATGGTGCTGGCGGTAATGGGCATTTCGCAATCGCGCTGGCTGCGGCTGCCGGCGCGCATCTACACCGACGTCTTTCGCGGCCTGCCGGCAATCGTGACGATCCTGATCATCGGTCAGGGCTTTGCCCGCATCGGTCGCGAACTCTTCGGGCCGTCGCCGTTTCCGCTTGGCATCATCGCGCTCAGCCTGATTGCCGGTGCCTATATCGGCGAGATCTTCCGCTCGGGCATTCAAAGCGTCGAACGCGGCCAGATGGAGGCTTGCCGCGCGCTCAGCATGAGCTACGGGCAGGGGATGCGGCTGATCATCATCCCGCAGGGCGTGCGGCGCGTTCTGCCGGCGCTCGTCAACCAGTTCATCGGCAACGTCAAGGATTCGAGCCTCGTCTACTTCCTCGGGCTGTTGGCGTCGGAGCGCGAGATTTTCCGCGTCGGCCAGGATCAGGCAGTCGTAACCGGTAATCTTTCACCGCTGCTGCTGGCGGGTATCTTCTATCTGGTGATTACCGTTCCGCTCACGCATCTCGTCAACTTCATCGACAACCGTTTGCGCCTCGGACGGCAGGGTCGCGGCTCCGGCGCCACGAGCGGCCTCGTCGAAGTAGGCGAGCTTGAAGCGGCTTCGGGTTCGCAAGCCTCCGGCGATAGCGGCACTTTCCGTTTCAAGGGCGGAGCCGTCCACATCCGCGATCTCAGCATGTCCTACGGTGATCTCGAAGTGCTGAAAGGCATCGATCTCGATATCGCCCGCGGCACGGTGACCTGCATCATCGGGCCATCCGGCTCGGGCAAGTCGACGTTGCTCCGGTGCCTCAACCGGCTGGTAGAACCGAAGCGCGGCGACATCGAGCTCGATGGCGACAGCATTCTGTCGATGAAGCCGGAAAGCCTGCGCCGGCGTGTCGGCATGGTATTCCAGCACTTCAATCTCTTTCCGGACCACACCGCGCTCGAAAACGTCATGCTGTCGCTGACCAAGATCAAGAAGGTGCCGAAGAGCGAGGCGCGCCGTATCGCCGAGACACGTCTTGGCGAAGTGGGACTTGCCGGACGCAAGGATCACCGTCCGGCCAGCCTTTCCGGCGGCCAGCAGCAGCGCGTCGCAATCGCCCGTGCGCTCGCCATGGACCCGGAGGTGATCCTCTTCGACGAAGTCACGAGTGCTCTCGATCCTGAGCTGGTGAAGGGCGTTCTCGATCTGATGGCCAAACTCGGACGTCAGGGCATGACCATGGCCGTCGTCACGCACGAGATGGGATTTGCCCGCAGGGTGGCCGATCAGGTGGTCTTCATGGATGAGGGCCGCATCGTCGAGGCCGGCTCGCCGCAGCAGATTTTCGATCATCCCCAAAGCGAGCGGCTGAAGCGCTTCCTCGCCGAGGTTCTCTGACAGACAGAACCGGCGGGAATTCCGGCGGCTTCTTGATCACAACACCCACTACTGACAAGGTTTTCCAACATGCATGCTCCCACTCGTCCTTCGAAAGTTATTGTCGTCGGCGGCGGTATTTTCGGGGTTTCCACGGCCGTTCATCTGGCGCGGCTCGGCGTTCAAACAACCCTGATCAACGACGGCCCGCTGGCAAATGGCGCATCGGGCCGCTCGCTTGCCTGGCTCAATTCGGCTCGGCGTCGCTCCGATGCCTATCATCGGCTGCGTCTGGCCGGCATCGACCGCTATCGCACACTTTCCGCCAGATATCCGGATGCGGCCTGGCTGCGCTTCGACGGAGGCCTGACGTGGGACGCCGACGCTGCGGGAAACGACATTGCCTCGGTTTTCGACTATGAGCGTGACCTTGGCTATCACGCGCAATTGCTGATGCCGGATCGAATTGCCAGGGCGACGCCGGGCATCGATGCCGGCTCCGTGACGAGGCAGGGCGCGATCTTCAATCCGGGCGAGGGCTGGGTCGATCTGCCATCGTTGATTGGCGTTCTTGCCGAGGAGTTCCAGGCGTTGGGCGGTAAAATCGTCACCGATGCCGGCCGGGCCGCGATCAATGTACGGGATGGTCGTGCCCGCGGCGTCACGACCGCGAACGGCGCCAAGTGGGATGCCGACGCCGTGCTCCTGGCAGCCGGCGGAGACGTGCCGGCGATCGTGGCGGAAGCCGGCCAGCATATCGGCGACGATACGCCGATCGCACTACTCGTCAGGACGAAGCCGATCAAGCATCCGCTGAAGGCTGTGCTGAACACACCGCGCGTTGCCATCCGGCCGACCCCGGATGGTGCCTTTGCGCTGGATTCGGCCTGGTCGGAAGAGGAGGTCGTCGTGAAGGCCGACGGCAGCTACGAGATCAAGCCCTCCACCCTTGAAGGGCTGCTGCGGGAGGCTTCAAAGGTGCTGGAAGCAAACCCGAAACTCGAAGTCGGCGATTATGGTGTCGGCCCCAAACCTATTCCGGGCGATGGCGAGCCTGTTTTCGGCGAGTTGCAGGCCATACCAGGCTATTTCGTTGCCTTCAGCCACAGCGGCGCCACTCTCGGCTTGATCGCGGGCGAGCTGCTTGCCGACGAGATCGCCACCGGCAAGCGCCACCCGCTTTTGGCCGCCTTCCGGCCGGAACGCTTCGCCAGATAGTTTGATCGGAAAGGCAGCCAGATACGGTTCGAGGGTATTCGTGAACGCGAGCTTTTATCTTCTCTTGGTGCTGAGGACGTTGGCAGCGGTCAGGCATGCGGCGGTAGGGGAACACCGGCCAGTTTTGTCTTGATCCAATCCGAAATACGGTAATAGCGCAGAGTAAGCTTCGGACCGTAATTCATGTAGAAGGGGGCCGCTGAAAGCGGCTCCAGCTTCAGCGACAAGTCCTTTTCCGGCATGCCGCAAGCCCATTCCGACAGGATGCCGCCGAGCATGCTGCCCGTCGGCACACCACGGCCGGAAAGGCCGGTCAGCGCCACGATGCCCGGCGCCAGATCGTAGAGGCGGGGGATCGTGCGGTACTGCATGTCCAGCTCGCCGAACCAGAAATAGTCCCAGCGGATCTCCTGTCTGATCTGCGGATGCAGCCATTTGAGCCGATCGCTCATGACCTGCCGCGTATACTCCATGTCGCTGCCGCGTCGCCCCATCGGAAACATGGAGGCGACGATCCGGCCTTCAGCATTGTATTTGTAGACATAGATATCGCCGCGCCCGTCATGGATAGTGGTGTTGCGTGGTAGCACCGACCGCCGCTCGTCGTCGGAAAGCGGCCGGGTAGCGGCGACAAAGACCCGCTGGATCTTGAAGGTCTGGTCCAGTTTCGGCCAACCGCCAACGGTATAAGCGCCCGTTGCGAAGATCACCTTGTCGGCGATGACCTTACCCTTCGGCGTGCTGACCGCCCAACCGCCCGCCTCGCGCTCGCATCCGGTCACCGGCGAGTTGGTGTGGATGACGCCGCCTTCCTGGAGGACCGCGCGTGCGAGACCGCGGGAATAGCCGAGGGGATTGAGATGGCCCGCCTCCTCATGCAGCCAGCCGCCGTGGAAGCGCCCACTGCCGGTGATAGCCGCGACCTCGTCCTTGTCGAGCGCTCGCGTCCTGGCGCCGACGGCATTGTAGGTCCGTACCTTCTCCTCGATCGTCTTCATCGCGCCGGGGTAGGGGGCGCCCATGACATAGCCGTTCTGCTGCCACTCGCATTGGATCTGGTAGCGCTGGATCATGCTGGAGACCTGGTCATTGGCGCGCGTCTGCCGGGCGATCAGCCGTTCGGCCCAGGGCTCGCCCAGCATGGAGCGCAGCTCCGGCAGGGTGTAATGAGTAAAAGTCGGCGTGCAGTGCCCGGCATTGCGGCCGGAGCCGCCGAAGCCGACTTCCTCCTTTTCGAGAAGCACGACGCTCGCGCCGCCGCGCGCAAGCTCGAGAGCGGTGGTCAGCCCGGTATAGCCGCCGCCGACAATACAGACATCGGCCTTGATCGTGCCCTGCAGTTCTGTTGTCTCGGGTGCGGGCGCTGCAGTCGCGTACCAGAGGGTCGTCTTGAAAGGCGAGAACTTCGTCATGCCACCCCCTCAGCTCAGATCGCTGCGGGCATCGAGCGCGTCGCGCAGGCCGTCACCGATGAAGTTGAAGCTTGTGACGGCGAGCGTGATGGCAATGCCTGGAACGATGGCGAGCCATGGTGCGCTGGCGAGATATTGCTGGGCGCCGTTCAGCATGTTGCCCCAGCTCGGTAACGGCGGCTGAATGCCGTAGCCAAGGAAGCTGACATAGGCTTCGAGCAGGATGGCGCGCGCCACCGTCAGGGTCGCCGCGACGATGATCGGGCCGATGGCGTTCGGCAGCAACTCGCGGAACATGATCCATCGGTTGGAAAGACCAAGCATGCGCGCGGCAAGGACGAAATCGCGTTCGCGTAGCGACCGCACTTCCGCCTCGACGATGCGCGCGGTCTCCATCCAACTCGTCACGGCGATGATGACGGTGATCATGAATGGGCTCGGCTTGATGAAGGCGGCCAGCGCCAGCAGCAGGAAGATGCCGGGGAAGGACAGGAAGGCATCGACGAAGCGCATCAGCAACGTGCCGAGACGACCGCCATAATAGCCGGCGACCACGCCGATCACCGTACCGATCAACGTGCTGAGCACCATCGCGAAGAAGCCGACCAGAAGCGAAATCCGACCCGCCATGAACAAGCGTACGGCAACATCGCGTCCGAGCGGATCAGTGCCGAAAATATGGTAGCCAACAGTAAAGGGCGGCGCGAAACGGGCGCGCAGGTCGATATAGAGCTCGTCATAGGGAAGCAGCGACGGCCCAAGCAGGCAGGCCAGCACGATGAGCGTGATCATGGCAACGCCGAGAAGCGCGAGCCTGTGACGGACGAAGCGGCGGAGCGTGCGATTTTGCCACCATCGCGAACGGGCGAACATCGATCCGGAAAGGGTTGCGGGGGAGGAGGAAGTCATGGCGTTTCTCCTAACCAAGCCGGACGCGCGGATCGACGAAGGCGACGAGCAGATCCGCGAGCAGATTGCCGATCAGCACGAAGATTGCCGAGAACATCAGGAGCCCCATGACGACGGGGTAATCGCTATAGCCGAGGCTATCGAGAAAAAGTCGCCCCATTCCCGGCCAGGTGAAGACCGTCTCCGCCACCAGCGCGCCACCGAGGATGGTCGGCAATTGCAGGCCGGCAAGCGTGATCATCGGCAATAGCGCGTTGCCGACGACATGGCGCATCAGGACGCGCCGGGGCGACAGGCCCTTGGCCTTGGCGGTGCGGACGAAATCCTGGTTGATGACATCGAGCGTCGCGGTGCGCATGTATCGGCTCCACACGGCGATGTTGACGAGGGCAAGCACGAGGCTCGGCATGATCAGATGGATCGCATAGTCGCCGAGCGAGCCGTTGCCGACCGTATACATGTTGCCGGCCGGCAGCCATTTCAGTTTCAGCGAGAAAATATAGATGGCGACGAGACCGAACCAGAAGGTCGGGATCGACAGCGCCACCATGGCGCCGATGGTGGCGCTGTAGTCGAAGATCGAATAGCGCTTGGTCGCACCCTTGATGCCGATCCAGGTGCCCACCGCGATCGAGATCACCATCGAGGTGCCCATCAGGAGCAGCGTCGCGAAGAGGTGGCCGAATATGATCGACAGCACCGGTTGATTGTCGCGATAGGAACGGCCCCAATCGCCCATCAGCAAATGCCTCAGCCAATCGAGATATTGGATCGGCAGCGGCCGGTCGAGACCCATTTGTGCCGCGATCCTGTCGAGTGCTTCCTTCGTCATGCCCGGCGTCAGCGTATACTGCGACAGCGGGCCGCCGGGAGCGAGGGTGAGGACGGCAAAGCCGATCATCGATACGAGGAGCAGCAGTACCAGGCTCTGCCACAGGCGGCTCAAGAGATAGCGCAACATGGCATTCGTCTCCGATGGTTGCGAGATAGAAAGCAGCCAGCCCTCCCACCCCTAATGGATCGGAAGGCTGGAGCGGAGCGATCAGGCCTTGGCCCAGTACCAGGTGCCGACATTCCATGTGTCGATGCGCACGTTGATGTTGGGGATGACGTTCTCTACCCCCACCTTGTGGCCGCGCACGGTTGCATACTGGAACAACGGCAGGAAGGGCAGGTCGTGCCGCATGATCTCCTGGATCTTCTGATAGACCTTCTTGCGCTCCTCCGGCACGAAGATCTGGCCGCCTTCCGCCAGGAGTTTGTCGACTTCCGGGTTGGCATATTGCCAGGAGTTCTGACCGGCTCCGCCCTTGGCCGTGATTGCGGTGGAGCGGAAGTAGTCCGACGTGTCGGGATCGGAGCCGGTCTGGAAGTTGATGCCGACGACGACGGAATCGAACTTCGACATTGTCCAATAATCGCCCCACATGACCGCCGGCGGCAGGTTGGAGATGGTGAGCTCCACCCCGATATCCTTGAAGGTCTGCTGCATGAACTGCTGCACCTGCTCGCGGATATGGTTGCCGGCGGTGGTGGAGTTGGTGAAGGCAAGCCTGACCCCGTCCTTCGTGCGAATGCCATCCGCGCCGGGCTTCCAGCCAGCGTCGTCAAGGATCTTCTTGGCCTTGTCGGTGCTGAATTCCTGCTTCGGCAGGTCCGGATTGTAGTAGAAGGACTGCTGCGGAATGTAGCTCTCCGTCGGTGCCGGCAGGCCGTAATAGAGCGCATCGATGATCGTCTGCTTGTCGATTGCATGATAGAGCGCCTCGCGTACCGCCGGGTCCTTGAACTGGGGGCGCTCCATGTTGAAGCCGACGGATTCGACGGTGGCGGCCGGGACGACTGCGACGGCCTTGCCATCCAGCCCCTTGGCCTCGTCATAGTGATCCGGCGTGATCCATTGCAGGCCGGCCACGTCGATATCGCCGGTCTTGAATTGGGTATAAAGCACCGTCAGATCGGGAATATATTTATAGACCAGGGTCTCGAGGTAGGGGCCTTCCCCGTAATAGTCGGTGTTGGCCGCAAGCGTGATGTGATCGCCGGCGATGCGTTCGACCCATTTGAACGGGCCTGTGCCGATGGGTGCGTTGTTGAAGGGTGCGCTGTTTTTGTCCTTCTCCGCGCCGAGGATATGCTTTGGCACGATGAAGGTCATGGCGAGGATCGACGGGTAGGGCGCAAACGGCTTTTCCATCCGCCAGGTGATTTCCGTCGGCGAGACGACGGTGAGATCGCGCACCAGTTCGTGACCGGTCTTGCGCCAACTGCGGAAATCCGGATCGACCATGAGTTCAAGCGTGAACTTGACGTCTTCGGCGGTAAACGGTGTGCCGTCATGCCACTTCACGCCGTCGCGCAGCTTGATCTTCCAGTTGAGGCCGTCAGCCGAGATGCCGCCGTTCTCAACGGTTGGGACTTCGGTTGCAAGCGAGGGAGAAAACTTGCCATCCGGTGTCACGAAGAACAGTGGATCGAAGACGCTGAAATGGATGCCTTCATCGACTTCGATATGGATCAGATGTGGATTGAAGACGGTCGGCTCCTGCGAAAAGCCGATGACGAGCTGGCCGGTCGGCTTGGCGGGCGGTGCCGCGAACGCTTCTCCGCGACCGAGGATGTTGGGCATGACCAGCCCGGAGGCGCCAAGCGCCATCATGGTCAGCGCCTGGCGGCGCGTTGGTTTCAGGAGGATAGTGTCGTTTGCATTGGACATGTTGATTCCCCTTTTTGTTGGTAGGATGTTGGCTGTTCTTCCCTCTTATTGTCTTTGTCTTCTCTTGGCGGGCAGGTCAAAAACCGCTGATCAGTTCGATCTTCGAACCATCGCGGAAGCGGGAGAAGCGGAAGTTCTTGCGGTCAACGATCGGCGGCTTGCCGGTGACGATATCGGCCATCAGCCGCCCGGCGGCCGGACCGATCCCGAAGCCGTGGCCGGAAAAGCCTGTGGCGATGTGGAAGCCTGGAATGCTGTCGATTGCGTCGATTACCGGCACGGCATCCGGCGTGACGTCGATATAACCGGCCCAGCGCTGGGCGATCTCGGCCTTTTCGAAAACCGGAAAGGCTTCCTTGAGGTTGGCAAGCGCCATGTTCGAAAGCTTTGTCGACGGCTTTGGATCGAGGACGCGGCAATATTCGAACGGGCTTGCCTCGTCCATCGCCCAGCGGTCGGGAATGCGGAGCTCGTCAAAAAAGCGACCGGAGAGACGGAAATTCAGCGAGCGCCATTCCTTTTTAAGCGCCGGAAAGAACTTGCCGGCATGCCGGAAGGATTTCGGCACGATGTCGACGATGTTCTCGTGACCGGAGGCGATGGTGTAGCCGCCATCCTGTCGCTTGCGCAGAGCAAAGCCGCTCGCCCAGATCGCCTGCTCGGGGCCGCCTTCCAGCGGCTTGGTGCGCAGCACGGAGTTCATCACCTTCAATTGCGGGAGGTCGAGCCCGAACATGCCGGCAAACAGGCTTGACCAGGCGCCGCCGGCAAGAACGACGGCCTTGCAGGCGATCGGGCCGCGCTCGGTGATCACGCCGGAAATCCTGCCGCCCGCCGTCTCGATGCCGCGCACGGCGCATTCGGTCAGGATGGAGGCGCCCTTGTCGCGGGCGGCTTCGGCAATCGCCGGCGCTGCCCGTTGTGGCTCGGCGCGACCATCCGCGGCCGTGTAGAGCGCGCCCTTGATGTCCATCCGCGAACCGGGAACAAGGTTCCTGAATTCGGCGCCGCTGACCATGCGGCTTTCGAACTGATAGCCCTCGAGATTGCGGTTCCAGCGCTCGTGGTCGGCATATTCCTTGTCGTTGGCGCAGGTGAAGATGATGCCGGCGCGCTTGTAGCCGGTGTCGCGGCCGGTGCGGGTGTCGAGCGTGCTCCAGATGCGCAGTGCCTCCGCCATCAGCGGCACCTCGCGCGGGTCGCGCCTGGAAATGCGCACCCAGCCCCAGTTGCGGCTCGACTGCTCCTGGCCGATGCCGCCCTTTTCACAAAGCGCGACACGCAGACCGCGCTCGGAAAGTTCGAGCGCCGTCGAGGTGCCGATGATCCCGCCGCCAATGACGACGACGTCGACTTCCTTGGGCAATTCCGCATCCCCGTGCACGGGGACTACATAGGGGCCGGGCATGGTCAGAAGGACTCCTCTAGCTGGCAATTGATGGCGAATTCGGCGACGCTTGCCTCGTTCGGCAGCTCGATCAGCATGGAAATGATCCGGGCGAGGTCGCGCGGGTCGGTCATTTCGTCATCGGATCTCGCCGTGACGCCACGCGCCATATCGGTGGCGACGAAACCGGGGCAGATGGCGGTGGCGCGAATGCCCAGGTCGAAGCCTGCATGGCGCAGGCCATGCGCAAGCGCGACGGCTGCGAATTTGGAGACGGCGTAGAGCCCGGATTTGGCGGACTTCACCCGCTTGCCGGAGAGCGAGGCGACGATGACGATCCGGCCGCGGCCACTGGCGGACAGCGCCTGCCAGGTGGATTTCGCCAACCGGCGCGGCGCCTTCACATTGATTTCGAGCAGTTCGTTCATGTCGCTATCGTCAGCCTCGATCACGGTCTTCGCGATCATGATGCCGGCATTGGCGACGACCGCATCGATGCGGCCGAAGATGCGAAGCGTTTCCCGAGCCCAGGCATCGGCTGCATCCACATCGGCGGCGTCATAGGTAAAGACGCCGACACGGGACGGGTCCGCCCAGGCGGGCATTTCAGGGCGACGCATGCCGAGCGAGAGCCGCCAGCCCTTGGCGGCAAGTTCCTCGGCGAGCGCGGCACCGATCCCCCGGCTGGCTCCGGATATCATTGCGACCCGTTCCTCGTCCATGCTCATGCCCGCTCTCCCATGTTCGCTGGCTTACGATTGCGCGATGATGCGTCGGTAGGTCCTGCGCAGTATGTCGATCAGCAGCTTGTGTTCTGCGTCGGTGATGTCGGAAAAGAACTCGCGTGATTGTTTGGTGACGATGGCGCGCACGCGCTTTGCCAGCTCGTGACCCTTTTCCGTGATGTAAAGTTCCTGCGCGCGGCTGTCGTCTGCCGACGTCTCGCGGGAAAGAAGCCCATGCTCTTCCATCTGCTCGATCAACCGACCGGTCGCCGACCGGTCTTTCAGGATGACTTGCGCGATGGTGGAGGGGCGGATCCCAGGATTGTCGTCGACCAGAAACAGGGTGGTGATTTTCCCCGTTCCCCGGGCGACGTCCAAGCCTTCCAGCTTTTCATCCAGATCGCGCGAAACGGCGAGATTGATGCTGCGGATGTAAAAGCTCAGCGTATCCTCCAGGACATCTATATGGATGTCCTTCACGGAAGTCGGTGGGGCCCTGGTCGGTGGCATGGTTCGAAACCTTCGAAAGGCAACGAAACACCGTTCCTGCCATCGTCATCTCATGGCGGGTTCATGGTCTTCTGCGGTGGATCATCGCTGAAATCTTCACCGTCATGAAAGGGCAGATAGTGGACAAATGCAACTATTTTTTCGCTCGACCTGATGAAAATTAATCAGCCTGGAAAGTTGCCTGTTTCTCAGGCATACGCCGCCACTGTGGCGTGCACGAGTGGTGGCAATTGGGCAGAACGAGTCGCCTCCGGCGCCCGCGCTTGTCTTGGTGGGACATCCGCAGGATGATCTCAGCCGACCGCCTCCCAATCGCTGCCGGGAATGGCGGCCAGCAGGCGTTGGGTGTAGGCGTGTGCCGGCGCACGGAAGATCTGCGAAGGCGGCCCGCATTCGACGATCTCGCCCTTGTACATGACGGCGACCTCATCGCAGATCTGGCTGGCGACGCGCAGGTCGTGGGTGATGAAGATCATCGCGACTTTGCTATCCTGCTGGATTTCCGCAAGGAGCTTGAGGATCTGAGCCTGGATCGACACGTCCAAAGCGGAAACCGCCTCGTCTGCCACCAGCAGCACGGGGTCGAGCATCAAGGCCCGGGCGATGCCGACGCGCTGACGCTGACCGCCGGAGAATTCATGTGGAAAGCGGTCGAATGCGCCTTCGTCGAGACCGACACGCTTGAGGAGGCGGAGAGCCTTCGCCTTGGCCTCGTGCATCGGCAGGCCATGGGCCATCGGTCCGACGGTGAGAATGCGGCCGATCGTATGGCGCGGGTTCAGCGAGGCGAAGGGGTCTTGAAAGATCATCTGGATGTGGGAACGCAGCGGCCGGAACTCCTCCTCCGACATCGGGGCGATGTCACGGCCGTCGAAGAGAATCCGGCCGCTGTCGGAACTCAGGAGCTTCAGCAGCACACGACCCAGCGAGGATTTGCCGGAGCCGGATTCACCGACGACGCCCAATGTACGCCCCTTGCTGATCGAGAAGCTGACGCCGTTCACCGCCTGCACGGTTCTCGATTTCGACAGGAAGCCGCCGCCGGACCGATAGGTCTTGCTGAGCCTGTCGACCTCCAGCACCACGGGCGCTTCGGCGACGATTTCGCGTTCCGCGGTCGTCATGCGGGGAACAGCCGCGATGAGACGCTGCGTGTAGGGATGGACCGGCGCATTCAGCACCTGCGCCGCCGGTCCCTGCTCGACGAGATGACCCTTTTCCATGACGATCACCCTGTCGGCAATCTCGGCCACCACCCCGAAATCATGGGTGATGAACATGACGCTCATCTTCTTGCGCACCTGGATCTTGCGGATCAATTCGAGAATCTGGGCCTGTGTCGTCACATCCAGCGCCGTGGTCGGCTCGTCGGCGATCAGCACGTCCGGATCGAGCGCCAGCGCCATGGCGATCATCACGCGCTGCCGTTGCCCGCCGGATAGCCTGAAGGGATACTGATGCTGGAGCAGATCCGGATCGGGCAGGCCGACTTCGCCGAGCAGTTCCTTCACCTTCTGTCGCCGGCTTTCTGGCGTGCCGATCTTATGAGCATCGAGAACCTCGACGATCTGGTCTCCGATCGTCATCAGCGGATTGAGCGCCGACAGGGGGTCCTGGAAGATGATCGAGACGGCTCGTCCCCTGAGGCTTCGGAGCGTTGCGTCATCGGCGCTTATCAGGTCCGCGCCCTTGAAGCAGATCGTGCCGGCTGTGACTTTGATGATGGACGGCAACAGACCCATAATCGCGTTCGCCGTCACCGATTTCCCCGAACCGGATTCGCCGATGATGCAAAGGATCTCACCTCGCATCAGGTCGAAGGAGATGTCTTGCACCGCATGCGCGCGTTCCATGTTCTTTGGAAGACTGACGGTCAAACCGCGTACCGAGAGTACTGGATCGCTGGGCAGGACTATGTTTTGGATATCGGACGGGGTCATGGAAGGCCTCCTTGCTCTGAACCAGCGAACACGCCCTCGCAGCGAGAGCTCATGAATTGTCAGAAGCAAGAAGAATGCCGGTATCGCGGCACGTAAAGCAAGCAGGGGAAATTCCCAAAGGGCGGATTTTCGCTTTCCATCATCCGCGCCTCAAGCGGTCAATGATACCAGCCTTTAGAAGAGGGTCGCGCGGCAGCTTGATTGCGGCGCGAATGGCTGGAATTGGGACCATCAACTCTTGAAACTGAGAAGGCCTCGCGCTGTCGTGGTCAATCGTCTTCCACCCTCCGGCGTAACCACGACCGTTTCGCTGAATCCAAGCCGGGCGGCGGTCGCGTAGACGTGGAAAACCATGCCTTCCTCCAGCGGCCAATTCGCATTTGGCAGAAAAACCCGGGAGAAATCGCTGCTGCGTGGCGTGCGAGTATAAAGACCGAGCGTATAGGCCGTCACGTTGTCGTAGCTCTGCCTCAATCCGGACGATATGAGACCCTGACGAACAATAGCGTCCACCTCGCAAGCAGGGACACCAGGCTTCATGGCTTCGATTTGCTCGTCCTGCAATGCGACGATGCGCGAGGCGATATCCTGAAGCCTCGCTGACGCGCCGCCGATGACGATCGGCCGCATGAGACGGGCGCTATAACCGCCCACGCGCGGAATAAGTTCCACATGCAGGATATCGCCGGCATTGAGCAATTCGCTCTTGAAGGAGCCATGCAGGAACTGGTGGTCGCCGCTGGCCTTGACGATCGGACCGGTCTCGCCGCTGTCCGCACCTTCAAGCAGGAAGGTTGCAGCCGCAGTTGCGGCAGCCGTACGGGTCGAAGAGCCGACCCACATACTCTGTACTATTGCCAGCATGGCGATGTCGGCGATGTCGGCCGCTTGCGTCAGAACGGCAATCTCGCGGGCCGATTTGACCCATCGCAGACTGTCGCTGATACCGGGAAGTGCGACGAATTGCGCCTGGGGCAGGTGCGCCCGAAGCTTGACCGCCGTATCGGCGCTGAAGCTATAGGAGGCGAAGTCGGCCCCGATGCGGGCATTGGCGAAACCTCGCGCATGAATGCTGTCGGCGATGGCCTCGTACGGATTGATCGCGTCGGCAAAGCCGACGATATCGGAAATCCAGGTCTTTTCCCTGCACGGCGCTTCGTCGAGCTCTCGCAGGACGAACCAGGGCATACCGTGTCGCGGAAGAAAAGCGGCACGATACATGGTTTCCGAAACGGTATAGCCGGTAAGCCAAGCAAGAAGCTCGCCGCTGTCGATCAGGAGCAGATCGACAGCGGCGGCATCCATGGCGGCATGCGCCTTGGCGATGCGCCAGTCATATTCGTCACGAGGAAACATCTGGCCTCAGGCAGCCTCGCAGATGTCGAGAATGGCGAGCATGTAGACGCGGATCATGTCGAGATAATCGATGATATCGACGCGTTCGTCCGGCATCGTGTTGTACCGGCCGCCCGGCCCGCAGACGATGCCTTCCATGCCGAGTTCATGGTAGAGGTGACCGGCATCCGTTCCGTAAAAGCGTGTGGGGGTGATGGCGCCGGTTGGCTGTTTTTCTCCACGGACAGCCTCGTAGGCGGCGTTGATCGAGGTTACGATGCGCGACGTCGGCGAGACTTCGAAGGGAGGCATCAAGGGACGGCCCTCGATCATCTCGGGCACCAGCTTGGCTTTCAGCCCGGGAAAGCGCCTTTCGAGCTCTGTCAATTCCGCAGCGATATCGGCAAGGACGCCTTCCTGCGTCTGGCCGGGTGCATAGCGGGCCGAGCCTCTGATGCGAACGAAGTCGGCGACCTGCGGCGGCCGCCATTCCTCGAGGTCGCGCCCGAGCGCACCGTGGACGACGCCGACATGGCCGCGATTGATCGAGCGATGCACCTCGCTCCTGGCGTTGCTGAACGTCATCGAGTTGATGCGCGGGATGAGATCGCACGCGGCGGCAATGGCGTCGACCGATTGCTCGCGTTTCGACAGGTGCCGCGTGTCGCCGGTCAACTCGATCACGAAGCTGAGCGCCGCTGCGTGCATCGTCACGGCGGCAAGATCGCTCGGCTCGCTGTTGATGAAATAGTCGGCCTTGACGCCGCTACGGATGGCGGCGAGCGTGCCGACGCCGCCCTGAAGCTCGCCGACCACATAGGTCAGGATCACGTCGCCCTTCAGCTTGACGCCGGCGTCGAGCAAGGTCTTGACCGCGCAAAAATAGGCTGCATCCCCCGCCTTCATGTTGGAAACGCCGATGCCGTAGATAAACTTGTCATCGACGAGGCCACCCCAGGGATCGACGGTCCAGCCCTCGGTGACCGGGTTGGTGTCGAGATGGCCGTTGAACAGCAGGCTCTTGCCGCCGCCCGTACCCTTCAGCCGGCCGATGGCATTGAAGCGCTGGCCGCTGTCGAATGGCTGCAGTTCGGACTGGAGTCCGATCGCTTCCATCTCGCGCGCCATGACGCGGGCAAGTTCCCGTTCGCCCTCGGTCTGCGAGTGGCTCTTGTGGCGTGCCATCATCGACAGGAAGTCGAGGCAGCTCTTCTCATCGACTTTTGCGACGAGCGATTTCGGGTCCATGTTGTTGCTCCTTAGGTCTGCAATGAAGCGCCGGCCGGCGTCGGAACAGCCGCAAGCAGCCGCCGGGTATAGTCGGCACGCTCGGGGCTGGTGATATCGTCAGTCGGCACGATCTCGAGAAGATCGCCGCGATACATCACCGCGATGCGGTGGGCGATCTGGCGGATGAGGTTGAGGTCGTGGGTGATGAAGAGAAAGGCTGTGGAATGCTCGCGGTGCAGTTCCAGCAGCAGCTCGATGATGGAAGCCTGTACCGAGACGTCGAGCGCCGAGGTGATCTCGTCGCAGATCACCAGCTTCGGTCTGGATGCGAAGGCGCGGGCGATGGCGACGCGCTGTTTTTCGCCGCCGGAGAGCTGATGCGGGTAGCGATCGGCATGGGTGCGCGGCAGGCGCACCTGCTCGAGCATGTCGCCGATCCGTTGCGCTATGGTGCCTTTCTCGCCTTCGCCATAGAGTTTCAGCGGCCGCGCCAGGATTTCGCGGATCTTCTGGCGCGGATTGAGCGAAGCGTCCGGATGCTGGAAGATCATCTGAACGTTCTTGCGATAGGCCCTGTCCATGTCGGCAAGGCCCGCAATCGTTCGCCCGGCGAACGTCATTTGGCCCTCGAAGGGATTGAGCCCGGTCATCGCCTTGGCGAGCGTCGATTTGCCGGAGCCGGATTCCCCGACGATGCCAAGGATTTCTCCCGGCTGGACGCTGAGACTGACGGCGCGATTGCCGGCGAAGCGTTCGAAGGACCGGCCAGTCAGCGCCGACAGGAACGGCTTGCGACCGTAATGCACGCTGATGTTCTCGACCTTCATCAGCGGCTGGTCCTGATAGGACGGGCGTGTCTGCGTCAGGCGATCGCTCGGCCTGGGCACGGCGGCGATCAGCTGGCGCGTATAATCGTGCTGCGGCGTATTGAAGATCTCATCGACCGCCCCTTGTTCGACGATTTCGCCACGGCGGATGACGGCGACCCGTTTTGCGGTGCGCGACAATAGCGCAAGGTCGTGGGAAATATAGAGGCAGGCAACACCCGTTTCGGCCTGCAGGTCGAGGAAGAGATCAAGAATCTGACGGGACGTGATGACGTCGAGCGCGGTCGTGGGCTCGTCGAAGATGATGCATTCCGGATTGCAGGCGAAGGCGGTGGCGATGACCACGCGCTGCTTCTCGCCGCCCGATGCTTCGTGCGGCATCCGCTTCATCATCTCCGCCGGGCTCTTGAGGCCGACGCGATCCAGCATAGCTTGCCCCTCGCTCCAGGCCTGTCTTGCCGTCAGGCCGCGATGGCGCCTGAGGGTTTCCGTGAGCTGGGTGCCGAGCGAAAGCGTGGGGTTGAGCGAGGTGCCGGGGTCCTGGAACACCATACTGATCCGCTTGCCGCGCATGCGGTTGACCTCGGCCGGCGATTTTGCCGTCAGATCCTCGCCGCGAAGCCGGATTTCACCGCCGGCCTCCCGGGCGTTTGCCGGCAGGTAGCGCATGATCGACCAGGCCATCGAGGTCTTGCCGGAGCCGGACTCGCCGACGAGGCCGAGAATTTCGCCGGCACCGACTTCGAGATCGATATTTTTCAACGCGTGAAACGTGCCGCCCGCCATCAGATAGTCGAGCGAATAGTTGCGGACCTGAAGGACGGTATTGTTTGCAGTTTCTGTCATCTCAGCCTCCGGTGCGCGGGTTGAGCGCGTCGCGCAGGCCGTCGCCAAGCAGATTGAAGCCGATGGCGACAATGGCGATTGCGAGGCTTGGCCAGATCAGGATGCCGGCGCTGATGTGCATGTACTGTCGCGCTTCCGAGACCATCAGGCCCCATTCGGTGGCAGGCGGCTGGGCGCCGAGCCCAAGGAAGCTCAGCGTTGCGAACAGCATGACCGCGAAGGAAACGCGGATCGTCGTTTCGACCACGATCGGGGCGACGACATTCGGCAGCATCTCGCGCAGGATGATGTAACGGGAGCTTTCGCCACGGGCGATCGCGGCGCTGACATAGTCCTGCTTGCGTACGGAAAGCGCGACGCTGCGGGTAATGCGCGCCATGCCCGGCGCGAAGGCGACGGCAACCGCGACAAGTGCATTGATACTGCTGGACCCGAGCAGATTGACGATCAGCAACGCGAACAAGAGGTTGGGGATCGCCATGATCGCGTCGATGGTCCGCATGATGAACTCGTCGGCACGCCCGCCGAGAAAGGCCGATACCGTACCGAGGAAGGCTCCGGCAAAGGTGCCGGCAAGCGTGGCGAAGACAGCCATCGTCACTGTCGAGCGCGCACCGATCAGCAGACGGCTCAGGATGTCGCGGCCATACTGATCCGTGCCGAGAAGGAAGCTCGTGCTCGGCCCTTTGTAGCGGGCAAGTATCGACATGGCTTCCGGATCGCGCGGAGCAAGAAAGGGACCGAAGACGACGACGATGAAGACGAGGACGACCAGGACAAGGCCGACCGCGCCCTGCGGCGTGCGCAGCAGCCGTTTGAGAAGCTCAATCATACTGAATCCTCTTGTCGAGCCATGCGTAGAGAATGTCGGCGGCGAAATTGACGACGGAATAGGTTGCCGCCATGAGCAGAACGCCGGCCTGGATCGCCGGCAGGTCGCGCGTCTGGATGGCGACGATCAGCTGTCTGCCGATGCCGGGGAGGGCGAAGATTTCTTCGACGACGATGATACCACCCAGCAGATAGCCGACATCGAGCGCGACGACGGTAATGGTCGGCAGCAGGGCGTTGCGCAGCGCATGTCCGAACAGCACTCTTGATGTGGAAAGACCCTTGAGCCGCGCCGCGCGTATGTAATCGGTATGCAACACGTCGACGAGCTCGGAACGCACCATGCGGGAGACATGCGCGATGAGGATGATCGACACCACGCAGACCGGCAATACCAGATGGGCGAGGCCATCGAGAAAATTCTCGGTCAGCGGCACATAGCCCGTTGGCGGCAACAGCTTCGCCCAATCGGCGACGAAGAGCACCGCAAGCGTCGCCGTCACGAATTCCGGCAACGACACGCCCGCATAGGAGATGAGGCTGACGATCATGTCGGCGAGCTTGCCGCGCCGGATGGCTGCGAGGATACCGAGGGGTATGGCGAGCACGAGCATCAAGGCGATGGACAGGACGGCGAGCAGCAGGGAGCGGCCGAGTGCCTGGAGCATGACCGGCCCGACGGGCTGGCCGGTGCGCAGCGACTGACCGAAATCACCATGCAGGATACCGCCCAGCCAATGCAGATATTGCAGCCAGACGGGGTCGTTGAGCCCCATCTGCTGGCGCAGCGCCTCGAGCGCCTGATCGGTGGCGTTCTCCCCCAGCATCATCACGGCGGCATCCGCCGGCAGGACCTGGGTGATCGCGAAGACGACGAGCGACACGATGAAGAGCGTGTAGACGATCATCAAGAGCCGCTTCAGAAGATAATTCGGTGACAAGGGCCGTTCCCTGGCTTTGGAGTGACCGGCCGCGCGAAAAGGCGCGGCGGTCTTCTTGCTACGGGATGCGTCGCGAACACAGCAGCGCGCCGCGACGCTCGTTGAGCTCGGTCAGCGCCGTCAGCTCCGCTTCGGCGCCTTGTCCGTCAGGGAGACGTAGTCGAGGCGGAAGACGGATGCGCGGGGATGGACCTCGAAGCCGGCAACCCAATCCCGCCGGGCCGCGAGAACGTCGAAGAACACCGGGATGATGGAGGGAACGTCTTCGTTCATCAGCGTTTGCGCCTGCGCGTAGAGCTCCTTGCGCTTGGCCTCGTCGGTGATGCCGCGAGCCTCGTTGAGGACCTTGTCGAAGGCGGCGTTGTTCCAGCGCGTTTCGTTCCAGGCAGCATCGGACGTGTAGAGCAGCTTGAAGATCGCGTCCGCCGTCGGCTGCATGTTGTAGAAGCCGACATAGAAGCTGCCCTTCTTCCATACCTGTTCCAGATAGGTCGCATGCGGCATGGTCTGGACGTTGATGTTGATGCCGGCTTCCTTTGCCATTTCGCGCAAGGCGACGGCGAGCTGGGTGCGCTGGCTCGGCTTGTCCGATGCGATCAGCGTTGCCTCGAAGCCGTTCGGGTAGCCTGCCTCGGCAAGCAGCTTCTTCGCTTCCTCGATATTGGCCTGGCGCAGCGGCAGATCGGCGTAGAAGCGATAGGAGGAATTAAGAGCGGTGTCGTTGCCCGGCGTGCCGAAACCCTCGGTGACGAAGTCGACCATCGCCTGCCGGTCGACGGTAAGCGCCAGAGCACGGCGCACGCGCGCATCATTGAAAGGCTTGGTGTCGCAGCCAAAGTTGATGTTGCAGAACTGGCCTGACGGCACACGCAGCGGATTGACCCCTTGCGCATCCTTCATCCGCAGATATTCGGTCGGCTGCACGGTCGAAATGATGTCGATATCGCCGGCAAGCAGGGCGGAGGTCTGCGCCGAGGTATCCGGGAAAACCTGGATTTCGACGCGGTCGAGATAGGGGCGCTTCGGATCGTAGTAATCGGGGTTACGCTCGACGACGATCAGACGGTCCGGTTCGTAGGAGACGAGCTTGAATGGCCCTGTGCCGACGGCGGTCGTCGAAAGCTTCTTGAAATCGCCGGTGGCGATGGATGCCGGGATGATGCGCGCGACCGTATAGGCCATCGCCACGGGGAAGTCGGCATAGGGGGTCGAAAGCTTGAAGACGGCCGTCAGTGGATCGGCCGCGGTCACGTCGGCGATCGGGCCGACATTGTTGAGTGCCGGCGAAGCGTTCTTCGGATCGAGGATCGCCTTGAAGGTGTGGACGACATCATTGGCGGTCAATGGCGATCCGTCATGGAACTTGACGCCGCTGCGGAGCTTGAAGGTCCATTCCGTCAGCGCATCGTTGGCGCTCCAGCTTTCGGCCAGATCGGGCTCGACCGACATATCGACCTTCAGCCGGGTCAGATTGCTGTAGAGCAGTTCGGTGACCATGTATTCCGGGTTGACGCGCGTCAGCAGCGGGTGAATCACGCTTGCGGCCTGATCGACGGAAATGCGCAACGTGCCGCCTTTGGCGGGAGCTGCGGCTTGGGCAAAGCCAATGGCAGGCGCTGCCAGAATGGCGGCGGTACTCGCCAGGAAATGACGTCGATTCAGCTTCAGCATTGCAATGTTCCCTTATTTTGATGATGCGCGTTCTGGAATGAGGTCGGTCGCAAAGTCGCGGGCGAGATAGGCAAGGATGCTTTGCGCCAGCGCGACGATATCCGTGGTCGTCGTATGTTCGTCGGGGCTGTGGATGCAGCTCTCCGGACGGCCAAGACCGCCGAGCAGGACTTCCTGCATGACGCCCGTTTGCTGCACGTAACCGAAGTCCGAGCAGCTTGCGGCACCCCATTTGCGGAAGTCGGAATCCTGATAGCCGAAGCCGAGACTGAGAGCCTTCTGCCAGCGGGGCCAATGCGGACCGTCGGGGTCGGAGGTCGGGATGAGATGACCGACGAGATCGATTTCGACATGCAGTTCCGGCGATTTCGCCATGACGATGCGAATGTGCTCTTCGATCTCAGCCCTTGCCGCTTCGTAATTCTCCTCGGGAGCATAGCGGCGGCTGACGAGGATTTTCAGCTCCGCGGGAACCTGCCCGCCGGACGTGCCGCCGTTGACGGCCGCGATGGAAAGCTGCGGCCGCAACGGTCCGCTCGCATGCGGCGGCGCCGGCAAGGCGGATGCGAAGGAGGCCACTTGCGGCTTCAAAGCATGAAGGGCATTGAGAAGGGGAAGAGCTCCGTCGATGGCATTGATGCCAGAGCCGGTGCGGTTGCCTTCGCCTGCGTGAACGGCATGGCCGCGAACGGTGATCTGGAGATTGAAGACACCGAAGCAGCCCGCCCAGATGCGTGGCGCCGCCGAGCCGTTGAAATTGACGATGTGTCCCTTGAGCATGCCTTGCTCGGCCAGATAGCGGATGCCGGGATAAAGGCCGCCTTCCTCATCGGTGCAAAGGAGCAGCATCGGATCGTAGGCGAGTTCGACGCCACAGGCGTCGGCGGCACGCAGCGCAAGCAGCGTCGCCGCGATGGTGCCCTTCATGTCCGCAGCGCCAAGCCCGAAGAGGCGTTCGCCTTCCCGTCGCAGACACAACGGGTTCTGTTGCCAGGCGGGAGCGGCCGGAACCGTGTCGACATGATAATACAGTCCGCAAACCGGCCTGCTGCCCGATCGCTCGGCAATCAGATTGACCCGCGGCCCTTGGGCCGGGCCATTCCTGACCCGCCATAGTTCTTCCGGCAGGATCACCTGCCGGCAATCGAAACCCATCGGCTCGAGCAGGCTCGACATCAGCTCCGCAAATGCCGGATAGCCGTCTCCAGGCGGAAACGAGGTGTCGATCGCGATCATTCGCGCGAGATCGTCGACGGCGCTCTCGACGTTCTCTTCGATGGTCTTCAAGGCGCTTGCAAATGGCTCCTCGAAAGATGACAAGACTTGATCGCGCATGCTCGAATTCCGAAAAAACGCGCAGAAACACACGGAGGCTCTGCACTCGTATTTATATAAACTATATAGTAATGATGCTGCCACTCAGGCTTCGAGTCAACTCCAAAGAAGAGGCAAATAATTGCGCGAAGTGCCTAAATTTTCAGCAGATGTACCGCGTGCATCCGAACTCTCGGTCCCTCTCTACGAGGTCGTGAAGCGTCAGGTCACGGAAGCGATCATGATGGGCAAATGGTCAGCCGGGACGGTGCTGCCGAGCGAGATCGCACTGTCGCAAATGTTTGGGGTTGCTGTCGGCACCATCAGGCGCGCCCTGCAGGATCTGACTAATGAAGGCCTGCTCAGCCGCCGGCGCAAGACGGGGACCGTGGTTACGGGCCGCACGCCGCAGCATAGCCTGCGCTTCTTCTTCCAGTATTTTCGTCTGCACGGACTCGACGGCTCGCTGCAAAATTCGACATCCGACATTCTTTCGCTGAAACGGCGTCAGGCGAGCGAAGAGGAGCGGGCGGGATTGCGGCTCGACGACGCGGCTGAAGTCATCTCGATCCACCGGCTGCGCAGCGTCGGGGGCCGGCCCGTCATGCATGAAGTGATGGCTCTTCCGGCAAGGATACTGCCGGAGTTTCCCGATAAGAGGGAGGATATCCCTTCGCTTCTTTATCTCTTCCTTCTCGATCGCTATGGGATTCGCATTTCCGCCGTGCGGGAGCAGATTGCCGCCGATATGGCGACGCAGGAGGATTGCCGGCTGTTGCAGTTGGACATGCCCAGCGCCGTACTGACGATTGACGAAGTTGCCTATGATCAGTCTGCCGTTCCGGTTCTTGTCGCAAAACATCGCGCGACGACCAGAAGTCATCGCTACGTCCACGAGGTTCAATAGCATTCCAATCGACAAATAGCCTGCCGTTCAGGGACAATGCTAACATAGCGATGGGTAGTCGCCTCTTGGCCGGTATTATGGAAGCCGACATGAACGAGTTTGGTTGGTGTTGAACTACGTGTTGATCTAGCAGGTGCTGCTCGAGCCAACGCAGCTCTCGTGCCTGTCGTTCGGCACTTAAACGGGAGATGTCGCGTTCCTCGGCTACCCGATGATGTTCGGAGCCGACCGCTCGATACGAACATCCAGGCGAATGACACGAACGCCGACGGTTTGAGATTCGCATATCGTCTCGAAAACCGGCAGGAAAACTGGGCGAATTATGGTGAACCACGAAGCAACATCGTCAATGCTCGCGCTAACGCTTGCGGGCTTGCTACTTTCGTCGTTGCCAACGATCAAAAGATTGCCGGCGAACGGCGAGGGGTGGCCCTTCAAGTCCGTGACGCTGGGAAGCCCGTCGGCAAGGCGGTTGTTATCGGCATAAACGAGATGAGAGTCCTCGATGCGAACGACATCGACCATGCTGGAGCCGACCAGTTCGTGAATATGTTTGGTCCGGTTGTGTGTGGGAAGCATCACCGTCCGGATCGTTCCGTTCGCCGTGTTTAAGAGATAAGATTTAGCTTTAGACATACGGATGTCTCCAATTTGCCGATCCGCGCAGCACGGTTTTTGCCTTCAGTGGAGCTGACGACCCGCCTCTGCTCTTAAACGGGGAATTCACCAGCCTTGGAGGGTGTGGCCGGAAACCGCTGCGGCTACCGGCGTCATCTTCTTGGCCTGTTGCCAAGCAGCTGGAGTGCAGGGCAACGGCCTTGTCCCTGCTGGATAGAGGGGATGACGCGGATCTCCTTGGCGAAGCAGAATTGGCGACGAAATCCCATGAGGGATCCAGATCACCAGCCAGTGTGAAGGACTCCTTTGGGTTAAGATCAACAGCCATTCCATCGTTGCCTCAAGAATTAGCATTAGAAGATATTGCCTCTATAGGCATGACGTCCTACAACTTTTACAAGCATTAATATTCGTGCGGTCTGTTTCCTTTTTTTCAACGGGAAGAGAGGTTCAGGAGCTCGCTGGCAAATGGGTTCCATGGGCGTCGATTGAGTATTTTCAGCTTATAGAACCTATCTATTCAATTGAATTATCTTGGTCTTTTCCTGTTCGAAGTGCGATTTCGTCGAGATATTCCTCGAAGTATCTGCGTGCGATGATCGACGTCATCGAAAGGCTGCGTCGCGGATCAACGATCAGGGAAAGCACCATGGGCGGCAAGCCGTCATCGTCTATGCGGGCATAATGCAATCCACCCTCATGTTCGAGAGGCATGCCCGAAGCTACGGCTGTCACACCGAAACCGCAGCCCTCGCGCACCATTGAGCGCATGAGCGCCAGGCTATTGGTGGTCAAGACGGGCTGAAATCTGGTGTCGCTACGTGCCGCGGCGATGTCGACGACATCACGTAGATGACTACTGGCATCGGGAACGATCGTCGGCTTCATGAAGAATTCGTCCATGGATATGCGATCCGGCTGCTTTGCAGCCGCGGCGGCCGGCAGGATGGCTATAAGATGGAAGTCCGCTGAGCGCGTAACGATGACCCCCGGTAAGGGCAGGGGGCTGAACGTCAGTCCGAAGTCTGCGCCTCCCTCCCTGACCAGCTGGCGCACGCGGTCGGAATCCACCACGGCGACCGAGTTGCGAATGCGAGGATGATCCTTCATGAACCGCGCGATCGCCGCAGGCAGAAAGTCGGGCACCGTTTCCTGCGAGGCGGCAATTTTAACCTCGCCGCGGCGAAGTCCCTTCAATTCCTCGATCTCCGACTTGATCCGCGACAGATCCTTGTTCCATTCCCTATAGCCGTTGACGAGCAATTCGCCCGCGGAGGTCAACCGCATCCCGCGCGGCAGGCGCTCGAACAGGGCTACGCCGAATTCTTCCTCTGCGCCGATGAGCTGCTTGTTGATCGCTGAAGCCGACACATTCAGCTTCTCAGCGGCCTTCCTGATCGAGCCGCGATTGGCGATCTCGTCGAGGTAATGTGCGAAGCGGGAAAACAGGAGCCTGCTCATTCGGGAGGTATACCTCGTTGAAGAAAAGGAAACGCACCGGACGAATTTTTCTGTTTGTAAAAATTGTGTGACCTAGTGTCTACTAAGACAGGAATTTGAATGCAAACACCGATGGCACGAGGGCCGCGATCATGTATCTGGAGACCCCGCAAACCTATCAGATCAAGATTGCCGGCGAAAACTTCAACGTGCCGATTATCCAGCTGAATGCCCGGCGCGCGATTGCATTGCTGATGGTCATCGATATGGGAATCCGGTTTGGTGACATTGTCGGCGATGCGCTTGCCCATCATTTTGCACAGGCGCGACCCGACATTGTGGTTGGCAGCGCCACGCTGGGCGTGCCGGTCGCCATCGAGGTCTCACGTCGTCTTGGCATCGACAAATATGTCGTCTTGCAGAAATCACCGAAATTTCATCTTGCCGACGCCTTGGTGGAGGATGTCCGTTCGATCACGACTGCGGTGCCGCAGCGTCTTCTGCTCGATCGCCGTTCGATAGCCCTGCTTCAGGGCAGGCGCGTTCTCGTCGTCGATGATGTCATCGCCACCGGCTCCAGCATGGCGGCGGCAATCAGACTCGTGCGGCGTGCAGGGGCGAACATCGTTGGTGCGGGCGCTATTCTGACCGAGGGTCACGCTTGGCGAACACTGCTCGGCGATGACGCCAAACTGGTGACCAGCCTAGGCCATATTCCTCAGTTCGATATTATCGACGGAGTGGCGACCCCCGATATCACGACCGAGAAAGATGCTTGGACGGACGCCCAAGCTTTGCTCACAAAGCGGCTGCCGCAGGCGCGCTCCGCAGCCGCCAAAAGCGCTGCAGGGGTGTAAGTATGGCGTCGGCTATTTGCTTGCGCCATCTTGCCGTGGCCGCCGAACGACCTGGGTATGATTAGATTGGCCCGCTGAAGTTCAACATGCTAGATCATGCTTAAAATACAATCTGGAATGGTTTTCGTGGTTTGCATTTCCCATCAGTCGCTTCAATCTTGGAAAGAGCGTTCCTTGGGTCGGCAATCGCGTCCCATCTCTAAAGAAACCCGGGGAAGCCGGGGCGTTCTAGGCGGAGGAATTCCCAGGGTGTCGCATCGGGACCAAATGTGCGCCTGAACCATCGCGGAGAGCCGTTCCAACTGGTTCTTCAAAAATTTCTGGAAATGACTTTTCAAAGGGGCAAAAATCATGCAGCAAGCGACCGCGTCTCAAACTGACGGCAATACTCTCTTTCCCATCGTGCTCTCGATCGTGGCGGCCGCCGCCACGGGCGTGCTTTGGGCTTATGCCAATCCAATCCAGCTCGTACCCGGCGTCATCCAGTGGCGCATTTTCGCCTTCCTGCCACCGGTAATCGGTATCCTGCTCGGCTGGCGCAGCGGCTTCATCTGCGGCTATCTCGGCACGATCGTCTGGTCGCTTCTGGCCGGCACTTTCATACCCGCGCATTCGCTCATCGTCGATGGGGTCATGGTCGGGCTGACGGGCCTTGTGCCGGGCCTCCTCTTCGATCCCGCCAAGACTGTCTTTGATCGTCTGGCGCTGATCAAGATCGCTGTGGTTTGCCTTGTAATCGGGCTGATTATGGTGGTGGCGGTGTCCGCCAGCCTTGCCTATCTCGGCATTTTTCCGTTCTGGTGGGGCTTTGGTTATCTCGGCCTGTCCGATATCGTCCCGATGGTCGTTGGCACGCCGCTTCTGATCATCCCTGCAATGAAAATTCTAAAGAGTGCGCATCCCGCCGGCTTCAAGCGCTTCTGAAGACGATCTGGATCAACAAGTGCTCAATATTGCAAATCTGACGATCGGTTTCGGCGGTTCCGCATCGGTGCTTGCCGAAGCCAATTGTACACTTGACGAGGGGCAGCGCCTTCTCGTCTGTGGCGAAGCCGGCAGCGGCAAGTCGACGTTGCTCGGCGTTGCCGCCGGTCTTATTCCGCGCCTCGTCCACACCACCGAGTTCTCGGGCCGCGTGGAACTCGGCGGTCGTCCGCTAATCTCTTTCACGAAGAAGGAATTGTTCGGCACCATCGGCTTCGTGTCGCAAAATAGCGAAGACCAGCTTTGGGACATCTGTGTCGAGGATGTCATCGCCTTTCCCTTGGAAAACAAGGGCATCGAGCGGAGTGCAATCCGGAACCGGCTCGCCGAACTCATCGCGGAATTCGAGCTGGAGGCGCTGCGTGGCCGCCGCGTTCTAACGCTCTCGGGCGGAGAGCGGCGTATGGTCACCATTGCCGCAGCGCTGGCTTCGAACCCGAAAATCCTGGTGCTGGACGAGCCCACCACCGGGCTCGATCCCGCTGCCCGCATGCGGCTTTCCAATATCCTGCGGAAGGTGTCCGGCAGCGTTTCGACCCTGCTGATCTCGGAGCAGGACCCTTTGGCCCTCTATTCCGTGATCGACAGCATCGCCTTGTTGCGCGCGGGCAGCGTTTCTCCCAGCATGCCGCCAAAAACTGTCCTGACGCAGGACGGCGCCTGGATCGAAGCCGGCATTCTGCCGCCGATGCGCTCGCGGCCCAAGCGACAGACCAGCGAGACGGGGCGGTCGCTGCTGACTGTTTCGGGGTTGACGAGCCAGCTTGCCCGCTCCCGCGGAAATCCGGTGCTGAAGGATGTGAGTTTCGATGTCCGGGCTGGAGAGGTCCTCGCGCTCATCGGGCGCAACGGCGCCGGCAAGACGACGCTGTTCAAATCGATCCTCGGGCTTCTGAAATCAACCGCGGGCTCGGTCTTCTTCGACGGCACGACGGCAGACGACTGGTCCGTCGCCGCAAGAGCCCGCAAGATTGCCTATATTCCCCAAAACATGCGCCATATTCTGTTCAACATGAGCGTACTCGGTGAAGTGATCTTTGCCATTACGGCTTCCAGCGCTTCCTCGAACGATCCGGTGGTGATCGAACGCGCCAAGGCGGCTCTTGCGCGCTACGCGCTTTCCGACCTCGCCGAGGCCAATCCCTTTGCTCTTTCAGCTCGCCAGCAGGCGTTGCTCGGCCTGGCCTGCGCCGATGCGACCGGCGCACTTGTCGCCATCATCGACGAGCCTCTTTTGAGTAGGGACATCAAAGGCCGGCAAATGTTGGAATTGTTCATCTCGTCAATGCAGTCCTCGGGACGCGCGGTCATGTTGATCTCGCACGATCTGGAGCTGGTCGACGATCTCGCCACCCGTCTGATGATCCTGGATAATGGCTCGATCGCATTCGAGGGAACCTCCGAAGACGGATGGGAAAGCGACACTTTCCGTTCGCTTGGCTGGCAAGCACCCTATGATATGGCTGCCTGGAGCATGGCATGACCCGGCTTCACGCGCTCAATTTTTTCATCAA
This sequence comes from Rhizobium sp. NPDC090279, assembly GCF_044769665.1. Classification (NCBI taxonomy): domain Bacteria; kingdom Pseudomonadati; phylum Pseudomonadota; class Alphaproteobacteria; order Hyphomicrobiales; family Rhizobiaceae; genus Rhizobium; species Rhizobium sp. NPDC090279. The sequence goes on along the minus strand of NZ_JBIVYI010000012.1, from coordinate 12,276 downwards.
GCTGGGAATTGCCTTCATCATCATGCTGGCTGCCTGGTTTGCTCCGGACTGGCGGTTCGGTGTGCTCCTTGCGCTTGTTTGCCTGCTCCTTCTCTGGGTGCTGAAGGTTCCCGGTCTTCGCGGCTATCTCAAGGGCGCCACTTTGCTTACCGGCATGGTCATTGCGAGCTGGATGGTCAACCTGTGGCTACAGGGCCTTTCGACACCTCAGGCCCTGTCTATCGCCATGGCGATGGCGGCCAGGCTGGTCACGACGACCGCAGCCTTCTACTTCGTCATGGAGACGAGCTCTCCGGGCTCGATATTGGCAGCGGCAAGCGCTGCGCGGCTGCCGCCGATCGCCACGCTTGTTCTCTCTCTGACCTTCGGTGTTATCCCGATGTTGCGGGATGATTTCGAGCGCATTGCCGATGCCCAGCGGTCGCGCGGCATGGAGATAGATGACGTCAGTCTGCCCACCAAAATGCGCTTCGCGCTGGCGCGCGGCGTTCCGCTGCTCGTCCAGGCGATCCGTATGGCGCACGCCATTTCATTTTCCCTCACCCTCTATGGGTATGATCTGAAACACAAGCGAACAACCTGGCGCCAGGTCGGCCTGATGGTCGAGCAGCGCCTCAGCATGAAGGATAGAGCCGATGACCTCTGAGACCATGGAGCCGAGAACGGGACAGAACTGGAGAGTCGATGTTTCCGGCTATGCCGTCGACCTGCCGATCGTGGCGATCAAGCCGGATTTTGCTATTTCCCTCATGATGGTCATCGATCTCGGCGTGAAATTCGGCGAGCATGTCGGGCTCAAACTTGCCGCCAAATTCGCATCGCTCAAGCCCGATATCGTGGTCGGCACTGCGACGCTCGGCATTCCCGTCGCCATCGAGGTCACCCGGGCGCTCGGCCTCAACAATTATGTCGTCCTGCAGAAGTCGCCCAAAATCCATCTGGCAAATGCCCTGGAGCAGCGCATCTCTTCCATCACCTCCAAGGGTGAACAGCGCCTGCTGCTGGACCGCGCTGCGATCCCTCTTCTTGAAGGCAAGCGCGTGTTGGTCGTCGATGACGTGGTTGCCTCTGGATCGAGCCTCAAGGGGTCGCTGGAGCTGGTGCGCAAGGCCGGAGCCGAGGTTGTCGGAATTGGCGTCATCCTCACGGAAGCGCGCGATTGGCACGAGACGCTGGGCGCTGACTGTGATCTCATTCAAGGTCTTGCGCATATTCCGCAGTTTTCCAAGACCGACGGTTTGACCTGGGAGCCAATTCCAGGCACCTGATGCTATCCAAGCCAACCACGCACTGCCGCGATGACGCTTTCCTTCGTCTCGGCGATCCAGTCTCGAACAGTCTCAACGCGATCCATAATCCATTTGAGCCAGCCGTAGGTCAGAAGCTTGTCGCGGCCCGCGTGGAAAAGGCGCTCGACCAAAAGGAAGCTCATCAGGTAGGCCAGTGCGATTATGACCAGCCCCGAGATCACGTGGCCCCTGGCAATAATGAACAAAGCATAGACCTTCAGAGGCTCGGCAATCGCAAGCGGCACGACAAACAGAACGAGAATCACGGCTCGTGGCAACGAGCCGACAATCTCGCCAAAGTGCTTTACGATCGTGAGCGCGGAGAACCAGTTCACCAGCGGCCGGTAAACCGGTCGGGCGATCTCGCTGATGATGACGAGCAGGGCTATGACGAGCCGCAGGGGAAGCAAAAGGAATTGCCAGGCGGGGCGGCGCCGGTGTCTGATGACCATCTATAAATGCCTCGAATCGCCGTCAATTGGTCGACGGCTGCTTGGATATGCTTGCCCTTCGAATTTGTGTTGAGCAAGATCAACAATTCAAGCATGGCATAGGATGCTCAGGGTTGAATGTCGCGCTCGCTGCTCGATATCTTTCTCTGCGTCGGCAAGCTGGACGGATCGAAGAATTATGAGAGAAAAGATTTCTTCTTGCCTCTTTTGCGACATCGCACATAGCCGCGTTTCGTGCATCCCCGTTTTCGAAAGCACCGAGCTAATTGCCTTCCTCGATTCCTCTCCAATCCGTCGCGGTCATGTTCAGATCATTCCTCGCGATCACTTCAACTACTTCGACGACTTGCCAGCCGACCTTGCAGGCGAGATCGTTGGCACAGGCCAGAAGATCGCTCGCGCCCAAAAGAAAATTTACGGCGTGGATCGTGTAGCCTTCCTCTTTTCGGGCGGAGATGTTCCTCATGCCCACGCGCATATTGTGCCCATGCACGATAAGACTGACATTACATCAAGACTCTATATCGCTCAGGAAGTGCTCACGTTCAGGTCAATGCCTGACGCTTCACTAGAGGAATTGGAGGCGGTGGCCGACGAGCTGAGGTCGGCAATCAAGCTGGTTTGAGCATGGAATCAACGCAAAGGATCGCGGCGGATTTGCCCCAGGTCGCTTCTGCATCGGTGATGTCGGCGGAATGGTTCGGGCCGGAGCTTCGTTTCGAGCGCGAAGTTCTCAATCCCGATACGCCTAAGTTCACGTCCTCTCCATGTGCGGTCACGCCCGATGCCTGCCTTGGAGTGCCCTGCAAACATGGAGAGCGTGTGGACCACCAAGAATGTACCGCGCGCATAAGGCATGGGTCAGATCGCCAGCGAGTAGCCGAGGTCACGCAGCGGCAGGCGGCGCACCCGCTCTCCCGTTGCGGCGAATATGGCGTTGCCGAGAGCCGGGGCCAGTGCCGGGAAGGCGGGTTCGCCCATGCCCGTCGGCGGGTTGTCCGACTGGATGAAATAGGCATCGATCGCCATGGGCGCAAAAGGCATGCGCAAAATCGGATAGGCATTGTAGTTCTGCTCCCGGATGCGGCCGTTTTCGATGGTGATCTTGAGACCCATGGCCGTGGAGAGGGCGTCGGTGGAGGCGCCCTGCGCCTGCGCTTCGGAGCCGGCCATATCAATGATCGGCCCGACATCAAGCACCACCACGATGCGATCGATCTTGATCTGCTTCCGGCCATCGACACTCAACTCGACCGCCTGGGCAACGTGGCCGGCGTGGGAATAGCACCAGGCCAAACCGAGCCCGCTGCCTTTGGATAGCGTTTTGCCCCAGCCTGCCTTCTCGGCGCACATCCGGATCACGTCGCTTGCCCGCTTGGGGCTGAAGTTGACGCTGTTGTCCTTGGGCGCCAGTTCAGGCACGTCGCGGTTTACCGCGGCGATCAGGAACTCGACATGGTCGCGACCCGATGCGAGCGATAGTTCATGCATGAAGCTTTGCGCTGCGAAGACCTGGGCATTGTCGCCCGGCGCGCGCCAGGCGCCGGTGGGGATCTTCAGTGGCAGCATGGTCTTGCCGCGGCGCAGGTTGGGTGCCTTGATGGAATATCTCAGATTGTCGGTGAGGCTGGCGCCCGAGGCCTCTTTCTTGCCGTCGGCGGTAAAGGTGATGAAATGTTCCTGCCAGGCGTCGAGCCTGCCATCCCCGTCGATCGCGCCTTTGAACTGATGGTAACCGGCGGGACGGTAAAAATCGTGGCTGAAATCGTCTTCCCGGGTCCACTGCAGCTTGACCGGTGCGTTGACCTTCAGCGCGATGGCTGCGGCCTCGCAGGTATAATCATTGACCAAACGGCGCCCGAAACCGCCGCCAACGCGGGTCTGGTGCATCACGATCCTTTCCTGCGGGATGCCGGCCACCTTCGCAATCAGGGGCAGGCCGCGATCCGGCTGCTGGGTCGGCACCCACATTTCCATCACCCCGTCATGCCAGTGCGCCGTGGTGTTCATCGGCTCCAGCGGCACATGGGCGGCGAAGGGATATTCGTAATAGGCTTCGACGGTCTTCGTGGCATTGGCGAAGGACTTGTCCACGTCGCCGACATGGTCATCAGGTTTTTCAGGGAAAGCGGTCGCCAGCTTCTTGGCCTCGATCGAGAATTTTGAGCTGGAATCCGTCGATGCCTCGCTCAGATCCCAATCCACCTTCAGCTTGTCCTTCGCCTGGAATGCACTCCAGGTGTCCTTGGCGATGATGGCGACGCCCGGCATCACCTCGACCAGTAAACCCGTTCCGCCCACGGCAAAGGCGTCGAGCACGCCGCGCTCGGCCTTGATCTCATCGACATTGAAGGATCTGACCTTGCCGCCCGCTGCCGGACATTTCGTGTAGCTCGCATAGACCATGCCGGGACGTTGGACATCAATACCGAACAGCGGTTGGCCGCTGACGACCTTGGGATCGTCGACGCCGCGATAGCGCTTGCCGATCAGGCGATATTCGGCGCGGGTCTTCAGTTTCAGGCTCCGGGGATCAGGCACCGGCATTCTTGCCGCTGCCACCGCAAGCGACCCGTAGGATGCGGACTTGCCGCTTGCTGCGTGGGTCAAGACTGAATCCTGAGCGCTGATCTGTGACGCATCCACGCCCCATTGCTCTGCGGCGGCGGCAATCAGCATCGCCTTGGCGCTGGCCCCGGCCTGACGCAATTGATCCCAGGCGTGGGGGATGGAGGTCGAACCTCCGGCGCCCTGGCTGCCATAGACCTTGGGATTGATGTCGGCTTGCTCCATCACGACATGGTTCCAATCGGCGTCGAGCTCATCGGCAACGATCACGCCAAAGGAGGTCTTGATGCCCTGGCCGATCTCCGGGCATTTGGAATAGATGGTGATCGTATTGTCCGGAGCGATGCGGATGAATGCATTCATCGCCTGGTCTTCGCCGTCCGTTTGCTCGGCCGCGAACGCCGCGTCTCCCAGGTAGAAACCCAGGATCAGCCCGGCAGCGCCCCCGCCGGCCAGCTTGAAGAGCGTACGCCGTCCCATGGTGAGCAAGCTATTGTCTGCCGGCACAGAACGGACCTCACGCATAAGCGCCGAGAGATAAGCATCGGACTGCGTAAAATTCGGCTTGGTGTCAGCCATTGTGTGCCTCCGGAGAATTGGGTTGCTGGGTCGCCTGCTTTCGCAGATTGGCCACATCCTTGCCCGTCAAATGCGCGCCCTTGGCGCCGAACCGGGCGGTGATATAGTTGGCGACAGCAGCTATATCGTCGTCTGAATAGCCCTCACCAAAGGCCGGCATGAAGATCCTGCCCTCGGCGGTGGTGCGATCGACGCCATTGATGACCGTCTGCGCCACGTTGGTGGCGCTCGGATCGTTGACGGCGCGGACGCCTGTGAGTGTGGCATAGCCGGTGACCGGGCTCACGCCGGTCCAGTCATGGCAGCTCGCGCAGGCGCTGGCGAAGATCTTTTCTCCGCGCGAATCGACATCCGCCACGCCCTCCTTGTGCGATGCCGGCGCAGCCGTCGTGACGGTGCGGGGAAGATCGCTCGCATGGGCGGGGATGCTGCGCAGATAGGTCACCAGGGCATGCACGTCGTCCGGCACGAGATAGCTGAGGCTGTCGTCGGTAGCTTCTCCCATCGGGCCGGCGGCGCCGCCATGTCCGTTGGCGTGTCCGGTCGAAAGATAGAGATAGATGTCCTCGTCGCTCCAGTCGCCAATGCCGGAATCCTTGTCGCCGGTGATATTGTAGGCGCGCCAACCGGCCGTGACGGCGCCGGCGAACTTGTGGTGATTGTCCAGCGCATAGGCGAGGTTGCGCGGCGTGTGGCACTCGCCGCAATGGCCCAGAGCCTCGGCAAGATAGGCGCCTCGATTCCATTGCTGGCTCTGGCCGGTATTGGGACGGAAGCGTTCATCGGTATTGAACACGACACTCCACAGCGACAGCAGGCTGCGCTGGTCGAAGGGCCATGAAAGCTGGTCGGGCTTTGCCGGGACATGGACCGGTGCCAGCGTGAAGAGATAGGCCTTGATGGCGAGCACGTCGGCGTCCGTCATGTAGGTATAGGACGGATAGGGCATGGCGGGATAGAGTTTTTCGCCGTCGGCGCGAATGCCCTTATGCACGGCCGCCAGGAATTGCGCGTCGGTATAATTGCCGATCCCGGTTTCCTTGTCCGGGGTGATGTTGGTGGAATAGATGGTGCCGAACGGCATGTTGAAGGCGAAGCCGCCGGCGAGGGGAGGGCCTCCGGGGGCGGTGTGGCAGGCCTGGCAATCTGCGGCATGGACGAGATATTCGCCGCGCTTCACTAAATCCGCACTGGCAAGCTGCGCTGGAACGCCGGTCACATTGGTGCCCGGGTAATCTGCAAGTGCCACGGTCGCGCCGCCGGCGAAGGAAGTCGGATTGCGGCCGAGAAGCAGCCATCCCGCAAAACCAAACGTGATGATAACAAGGATCGCTATGACAAGACCGATGATTTTTTTCATGGTCAGGCCGGTTTGGCGGCGGCGTTCTTGATCGCGCGGCGGATGCGGATATAGGTCCCGCATCGACAGAGATTGCCCGCCATGGCCGCGTCAATATCGGAATCATCGGGTTGCGGATTGCTGTCCAGCAGGGCTGTCGCCGACATGATCTGGCCGGCTTGGCAATAGCCGCATTGCGGTACGGCGGCCTCGACCCAGGCCCGCTGAACCTTGCTGCCGTTGGGCGTCCTGCCGATTCCTTCGATGGTGACGACGGCGCGGGTGCCGACATCGCCAACGGTCAGCTGGCAGGAACGCACCGGTTTGCCACCGACATGCACCGTACAGGCGCCGCACTGGGCGATGCCGCAGCCATATTTGGTGCCGACCAGGTTGAGGTGGTCCCGCAATACCCACAGAAGTGGCATGTCCTCCGGAACGTCGACCTCGCGCAACTGCTCATTGATATTCAGAGTGAGCATGTCTCCATCCCTGCCTGACGGTGAAATCGACACATCAACGGAACTGCCCTATCGATCGTACGCCGGTATCACCGCCGGGTAAACTTCAACAATGTGTTATCGCTGTCGCTGCACCCCGCCGTTCCGCAGCCGTAATCCCGTTTTGGAGAAGCTCACCCAAGTGTATCACGCCGACGTTTTATAGCCGAGGCATCTTCGTGGCCGATCGTTGAGGTGGCGGGCAAGGCAAATGAGGTCTCGCCGAGAGATGGCTGCAAGATCCGTACCGCCTGGCATGACGCGGCGAATGCGCTTTTGCATTCTCAGCAGCACCTTTCCCCCAGGGTGCGCAGGGATCGCAGAACCAGCGGCCTCCCATTCCAAGAGCGCTTCGACTGGCGATTCAACTGATAGAGGAGAACTGAGCGACCGAACTGGTGCGTAGAAAAGACCGTGTCCAGCTGTCTCGACACGCTGACGCGCTGTGACCCCGATATCTCTTTGTCAAGAACGCGAAACACCTATCCGTTTTGCGCACGCAAAATCCGGGGGGCAAAAAACTTAAGAAACCGGTTAATCTTTCCGGGCATTTATCGGGAATGCATGGGCACTCACCGCACATGTTTCGCGACAATCGGCGCGTTGTCTGGGATCTCAGACTAGGCTGGAATTGTTCGCATAGCTCAAATGATTTGGGCGCCTCTCAACAAGATCGCATCGCAAATGCCACGCCCTCCTGTGTCTATCACGGGAGTATCAGGAATTTTCATTCACTTAGATAGGCAGCTGTATTCCGGTTGCCCCAAGAGATCGGAGATCAAGATACTTCGCCAACTTCGCGCGCTTTGGTGCCGCTCAAAGGCGAATTAGACCTCCACACCCCGAGCACACCCTTCTAAATTTTGGAAAGTATTTTACATGCGCTCCTCTATCAAACTAACCTTGATATCGTTGTTCATCCTGTTGTCGACCGTGGCGGCAGGACAGGGCATTGTAAGTATTGTCAAGCTTATCGCCATCAGGAACAACGTCGCAGACGTTTCCAAAAATTGGCTCCCGTCCATTGATGTAGTTAATCGTATCAATACAATCACAGGTGACTACCGTATTCTTCAATTCGCTTTGGTCACCAACTCAGCTGATTCAACAAGCCTAGTTCGCAATATTAGTATCTTTCGACAAAAGATGCAGGACTTGGACAATGCTCGTCGCGAGTACGAGCCTATGATTACTCCCGGTGAAGAGCGGCAGACATATGATGCATTCTCAAACCTGTGGGCGCGCTATCAGGAGACAAGCGAAGAGATCCTCCAGCTTATGGGAGCAGGAAAGAAAGATGAAGCTTTCGACCTCCTGACCAGCCCAAGCACGGCCAAGACCTACGATGACAGCGGTGATCTTCTCGACCGGGATGTTGCGATCAACAAACGCGGTGGCGATACCTCCGTCGGCAATACAATGGACTATATTTCCTCGACAGTCATGATCGCGATCGCCGCAATGGCGCTTGCGATCGCAACTGGAATCGGTGCTTTGGCCTATAGCATCGCTCGCGTGATCAAGCCAATCAGCTTGCTGACAAGCACGATGGGTGTGCTGGCGGCCGGCAAGCTTGAAACGGACATTCCTTTCGCTGTGCGTCCTGACGAAGTCGGCGAAATGGCCCGTGCAGTGCAGGTCTTCAAGGAAAACGGTATCAAAGTGCGTGAGCTGAATGCACAAGAGGCAGCGCTGCAAGCAAAGAGTGCCGACTTGCAGTCGAGTATTGCCGCTGTGGTCTCAGCGGCGGTGGCCGGGGATTTTACTCAGCGTATCACAAAGGATTACGACAACGCCGATCTCAACCGCTTTGCTGCAAGCGTCAACGAGCTCGTGACGTCCGTCGACAATGGTATCGCAGAGACCAGACGAGTGGTGTCGGCGTTGGCCGAGGGCGATCTGACCGAAAACATGCGCGGCAACTTCCAGGGAGCTTTCTACGAGTTGCAGCAGAACGTCAATGCAACGATGACCAACCTACGTTCAGTGTTGGGTGAGGTTCGCGCGGCGATCGACACGATCAATGGTGGCGCTGGCGAGATGAGGATCGCCTCAGGTGACCTGTCGCAGCGCACGGAGCAGCAGGCCGCGTCGCTCGAGGAGACCTCGTCTGCGCTCGAGGAAATCACCGCTGCTGTAAAGAATTCTACGGAACGGGCATTGGAGGCCAGTCATATGGTTGATGAGGCCCGCCATAGTACCGAGCAATCCAGCGCCGTTGTCAAGGATGCGGTATCAGCCATGGGCCGCATCGAGCAGGCCTCCGGTGAGATCGGCCAGATTATCAACGTCATCGACGAGATCGCTTTCCAGACGAATCTGCTGGCACTAAATGCTGGCGTCGAGGCAGCGCGGGCAGGCGAAGCGGGCAAAGGATTTGCCGTGGTCGCACAGGAAGTGCGTGAACTCGCACAGCGTTCGGCGACGGCCGCCAAGGACATCAAGAGTCTGATTTCGCGTTCCGGAGACGAAGTAAATTCTGGCGTCAAGCTGGTAACCGCCACCGGTGAAGCGCTCGGGTTGATCCAGGGGCATGTGATCAAGATCAATGAACATGTGCACTCGATCGCAACGGCCGCCAAAGAGCAGTCGACTGGCCTGTCTGAGGTCAGCACCGCCGTCAACCAGATGGATCAGGTCACCCAGCAGAACGCGGCAATGGTCGAAGAGTCGACTGCGGCGACCAGTCGATTGGCTGATGAGGCGACAAATCTCGCTCGCCTGATTGCTCGTTTCAAACTCAATGATGGCGTCTCGGCACCACGCGCAACTGATCGCGACAGCAAACCGGTTGCCTCTCCGGCGCGTGTGCTTGGCCGCCAACTCGCAAATGCCTTCGGTCGTCGCACCGCAACTGCCGCTGCAGCCTCTTCCTGGGAGGAGTTTTGATGAATAGCCAAAGCCTGAGCGCAACCACAACGCTGGAAATCATAGCGTTCCATCTTGGTGATCAGCAATTTTGCATCAAGACGACATCAATCCGAGAGATAAGAGGGTGGGCGGCGGCAACGCCGCTACCTCACGCGCCACCGCATGTCCTTGGTGTCATGAATCTGCGTGGCTCGGTTATTCCCGTGATCGATCTTGCCGCCAAACTCGGTGTGCGGGGTGCAGTGAGCACGGATCGGAGCGCCATCGTTGTCGCCGAGATCGGCAGCAGTGTCGTTGGCCTTGTCGTTGACCGTGTCTCCGATATTCTCTCGATTGGCAGCGACCGCATTCAACCCGTGCCGGACCTTGGCACGTCCTTTGATCCGGCTTTCTCCTACGGAATTATTCCGCTGGAACAGGGCATGGTCTGCTTCATCAACCTGGACTACATGTTCGCCAGTCTTGAACAAACGCCGACTGCCGGCTAGCGGTGAGGCCCAGCTTTGGCCACCGATTCCAAGGGTACTGGTGACGGTGTCACGCAATCAGCCAAAGTAAACAAGATGTCCAACATTATTGAATTTGTATCTCGAAGGCAGTTTTCATCAGGACGAAGCAAGCGGGGCTCACCGTCAACAACCGATAGGAGATGCCGAGATTGAGCAGGCTGTTGAATTCTGTACAGAATTCACCCAGGATTTGCCATCTTGGCGTGACCCCATCGCCCGATGAAAAACAATGTTTTCCATTGCCTCGTCTCAAGTCGAGACCGGTCAGCACCGAGCAGAAAAGTGGCTCAATTCGTGACGGAACTCAAAACGGAGTCAATACCTATTCTCAGGTATATGCAGGGCAACGCTGATATGACTGGTCTCGTGTGCGACGGGTGATTTGCTAGGGTCGAATGTGAGTTGTCAGGCTCGCGCAGGGTGCTGTCACGTTGTTTGACTTCTGGGCGCGCGAAGGCACTGGTGCTGTTTCATGCAAGTCGTAGCGCAGCAACCTTCCACTCGTTGGACACCTGACGCCGGAGAGATCGACTTTTCGATTCCGAAGGAGATTTGGCACGCATCTTAAATCGGCCGAATTTCAAAGGATCGCCATGTTCGCATGTGCCAAACACGGCTTCCGCGTCATCGGGCAAATGAGCAATCGCATCGCGAACGTCTTTTGCGGCCAGCGGGCCTCAGAGCTTCCGAAGATCATGGCTCCCAACGCCCCGCGTCGATGATTGTAGTTAACCTCGCTCATTGCGCTGTTTTCCTGCTTAACTTATGTCTCTCTGCAAGCTCTATCGCGCCAGCCCGTTGGCAATAGCGGAGATATAAGAGCGTCCCGCCGCTAATATGTTTGCAAACCCGCTTTGAAGAGAGAATGGGCGGCTATATCGTACCGTTCTGCGGTTGCAGCAAGCGTCAGAACCAACCCTTCACCTTGAACCAAACCAGTGGAATGATGGTGCTGAGTAGGATGACTGCCCAGCCATATTGATAACCCCAGGCCCAATCATATTCCGGCATGTTCTTGAAGTTCATGCCGTAGATGCCGGCGACAAGGGTCGGTGGAATGCCCGCGATCGACACGATGGTGAGAACCTTGAATATGTCGTTTTGAGCAATGCCAATCAATCCGACGAGAGCGTCCAAAACAAACTGAACTTTGTTGGCAAGTTGCTCTTCGTAATCAACCAAAGAGTGTATATCGCGACATAATCCTGCCAGCCTTGGCTCAAGGCTGTCAGACCATCCCTTGGCCTGCTGCTCTGCATAGGTCACAACGCGCCCGAGACCCTGTAAACCGTCTCGAATCTGTGAGAGACGGTCTCCTAGACGCCCCACTTGGCGCAGTTGCGCTCGCAATAGTCGGTTGGCGCGGGCTGCGTGGTGGCCACGAGGGTCCTCTGCTCGAAAGGCGCTTGTTGAAAGGCCATTGAGCTCTCCCGCCAGGTGCTCAAGAGCATCGGCAACGCGGTCGACAATGTCTTCACAGAGCAAGGTGAAGACCTCGAGACTCGATTTCGGGGCATCCTGTCCGGCAAATCCAGCGGCCACGGCATCAACAGCCGGCAATGCCATGAACCGGACGGTGACGAGACGATCCATGGATAAAACAAAACCAAGGGGAGGTGTCGTATCAGCCCCCTCCGGATGTCGTGCCGCCGACGGCGTACTCATGTAAAGAACACCGTGCTGATTTCTCAAACGGCTCGACGTTTCGATTTCACTGAGCGCCCCAAGCGAAGGGAGAGGTGCTCCGATGACCTGTTCCACCTCCCTTAGTTCAGCACCGCTGGGACTCAGGAGGTCGATCCATAAGGCCTCTGCAAACGCTTGCGGCTGGCCCTTTTTATCGCCTTGCGGCACCGGGAAAACGCTTAACATTTCCTGTGGTCACTCCCTGCGTATGGCGAGAAACTCTCGATTCGTCCGAGAATGGCACTCTGTCGACCGAACGGCAATTGGCGAGAATGAGCGCCGGAAGCAATGATATATTCCGGCGCGCCTCGATTTTGAAGCCTAGCAATCCTTCAAGGATTGGATAAGACTTAAAGATCAAAACTCTTCCCATGATGCCGATGCGGCTGACTGACGTGCCCCCGTTAAATTAGGCCATTTAGAACTGGAATTTTCCACTTATGATCCCTGCGGGGAAGAGAGGAGAATTCGATGAAGGCCTCG